>NZ_CAXOMR010000010.1:0-78961 GCF_964210535.1 Rothia mucilaginosa
CAGTCAAACCGCTTCCGACTAGGAGAAACACCGAAGAAGTTCTTCGTTTTTTCCTCCTCGCCGCAGCGACTCATACAACTATACAGACCCCTAAACACCCCTGCAACCCGAAAAAGGGTGAAGTAGGACACAAAAAGGGCCTTGAAAGGGTCTCAAACACCCTTCCAGGCACTAAAGTGCCTAGTCAGAGTGTTTTAAGGGTGATAGAAAATCTTCAAAAAAACTTCTAGAAACCTCAAAAATCTGCGAATCCCCCTCTCTGGATCCCCAAAACAGGGTCGAAAGGCACCCAAAGCCCTCGCGAACAAAGGCAAACCCAGAACCAGAAGGCAGCAGAACGATAAAAGAAGAGCCCCTCCTGACGGAGGGGCTCTCTATAGGACTCGTATGTAGGGACATGAGGAGAACAGAAAAGGAGGGGCACTCCCCCACTGACTACTCAGTGGAGAAGACCCCTCCCCCCTTCTATATGTATAGAGAAAGTCAGAAAAGACTAGATAAGCTCTACAGCACCCTGGTTCTTCTTGCCACGGCGAACCATCGCAAAACGACCGTGCAACAGGTCATCCTTAGAAATAGCTGCGTCCTCGCCCTGAACCTTCACGCCGTTCACCGAAGCGCCGCCCTCCTTCAGAATGCGACGAGCCTCAGAGTTAGACTTCGCAAAGCCCAGCTCAGTCAGAACAGAAATCATGTCCAGGCGATCCTCGGGCAGCTTAGCCGAAGGAAGCTCAGCAACCACAGACTCCAAGGTAGCCTCATCCAGAGCGGCGAAATCGCCCTTACCGAACAGAGCCTCCGAAGCAGCAACAGCCTGATCAGTAGCCTCAGTACCGTGAACCAGCGAAGTCACCAGGTACGCCAGAGTCTTCTGAGCCTCACGCTTGAACGGCTCCTTCTCAACCTTCTCAGCGAACTCAGCAATCTCAGCACGAGTCAGGAAGGTGAAGACCTTCAGGCGATCCACCACATCCGCATCCGCAGTGTTCAGCCAGAACTGGTAGAAAGCGTACGGCGAGCACATCTGCGGGTTCAGCCAAATAGCGTTACCCTCGCTCTTACCGAACTTGGTGCCGTCAGAGTTAGTAATCAGCGGGGTACCAATAGCGTGAACGCTCTTACCCTCGACCTTACGGATCAGCTCGGTACCGCTGGTCAGGTTACCCCACTGATCAGAACCACCGGTCTGCAGGGTGCAGCCGAAACGACGGTTCAGCTCCAGGAAGTCCAGGCCCTGCAGAATCTGGTACGAGAACTCGGTGTACGAAATGCCCTCATCAGAGTTCAGACGCTTCGCCACAATCTCCTTCTTCACCATGGTGCCCACGCGGAAGTGCTTACCAACATCGCGCAGCAGCTGCAGAGCAGACATCTGACCGCTCCAGTCCAGGTTATTCACCATACGAGCAGCGTTCTCACCCTCGAACGAGAGGAAACGCTCAATCTGCGCGCGCAGAGACTTAACCCACTCAGCCACAACCTCGGGAGAGTTCAGCACACGCTCAGACGTCTGACGCGGATCACCAATCAAACCGGTGAAACCACCCACCAGACCCAGCGGCTTGTGACCAGCCAGCTGCAGACGACGCATCACCAGCAGCTGCACCAAGTGACCCAGGTGCAGGGACGCAGCAGTCGGATCATAGCCCGTGTAGAAAGTCAGGCTCTCCTCGCTCAGCGCCTTCTCCAGGGCAGCCTCATCAGTGCTCACGTGCACCAGGCCGCGCCACTTCAGTTCCTGCCAAATATTCTCGAAGGTATCGTCATTATGCTGCGCGTTGAGGATCTCGGCAGACATGCTTCTCCCATTCACAAGGTAACAACGCCCAAAGGCGCTCGAACAAAATATGTAACAAGCCTAGCACCGCACCGGCACAAACGCTCAGAAAAACCCAAGCGAGCGCCCAAACCGGTACGGCACCGGCTCAAAGAAATAACAAGAAAGGTGCTACAGAGCTACAGGCCCGCGGGCATCCGCGAACCCACCATATGCAGGCGCTGAGTCGGACGAGTCATCGACACATACAAGTCACCCACGGCACCATCAGCATCATCAATCAGCTGCTGCGGCTCAACAATCACCACAACATCAAACTCCAGGCCCTTAGCCTCCCACGGAGTCAGAACCAGCACCTGATTCTCCAACGCCGTCTGCGCGGTACCCGTACGATCAGCATGAGCACGAGCCACAGCCTGAGCCGTCTGAACGTACAGACTCGGCGGGCACACCACACCAATCAGAGCGCCACCCGAATGAGCGACCTCCTCGCTGACCACAGACACGGTCTGCTCCACAACCGACTCGGAGGCGACCTCATGAACCAGCGGAGGCCACTTGCCCTCACGCACCGCACGAGGCGCAGACACCTCATAGCCAGCAGCCTGAGCAACCGACACCGCCGCCTCAGCAATCTGAGCCGGAGTACGGTAATTAATCGTCAGCTCCTCCAGGGTGAAACGCTCACCCACAAACGGCTCCAACGCCTGCGACCACGAGGAAGCAGCCGCAGCCGAGGAAGCCTGAGCAATATCGCCCACAATCGTGAACGACTTCATCGGGCAACGACGCATCAGCAGACGCCACTGCATCGGCGAGAGCTCCTGAGCCTCATCCACCACAATATGGCCATACGCCCAGGTACGATCAGCAGAAGCCGCAGCCGCAGCCGTCATACGCTCGCCACGAACCTCATTCATCATCGCAATCTGCTCAGGAGTAATCACGCCATCAGCGCCAATATCCTCCAGCGACTGGTGAACATTCTCCAGCGCCTTCGCCGCATTCTCAAGGTTCGCGCGATGCTCCGCCGCAGCACGAGCCGCAGCCGCCGCACCGGTCACCTTCGAAAAATCACCCAGAAGCTCAGCAGCCTCATCCAACAGAGGAACATCAGCCTCCGTAAAGGGGGCATCCGCCGGGCGAGCCAGCAGCTCACGCTCAGCCTTCGACAACTCACGAGTAGCAGACTCCAGATAGTGCGGCTTCGAGAACAGCGAGCGCAACAGAGTCTCCGGCGACAGCGGCATCCACGCCAAGTTCAAGGCACGGCGCACATCCATCGAAGCACGCACATCATCCTGCAGATACGGACGCTCCACCACACGACCCGCCGCACGGTTCAGCTGATCGTCCAGCTTCGCGGTCAGCTCCTTCAACAGAATCTTCACGAACGTCTCACGAGCCTCATTATGCGGCTTGCCCGTTGAACGAGCACGAGAACGAGCCGAACGAACCATCTCCGGAGTCAGCTCAACATCAGTACCCTCAACATTCAGACGCTGAACCTGCGCAGGCACCTTCTGACGATCCGCAACCGCACGCTTAATAACCTTCACCATGCGCAAATCGCCCTTCAACGCGGCAACCGCACGGTCCTTCTCAGGCACAGCACGCAGACCCGGGTACAGGGTCGCCAACGAAGACATCACCACGCCGGTCTCACCCAGCGACGGAAGCACACGCTCGATGTACCACATGAACGAATTCGACGGACCAACCACCAGCACGCCCGCCTTCGACAGGCGCTCACGGTTCGTGTACAGCAGGTACGCCGCACGATGCAGCGCCACAGCGGTCTTACCGGTACCGGGACCGCCCTGCACCACACGCACACCCGGCAACTCCGAGCGGATAATCGCATCCTGCTCAGCCTGAATCGTCGCCACAATATCGCCCATGCGGCCGGTACGCTTCTTGTTCAACGCCGCCAGCAGAGCACCCTCACCGTGGAGGGTGTCCTCATCCTGCAGCATCTCCGAATCGAAGACCTCGTCCTCAATATTTACGACAGTGCGGCCCTCAAGCATCAGGTGACGGCGACGGCGCACACCCATCGGCTGGAAAGCAGTCGCCTGATAGAACGTACCCGCCTCCGGGGCACGCCAGTCCATCAGCAGACGCTGCTGATTGCTATCCGTAATACCGATACGACCGATATAACGCACCGCATCAGCGCCCTCACGGTCCATATCCAGGCGACCAAAGGTCAGACGAGAATCCACAGCATTCAGCTGTGCCAAACGATCCTCATAGTGAGTAGCAAAAGAGTCACGCTCCGAACGGTTCTGATGACCGCCCACCGCCTGATTCTTACGCACAGCAGCCAGCTTCTCAGCCGTCTCCTCACGGAGCTCATCCAGACGGGCATACACGCGAGCAACATACTCACGCTCCGCAGCCATCTGCTCAGCAAACAGCTTCTCAGCCGCCGAAGAATCAGCAGACTGCTGGGGCAAAGATTCAGATGACACGTAAGCTCCTTAAACCTATGGTGTCTCAAAGACAGGGTGCGACAGACACCCAAAAATACGGGTCACTATTTTACAGGACAGGCTCCGCAGCGCCGAAATATTACCCCCACAGAAAAGTGCCCCACCGGCTCAACCGGCGGGGCACCCCTCATCAATATCAGCTGCACACGCCCAAAGGACGGTACGCCTCAAACTCTATAAAACTACTTCGACGGCAGCGGGTACTCAGAGACCAAGCTCAGCGTCTCAAGACGGTAACCGTCCAGCGCCTCACGACCGCCCAGGCCCTCCAGCTCCAGAAGAGCACCAACGCCGGCAACCTTCAGGTTCGCGCGCTCCACCAGCTTCGCGGCAGCCACCAGAGTACCGCCAGTCGCCAGCAGATCATCCAGCAGAAGAACACGGGTGCCCGGCGCGAAATCACTACAGTGAATCTCGATCGCGGCGCTACCGTACTCCAGCGCGTACTCCTCACGGTACGTCTCACGCGGAAGCTTACCCGCCTTACGAACCGTCATAATGCCAGTGCCCGTAGCGTACGCGAGCGCAGAAGCCAGCAAGAAACCGCGAGCCTCAACACCAGCCACCACATCAAACTGACCCTCAAAACGAGCAGCCAGCTCATCAATGCACGCCTTGAACACCTCAGCATCAGCGAAGAGAGTGGTCACATCGTAAAAGAGGATACCCTCATGCGGGTAATTCGGAATCGTAGCGCAAGCAGTCGGAATCAACTGCTCAATAGGGGTTCGCGAAGCCTCAGAAGCGGGAACGCTCATGCTCTCTCTTTCGTGAAGGGGATAGCCCCGGAAAAACTACCCGGGAACAATAACGCGGTAGAAGCCGCCTACAAAATTCTACCCTCTTCACCCGCGCTTGTCCTCAGATGAGCGATAAGAACCATCTGCCGGGACTAGCCCCGCTGAATCACAACCCGCAAGTCACGCTTAAGAATCTTGCCGGTCGGCCCCAGCGGCATGCTCTCCACCATCACGTAGCGGCGAGGATACTTATACGCCGCCAAACGAGTACGCGCCAACGCATTCAACTCCGCCTGCAGCACGCCCTCATCAGCACCCGGACGCGGCATCACCACGGCGACAACCTCCTCGCCCACGCGCTCATCCGGCACGCCCAACACAGCTACCGACTGCACCTGCTCATGGGTATAGAGAACATCCTCAATCTCACGCGGATACACCGAATAGCCGTTACGCAGAACCATGTCCTTAATACGGTCCACAATAAAAATATTGCCCTGCTCATCAACACGAGCAACATCACCGGTCGCAAACCACTCGCCGTCAAAAACCTCAGCAGTAGCCGCCGGATTATTCCAGTAACCAGCCATCACATTCTCGCCGCGGACCCACAGCTGACCGCTCACGCCTGGCGCGCACTCGGAACCTTCCGGGCAACGCACCTGCACCTGCACGCCCGGCAGCACACGACCCACCGAGCCGAGCACCATGCCAAACTCCGCCTGATTAAAGGAAACCACCGGCGAGGTCTCGCTCAAACCGTAGCCCTCGTATACCGGGCACTCAATCAGCGTCTTCCATGCGGCATGCACCGGGGCGGGCAGCGGCGAACCGCCCGAAATACCGAAACGGATGCGACCGCGCAGCGAGCGCGCACGCTCAGGCTCAGCCTCCAGCGCTGCCGCCAACGACACATACATGCTCGGAACCGCAGCCAACACCGATACCCCGGCACGCTCAATCAGGTTCAGCGCACCATCGGGAGTAAAACGCGGCAGCAGAGCCACCGTAGCCGACGCCGCAAACGCCGCGTTCATCGACACAGTCTGACCGAACGCATGGAACAGCGGAAGACCACCAAAAATGACGTCCTCAGCGGTGAACCCAAAAACGCTCACGCAGCTACGAGCATTCGAGAGGATATTCGCGTGAGTCAGCGTCGCCCCCTTCGGTTTGCCCGTCGTACCCGAAGTGTAGAGAATAATCGCCGGGTCGCTCTCCGCTACCGGGACAGGCTCCAGAACAGCAGCCGACGGAACAGCATCCGACAGCGCGCTATCAGCAGGCGCCTCAAAAGGAGCCACCGGTGAGCCCTCTCCCCCGGTGAAAATCTCGCAACGAACCGAACCGTTCTTCACCGGCACCGTCGAGGTCGCCTCCGACGCCAGACGAGTACCCGCAAAAGCAAAAAGCACCTTCGCCCCGCTATCGCGCAGATGATACTCCAGCTCAGCACCCGACAACAGCGGATTCAACGGAACACAAATCGCACCCGCAGCCACAATGCCGTAATACAACGCCGGCATCAACGCCACATTCGGCATAGACAACGCCACACGGTCACCACGCTCAACACCCAGCCCCACCAGATGACGCTGAACCTGCGCGGCCGCAGATGCCAACTGCGCGTAGCTCACCACCTGCATATCAGCAGAGTCAGAAGCCGGAATCGTCAAAGCCGCCTTAACCCCAGAATCAGAACCGGAACCAGCCTCCGCCAAAAGGTAGGCAATATTGTTCGCTGAATCGTGCATTTCAGACATGATAGAAAACTCTCACCACAGAAAAATCGGTATATCTAGAAAAAGAGAAGCCGAGCTAGAAGCCCGGCAAAGAGCCCGAAGACAGCAGAAGGGCGTACCTTCAACCGCTCCCCCGAAACATCAGAAGAACAGCGCAAGATACGCCCCAGCTACTACTGAGCAGCAGACCAATCCAAGAAGCTCTCGGCAAGCGCAGCCCCACCATTGGGGTCACGAGTAATCACTATTACCGTATCGTCACCGGCAATAGTGCCCATAATCGCTTCAAGACCGCCCTGATCAATAGACGAAGCCAAGAACTGCGCAGCACCCGGCGGAGTACGCAGAACCGTAATATTCGCCGAACCCTCAGCGGTAATCAGCAGCTCCTTAAACAGGGAAATCATACGAGCATCAGGTGCAGTGCCGCCGCCACGACGAGCAGGGTAATTCGGCACAGCATAAATCAAGCCGGCGCCTTCATCACGGATGCGCTCAGCGCCAATTTCAACAAGATCGCGGGAAAGGGTCGCCTGAGTAACCTTCATACCATCATCGGTCAGGTACTGCGCCAGTTCAGCCTGGGAGCGGACACGTCGGGTCTGCAACAATTCAACGATGCGTGCCTGACGCGCGATCTTGGTCGAGGGGAAAGGCATAATATCTCTTCTTCCTACGGTGCCAATCACGAATTCAGAACGGAGCTGCCCAACGGTGGCGCAGCGCAACATTCTTTACTACCCAAGATAATACATATGCACATAAATATGCGCGCCAAATATGGATTATTCCAAGATATGGGGGAATTTTCAGGGTTTATCTCACCAGCTGTCACACAAAACGCCGCGAATGTAGCGTGTATCTACACATTCGGGCGCATAACCTCGCAATGAATGCATAGCGTGCAAGAACATTGTGGGCTGACGCGTTACGCCGGTCAAGAGACCTTCCGGTAGGCGA
This sequence comes from Rothia mucilaginosa, assembly GCF_964210535.1. GTDB lineage: Bacteria > Actinomycetota > Actinomycetes > Actinomycetales > Micrococcaceae > Rothia > Rothia mucilaginosa_F. Next base: position 7,715 of record NZ_CAXOMR010000010.1, read on the forward strand.
GCGCGAAAAAGGAGCCCGCCTCCAGCAACACCACGTGCGCCGGAAACAGGCTCCTTCAGCAAAACTTCGAGGTGAATCCTCAGGACTCAGAACGCCTAGCGCTCATCCTCCACCAGACCATCCAAGTCCTCATACTCAACATCGCGCGAACGGCGGTTCAGCCACACAGCAAAACCAAGACCCAGCAAAAGTACCAGCACCGCACCAACAATACTTGCGATACCGGCAAAACGCTCAGCGTTCACGCTTGCCTCAGTCACAGGCTTCAACGTGCCCTTCTCAGCGGTGTAAACGACCTCAAGGTTGCCGTTCTTCTCCACCAGCAGGCCGTCCACCTCACGCGGGAACTCCGAGGGAACATCACCAGTCTGCGAACCACGGAACTCAATCGAAGCACCCGAAGTCACCTGGTACTTATCCTTCAGGTTCGACACATAGGTCTTACCGTTCAGCGCGTCATCAGCCGGCAGGTTGCCCTTATAGCGAGCCACATTACCCTTCGTAATCAGGTCAGGAGTCAAATCCTGATAAGTACCCTGAATAACCCAGCTCTTACCGGCATACTCGGCGTTATTATTGACCGACGCAAACGCGCGGACACCCACAACAGCCAAAATAATGGAAAGAATAACCGCAACCGCAGCAGAAAGAACCGACAGCCAGTTCACACCCGGGCGGTCCTCCAGCTCTTCCTCACTCATCGCGAAAAGAGAGGAGTTCTCTTCCTCATCGTCGTAATCCTCGTACTCGTCGTACTCCTCATACTCAGAGTCCTCGTAGTGAGAATCACCGTACTCAGAGTCATCGTACTGAGAATCCTCGAAATAGGTTTCTTCGACCTCAGACTGCGACAGCTCGTCCTGATCGCGCGAGTTCTCTCGATTAGCCATTACTCTCTCCCTCACTTCATCTATCTTCTAGGGTACCCATAACCACATGAGTTCACCAAGGAAAGCGCTTATCAGCGCTTCATGAACACACCGACGGGTAAACCCACCACGCAATGCCAAAAGCTACGGGGTGGGAGCCAGCGACTCCCACCCCGTCAGCACTAGGCGTTACGCCGTAGGGTTAGACCCGGTTAGACACGCGGTTCTGCACCCAGCTGCTCAACAGTCGCAGCCACAGCAGCCTCACGAGCAGCCGACGCCTCATCAGCAGTCAGCGTACGATCCGGCGCACGGAAACGCAGCGCAAACGCCAGGGACTTCTTCGACTCATCAATGCCGGTACCGCGGTAATCATCGAACACGCGGATATCCTCCAGCAGCTCGCCAGCACCCTCACGCAGAACACGCTCCACCTCAGAAGCAGGCAGGTCACGATCCGCCAGAAGCGCCACATCCTGAGTAGCAGCCGGGAAAGTCAGCACCGGAGTAGCCTGATGCGCCTCAACACGACCAGCGAACAGCGCCGAGAAATCCAGCTCAAACGCGCACGTACGCTCCGGCAGGTTCAGCTCCTGCAGAAGCTTCGGGTGCAACTCGCCAGCGAAACCAACACGCTCACCGGCAGCATTCAGCACCTCAGCCACGCGGCCCGGGTGGAATGCAGTGTGCACACCATTACGCACCTGAATCTCAGCCGACACAGCAGCAGCCACCAGACGCACAGCGTCCAGAGCGTCACGCCAGTCGTAAGCACGCGGAGCAGCACCCGGCATCGCCTCATGCTCAGTACCTGCAAACAGACCAGCAATGAAAGTGGGCTGCTGCGGAATACCGGCGTTCAGATCAGCCAGGACCTCATCCGAAGGACGAGCGCCCAGCGGCGGAATAGACTCCGAGCCCAGCTTCTCACCCGGGATGAACACGTGGCCGGATTCGAAGATGGCCAGGTTCTTGAAGCCGCGAGACAGGTTGCGCTTGAGCACCTCGACCAGGCCGGGCAGCAGCGAGCGGCGCATCCAACCCTCAGCCGAAGAAATCGGGTTCTCCAGGCGAATCGAAGGAACCTCAGTCACGGGGTTCTCGGGGGTGCTCATCCACGGAGCCGACCACAGGTTGTTCGCATCAGCCGATACGAAGGGGTACGCAAACACCTCAGTCAGACCGGAAGCAGCCAGCGCATTCAGCGCACGACGCTTACCCGCCTGCTCCGGAGTGTAACCGCGGCCTGCAGGAGCCACCGGCAGAGTCGAAGGGATGTTCTCGTAACCGTCGATACGTGCGATTTCCTCGGTCAGGTCTTCCTTCGCGCGCAGGTCAGTACGCCACGACGGGACAGTCACCGCGTAACCGGACTCGGTGCGCTCCACCGAGCAACCAATCTCACGCAGGCAGGACTCAATCTGCTCCGGCGAGTAGTCCACGCCGATACGACCGGCAGTGTAATCAACCGGCAGGTCAATCACGACCGGCTCATAGCCGAGGGACACGTCAGTAACGCCCGGCTCAACCTGAGCGCCAGCCAGCTCAACCAGCAGCTCAACCGCACGCTGAGCAGCCGCAGCCTGAATCTGCGGATCAACGCCACGCTCAAAACGCTTCGACGCCTCAGAAATCAGCTTGTGACGGCGAGCAGTGCGAGCCACCGACACCTCATCAAAACGAGCAGCCTCAACCAGAATGCGGGTGGTCGAATCGGTCACCTCAGTCGAGGCGCCGCCCATCACACCGGCAAGACCAATCACGCCAGAATCATCAGCAATAACGATGTCCTCGGGGTGCAGAGTACGCTCCACACCATCCAGGGTCACCAGCTTCTCGCCAGCAACAGCGCGGCGCACCACAATCTCACCCTGAACCTTGTCAGCATCGTAGAAGTGCAGCGGCTGACCGGTCTCCAGCATCACATAGTTCGAAATATCCACCGGCAGCGACAGCGAGCGCACACCCGCCAGACGCAGACGCGAGGACATCCAGGTCGGAACCGGGGTCTCGGCCTTCACGCCGGATACCTCGCGCATCACGAAGCGCACGCAACCCGGGTTACCGTGAATCGGGGCCTCGTCACGCAGGGCCACCGGGTAACCGGAGGAGTTCGCCTCGGGAGCGCGCTCACCGTAGGCGAGCACGAAGTCCTCGAAGGGGGTTCCGGTTGCGTGGGACCACTCGCGGGCGATACCGCGCAGGGAGAATGCGTAGCCGCGGTCCGGGGTCACGTTCACCTCGGCTGCCTGGTCGTACAGGCCCAGCAGCTCCATCGCATCGGTGCCGACCTCGGGGTCCAGGCCCAGGGTCGAGAGCACCAGGATGCCGCCGTGATCGTCGCCGATGCCCAGCTCGCGGGTCGAGGCAATCATGCCGGCCGACTTGTGGCCGTAGGTCTTGCGGGCGGTAATCGCGAAACCGCCGGGCAGCACGGCGCCGGGCAGGGTCACGACGACCTTGTCGCCGGGCTTGAAGTTGTGGGCACCGCAGATGATGCCCTGCACGCCGGAGGGCTCGATGCCCTTGCCGGTCAGGGTCTGCTCCCGACCCTCCGGAACCACGCGCACCTGGCACCAGTTCACGGTCTTGCCGTTGGAGTGGGTCTCGGGTTCCATCGAGAGAACCTGGCCCACCACAATCGGGCCCGACATCTCGTCGGTGGGGCGGTGAACGTCTTCTTCTTCCAGGCCAACCTTCACCAGGGTTGCCATCAAATCTTCAGCCGAAGCGTCCTCGGCGACCGGCACGAACTCGCGCAGCCATGACAGGGGAATACGCATAATTTAGATCTCCATCCCGAACTGCTCAGAGAAACGGATGTCGCCCTCGACCATGTCGTGCATGTCGGCGACGTTGTTACGGAACATGAGGGTACGCTCAATACCCATACCGAACGCGAAGCCCGAGTACTCCTCGGGATCGATGCCGGCGGCACGCAGCACGTTCGGGTTCACCATGCCGCAGCCACCCCACTCGATCCACTGGGGGCCGCCCTTGGCGTTGGGGTGCCACAGGTCCAGCTCGGCGGAGGGCTCGGTGAAGGGGAAGAAGTTCGGGCGCAGGCGAATCTTAGCCTCTTCGCCGAACATGGCGCGGGCCATGTACTCCAGGGTGCCCTTCAGATCAGCCATCGTCAGGCCCTTATCCACGGCAAGGCCCTCAATCTGGTGGAAGACCGGGGTGTGGGTCGCATCCAGCTCATCGGTGCGGTACACCTGGCCGGGGCACACAATGTACAGCGGCAGCTCACGAGACAGCAGCGAGCGCATCTGCACCGGGGAGGTGTGGGTGCGCAGCAGCAGGTGAGCGTTCTTCGGCTCAACGTAGAAAGTGTCCTGCATTTCGCGTGCCGGGTGATCCGGCTTAATGTTCAGAGCGTCAAAGTTGTACCACTCGGACTCCAGCTCCGGGCCGTCAGCAACTTCCCAACCCATACCAACGAAAATGTCGGTCAGGCGCTCCTGCATCAGAGCAATCGGGTGGCGGCCGCCCAGGGAACGGCGAGGCGAAGCAGCAGAAACGTCCACAGCTTCCTCAGCCAGGATGCGAGCCTCACGCTCAGCCTCCAGCTCAGCGGTACGAGCCTCAATAGCCTCAGTCAGGGCTGCACGAGCCTGACCCAGCAGCTTACCCACCGGGCCCTTGTGCTGGTTCTGAAGATCACGCATCTGGCGGTTAGCGATGCTCATGATGCCCTTCTCACCGAAGAATCTCAGTCGCACCTCCTTGAGGCTGTCAAAGTCCTTAGCCTTCTCGCGAATCTCCTGGCGGGCGCGCTCACGCTCAGCCTCAAAAGCCTCACGGATAGCGTCCAAGCCGTTCTCGGGGTTCTCCTCCAGAACCTGCGCAATGCGGGCGAGAACCTGAGCCGGGCCGTTAAGACCCTCGTGTTCCTGCACGGAATCGGTCATTGTCACTCTTCTCTGCATACCACCGGCACTATGCCGGCTGGCTCGTTATACACCTTAGGCAGCACCGTCTGCTCTCCCCCAGCTACCCGCACAGGGTGCGGAACAGGGGCAGGCGACGGGCGCATATCCTATCCATTTTAGACCAGAGAACGAAGCGCAAACAGCAGAACGCCCGGATAGTCCATCCGGGCGTTCTTAGGTATATTGCCTCAACAACAAGGTTGAAGGGTTGTACTTACTTCAGAGCCTGCTTCACAGCCGGGTCGAAAGAAGCACGAATCCACAGCACGTTCGCAATAAACCATGCCGCGTACAGGGGCACAAAGCCGTAACGCTGAGCGTCAATGACATTACCAATCAAAGACAGAATCGCCACGAACGCACCCAGAATTGCAAACACCAGGCCAACGGTCAGGCCCAGACGCTTGCCCTTCTGAATCGTGAAGTACACCCAGATGTACACGACCGCAGAGACGACCAGCAGGCCAATACCGCCCGCCACGCCAAACTCCGGCAGGCCCTTCAGCGGGGACAGGTTATCCGGTGCGAACGAGGAAATAACACCGTGAATCAAGCAGAGCAGCGCGGAGACAATCATAATCTCCTGCAGTCGCAGAATCTTCGGGTGCTTGGTCGGCGAATGGAACAGAATTCCGCGCGGCTCAGCGCCGCCTTCCTGAATATAAATAGCTTGAGTGTCCGAGGGAACCGCGTCGGAGCGGTAGGCACCCGGATCAAACGGGGGTTGAGCAGTCATCATTGTCTCCCAATACGTATGTGATTTCTCCCTCAATACTACCCGCCTACCGATTGGTTTCCAAAGTATGTATCCGTGTCGAACCCATATATGACAAAATCCCCTCCCCAACAAATACACAAGTCAGAATCACCTGGCGCATAAATCGCCCTCAAAATATGAATAAAGGCGGGACTCCCCACAGGGAATCCCACCTTCAAACAGTGTCAAAAAAGATAGAGAAAATTTATCCTGTTACCGCCGCGAACGTGTCACATAACGGTGACTTAGCCTCGCAACGAACTAGCGCAGAGCATTAGGTCAGACCTTGGGTCTACGCCTCGCCAGTACCTGCATCCTGCAGCTGCTGCAGGAGCGCTTCCACAATCGGGAAGTCAGCAGGAATCCACGGCAAACCCAGCAGGTCATCGTACGCCTGCGCGTCATCCTTAGACTTCGGCAACGGCATCCACCGCAGAGCACTATGATCTTCCAAAGTATCCGGAGTACCCGAAAGAATCTCCGCGAAGAACACGCGCATCGCCAGACGCTCGCTCAGACGCCAACCCTGCGGGTACGCGCCGGGCACCTCAGCACCCAAACGCGCCTGCACCCCCAGCTCCTCTTTCAGCTCACGCACCAGCGCCTGCTCGCAGCTCTCCCCCGGCTCGACCTTACCGCCCGGGAACTCCCACATGCCGGCAACAGTCTGCGGCTCAGAACGCTGAGCCACCAGCATACGGGTCGGAGCCACCAAAGAATCGACCACGGCGGCGCCAACCACCTGAACCTCAAACGAGGGCGACACTTCACTCATCTTTCTCTACCTTCTTCTACGCTTTAGAATCCTTCATCGGATGCGCATCCTCAGCAGCGTGCTCCGCTACTTCCTGCTCTGCATCCTCAGTATCCTCAGGCTCGGGAGCTTCCTCCACGCCTTCCTGCCACTCTTCTTCCTCATCATTCATATTCGAGGCCTCTGCTACCTCACGGCGAATATTAGTGCCGTCATTCAGCAGAATCAGCAGGCGGTTACCGTTCTTGAACTCCATGAGGAAGACATCCTCAAGTTCGACCTCAGCCGCACGCAACTGCAGGTACACCCAATCCTCGGTCTTGTGCGCATCCGCAATATCGCGAGTGACCAAGCTACCCTTCACAATCAGAGCAAAGTTCGGCACACCGTCACCCTTACGGATCACGCTCAGCGCACCGTTCGGTTCAATCTGAGCGAACTCAATGTCTTCCAGGTCGTAAATACCCTGCGCACGAAGGTCAGCAATCAGGCGCATCGGATCAAGAACCACATCTGCCTGCTGGAAGCTCTTAATATCGATATCACCATCCGTAATGACCGGCACGCGCTGCTCACGCACCGCCATATGCAGAAAACGAACCTTCGTCGTCGCCACGTTCAGCAGCTGAATCATGCACAGCGTAAACACCATGTAGATGACAAAGTAGAACAGGCTAATCTGCGTGCTGTACAACACGCCACCGAACACACCACCGATGACAAAGTTACCGATGGTATCAATCGGGGTCTGGTGCCCCGCCTGAGAACGGTGAGTCAGACGCAGGTACACCAAAAGAATGATCAGGCCAACGAAAATCTTTAGCAAACCATCAACGATCATCTCAACGGTCATAACGAAAATCTCCTAGAACTAAGCCCGGAAAATATCCGGCTCCAAATAAATGATGCGTGCCGCAGGAACTGCCTCACGAATACGTACCTCAGCCGCGTCAATCTCATCAGCAACCGCGCGGCCGGTGTCAGCATCATGAATGCGAATCTTTGCCGCCACCAGAATCTCCTCAGGACCCAGGTGCACAGTCTTAATGTGGATAATGCGCTCGCTATCGCCATCCTCAATCGCCGCACGAATCTTCGCCAAATCCTCCGGCGAAGCAGCCTCACCCAAAATCAGCGACTTCATCTCCACCGCAAGGAACACAGCAATAAAGACCAGCAGCACACCAATAGCCAGGGTGCCGAACGCATCCCACAGGCCATTACCGGTCAGCAGGGTCAGACCCACGCCAAAGAGCGCAAAAATCAGACCCAGCAGCGCACCCGCGTCCTCCAGCAGAAGCACCGGAAGCTCCGGGTTCTTCGAAGTACGCAAGAAACGCATCCAGCTCTGCTTGCCCTTCAGCTCACGCGACTCCTTCACCGCCACGCGGAACGAATTACCCTCCAGCAGGATCGAACCCACCAGAACAGCCACCGGAACCCACTGCCACTCAGTAATACCGTGCGGGTCATGCAGCTTCTCATAACCCTCATACAGGGCGAACAAGCCACCCAGGGCAAAGATAATAATCGACACAATAAACGCGTAAATATAGCGGTTACGACCATAACCAAACGGGTGCTCCTCATCAGCCTGCTTCTGCGAAGCACGACCGCCCAGAAGAAGCAGAAGCTGATTACCCGAGTCAGCCACCGAATGAATAGCCTCCGCCAACATCGACGAAGAACGAGTCAGCGCAAAAGCCAAAAACTTCAGCACCGCAATACCCAGATTCGCGCCCAGCGCGGCAATAATCGCGCCCGAACCCGAATGACCAGAAGGAGCAGACATAATTCCCTTTCTACAGCCCTAAACCAAAACTCTAAAACTATGAGGCGAAGGCGGCCCGCCGCTGCACCACAGCCACGAACCGCCCAAACCCTAGAAAAACTAGCGGGACATGCCGCGCTGAGCCATCGCCGAAGCATATAGGCACACAGCAGCAGCCGTACCCACATTCAAAGACTCAGCCGAACCATAGACAGGAACAGCCACGCGCATGGTCGCCGCTGCCTTCTCTTCAGCGTTCAGGCCCTGAGCTTCATTCCCGAAAAGCCACATCGTCGGCTTTGAAAGATCAAAATTACCCTTCACACCGGAGGGGGCGCTCGCCTCCACACCGGCACGACGAGCCGCAGTGTACTCACTCAGCTCCTGCAGATTCACCGCACCATAGCCGTCAGCAGCCAACACAGCGGTACCCTGAGACTTCACGTCCTCCGCGAAATCCTCCAGCTGTACGCCCTGAATAATCGGCACGTGGAACAGCGAACCCGCAGTAGAACGCACCGTCTTCGGGTTATACAAATCAACCGAACCCTTAGTCGTAATCACCAGGTCCGCGCCGGCAGCATCAGCCACACGAAGAATCGTGCCCGCATTACCCGGATCCTGCACACGAGACAGCACAGCAATCAGCTTCGGGTTCAGCGCGCCCTCACCCCACAGCAGCGAGAACGACGCATCCACCATAAAGGAAACCGCAATAATACCCTGCGGGCTCACCGAATCAGCCATCGCCTCCAGCACCTCATCGGTCACCACACGCATAAAAACGCGGCGGCCCTCCTCCGGGGTGGGAGTGCCGTACACCTGCTCCAGCAGCTCAGCAATATCCTCATGACGGTCAAAAGCCGCCTCCGTAACGTAGACAGCATCCAGAATCGGCTTCTTCAGATGCGCCTTCAACGCCTCACGCACAGCCTGCGGGCCTTCCACCAGGAACTGGCCCTTCTTCGTGCGGGCAGCGCGGGTACGCAGCTTCGCAATATCGCGCACACGATCTGCCTGCGGATTGGACATCACAACGGGGGTACTAATACGTTCAAAAAAGTTCACTCTTAAAGGGTACAGGCAAAGACGCACCCAAAAACGCAGAACAGTCACCAGCGCCCCCCAGATACGCAGAAAGCGACCGCCCACACTCAAAAGTGCAGACGGCCGCTCACGACGCTTAAGCATCCTACCCCGAACCTAGATCTTCGAGGTAAGAACACAACCTAGGCTAATTAAGCCTTGGGAGCCGAGGTGTCCTCGGGCAGGTTGTTCTTAGCAATCTCAACCAGTGCGTTGAAGGCAGCGGGCTCGTTAACAGCCAGCTCAGCCAGCATACGGCGGTCAACCTCAACACCAGCAGCCTTCAGGCCCTGGATGAAGCGGTTGTAGGTCAGGCCCTGTGCGCGGGAAGCAGCGTTAATACGCTGAATCCACAGGCGACGGAAGTCACCCTTCTTCTTACGACGGTGGTCGTAGCTGTAAACCAGCGAGTGAGTGACCTGCTCCTTAGCCTTACGGTACAGGCGAGAACGCTGACCGCGGTAGCCGGATGCACGATCGAGAATAGTACGGCGCTTCTTGTGCGCGTTAACCGCGCGCTTCACACGTGCCACGTGTGTCTCCTTCGTCTTATGTCCTGAACAGCTCACATATCACGCTGAACAGGAGCGAGTCTTTAATCAGTGCGCACCACTATCGGTGCGCCAGGTGCAGAGAGTAAGCGTTGCTTACTTACCCAGCATCTTCTTGACAACCTTTGCCTGGCCGCCGGTAACGATCTGGTCAGAAGCCAGACGACGGGTCAGACGAGAGGACTTGTGCTCCAGGTAGTGGCGACGGTTCGCCTGCTGGCGCTTAACCTTGCCGCTACCGGTGAGCTTGAAGCGCTTCTTAGCACCAGAGTGGGTCTTCTGCTTCGGCATAGCTGCCGTTCTCCTTACATTCATCCCCCGCCACAACAGCGGGGTAGCTTAGTGGGGTTGAGCGATACACGCATCAGCCCCAAGGACCAAAGGTGAGGCACCCCTCGCGAGGTGCCTCGGAACCGGCACCGGGTGAACCCGCAACACCCACCCAACGGTGGAGGCGCGTGCCCATCCTAAAGTGACGACCCGGTTCCCTACTCGGCGGAAGCCTGCGCCTTCAACTCGGCAGGCATAGCGTCTGCCAGAGAATTAGTTACGGGCTTCGCCTTGGTCGTGTCAATACGCTCGCGACCCTTGCGACCGCCGGCGCCCTGCTCACGGCGAGCCTCTGCCTTACCGCGAAGCGGAGCCAGAACCATCACCATGTTGCGGCCATCCTGACGGGGGCGAGACTCAACGGTGCTCACCTCAGCCAGCTCAGCCGCCAGACGCTCCAGCAGACGCACACCCATCTCGGGGCGCTGCTGCTCACGACCACGGAACTGAATCATTGCCTTGACCTTGTCACCACCGGAAAGGAAACGACGAGCGTGTCCAACCTTGGTTTCGTAGTCGTGGGTATCAATCTTCAGGCGGAAACGGATCTCCTTCAGAACGGCATTAGCCTGCTTCTTGCGGGATTCACGAGCCTTGATTGCGGCTTCGTACTTGTACTTACCGTAATCCATGAGCTTGCACACGGGCGGCTTCGCGTTCGGGGCAACCTCGACCAGGTCGAGTTCGGCGTCCTCAGCCAGACGCAGAGCGTCCTTCAGAGGGACAACGCCTACCTGCTCGCCACCGGGACCGACAAGACGGACCTCGGGAACGCGGATACGATCGTTAATGCGTGGTTCGCTAATGACTAGCTCCTGTGCTCTGTGGGTTTCCCCGTGAATACTATCCGTTGCGGGCACTAAAAAAGCCCCCGCAGTTACACAAGCGGAGGCACAAACCAGCGTACGCCGAAAGCGGCGGACGAACCCGTTCACCTCAAAACTCGCAAACAAACGCCTGCGGCGGTCAACCGGGTGGGAGGCATGCTCCACTTGCAAACTGCCTACAACCATACCGCAGAATCCCCGACAGACGCAAGGAAATAGACGCAAAACACCATAAAAAAATGCGGGACATCTCGCGGAAAGTCCAAGAGGCGCCCACTCTTAAGGACGCATTTACCGAAACAAACGAAATATGAGATTCTAGGACTATGAGCACTGAAAACACGAGTTTCCGCTTCACCGCGGAAGAAGAAACCCCCGTACACGGCCACACCGAACTCACCGAAGAGCAGGTCGAGGCCGTCAACGAACAGCTGCGCGACATCGCAGACGTACCCGCCATCGAAATCATCAGCTCCGCAGCCATCCACATGATGAGCGCCGCAGCCGTCAAGTGCGGCCTCGCAGCCGACGAAAACGCCGACGACCTCAAGGACCTCGACGAAGCGCGCAAGCTCATCACTGCACTGGCAGGCCTCGTCACCGCAGCAGCACCCGAAATCGGCTCCCAGCACGCAGCACCCCTGCGCGACGGCCTGCGCACCCTGCAACTCGCATTCCGCGAAGCATCCCCCTTCCCGGACGAGCCCGGCAAGGGCCCCGGTGAAAAGCTCACCGGCCCGGTCTACTAAACCAGGTTTCTAACCCGCTCGGGCCGCCAAGCCGCATCTGGTCTACTTACAGCGAAGCCCCGTCTCCCTCACGATGAGGGAGACGGGGCTTCGTTATGTATAAAGTCTGTGCGGACGAGAAACCTGCATGGACTAAATATGCGGGCTAGAGCGAACCGGAAGCTTTAGCGGGAGCCAGCGGCCTCAAGAGCCTGCTCAAAACTAAAGTTCCCCACATACAGTGCCTTACCAAGCACCACGCCCTCCAGCCCATAAGGCACCATGGAACGCAGCTTCTCAAGATCAGCCAGCGACGCCACACCACCGGACGCCACCACCCGGCAGGCAGTCTGAGCCAGCACCTCATCCAACAGCTCCGCACCGGGACCCGCCAGAGAGCCATCCTTGCTCACGTCCGTAACAATATAGCGGCGCACGCCCGCGCCCTCCAGCCAAGCCAGCGCCTCCGCCAGGTCAGGACCCGACCATTCGGTACCGCGAGCCACCGTCACCCAGCCAAGCTCGAGGTTGTAACGGGCGTCCAGGCCAAGAGCCAAAAGATCAGAATCCGCGTAGCGAGCCAGGGTGCTTTCAAGCCAGGAAGAATCTGCCAGAGCCGCACTGGTCACGTTCACGCGGTCCGGGTTCAGACTCAGGGCGCGCTCCAGGCTCTCAGCATTACGAACGCCGCCGCTGACCTGGATACGAACCGGAGCGGAGCCCGTTCGGGCATTCTCGGCACGGACGGCGGCTACCACCTCAGCCAAAACCTCAGTATTCGTGCCGCGGCCAAACGCCAAATCAAGGTCAACCAGGTGAATCCAGCGGGTACCCGCCTTCACCCAGGTCAGAGCCGCCTCCACCGGGTCGAGGCGCTGCTCACCACCGGACAGGGTGCCACCCACCGGGCGCACCGCGTAGCCTTCGGAAATATCGACGGCAGGTAGAAGTTCAAGAACGGGTGCAGACATTAGTTACCTCCTGCAGCAGTAGCGGAGTCGCCAGAAGACAGACGACCGGTCACAGCAAGGGAGGCGACCCAGCGGCGCATAAACTCCGCACCCAGCTCACCAGAACCTACCGGGCAGAACTGCACCGCCGTCAGCGGGCCGTTCTCAACCGCCGCAATATAGGCGGGTTCGGTTGCCGTCCAGGTCACCGCGGGAGGGGCGATATATTCAATGCTCTGGTCAAAAGCCCACTCAAAAACACCGTGCTCGGACTTGAAGTGAGCCTCACCCTCAAGGTCCTTGAGCAGCGCGCTATCGGCAGACGGGCTCAGAGCGGAAGTTCCGGGCATCAGGTCGCGGGTAGAAAGCTCCACACTCTCGCCGGGCCACTCCCCCATGCACTGCACCTGAACCTGACCCATCTGCGGATGCTCCACCGTAATAGAGTCAAAAAGACAGCTCAGCGCTGCGCCGGCAGCCAGCACCGGACGACCACCCGCCACGCGGCGGCCAATCACGCGCTCAGCGTCCTTAGCTTTCAGATCTTCGTACGCCTCGAGAGAGCTCACACCGCCAGCAACCACCATGCCGTCAGCCTCACGTAGCTGATCGGGCACGGTAGTGACGATAACGTCCGCCCCCGCATCCTGGAGGAGCTTCACCAGGGCGCCACGGGTTCCAGGTTCGCCCAAGACGGCAACCACAGGACGAGTGCTCTGCACAGTTTCAGTTTCGACGGCTCTGGATTCAGCGGGGACAGGCATCGGTGCGCTCCTATTTCATAGGCTCAGAATTCGGTTCAAGCACTCTAGCTTGAGAGATGAAGGATTCGGAGTCAAGACATCAACCTCATGCAGAAGCCAACCACACACGGGTCCATGCTTAGCGCTGAGTCTGAGGAATTTCCAGACGCTGACCGGCATCAACAGAGGTGCTGGTCAGCGAGTTCAACTCCATAATACGAACCACAGTATCACGGGTGTCACCCTGCGGATTGACCTCTCGAGCAATATCCCACAGGGTCTCGCCGTGCTTGACCACGACGACAGTTCGAGTCACCGAAGCATTCTCCACGGAAGCAGAAGCCGCCGGACCGAAAAAGCTAATAGCGCCGAGCACAATCAGCGCCGCCAGGGTCAGCAGGGGCAGACCCTTCAGGAAACCGCGCGGAGTACCGAGACGACGAATAGAAGCGGGAACAGAGCGCAGAAGTTCGCCTCCCCTAGCCAGAAGAGCACTCTTCACGCTAGGCGCCTGTGCATCAGAAGCAGCCTGCGTCTCAGAAGCTACAGGGCGAACCGGTGCGGACTTCTGAGCAGAAACAGCGGGGGCAGATACGGTGGGAGCGTGGGTAGGCTGAGCCACCTGCGCGGGACGGGGTGCATGAGCCGCACGAGAAGAGCGAACAGACTGAGGAGAAGAAGTCACACGCGTGTGACGCTGGGTAGTGCGGGCGGGGTGAAGTACCACCAAACCTGCCGGAAGGTGTGCAGAAGTGCCACGAGAAGCAATAGGTGCTGCAGTAGTCATTGTGGTTCCTTTCTCTTAGCTCGCCCCGGGGTTACCCCGCGGGTCTAGCAATGCCGAGCGATACCCGCTCGAAGGTCCTAGTTGAGTGATAACTATGGAGTGGTGATTGTTAGGCGATAACTATTGGGTAGCTATTCTCTAGTTAGGTCAGAGCGCCGGATGCACCGGGTTGCGCTGGGTCGCCCCAACACCCCATCCCCTGCGCTCTCTCTTCGCCGGATGCTCCCTAGAGCATCCGGGGTAGATCGTGCGAAGAGAGAGGCAGAGGATTCGAATACATTCGAACACTCCTTCACTCGCCCCTCCTGGAAGACTCCGGGTCGAATCTTCGAATATTTTTCGAACATTCACCCGTAAATCCTGAATTTCAGGAGAGATTCAAGAGTATATACGAACTCTTGTTCTAAAGTCTAGCAGAGATGTACTAAAAATTTCTTCGAGTTTCGAAGAAAAAATCTAGAATATTTGTTTGAGTTTTTCGGTGTAGTGTTCTACACTGGTGTCAAGAGACGTTCCACACGCTCCTGATGAGTCCTACTCACAGCAGGTTTCTGTACCCGTTACAGCTTGGTTCTGTATCTAAATGCAGGTGCTGCTGACTGAGTTTTATAGGGCGGAGGCGCATACTCGTTGCCCGCGTATCGCTCCGGCACGGATAGAATTCCTCCACCCCCTGACGAGATAAGACCAATTTCAGCAGAACCAAAAAAATTTTTAGGACACCATCGGAAAACGTGTGAAGCACCCATCCGTGCCCCGACCGGACTGTGTCTCAAACAGACTGCAGAGACCGGAATACAGAAATCGGGGCACAGACCGAAGGAAAAGAAATGGCAACAGCACCCCGTCCGGCGCTGACCGCGCGCCAGCAGAAGATTCTTGACGCGATCCGCACCGAGATTGAACAAAAGGGTTACCCGCCGTCCATGCGTCAGATTGGTGACATGGTGGGTCTTGCGTCCCTGTCCTCGGTCACTCACCAGCTCGGCCGCCTCGAGACCATGGGCTACATTCGCCGCGACCCCAAGCTCCCCCGCGCC
Organism: Rothia mucilaginosa; assembly: GCF_964210535.1. Classification (GTDB taxonomy): domain Bacteria; phylum Actinomycetota; class Actinomycetes; order Actinomycetales; family Micrococcaceae; genus Rothia; species Rothia mucilaginosa_F. Next base: position 22,843 of record NZ_CAXOMR010000010.1, read on the forward strand.
ATTGAGGTGCTGGATGAGAACGGCGTCGGCATCCACGGTAGCGCTTCCTCTTCCCTGCCCGAGCTGCCGAACTTCGAAGTCGGCGATGAAGACCTCGTACCCGTTCCCCTGGTTGGACGAATTGCAGCGGGTGGTCCCATCACCGCCGAGCAGTCCGTGGAAGATGTGCTCGCCCTGCCCCGCCAGCTGGTCGGTAACGGCAAGCTCTTCATGCTCAAGGTCAAGGGCGATTCCATGATTGACGCCGCAATCTGCGACGGCGACTGGGTGGTTGTCCGCGAGCAGCACACCGCAGACAACGGCGATATCGTTGCTGCTCTGCTCGACGATGAAGCAACCGTAAAGGTGTTCCGTCAGGTTGACGGCCACACCTGGCTCATGCCGCGCAACTCTAACTACGAGCCGATTATGGGCGACCGCGCAACCGTTATGGGTAAGGTCGTCTCCGTGCTGCGTAGTCTCTAGAAGATACAAGTCTCTAAAAATTGCAGTCTCTAGAAGACGCGGGCTCTCAACAGCACAGCTTCTAAAAGAAGCTGGTTCTAAACAGCACGGCTTCTAACAGACATAACCGTTAGGGCTCTTAGCTCTCTATAGAAATCACCCCGGTGATACGTAAACGTTCACGTATCACCGGGGTGATTTCTATATGTCTAAATTTATATGCCCAAAACGGGGCGGCGGCGCGGCAAGGAATGGATCTCGCCCGAGCTAACGCTCAATACTCGCCGAAAGACGAGCCAGCGCACCAATCACGGCTGCCTTATTCTGCGTCGACCACATCGGCGGCATCGCCTTCATCAAGAAACCGCCGTAACGTTTAGTCGCCACACGAGAATCCAGTACAGCCACCACGCCGCGGTCAGACACCGAACGGATCAGGCGACCCGCGCCCTGCGCCATACGAATCGCCGCGTGGTGAGCAGAAACCGCCATAAAGCCGTTACCGCGGTGACGGTTCACCGCCTCCGTACGAGCCTGCGCAATCGGGTCATCCGGGCGCGGGAACGGAATGCGGTCCATCACCACCAGGCGGCAAGAGTCACCGGGAACGTCCACGCCCTGCCACAGGCTCATCGTACCGAAGAGGCACGAGTCAACGTCCTCGCTGAACTCCTCCACCAGAGCCTTGAGCGAAGACTCGCCCTGCAGAAGAATGTTCAGGTCGCTGTGCTCACGCATGTACTCGGCGGCACGCTCGGCGGCACGCTTCGAGGAGAACAGGCCCAGGGCACCGCCCTCCGAGGCCTCGCACAGCTCACGCAGGCGCTCCAGCTGCCCCTCATGCACACCGAATACCGGAGGTTTCAAATCCCCGGCGACGTACATGATGCCCTGTTTGCGGTAGTCGAACGGCGAACCTACGTCGATGCTCGTCCAGCGCGGCGCGCCCTCGCCCTGCAACCCCAGGGCACCGGCGGCAACCTCGAAAGAGTCACCCACTGTCAGGGTCGCACTCGTCAGAATCACGGTGCGGTCAGCGAACAGGCCGTCACGTAGCTGCAGGCCAACGCTCAACGGAGCGATATTCAGGGTCGCCGGATCGGTATCGGAAGCAGCCACATAGCGGCCGTTCTCCCAACCACCCTGACGAGAAATCCACAGCACGTCTTGCTCGCCCGAAGCCTCCAGAATGCGGCTACTCATGTCGTGCACCTCAGAGACACGCGAGCGCGCCATCTGCAGGCCGGCATCAACGTCCTGACCGTCCGGCTTGGTATCGGACAGGGCAGTGCGGGCGGCATCATTGACCGCAGAAATAGCGGTCAAAAGGCGACCGTCCAGACCTTTCAGCAGGCCCTCGGCAAGCCCCTCGAACGCGGTCTCCAGGGTGCCTGCCGCCATCTCCAGGGCCCCGGAATCAGCCTTCGAATGCTTCTTCACGCTACGCACCGCACGGCGAACCATCGCAACCGTCAAAGAACCAGACACGGCACCGGTCACGCGGTCCACCAGCTCGTGGGCCTCGTCGATGATGACGGTCTCGTGCTCGGGCAGAACCTTCATGCCCTCGAAAGCGTTAATCGCCAGCAGGGCGTGGTTCGTGATGACAATATCAGCCTCAGCGGCACGGCCACGCGCCATCTCGCTAAAGCACTCTTCCACCAGCGGGCAGCGGCGACCCAGACACTCGGCGGCACTGACCGATACCTGAGCCCATGCGCGGTCAGAGACGCCGGGCTTCAGCTCGTCACGGTCACCGGTCTCAGTGCGGTCAGCCCACTCGCGCAGACGCACCACTTCCTCGCCCACGCGGGAGGTCGAAGAAGGCATGTCAAAGAGAGCATCCGGCTCGTCTTCCGGGTAGCCGCCCTCCAGCTTGTGCAGGCACAGGTAGTTATTACGGCCCTTGAGCAGAGCCACCTGCGCCTGCGACTCCGGACGCGGCTCCAGCGCTTCCAGAAGACGCGGAATATCACGGTTCACGATCTGCGCCTGCAGGGCGAGGGTCGCCGTCGCAACCACAATCGGCTGGTCCGATTCCCCCACACGCGCCAGGGCAGGAACCAGGTAGCCCAGGGACTTACCGGTACCGGTACCCGCCTGAACCAGCAGGTGACGCTGCAGCTCAAGAGCCTGCGCCACATGCGCCGCCATGGTGCGCTGACCGGCACGGTTCTGACCGCCGGTGGCGGCAACCGCCTCGTCCAGCAGGGTCAGGGCATCCTTCGCACCGGGCAGGGTCTCAAACTCCTGCCCGGTGAATCGGGTGCCGTCGGTCGCCAATCCGGGCACAGTTCCCGGGGTGTTTTTGGGCGCGTTGATGCTCTCGGTCACGCTCATCCGCCCTTAGAGAGCCTCGGGGGTAGAGGACTGCTCGGAAACAGAAGCGGTCGCTTCAGCCAGGGCGTGCGCCTCCGCAAGTTCCTCTTCCAGGACCTCCAGCAGGTCGCCCTCCAGCACATACTCGGACAGTTCGGAGGCGACATCCTCACGGACCAGAGCCACCACGAAGGTGCCGTCCGATACGAAATCGGTGCTCTTAATTTCGGCGTCCCATTCGTGCAGGCGCGAAATAATCTCACCGTGCGAGTACGGAATCAGCAGCTTCACCTCAATGGAGGGGCGCGGAATGGTGTCCGCAATCTTCTGCTTCAGCTCCTCAATGCCCTCACCGGTACGCGCCGAAACAATCACGTGCTCCGGCTCGCGCTGACGCATACGCTCCAGCACGAACGGGTCGGCGGCGTCCGCCTTATTCAGCACAATGATCTCGGGGATATGGCGGGCGTCAACCTCCGCGATGACCTCGCGGACAGCGCGAATCTGCCCCTCCGGGTCCGGGTGCGAAGCATCCACCACGTGCAGGATCACGTCAGCGTCGGCGACCTCTTCCAGGGTGGAGCGGAACGCCTCCACCAGCTGGGTCGGCAGCGAGCGCACGAAACCCACCGTGTCGGAGAGGGTGTAGCCGATGCCGTCCGGGGTCTGAGCCTTACGGACGGTCGGGTCCAGGGTCGCAAACAGGGCGTTCTCCACGAGCACGCCCGCGTCGGTCAGACGGTTCAGCAGGGAGGACTTACCCGCGTTCGTGTACCCGGCAATAGCCACCGAAGGCACACGGTTACGGCGGCGGTTCAGGCGCTTCGTCTCACGCGCCGGCGCCATCGCAGCAATCTCACGCTTCAGCTTCGCCATGCGAGCGCGCAGGCGGCGGCGGTCCATCTCAATCTTGGTTTCACCGGGACCACGCGAACCGATACCCTCACCGGCTGCGGCACGGCCACCCGCCTGACGGGACAGGGACGCACCCCAACCACGCAGACGCGGCAGCATGTACTCCAGCTGAGCCAGCTCAACCTGCGCCTTACCCTCGCGGGACTTAGCGTGCTGAGCGAAAATGTCGAGAATCAGGGCGGTGCGGTCAATGACCTTGACCTTCACAATGTCTTCGAGGGCACGACGCTGAGAGGGCGCCAGTTCGGAGTCGACAATCACGGTGTCGGCGCCGGTCGCCTCCACAATGTCCTTGAGTTCGAGCGCCTTACCGGAGCCAAGGAAGGTACCGGGGTCCGGCTTGAGGCGGCGCTGAACCAGGCCGTCCAGAACCTCGGAACCTGCGGTTTCAGCCAGTGCCGCGAGCTCACGCAGGGAGTTCTCGGCATCCTCGACGGTGCCCTCAGTCCACAGGCCGGCAAGCACCACACGCTCCAGGCGCAGCTGGCGGTACTCAACCTCGGTGACGTCTTCAAGCTCGGTGGAGAGGTTCGCGATACGGCGCAGTGCGCGGCGCTCGGCAAGGTCCTCCTGGTCACCGTCATATTCAGAGTGTTCGCGCTGAACGTCAGAAATTTCGCGTGCGCGAGTATCCAGCACACGGCGGCTAGTGTTGCCGTGCGTGCTGGAGGAGTTATCGCTGTGGTGCGCGGTACCGGCGGCGTCATACGTCGTGACGGAGGCGGTGGCCTGGGAGCGACCCAGAACGCGGTCTACGGTGCGGCGCAGCTGCTCATCGCTGGGCAGCTTTTCGGTATCAGATACGGGGGTGTTCTTAGAATTCATACGACTCTAATTCTACCGCCGTTGCCCGCTTCAGGTAGGGGGTTCGGTCACCTGTGCGCTCAGGGCGTGCAAGCTCCTGACCCGCCCCGCGCATACTCTGCCCGTGTGCGGCGTGTTCTTGCCCTACCGGTACACTGGATAGCATGAGCGAGCAGCATTATTTCTCTGAAACCCCCGAGACCGAATTCAAGCCCCGCCCCGTGCAGGTGGAGCTTGCCGGCCGCAAGGTCACCGTCACCACAGCTAACGGCATTTTCAGCCCCTCCGGCATTGATAAGGGCACCGCTATTTTGCTGCAGGAAGCACCCGATCCGCAGGGCGAACGCATGCTCGACATCGGCTGCGGTTGGGGCCCCATTACCCTGACCCTGGCGATGCTCGCCCCGCAGGCGCAGGTGCACGCGGTGGATGTGAACTCCCGCTCCATTAGCCTGACCGAACGCAACGCCGCCGCTCTCAGCCTGCCCAACGTTACCGTGGGAACCCCCGAGTCGGTTGACCCCGAACTGCGTTTTGACACCATCTGGTCGAACCCGCCGATTCGCGTGGGCAAGGAGGTTCTGCACGAGATCCTGCTGACCTGGCTACCGCGCCTGGCGCCTGGCGGTGACGCCTACCTGGTGGTTCAGAAGAACCTGGGCTCCGATTCTTTGCAGAAGTGGATGGACGCGCAGCTTGGACAGCTGCACCCCGGCGAGTTTGAGGTGTCGCGCTATGCGACCTCGAAGGGCTTCCGTATTCTGCAGGTGCACCGCTACGAGGATTAAAACCTCTGGCGCTAAATCCTCTGGCGCTCATTGCTAAAAACGTAAAAGCGGCGGGTGTTTTCTGAATGTGTTATCAGAAAACACCCGCCGCTTTTGTCTATAAAATCTCTGTTCTAAAACAGCACGTTATCGTAGCACGACGGTTGCAACCATCTGCGCCGGACCAGCCAGAACAACATGCTCCAGGTCATCCGGGCCCAGCACGAAAGTCACCGCGAGGGTACCGCCGGGCACATGCACCAGCCACTCATCCGGTGCTTCCTCGCCGCCCCAGAAACGAGTCGCAGCAGCAGCCGCACACGCGCCGGTACCGCAGGACAGAGTCTCGCCCACGCCGCGTTCGTGCACGCGCATACGGATAGCACCCACCTGCGCGCCGCTCTCAACGTCCAGGTCGACCGGCACCACAAACTCAACGTTCGTACCGTTGACCGGGGCGGGGTTCACCTGAGGCAGGCTGTGCAGGTCCAGGCCGTCCAGCTTACCGTCGGAGCCGAGCATCACCACGGTATGCGGGTTACCCATCGAAATGGACAGGCCAGCACGCGGAGTCTTCAGGCCGCGAGCAGACACCAGGCAGTCCTCGCCACCCTCGCGGGCAGCGTCACCGTGAATGAAGCTCCACGGACCCATGTCAATCGCGTAGCCTTCTTCGGTGCGTGCGACGGTCTTCACGCCGGCGCGGGTACCGATCTTGACGGTCTCGCCCACCTCAAGCTCAATCAGGCCCTCAGTGCGCAGGTACTCCACGAACGCACGCACGCCGTTGCCGCACATCTCTGCGATAGAGCCGTCACCATTGCGGTAGTCCATGAACCAGACAGCGTCCGGGTGCTCCTCGAGCAGCTTCTGGCCCGCGCGGGAGGCGGTGCTACGGGCAGCACGAATGAAGCCGTCCGCACCAATGCCGAAGTGTCGGTCGCAGGCGCGGGCTACCAGCTCGGGGGTGAGGGCAATTTCTGCGTTCTCGTCCGTCAGAAAAATGAAGTCGTTACCGGTGCCGTGACCCTTAGTGAGAGTCAGGCCTGCCAGCTCGCCCCAGATGGAAGGGTTCTCGCTCATATGCTGTCCTTAAGGTTGGTGACCAGTCCGTTTATGATTTTACCGCGCCGACCGGTTCGAGGGGGTATCTGTTCGGCTGCGGCTCGTTATTGTGGCTTATCGGGTGCTTTCGCGGATGATAGCTTCCGCCTCATCTGCAAGAGTGGGTGAGAGCGCATCCAGCCAGTGCACGCGCGGGTCCGCACGGAACCAGGTCAGCTGGCGGCGCGCAAACTGGCGGGTAGCGATCGTCGTATCCTCAATCGCCTGCTCCACGCTGTAGTCCGCATCTTCAAGGGCGCGCGCGAACTGCGCGTAACCAATCGCGCGGGAGGCGGTCTTACCCTCCTGCAGCCCCTGCTCATTCAGGGTGCGAACCTCATCGAGCAGCCCCTGCTCGTGCATCAGCTCCACGCGGCGGTGCAGACGCTCGTGCAGCAGGGCACGATCCATATCCAGACCAATCTGAATACTCTCCGTCACGTACTCGCGCACCGGCATGAACGCCGAGAACGGGCGGCCCGTCACCTCGAATACCTCCAGGGCTCGAATAATACGGCGCTCATCCTTCACCCGCGCAGCCGACTCCGGGTCGACCTCCGCCAGGCGGGCGTGCAGAACACCAATACCCTCGGTACGCGCCTGCGCCTCCAGACGCTCACGCACCCGCGCATCCGTGCCGGGGAACTCCAACTTATCCAGGGCGGCACGCACATACAGGCCGGAACCACCCACCAGAATCGGGTAGCGGCCACGACCGCGAATCTGCTCAATCAGCTCACGGCTACGCTCCTGAAACTCCGCCACGGACGCCTCATCCCGCACGTCCATAATGTCCAGCAGGTGGTGCGGAACGCCGCGCATCTCCTCCGCGGTGACCTTCGCGGTACCAATATCCATACCCCGGTAGAACTGCATAGAATCAGCGTTAATGCACTCACCGTTCAGGCGCAGAGCCAGCTCAATGGCGAGCGCGCTCTTACCGGTGCCGGTCGGGCCCACAATAGCGATAACGGGCAGAGTTTCGGAGATAGTCATGCGCCCCATTCTACCGGTTCCCTCACCCCCACTTGCGGTGGCGGTGCGAGCCCGAAGAACAGGGCGCATGATTCGTTATAGGTTTTAGGGGCGCAGACCGATGGTCGGCATGCCCAGACCCACCGGCGCACCGGGCACCTGAGTGGTGCCGGTACCGCAAGAGTCAGCCTGGGAGCGGTCCCACGCGTCACCGGCGCGGGTGCGGCGCAGCTGGTACTGCTCGGCGGTCGGGTCAGAAATCAGGTGGAAAGAACCAGCCTCGGTAATGGGCACGGTGACCATGTCGCCGGGGCGGGGAGTCTCGCAACCCTCAGGCACCGAGAAGTGCACGAGGCGCTGGTCCGGGCCACGACCGGAGAGGCGGTGAGTCTGGTCCGCCTTACGACCAGCCTCCGCAACGACCATCAGCTCAACGGTCTTACCGAGCTGCTTGCGGTTCTCTTCACCGGCGATGCGGTCCTGCAGGGCAATCAGACGCTCGTAGCGTTCCTGCACGACATCCTTCGGAATCTGGTTCTCCATGGTCGCCGCCGGAGTGCCGGGGCGGATCGAGTACTGGAAGGTGAACGCGGAGGAGAAACGAGCCTGTTCCACAACCTTCAGAGTGTCCTGGAAGTCTTCTTCAGTCTCGCCGGGGAAGCCCACAATAATGTCGGTGGTAATCACGGCGTTCGGGATGCGCTCGCGCACCTTGTCCAGAATGTTCAGGAACTTCTTGGAACGGTAGGAGCGGCGCATGTCCTTGAGCACCTTGTCGGAGCCGGACTGCAGCGGCATGTGCAGCACGGGCATGACGTTCGGGGTCTCCGCCATCGCGTCAATCACGTCGTCGGTGAACATTGCCGGGTGCGGGGAGGTGAAGCGCACACGCTCCAGGCCCTCAATCTCGCCGCAGGCACGCAGCAGCTTGGAGAACGCCTGGCGGTCGCCGAACTCCACACCGTAGGAGTTCACGTTCTGACCGAGCAGGGTCACCTCAATGGCGCCGTCATCGACCAGCGCCTGAACCTCAGCGAGAATGTCGCCGGGGCGGCGGTCCTTCTCCTTACCGCGCAGAGACGGCACGATGCAGAAGGTGCAGGTATTGTTACAGCCCACCGAGATGGACACCCAGCCGGAGTACACGTGGTCGCGCTTAGTCGGCAGGGTGGAGGGGAAAACTTCGAGGGATTCGAGCAGTTCTGCCTGCGCCTCGTGGTTGTGGCGGGCACGCTCCAGCAGGGTGGGGAGGGCACCAATGTTGTGAGTACCGAACACGACGTCCACCCAGGGCGCCTTCTCGATAATGGCGTCCTGGTCCTTCTGCGCCAGGCAGCCGCCCACAGCGATCTGCATGCCCTTGTGGGCGCGCTTGACCGGTGCCAGCTGACCGAGGTTGCCGTACAGGCGGTTGGAAGCGTTTTCGCGGACCGCGCAGGTGTTGAAAACCACCAGGTCGGGCTGGGTGCCTTCCTCAGCGCGAACGTAGCCGTTAGCCTCCAGCAGGCCGGACATTCGTTCGGAGTCGTGCACGTTCATCTGGCAGCCGAAAGTGCGCACTTCGTAGGTGCGGGGGCTGGTTTCGGGGGTCTGGGCGGAATCGCTGAGGGTCGAAGTCATGCCCTATAGGGTATCCGATGGGGGATAATGGCTCTATGCAGGTTTCCCTTAGTAGCAACTTTCCGGCTCTGTCACCGAACGATTCTTCCGCCCCCGCCCCTGACGGGGAGCTTCTAAACCCCCTCATCGAGGAGGCGATTGCCGCCTACTCCCCCGTGCCGTCTCAAGCGAGCGCTGATTCTGCCTCGATGCGTCAGACCCTGATGCAGCTGCTGAGCTGGGCGCATTCCCTGGAGCAGGTGGCTGGCCGCGCGGTGGAGCGCGTACAGATTTTGGGTACCGGCATGCGTTCCGTTGTGGTGCGTGTGGCGTATGAGCCTGCGGCCGAGTCTGCCCAGTCTTTCGAATCTGCACAGTCTTTGCCGACCTCGATTATTGTGAAGCGTTACCGCCGTAAGGATTCGACGGTGAACGCGGGCGGTTTCGGGTACCTGCGTGAGCGCTACGGCTTGGAGGCGCTGAACCAGCAGGTTCCGGGTCTGTTCCCGCAGCTTTACGGTGCGGACGCCGAACTGCGCGTGCTGGCGCTGGAGGATGTGAGCGCCGGGACCGTTGAGGGCGAGCAGTATTCGGTCGCCCACGCCCTGCTGGAGGGCACCGAGCAGCAGGCGCTGGATGCGCTGAACTACTACATTGAGGCGTACCGTTCCCTCGCCGCCAGCGGCATCATGGGTGAGGCGGTGGAGGATTACCGCCTGAACCTGGCGCGCGCTGACCGTAAGGCGCAGTTCCCGGGCGCTATCGCCTCGCCGGGGCTGGCTGAGCGTGGCTTGAAGAAGCTCTACGGTGTGGCTGATGAGGCACGCGCGCCCGAGCACGGTGCTGACTCCAGCCCCGCCTCTGCCTCCGCTGAGCATGAGGATGCGCCCGTTCTTCCCGCCGCAGTTGAGGAGCTGTCCTTCCGTTTCCGCCGCGTTCTGCAGCCCTTCTTCACCAAGCGCCCGCCGGTACCCGAGCAGTTCAAGCTCAACCGTGGACGTGTCTACATGCTCTCGTCGGGTGATTTTTCGCCGCAGAACGTGCTGATCGGTTCGGCGGACGGCGCGCAGGTGCGCATGGTCGATGCGGAAGGCACCTGCCTGCACCACCGCGGCTTCCCCTTCGTTGAGGCGATGCTGGGCTTCCCCTCCTCGCCGGAGTACCCGCGCTACCGAGTGGACCGCAAAAAGGCGCTACCGGCGCTGTACTCTGCACTCTTCGAGGACGCCCCGCTGGATGAGCACCTGGCGGAAGACCTTGCCGTGTGCGCGGCAGTGACCGTGTGCGCCCTGGTGGAACTGTACTCCTCTTCGGCGCGTTCTGACTTGTTGCCGCGTATTCGCCGCGAAGGTGCGCAGCTGATGCGCCTACTGCTGGAAATTGCCGGTTCTCAGGATGCAACCCTCGCAGAGTTCGCGGAGCGTCTGGGTGCCGCTGAATAAGCAGCAGAGTAGGTGGCAGATATAGCTTTCGACAAGGCGGTTTACACAGCGTAAAAGAATAAAAGGGTGGGCTCGCTACAGAGTATTTCTGTGGCGAGCCCACCCTTTTGCTCATTCACGGAGGCTCTTTAGCGGGGCGTATCTGCCCGTCTTCTGCCAAAGCCGCGAACTACCAGAGCTCGTCCTCCGCACCGTAGACGGCGAGTTCCTCACGAATCACCGACATCGACACCGAGGAGGAGTACCCGCGGCGAGCCAGCATCCCCAGCAGTCGGCGAGTCACCCTATCCTTTTCGGCGCGGTCGCTCAGGTCCATGCCGGGGCGCAGCTTCTTACGCACCAGCTCGGCGGCGTCCTCACGTTCCTGCTCGTCGGTGCGCTGAGCCAGTGCATTCTCCGCTTCTTCACCGCGCACCCCGCGTTCAGCGAGCTCACGGCGTAGCGCGGCGCGGGAGAGCTTCTTGGTGCGGCTCTTCTGCGCCACAAATGTTTGGGCGTATTCGGCGTCGTCAATGAGTTTTGCAGCCTCGAATTTATCGAGCAGCGGCTCAATGAGCTCCGCGTCGAAGCCTTCTGCCTGCAGCTTCTTCCGCAGCTGACCTCGGGTTTTTGCCGAGTACGCCAGCTGGTTGTACACGATGGTTTTAGCGCGAGTGTAGGGGTCGGTCTCCTCGGCGGCGCGGGCGGCACGCACCTTCTGCTTCCAGGAGGGCACGTTGCTTTCCGGTTGCGAAGTGGTGTTTCCCCTCTGAGAGCTGCCCGACTGAGAACCGTGCGCTCGAGAACCGCCCTTTGGGGAACCAGTCGAAGCGGCGCGGCGCTTTCCGGTGCCGACACCCTGCGCCTCCTCCTCGGCGATACCGCGGATGAGTGCCTCTTCGGCGGGGGTGAGTTCTTCGTTCAAGGCGCTTCCCTCCCTAAATAGGTTGCTTCCCGAGCCGCGGCGCGTGGGGCTCTTGCGGGTTTCCTCGTCGTCACTGCGAGCCCCGAAGGCGGGCGCATAGGGCGAACGGCTCCGCATTTTCTCTTCCTGCGCCGCGCTCATGCGACGGAATCCGCGCTTATAGTCGGTGTTCTTGGAGGCTCGCGAAGGCTTGCGTTTCTTCTGCTTATCCCGCTGAGCGGCTTGCCTCTCAATCTCTTCCTTCTCTTCGGCGGTGAGCCCCGATCCGATGGATGCGGCACCGGCTCGACTCATGCGGCCTGCCGCCATGGGGCGCGGCTCGGCACCGCCGGGCATGAACGCACGCACGGGCGCTTCATCGATCGAGACGGCGGGCAGGTTCGGGTCAACGAGCAGGCTGCGGCGCGGCGATTCGCCGTCTTCCCCAGAACTGCCATCCTCAAAGTTGGAGGGCACAGCCTGCAGGGGTAGCTCAGGTACGCGGAACTCCCCCGCATAGTCGTTGCCGTTATCACGGGCGATGCTTTCTTCGACAAAACCGTGCGCGGCAGGGTGCCAGTCCGGAAACTCCTCTGCGGCTACCTGCTCCGCGGCCTTGTTCCGCGTCCATTTCTTGGGTGTAGGCTTTTCGGTCTGCCGCGCTTTCTGCGTGGGCTCTAGCTCAATAGGCGCGGGCTTCTCCGCTTCTGCGGGTGCCGCTTCGTCCGAGGGTACCCAGTACTCCCCCGCATAGTCAGGTTCCACAGAATACGGGGGTTCGTCCTCGTACGGAGGCTCCTCGGGGTAGGGCGGCTCATCCGAATACGAGGGTTCATCCGGGTACAGGGGCTCCACCGTCTGCGGCGCAGCGGGCGCGGGCTCCAGAACAGCGGGAGGCGTTTCCCAGTTGAGGGTGGGTTCCGCCAGAGGTGCGGGTGCCTCAAAACTGAGCGCCTCGAAGCCGCCTACCTCAACCGGAGGGGCAACAGGCTCAAAGGAAACAGGCGCTGAGAATACAGCGTCACCAAGAGCTGAGGATCCAAGCGCTGAGGAACCAAAGTGCGGTTCGGTCGCATCTAGCGCCGCGAAGCCCGCGTCGCCGTCACGCGCGCTATTTTGTTCGCGCTCTTTATGACCGTTCTGTTCCGTCATGCGCTGTTCCGTCATGTTCAGTTCCTCCTCTCCCCTGTGTCTGCTCGCTTGATGACCCGTGCGCCGAGCTGTACGGCGCTCCCCCATTGTAACGAGGCGTTGTCTCCGCACCCCCGATACGCCAGTTAACGCGCTCCCGTTAACGACAGATTGCCGTGCACCGTGCGGAATGCACAGCACACGGCAATCAGTCGTGGCATTACAAAGCCTTATATGAGGGCTTAGAACTCCTCAGCCAGCTCGTCCAGCGGGTCATTACCCTCGGACTCGGCGGCTGCCTGCTCGTCAGCTTCTTCCTCAATGATGCCCAGCTTCACCAGAACCTTGTACTGCAGTTCCTCGGTGAGCTCGGGGTTGTCCTTGAGCAGCTTACGAACGTTCTCGCGGCCCTGGCCCAGCTGCTCACCGTCGTAGGTGAACCATGCGCCGGACTTCTTGACGATGTCATTCTCCACCGCCAGGTCAAGGATGCCACCCTCAACGGAGATGCCCTCACCGTAGAGGATGTCGAACTCAGCCTGCTTGAAGGGCGGAGCCATCTTGTTCTTCACAACCTTGGCGCGGGTGCGGTTACCAATCGGGTTAGCGCCGTCCTTGAGGGTCTCAATGCGGCGAATGTCGATACGGACCGAAGCGTAGAACTTCAGCGCCTTACCACCGGTGGTGGTTTCGGGGGAGCCGAAGAAGACACCAATCTTCTCACGCAGCTGGTTGATGAAGATTGCGGTGGTGCCGGTTGCGGAGAGGCGGCCGGTAATCTTACGCAGAGCCTGGCTCATGAGGCGAGCCTGCAGACCCACGTGGGAGTCACCCATATCGCCTTCAATTTCGGCGCGGGGTACCAGTGCTGCCACGGAGTCGACGACCACGATATCAACGGCGCCGGAACCAACCAGCATGTCCATGATTTCCAGTGCCTGCTCGCCGGTGTCGGGCTGAGAAACCAGCAGCTGGTCGATGTCCACGCCCAGCTTTGCCGCGTAAATCGGGTCCAGTGCGTGCTCGGCGTCGATGAACGCTGCCACGCCGCCTGCCTTCTGAACGTTCGCTACCGCGTGCAGTGCGACGGTGGTCTTACCGGAGGACTCGGGACCGTAAATCTCGATAACGCGGCCGCGGGGCAGACCGCCAATGCCCAGAGCGGCATCCAGGGCGATAGCGCCGGTGGAGATAACCTCGGTCTTGGTGGTTTCCTTATCACCCAGGCGCATGACTGCACCCTTGCCGTAGTTCTTGTCGATCTGTGCCATCACGGCTTCAAGTGCCTTGGCGCGACCCTCTTCGGGAACGCGAGCTACGCTCTGAGACTTGGTGTTCTTAGCCACGGTAGTACCTCGTTCTTTGTGTTGTCAGTGGTTGACGGGAGTAATGTTTCTTCGGAATCGGTGGGACTCGTAATCGAGACCTTGAAGGTTGTGGCCTACCGGTTCCTTCTGAGACTACTCTAGGGTCACAGCCTGACAGGATAAGGCCATTTTTTAAAATCTGTGGAAAACTCTGAAGATTTTTCCGAAAAATTCCTGATGTGGAAAAGTCTAGCACGAATCGAACAAAATTACGACCTAGTTTCGAATGAATCGGATAGGGTTTCGGCATATATTTTCGAAAAACCCCGAAATTCCGGCTGATTATTCGAAAATACCGCCCGCGCGAGCGCTAGCACTCGAACACATAGGATGCCCCGCCCCTACGGTAGGCAATGCCACCCACGCTACTTAGCGCAGCGGCTCCTTATCCGGGCCCAGGCGGCGCTCCTGCGGAATCTCCTGCTCATCACAAATCGCAAGCCACACATCCTTCGGATTAACGCCCTGGTCCAGCGCCTCCGCAGCGGTCACATGGCCCAGCGCACCCAGCACCAAGTCGCGCGCCAGCACCGGCGCATACCCGGCACCGAACTCATACTCCATGCACGCCCAAAATTCGCTCAGCTTCACAAGCGCTCCTTCCGTTTCACCGCTAGTTCGCTTCATAATTCGTCACATCGCCCCAGAACTAGTCCAGAGTAAACCCGAGAATAGACCCGAGAATAAGCGATGCCGCACACCCACCTTACGGGGATGCACGGCATCGCTTTACGTTTAGCGCGGCATCAGCCGCCTCGCATTACTTCGAGAGAATGTAGTAATCGCTCTTGTACTGCTCAGACATTTCAGCCGGAACAGTATCCGGAATCTGAACGCCCTCGAGAACCGCCATACGGTCGGCAACCTCACGCAGCATCTGGGACATCGGAATGTCCAGAGCCTGGCAAATCCATGCCAGCAGTTCGGAGGAAGCTTCCTTCTGACCGCGCTCAACTTCGCTCAGGTAACCGAGGGAAACACGGGCACGCTGGGAAACCTCACGCAAGGTGCGGCCCTGACGCTGACGAACATCGCGAAGAACCTCACCGATTGCCTGTCGCAGGGGAACAACCTTAGCTTCCTCAACGACCGGGGCGACCTGTCGGGGGGTCTCCTCGATTTCCTTCCACTTAGTAATGCCATTAATCGATACGCGCTGCTTAGCCATGAGCTTCTATATCACTTTCCTGAGTAGGTATTCCCGACCTGCGGGACTGTACAGAGTTAAGCCTAACTGATTTTTGAGGCGCGGGCTAGGAGTCTCGCCATTTTCGTCCTCTTCTTACGGCTTGTATCTATTCAAACAGGCGAACCTATGCCTTTATTCCTGCGGAGCTGAGAGAACCCTGTGAATATATTTGAACCGTAAAATTTCTTCTCAGATAGGTACCGCACAGCCGGTCCACCCCCGGCACGCTACGCCAACTCGTTCTCCAGCACACCACCGGCACCGCCGCGCACCGCACGCGCCAGCAGAGCAATCGCATCCGCGCTCGCCGCCGCACGAATCTGCGCGCGGTCCCCCGAATAGTGACGCTCAAACACCTCAGAACCTTGCGGCGAGCGAACCCCAATATAGACCGTACCCACCGGCTGACCATCCGCAGGGTCGGGACCGGCAACACCCGTGGTCGACACCGCATAATCGGCACCGCACACACGCGCCGCACCAACAGCCATCTGCACCGCCACCGCAGGATGCACCGCACCCTCACGCGCCAGCAGCTGAGCGTCCACGCCCAGCACCTGAGCCTTCACCTCGTAGGCATAGGAAATCACGCCGCCACGGTAATACGCGGATGCACCCGGCACCGTACAAATCGCGCCGCCCACATCCCCGCCGGTCAGCGACTCAGCCGTCGCCACCTGCACGGGGCCCTCCTGGGAGGCACGCTGCCGCACCGCATCACGCAGTAGCAGCGCCGCCGCCTCCGGGGTGCCGGAGAAAACCTCAGCGGTCGAAAGCTCAAGGGACAGAGCATCTTCAAGTACGAGGGGAACCATCATTCTCTCCTTTCAGCGGCGCACCGCCGCCCAAACCTCACGCGGCACACAACGCACCGCAGGTACAGCGAAGGGGAGCAGCACACGCCACTCCCCTCGCCTCTACTTACCGCCGCCCTGGGAGGCCTGAGCCTGCAACCAGTTACGACGCAAAATATACGCATCACGCACATACACCAGGCCGGTCCACACGGTAATCGCGGTGACCGCACCCATCAGAACCCAACCCGGAATCAGCCAACCGATACCCAGCTGACCCAGCGGCAGAAGCATCAGCACCAGCGCCACCGTCTGCAACACAGTCTTAATCTTGCCGCCCTTACTAGCCGCCATCACGCCGTACTTGATGACGAACAGGCGCATGATCGTAATGCCCCACTCACGCAGCAGAATCACAATCGTGACCCACCACCACAGCTCACCCAGCGCTGACAGCACAATAAATGCCGCGCCGGTGAGGAACTTATCGGCAATCGGGTCAGCAATCTTACCGAAGCTCGTAATCAGGTTCCGCGAGCGCGCCAGGTAGCCGTCCGCCCAGTCCGTGAGCATGGCAAGAATGAAAATAATCCATGCGAGCCAGCGGTGCGTTGGATCAGCGGCACCAAAGGTACCGCCCGCGACCAGGGCAACGATGAAGAAAGGAACCGCAATAATACGCAGAACCGTCAACACATTCGGCACGTTCCAGTTTGAAGGCTTCGCTGTGCTGACCGCACCGGCGGGTGCGGAATTGCGAGCTTCACTCATATCGGCTCCTTACGGGTAGATGGCTTTCGACGGTGAGAGACCGCGTACGCACCGACACCTAATCGTATCGGGGGTACGCAAACACCCCGTACCGTCCATTATACGTGTGCCGTAGCAGACATCACGGGGACGATACGGGGTGCATGTCGCGCGCACTCAGCCGAATGGACTCAACCGGGTGGACTCAGCCGAATGGACAGGGCGCTGAAGGGCTAGCGGCCGGTCAGCTGCCAGGCGTCCTCCGAACCCTCATCATCGGGCTCATCGAAGTAATCGGTGACCGGTTCGCCAGGGTCAACCGCATTCGCGTACGGGTCAGCCGACGGAGGCTCCTCACCGCGAATACGAGCCAGGGTAGCCTGCAGGTCATCCGGGCGGACCAGCACCTCACGTGCCTTCGAACCCTCCGAGGGGCCCACCACACCCTGCGACTCCAGCAGATCCATAATGCGGCCAGCCTTCGCGAAGCCCATGCGCAGCTTACGCTGCAGCATCGAGGTCGAACCGAACTGGGTCGTAATCACAATCTCCGCCGCCTGCAACAAATCGTCGAGGTCATCGCCGATTTCCTCGTCAATCTGCTTCTTCGCGGCAGACACCATCACGTCCTCACGGTAGATGGTCGGCGCCTGCTTCTTCACGTGCTCAACCACGGCGTGAATCTCAGATTCAGACACCCACGCGCCTTGAACACGCATCGGCTTCGAAGCACCCATCGGCAGGAAGAGCGCGTCACCCTGGCCAATCAGCTTCTCAGCGCCGGGCTGATCCAGCACCACGCGAGAGTCAGTAACCGAGGAAGTCGCAAACGCCATACGGGACGGAACGTTCGCCTTAATCAGACCGGTCACCACATCCACCGACGGACGCTGGGTCGCCAGCACCAGGTGAATACCCGCCGCACGCGCCAGCTGCGTAATACGAACAATCGCCTCTTCCACGTCACGCGGAGCGACCATCATCAGGTCGGCGAGCTCGTCCACAATCACCAGCAGGTACGGGTACTCGTGCACCGTGCGCTTGCTACCGGGTTCGGGCTGAACCTTACCCTCACGTACCGCCTTGTTGAAGTCGTCCACGTGCTTGTAGCCATAGTGGGCGAGGTCATCGTAGCGGGCGTCCATCTCACGAACCACCCACTGCAGAGCCTCAGCAGCCTTCTTCGGGTTCGTGATGATGGGCGTAATCAGGTGCGGAATACCCTCGTACGCGGTCAGCTCCACGCGCTTGGGGTCTACCATCACCAGACGCACCTGGTCGGGGGTTGCGCGCATCAGAATCGAGGTAATCATCGAGTTCACGAACGAAGACTTACCCGCACCGGTCGCACCGGCGACCAGCATGTGCGGCATCTTCGCGAGGTTCGCCAGCACGAAGCCGCCCTCAACGTCCTTACCCACACCCATAACCATCGGGTGGTGGTTCGCGTGAGCCTGCGGGGAACGCAGCACGTCACCCAGGGCAACGGTCTCACGGTCCGTATTCGGAATCTCAATACCGATTGCGGACTTACCCGGAATCGGAGACAGAATACGAACGTCAGGGCTCGCCACAGCGTACGCAATGTTCTTGCTCAGCGCGGTCACACGCTCCACCTTCGTGGCGGGACCCAGCTCAATCTCGTAACGGGTCACGGTCGGGCCGCGCGAGAAGCCGGTGACCTGCGCATCCACCTTGAACTGCTCTAGCACGTTCGTCAGAGCCTCAACCACGTGCTCGTTGACCTCGGAGGATTCCTTCGCGGGAGGGCCGGAAACCAGCATCTCCTCCGAGGGCAGCACGTACGCGCCGCGGGAAGACTGCACAACCTGCTCGCCGCGAGCCTGCTCGGTGGTCGCCACCTGAGTATTGTTCTGCAGCGGGCGGGATGCGCCAGCCTCAGGCGCTCGCGAAGCCGCGGGAGCCGCATTCTTCGGGTGCGCACCCGGCGAGTGCATGCGGGTCGGAATCGGAGGCTGAGCCGCAGGAGCCTGAGCGGTAGGAGCCGGGGCGGCGGGCTGGTTCACTACCTGGTGAGGCTTGGTCTGCGGTGCCGCGTCCTCAGCGGTGCCGAAGCCGTCGTATGCCTCAACGTCAAAGAGGGGCTCTTCACCCGGGATACGGTTCACGCGGCCATTCGCCACGGCGGCGCGCTGCACCTGATCGAGGCGGGCGGCGGGCGCATCCGACGCCTCAACGTCGAAGAGGTCCGGGCTACTCGAATAAGCACTGTTCTGCGCGGAAGTACCCTGCGCAGATGTGCTCTGCGCGGCCGGTGCCTGGTTGAGGCGACCGGGCAGACGGGACAGGCGGTTCGGCTTAGCCGCCGGACGCGCCTGCTGAGCGGATCCCTGCGCAGAATCCTGTGCAGAGTCCTCCTGCTGTACCGGCATCTGCGTGGTCTCCGGGTGAGTCTCATCCACCACGGCACTCACGAATGCTTCATCACCGGCGTACTCGTCCAGGGAAGAATCGGTCGGCGCAGTGGGAGCAAAGCCCAACCAGCCGCGCAGACGCGAGAACAGGCCACCAGACTTCTTAGCCGGGCGTGCCGGCTTCTCATCGTCACCGTACAGGTAGCTGCGGTCGTGCTCCTCAGCGTTCAGGTCCACGGTCTGAGTCGCATCCGAAGGGCTGTCCTTCAGGGAGGTTCGGGTCGTACCATTGGGCTTCTCGCCCAGAGCCAGACCGACCAGGTGCAGGGTACGCGGCACCACCTGACGAATCGGAGTGTTCGTCAAAACCATCAGACCGGCAATACCCAGTAGCAGGTGAATCAGAATCTCAACGAACGCAATATGGCCGCTCACCCGCACGATGGGGGTGCCCAGCAGCACGCCAGCCACACCGCCACCGGCCCAGACGGCGTCAAAACCATCCGCGAAGGTCGGGTGACCCGCATGGCGCGCAAAGAACAGGGAGGTCGCCATCAGCATGATGAAGGACCCCACCGCTACGCGGTTATTACGTTTAATCAGGTCGGGCCCACGGAAAATGCACCACGCCATGATGAGGCAGAACACCGGGACCAGCAGGGCGCCCTGACCGAAAATACCGCCCAGCATGGTGTGCCAGGCGTCCAGGGGCGCACGCAACAAACCGAGGGAGGTGTGGGCACGCCAGTTGTACCACTCCACTCCGGCGCTGATCAGGCCGAACAGCAGGATGGTGAGCGCGCCGCCGTCACGGCGGTCTTCGGGCGCAAGGTCGGTGCGCACCGCGCCGATGGAGCGGAAGAGCCCACCGATAGCGTGAGCGATGCTCAGCCAGACGGAGGAGATAGCGCCCGCTACAGGGTTCGCCGCATTGGCACCGCGCTGGGCACCGCCTCGGGAGGTGGTGCGCTTGCGGGTGGTCTTCTTAGTATTTGCTTTAGTAGAGGTCGTGTTACGACCCTTCGTGGTCCGTGGAGCCATACCTTTTAGGGTATCAACCTTCCCGTTAATGTACCGATTCTTTCGTTATCAGTGAGCTAAAAAGTGTGCCCCGCCCGGTGCCTATAGAGGCATTGATAGGGCACTGACGAGACGCTTCTCCCCTACTGCGTTCGCGCTTACGCAGCTTTTCGCGTAGCTTTCACTCATGCGTTCCGCAGATACACAGCAGGCGGGGCCGACACGAACGTATCGACCCCGCCTTCAGCTGTGCCAGGCAATTAGCCTCGCGCAGAGTATTAGTTCTTCGCAGCCTTCGAGGTATTCTCAACAACCACGGGAACAATCATGGGCTTGCGGCGCAGACGGCGAGAAATCCAGGCACCGATGGTGCGGCGCACAATCTGCTGCAGCTGCTGCACGGTGTGCACCTTCTCGGGTGCGCGGTGCAGAGCATCCTCCAGGGCGGCGGTAATCTTCGGAACAATCTCGTCAAAGACCGAGTCGTCCTCAGCGATACCGCGAGCGTGAATATCCGGGCCGGTCACCACGCGCTTGGTTGCGCGGTCAATGACGGTCACGATGGACACGAAGCCCTCTTCACCCAGGATGCGGCGGTCCTTCAGGTCGCTCTCGGTGACCTCACCGACGGAGCGGCCGTCCACGTACAGGTACTCGCAGGGAACCTCGCCCACCACGGACGCCACGCCATCACGCAGATCCACAACGGTGCCGGACTCGCAGAGCAGCACGTTCTTCTTCGGAACGCCGGTCTCCATCGCCAGGTCACCGCTAGCAATCAGGTGGCGAACCTCGCCGTGAACAGGCATAACATTCTTCGGCTTGAGGATGTTGTAGCAGTACAGCAGCTCGCCCGCGGCAGCGTGACCGGACACGTGAACCTTCGCGTTACCCTTGTGCACCACGTTAGCTCCCAGCTTCATGAGGGCGTTAATGATGCGGAAGACGCTGGTCTCGTTACCGGGAATCAGCGAGGATGCGAGCACAACGGTGTCGCCGGGCTCAATCTGAATCTTGTGGTCGCCATTCGCCATGCGCGACAGTGCCGCCATCGGCTCGCCCTGCGAACCGGTGCACATCATCACGATCTGGTCGGGGCGGTAGTCGTCAACCTTCTTCAGATCCACCAGCACGTTAGCGGGAACCTTCAGGTAGCCCAGCTTCTCAGCAATGGTCATGTTGCGCACCATGGAGCGGCCCACGAGCACGACCTTGCGGCCACGCTCGGCGGCTGCGTCCAGAACTTGCTGCACGCGGTGAACGTGGGAGGAGAAGGACGCCACAATGATGCGGCCGCGGGCGTCACGGAAGACGTTCGACAGTACCGGACCGATGTGCTTCTCGGTCGGGGTGAAGCCCGGAACCTCAGCGTTGGTGGAGTCCGGCAGGAACAGGTCCACGCCTTCCTCGCCCAGGCGGGAGAAGTGGCGCAGGTCGGTCAGACGACCGTCCAAGGGCAGCTGGTCCATCTTGAAGTCACCGGTGTGCAGAACCTTGCCAGCCTTGGTGCGGATGTAAACAGCCAGCGCATCCGGAATCGAGTGGTTCACAGCAACGAACTCGCACTCGAACGGACCGAAACGCTCCACCTGGTGCTCCTTCACCGCGAGGGTGTAGGGCTTGATGCGGTGCTCGGCGAGCTTCGCCTCGACCAGCGCCAGGGTCAGCTCGGAGCCAACCAGGGGGATGTCGGGGCGGCGGCGCAGCAGGTAAGGAACCGCGCCGATGTGGTCCTCGTGGCCGTGGGTCAGCACCATGGCGACCACGTCGTCCAGACGGTCGACAATGTAGCTGAAGTCGGGCAGGATCAGGTCCACGCCGGGCTGGGACTCTTCGGGGAAGAGCACGCCACAGTCAACAATCAGCAGCTTGCCGTTGATTTCGTACACGGTCATGTTACGACCGACTTCGCCCAGGCCGCCCAGGGGCACCACGCGGAGGGTGTCCTTCTTCAGGCGGGGAGGCAGGGGAAGATTCGCTTCAAAGACGCTCATCGTGTGTCTCCTCTTTCTTCTATGTTTTCTTGTGATGTCTGTGATT
The DNA here is from genome assembly GCF_964210535.1 of Rothia mucilaginosa. GTDB lineage: Bacteria > Actinomycetota > Actinomycetes > Actinomycetales > Micrococcaceae > Rothia > Rothia mucilaginosa_F. The sequence continues at coordinate 44,761 of NZ_CAXOMR010000010.1, forward strand.
CGTAGGCGACGCTTCGTACCGCGTGCACTCCAGCTGGCTTTCTTGTGCCGAGGCGGTGGTGCTGCCGGTGCGTCCAAATCACCGAAAGTATTCAAAAGTATGCGGGGCGTAGTGCTCGGGTGCCTCTGACTAATGTGGGCCCCTGTCTGAGTGGGAGCCGCTTCATGTGGCGGTAAACCGCGGCAATACGCCAGAGCGGACCCCTCACCTAGTGTTAGGTGTGGAGTCCGCGTCCGTTGGCTACATCACGTGCCCCGAAAGCGGGGCGTAGGGTAGCCGAATTCCTCTATATATACGCTTCCCCGCGCTATTGAGTGCGCCGGGTCTGCGTCAAAGTTTAGGAGTTCTTGAGGGTGTGAGCGATGCTCGAGGAGAGCAGGTCAGCTCGCATAGCCTGTGCCACCTCCGGTTCGGAGAGTACGTGCGGCAGGCGAACGACGGGCTCATCCAGCACACCCTGCCAGGAAAGAATTTCCTTGGCGGCAACGCAACCGGGCGCACGGCCCATGGTTGCGCGGACAATCGGAGTCAGTTCCAGGTGAAGACGCTGCGCCTCCACCAAATCCTGTGCAACGACAGCATCAATCAGGGCACGGAAGAGTGCGGGTGCCACGTGTGCGGTCACCGAAACGAGGCCGACGGCACCCATTGCCATCCAGGGAAGGGTCAGTCCGTCGTCGCCGCTGTAGTAGTGCAGGTCGGTGGTTGCCATGACCTCGGTTGCGGCACCGAAGTCTGCCTTGGCGTCTTTCACCGCTACAATACTATCAATTTCTGCAAGGCGACGGTAGGTTTCGGGTGCGATGGGGATGCCCGCACGACCCGGAATATCGTAAAGCATGACGGGGGTCTCAGTTGCTTGAGCAACGGTCGCAAAATGGGCGTAGACACCCGGCTGAGTCGGCTTGTTGTAGTACGGGGTCACGACCAGCAGGCCGTCCACACCAATCTTTTCGGCACGGTGCGCCAGCTCAATAGTATGCGCCGTATCGTTTGAACCAACACCGGCAATGATCTTCGCGCGAGAGCCGACGGTATCCTTCACAATCTGGAAGACGCGCTCGTTCTCGTCATCGGTCATGGTGGAGTATTCGCCGGTGGTACCGCAGACTACCAGGCCGTCGTGGCCGTTCTCCACAAGGTAGTTCGCCAGGTCTACAACCTGCTTTTCGTCAACGGAGCCGTCCTTCGCGAAGGGGGTCACCATTGCGGTCAGGAGGCGACCAAAGACGGGTTCAACAAAAGTACCGGGGTTCGAAAGGTTCTCAGACATATGTCCAGAGTACGCCCGAAATGCAGATTTTTGCTATAGAACGCATAAGTTATCATGCATGTTCTACTATTCGGACTCTTCCAAACCCACGGTACTTCCGCGAGAGCCTATGAAACCGGGCACACAGCCTCGGCGTTATCAACCTCATACCGAAACTAAATGCGGTACCTGCTACGGGCCGCCAAGGACAGCGCCTACCGCATACCCTTCGCGGCACCGCCCGAACGCAACGCCCACGCGTTACGCATCGCCGCACGGGCACGCTTGCGCTCGCCACCGGCATCATACATGCACGCCAGGTTGAACCACGCCTTCCAGTTCTCAGGCTCCTGCTCCACCGCCGCAGCGAAGCTCTCAAACTCCACCGCTGCCGCCTCACGGTCCACCTTACCGCTCGGGGTGCGAGGCAGGGTATCCTCCGCCAGCTCGCCCGAAGCCGCCAGCTCCTGAGCCATACGCTGAATACGAGCACCAAAAAGCACCTCACGCACCAGCGCCCAGGCCCCCAGAATCGGCAGCAGAATCATACCCGCGCCGAGCACCATGCCAGCCACCGAACCGGAGGTCAGCATCACAAAGCCCTGCTGCGCAATATGCACCAGGTACAGCGCCAACAGTGCGCAGGTCAGCGCCGCGAAAGTCTTACCCCAGCCGCCTGCATCCACCGTCACGAAGACGGCACTAAAAATCAGCACGCCCAGAATAGAGGCACGCGCCGTCAGCGGCAGCGGAAGAATCAGCACGGTCAGAACCATCAGCACGCATGCGCAGACGGTCCACAGGCGCAGCGACGTCCACCAGGGGCCGCGGGCCTCAGAGGGTACCTGCGAGTTCTCGGGTGAAGTCTGTTCAGACATAACGCTCCCCTACGACAAATCCATGTAGGCGTCCAAGCCCACGCTCAAACCCGGATGCGCGGCAACCTCACGCACACCCAGCAGCACGCCGGGCATGAAGGAGGCACGGTCAAAGGAATCGTGACGAATCACCAACTGCTGACCGGGGTCACCCAGCAGAATCTCCTGATGCGCCACCATGCCGCGCAGACGCACCGCGTGCACGTGAATATCGTCAATCACGGCGCCGCGCGACCCCAAAGGGTCGGAGGTGGTGGCGTCCGGGCTTGCACCCACTCCAGCCTCCGCGCGGGCGGTGGCAATCTTGCGGGCGGTATGCACGGCGGTGCCGGAGGGGGCATCCACCTTATTCGGGTGGTGAATCTCAATAATCTCTACCGACTCAAAGTAGCGTGCAGCCTTCGCCGCGAATTCGGTTGCCAGGATTGAACCAATCGCGAAGTTCGGGGCGATGAGCACGCCCACCTCGGGGTGCTCAGCCAGTAGCTCGCGCAGGGAGTCCAGGCGCTCGGGAGTCCAACCGGTCGTACCAACCACCGCGTGCATACCGTGCTCCACCGCGAAGCGCACGTTCGATTCGCTGGATTCGGGGACGGTCAGGTCAATCACAATCTCGGCGCCAGCGTCGACCAGCTCCTGCAGGTCGTCGCCGCGGCCCAGTGCCGCCACCAGGTCCATGTCTGCGGAGGTGTTGACGGCGCGCACCGCCTCGGAACCCATGCGGCCCGCGGCACCGAGTACCGCTACCTTCCAGATTTTTTCGTCACCCTCGCGGGCCATCTTCTCTCCTCCGTAACTTATGAGCACCCCGACGATGGGGCAGACGCTGCGACGTACAGCCTCTATTATCCCCGTGCGGGCGCGGCGCACGCCATCGCACACACGCTATGAGATACACTGCGGAACCTCAGCGCATAAAAAGCGAAGTAATCTGACCGTCATACAAGCCGTTTAATACGTTATCTAAAGTTAGCAACCATATAATTAGGAAGTATTTCTATAATTTCCATCCTACGGAGTGCTTTGACAGTATGAAGTCCCTCTTTACCACCTCCGTGCGTCCAGATGAGGCTAACCGGCGTTATATTCTGCCGGGTCTGGACGGCCTGCGAGCAATCGCTGTGCTCCTCGTGATGGTGTACCATTTCTGGCCCACCGTACTACCCGGCGGCATGATTGGCGTGGATATCTTCTTCGTCATCTCCGGCTTCCTGATTACCTCCCTGCTTCTGCGGGAGGGTGCGCTCACCGGCAAGATTGCCCTGGGCAGCTTCTGGATTCGCCGTGCCCGCCGTCTGCTTCCCGCCATTACCCTGCTGATTCTGGTCCTCGGCCCGGTCAGCCTGCTCATTGGCGGCGATATTCAGGTGAACCTGGGCCGTCAGCTTGCCGGTGCGGCGACCTTCTCGTCCAACTGGATTTCCATTTTTGCCGGTAACGACTACTTCGCACAGACCTCCCCGGAGCTCTTCACGAACTTCTGGTCGCTGGCGGTGGAAGAACAGTTCTACGTGGTGTGGCCGTTGCTGATTGTTGCTGCTGGCCTGCTGCTGCGCCGCCGCTGGCGTCGTTTTAGCGTGGTTATGGTGCTGGGCATTATTGCGTCGCTGAGCGTTGCTACCGCTCTTCTGATGTCCGGCGCACCCATCAGCCGCGTCTACTACGGCACCGACACTCACCTCTACGGTCTGCTCCTCGGCGCCCTGCTGGCGTTCGCGCGCCCCTGGTCGCTGTACCCGCCGCTGCAGCAGTCCGTGCTGTACCGCGTGGCTCAGCCCTTCGGCCTGGTCGCGTTCGCCCGCGTCATGATTAGCTGGTTGTCCCTGTTCGCGCTGATTCCCTACGCGATCCTGGTTCCCGAATCGGCACCCGGCGCGATTCCCTGGGGTCTGTTCGGCGCCTCCCTGCTGGCACTGGGCGTGATTCAGGGTATGCTTCCCGACATGCTTGCTGGCGCCTCCGAGATGCTGCGCCGCCTGCTGAACTTCGCGCCCCTGCGCTGGGTGGGCGAACGCTCCTACGGCCTGTACCTGTGGCACTGGCCGCTCGCCGTGGTCATGCATTACCTGCTGGGTGCGGACCGCTCCCCGCTGGTGAACGTGGGTGTTCTGGTGGCAACCTTCGCAATTGCGGAGATGTCGTACCGCTGGGTTGAGACCCCGATTCGCCGCTACGGTTTCCGCGGTAGCGCTAACCGTGTGGTGGCGGCTTTCCACTCCTCGCGCACTAAGTTCCTGCCGGTTTCGGTGGCTCTTGCCGCTGTCGTGGCGGCTGCTTCGACCGGCCTGGCGGTACACACCGCTCCGGCGATGACCACCGCCCAGCAGTCCGTTGAGGACGGCAAGCGTGCCGCCGCTGAGCGCCTGAAGGCGCGCCAGGAGGCGCAGGCGGCGAGCGCATCAGCAAACCCGAGTGCGTCGGCTGCGGGCAAGGACGCGAAGGCTTCGGCAAGCCCCTCGGCTTCTAAGGCTGCTGCAGGTTCGGTGGATTCTTCGAAGGTGACCATTGTGGGTGACTCCATCGTGGTGGCGGTTTCCCCCGAGTTGTACGACAAGATGCCCGAAGCATCCATCGACGCGGCGGAAGCGCGCACCATCGCCAAGGCTCTGCCGATTATTAAGTCCATGGGCGCCAACGGCCAGATCCGTAAGACCTTCGTGCTGTCGGTGACCGCGAACTCGACCATTCTGGACGGTCAGCTCGACGAGGTTCTGGCGGCTATGCCCGCCGATTCTAAGCTGGTGCTGGTCACCGGTTACGGCCCGCGCAACCTGACCTGGATTGACTACTCAAACGGTAAGATTCGCGAGTTCGCGGCGCAGCATTCTGATCGCGTGATTATTGCGGATTGGAACTCTACGATCCGCCAGGCTCTGCAGACTCAGAGCGGTCTGCTCTCCTCCGATGGTGTTCACCCGGAGGCCGCCGGTCAGGAACTCTACGCACAGGTTCTGATGGAAGCTATTGCCAAGGCGCAGAAATAATAACGCGCAGAAGTAACGCGCTGGGGTAGCTCTCAGCGGTAGCTTTTCGGGTTCTGCCGCTCGTGCTGAGCGTCAAGAGCATCAGCGGCAGACAGCCAGTAAGCGCTACTTCAGACAAAGAAAATGCCCGTTCTCTCCCCTCGTTGATGGGGTATGGGAACGGGCATTTTTGTGCTTCAGGAGCGTTGAGGGTTAGCGCACGATGGTGGTAATCATCTGCTGCTCACCCAGGTACGCCGCCAGGTCGCGGACCTCTTCCAGGGAGACCGCACGGATCTTCTCCAGCAGCTCATCGGTGCTGGTGAACAGTCCAGAGTCCAGCTCGGCGCGGCCCAGGCGGGACATGCGTGAGCCCGAATCTTCGCTACCGAGCACGGTGGAGCCGGCCAGCTGGCCGCGGACCTTCGTCAGCTCCTCCTCGGTAATACCGGCGGTGGCGAGCTTATCGAACTCGTAGCCCATGACCTCGCGCACCTGCTCAGTCTTGGCGGGCAGGCAGCCCGCATACATGCCGAAGTAGCCGGCATCCGAGTACGCACCGGAGAACGCGAACGTGCTGTAGGCGAGGCCGCGCTTCTCACGAATCTCCTGGAACAGGCGCGAAGACATGCCCGCGCCGAACGCGCTGGTCAGCACGCTCATCGCGTAGCGGCGGTCGTCGCCGGCGATAATGCTCGGGCAGCCCATCACAATGTTGGTCTGTTCAAAGCCCTTCTCCACCTCACGCAGCTCGCTCAGCGGCACAATACCGCTGTCGGTACGCACGCGGCGCGGTGCCGGTGCCACCCCCTCCTGCAGATTCCAGCCGTAGCGGGTCAGCGCCTCCAGCACGAGGCGGACCATGGTGCTGTGCTCCAGCGAACCTGCCGCAGAAATCACCAGGCGGTCCGGGGTGTAGTAGCGCTTGTAGTGCTCCCACACGGCGTCACGCGGCACCTCGGTAATCTCCTGCGGGGTACCGCCAATGGGGCGGCCCAGCGGGTTATCGCCCATGAGCTGCTCCACGAAGTTCTCGAAGGCAACGTCGGTCGGGTCGTCCTGGTCCATGGCGATCTCTTCGAGAATCACGCCGCGTTCCTGCTCCAGGTGAGCCGGGTCCAGCAGGGCATTGGTGACCATGTCGGTGATAACGTCCACCGCCATGGGTGCGTCATCGTCGAGCACACGCGCGTAGTAGCAGGTGTGCTCCTTAGCGGTCAGGGCGTTAGATTCGCCGCCTACAGCGTCGAAGGAGGATGCAATGTCCAGGGCGGTACGGGTGCCGGTGCCCTTGAACAGCAGGTGCTCCAGGAAGTGGGTGGAGCCAAGCATGCCGGGGGCCTCGTCGCGGGAGCCGACTCCCACCCAGAAGCCGATGGATACGCCGCGAGTACCGGGCATTTTTTCGGTAATCACGCGCACGCCGCCGGGCAGGATGGAGCGGCGCACCTCGTTACCGCCCACACCCTCGTAGATGAGGCGGCCGTGCTCGTAGTTGAGCTCTTCGGCGATTGCCTCAAGCTCGACGGGCAGGGAAATAGACATAGAGAGAAGAAACCTTTCAACAGGTACGTCTGAAGGTAAGCATTCCCGCCCCACTGCCTGTAGGCAGTCCCACAGTTGGTGGGGTGGGTGAGCATCAAAAGATGCATGCAAGCACAGCGAAGGGGCGCCCGGTGCATCCGGCGGGGAATGAACCGCACCGGGTGCGCCGAACGCCCCTCATCACTTAGCGGGGGTTACGACTACTCGTCGTCGCCACCCTCAACGACCGGTGCCAGCGAGAGCTTGCCGCGGTCATCAATCTTGGTGATCTCCACCTGGACCTTCTGGCCCACGGAGACAACGTCCTCAGCGTCAACAACGCGCTTGCCGCCGTTGAGCTTACGCATCTCGGAGATGTGCAGCAGGCCGTCCTTACCGGGGGTCAGGGAGATGAACGCACCGAAGTCGGTCACCTTCACCACGGTACCCAGGTAGCGTTCGCCAACCTCGGGAACCTGCGGGTTAGCGATAGCGTTCACTGCCGCACGAGCAGCCTCGGCGGAGGGGCCGTCAGCTGCGCCAATGTACACGGTGCCGTCGTCCTCAATGGAGATGTCTGCGCCGGTGTCTTCCTGAATCTGGTTGATCATCTTACCCTTGGGGCCGATAACCTCACCGATCTTGGCGACCGGGATCTTCACGGAAATAATGCGCGGTGCGAACTCGCTCATCTCATCCGGTGCGTCAATCGCGCTGACGAGCACCTCGAGGATGTGCAGGCGAGCCTCACGTGCCTGGGTCAGTGCGCCAGCAAGCACGGATGCGGGGATACCGTCGAGCTTGGTGTCAAGCTGGATAGCGGTCACGAACTCGGAGGTACCTGCCACCTTGAAGTCCATATCGCCCAGTGCGTCTTCTGCACCGAGGATGTCGGTCAGGGCTGCGTAGCGGGTCTCGCCGTCAACCTCGTCAGAGACCAGGCCCATTGCGATACCTGCAACGGGTGCGCGCAGCGGCACACCGGCGTTCAGCAGGGACAGGGTCGATGCGCAGACCGAACCCATGGAGGTCGAGCCGTTGGAGCCCAGAGCCTCAGAGACCTGACGGATTGCGTAGGGGAACTCTTCGCGGGAGGGCAGCACCGGAGTGATTGCGCGCTCTGCGAGTGCGCCGTGGCCGATTTCGCGGCGCTTGGGCGAGCCCACGCGGCCGGTCTCACCGGTGGAGTACGGCGGGAAGTTGTAGTGGTGGATGTAACGCTTGGACTTGAGCGGGTGCAGGGAGTCCAGCTGCTGTTCCATCTTGAGCATGTTCAGGGTGGTGATACCCATAATCTGGGTCTCGCCACGCTCGAAGAGGGAGGAGCCGTGCACGCGGGGCAGGATTTCAACCTCAGCGGTGAGCTGGCGGATGTCGGTCAGGCCGCGGCCGTCGATGCGCACCTGCTCGGTGAGGATGCGCTGGCGAACCACATGCTTGGTCAGTGCCGCGAATGCTACGGAGACCTCGTTGGCGCGCTCTTCGAATTCCTTGCCTTCGCCGGTGAGAGCTTCCATGAGCTCGTCCTGCAGCTCAGCTGCTGCGGCTTCGCGCTCCTGCTTGCCAGCGATGGAGTACACCTCTGCCAGGCGGTCTGCTGCGAATGCCTCAACTGCTGCGTCGACGTCTTCGCCGTGGCCGCCGAAGAAGGGCAGTTCCAGGGCGGGCTTGCCTGCGCGAGCCACCAGGTCAGCCTGCGCCTTGCACAGTGCTGCGATGAAGGGCTTAGCTGCTTCCAGGCCCTCTGCGACGATCTCTTCGGTGGGAGCGGTCTGGCCGTCTTCCTTAATGAGCTTCCAGGAGTTGTCGGTTGCTTCTGCCTCAACCATCATGATGGCGACGTCTTCGGTACCGTCAGCCTTGGTGACGATACGACCTGCAACAGCCATGTCGAACACAGCGTTTTCCAACTGGGAGTACTTGGGGAAGCAGACCCACTGGCCGTCAATCAGTGCCATGCGCACGCCACCGATGGGGCCGTTGAACGGCGCACCGGACAGGGAGGTCGATGCGGATGCAGCGTTGATCGCGAAGGTGTTGTAGATTTCGTCCGGGTTGTAGGTCAGGACGGTCACGACGACCTGCACCTCGTTGCGGATGCCCTTGGTGAAGGCGGGGCGCAGCGGGCGGTCAATCAGGCGGGCTGCCAAAATCGCCTCGGTGCTGGGGCGGCCTTCGCGGCGGAAGTAGGATGCCGGGATCTTGCCGGCGGCGTACATGCGCTCTTCCACGTCCACGGTCAGCGGGAAGAAGTCGAAGCCCTCGCGGGGAGACTTGCCGACCACGGTTGCGGAGAGCAGGGTGGTCTCGTCATCGATGGTGACGAGCACCGAGCCGTTAGCCTGCTTGGCGAGACGGCCGGTTTCAAAGCGCACGTGGCGCTTTCCGTGAATGCCGTTGTCGATTTCGACTTCAGCAAACTTGATTTCGGGACCTTCCACGGTTCCTTCTTTCTTCTTGGTAGGCCGTACGGCGCACGAGTCGGCCTTCGATAGGAAACCACGGCACCGCTCCCCTACGTATGCCCGATTTTTATCGGCGAGGTTGTGGGGTGGTGTTGTTCCGTAATTCGCTACCGAGGACCGCGGCGTGTGTGCCGGCACGGCCTGTGTTCTTTCTTTCAGGTGGGACGGCATCTTCTCACGTAGCTTTGAATTCCAGTTTGGAATCTAGCCAGCGGAAGATGCGCCCCTCAACGCGGCAGTACGGACGCGCTGGCGCTACCCGCCTCCGAAATGGAGGGCTGGTAGTGCTGACAGCACGTCCGCACACACCGCCTAAAGGCGATTAATCACCACAAAAGCGTCAAGACGCTCCTGTTTTATCGGCGCAGGCCCAGGCGCTCGATCAGCGAACGGTAACGCTCGATGTCGACGCTCTTCAGGTAGCCGAGCATGTTGCGGCGACGACCAACGAGGATCATCAGACCACGACGGGAGTGGTGATCGTGCTTGTGGAACTTCAGGTGCTCGGTCAGGTCGGCGATACGACGAGACAGAACTGCAATCTGAACCTCGGGCGAACCGGTGTCGCCCTCGTGGGTTGCGTATTCCTTGATGATTGCCTGCTTGACAGCGGGATCCAGTGCCACTTTTTAACTCCTAGAGTTAGTACCGCATACGTCCCGTACGGACGGTTGCCGCCGGGTGGTGGGCTTACGCCCTGTAATACACGTCGTCTACTGCGGACTGCAGACGCGTTCTTCCCATTCTACGCTACCGGGACGCTTTCGTGGAAGGGTGAGCAGAAGCCCGGCGGCAGGTAGCTCATCACACTACCGGTCGCCGGGCTTCACAGCCGGTTTCTCACATCGGTTTCTTACACCGGGTTTTCGCACCAGCTCTACGTTTATTCGGTATTCATGCTTCTGCTCCCTATGCTTCTGCTGCTTCAGCGCGAGCGCGCACCACCACGAGGCGGTAGTAGCCCAGCAGGAACAGGCACCAGATTGCCCCCATCACCAGCGCCAGCTGGGTGTCCGCGAAGCAGCCGAAGAGCACCACGATAAAGACCATGAACGCCAACGCCATGTAGCTCAGCCACAGGGGCTGGTGTACCGGCTGCGCCTCGGTATCGGCGCCGCTACGCTTGAAGGCAATGTGCGCCAGCAGAATCATGACCCACACGAATACGGTCGCGAAGGTTGCCAGGGAGGCGACCACCTCGAACGCGTTCTCGAAGAGCACGTTCACAATCACGCCGACCGCCATAACCAGCACCATGATGAGGGTGGTCATCCAGGGCGCACCATTCTTCGTAACCTTCGCAAAGGAAGCCGGCGCCAGGTTCTGCTTCGCCAGGCCGTACATCATGCGGCCGGCACCGTACACATCCGCGTTCAGCGCAGAGATGGCGGCGGTAATGATGACCACGTTCAGAATCGAAGCGGCAGCCGGAATGCCCAGTCCCTCAAAGATCTGCACGAACGGCGAGTTCGCCTTGGTCACCGAGTACCAGGGGTACAGGGACATGATGACCGACAGGGTCAGAATGTAGAAGATGAGGATGCGCAACGGCACCGTGCGAATCGCCTTGGGAATCGAGGTGCGCGGGTCCTTCGCCTCACCGGCGGCAATACCGATGTTCTCAATACCGCCGAAGGCAAACATCACCACGGTAAAGCAAGCGAGGAAGCCGGTAAATCCGTTTGCGAAGAAGCCGCCCTCAAGAGCCCAGAGGTTCGTAACCGAGGGCGCCACGGAGTCGTGCGCCTGCACACCCACGAAGAGCAGAACCACGCCGCCAACGATCATGGCGATAATGGCGCTGACCTTCACGAGGGTAAACCAGAATTCGGTTTCGCCGAACGCCTTGACCTTCGCCAGGTTAATGGCGAGCAGAATCAGCAGAACCGAGACGATCCAAATCCAGGAGGGGCTGTTCGGGAACCAGAACTTCATGTACACGGCAAAGGCGGTGACGTCCGCGATGGCGACCAGCGCCATTTCCAGGGCGTAGGTCCAGCCGGTCACAAAACCCGCCCAGCGTCCAAGGTAGCGGGTGGCGTATTCGGAGAACGCTCCGGAGACCGGGTGCGCCAGGGCGAGTTCGCCCATTGCGCGCATCACCATGAACACTGCCGCGCCGCCAATAACGTAGGCAAGCAGCACGGAGGGGCCCGCCAGCTGAATGGCGGATGCCGAACCGTAGAACAGGCCGGTGCCGATGGCGGAGCCGAGGGCGATGAACATGATGTGACGCAGGGAGAGTCCACGCGCTAACTGCGGGCTCTCGGAGGTAGCCTCAGCTACGCCCTGCTGTACCGGGGATGAGTCCGGAGTGGTATTCATCTTCTTCTTTTCCTTTACCTCGTGGGGTGTACCCGCCGGTGGCGGGGAAACTTATCGAGCGGTGCCGCAGCTCAGCAGGTGACTGAGAGCGGTACCGGTTGATTCACTCCCCATCGAGTGATGGGGCGTTGCGCAGAAAGTGTTGCCTTCGCGCGTCGCCCCGGCGCATCCCCACCCAACCGGTACGGTGGGAGGGAACGCAAAAGACGGCGGGAAGGCAACGTTGCCTTTCCGCCGTCTTTTCGTCAAAGACTACTTCTGTCGCTTACGTCCAATGACGATAGAGCACAGAGCGGTTGCAGCAGTCACGGTGTAGACTGCAGGCCACGCGCCAAGCTTCTTGGCGAGCGGATGAGCGGCGCCGAACGCGCCGAGGTAGACAGCGGTGAGGAAGGTGGCACGGCCTGCGCCAGCCTTACGCTTCCAATTCTTGTAAGCCACGGCACCGCACAGTGCCAGGATAGCGCCACCGAGCGGGCGGATGCCGGTGCTAGATGCAACCTTGTAGCCACCGAGCAGACCGGTGACGGAGGCGAGAGTCGGGCAGAACTTCACGACGTACTCCTCTGTGAGATCGGACAGTTTCCTCATTCATAGTACTCCACGACACACAGAATGTATATTCACCACGGTTAATATTTCTGCGTTTCTTACGGACCGGGTACATCAAAGTGCCTAATCAGAAAAAGACTGGGGTACAAAAACCAGTACAAAAAGACCGGCATAAAAGGACCGGGGCGCAAAGAGCGGGGCGCAAACCCGTCAGGTTCACGCCCCGGCACTTGCCGCATGCGAGCTCACTTCGTGCCGCATGCTCTAGAACTTTAGAGAGCCAGCTCCAGCGCCTCCAGCTGCGCTTCGGTCCACAGCTCAGCAGCCAGCTGCAGCGCGTAACGAGCCGAACGAGGAGCCACCACATCCACGGAGAGGTGGAAGTCCTGGTCAGCCTCTGGGCCGCACAGATCAGACACGCAACGCACCCCGATAAACGGAATCTCATAGTTGTGGCAGACCTGAGCAATAGCGGTGGTCTCCATGTCGGTGCTGATGGCGCCCTCGAACGCCTCGCGGGTGTCCTTCACGTTGTGGGCGGTTACGAAGGAGTTACCCGCCAGCATCTGGCCGCGGCGCACCTCCCACGCGTTCTCAGCTTGCTCACGCACCGGCTCCAGCGCGGCGAGCGCATGCTCCAGGGCATCCTGCCACTCGTCCACCTGACCGTCGTAGCTTTCGGGCATGCCCGGAACCTGGCCGCGCGCGTAACCGAACGCGGTCGCGTCGGCGTCAGTGTAGGTGTAGTTCTCGCCAATCAGCACGTCACCCACGTTGATGCCGCGAGCCAAACCTCCGGCGGTACCTGCGCTAATGACGCCCAGGCAGTTCGAGGAGTAGCTGATCGCCTCGGTGACGGCGCTCGCTGCGTTCACCAGACCAATCTTGGAGCGAACCAGCAGCAGCGGAACCTGGTCCTCGCCCACCTGCAGGTAGCGCGGGTGGAATACTGCGGTGCCCTCGGTGAAGGAGGGTTGCAGCTCCTCGGTGACCTTCAGGAAGGGTGCAAGCTCCTCATCCATAGCCACCTGAATGATGATGGCGTTAGACATGCCGTCCATCAGCTCAAACATGCTGTTGAATGCCTCAGCCGGGTCGAAAGCGTTCGGGTCAAAGTCCACCGGGTTGAAGGCGGATGCGAAAGCGTCAGGGATCTGTGCGCTCATTACGCCATCACCTGCGCCCATTCATCGCGTGCCGCGAGGAACTCGCGAGCCGCAGCCTGCGCGCCTTCGAGGGTGTGGTTGGCACCCCAACCGCACTGAACCTCGTTCGCTGCCGGAACCTCGGTCGCGTTGAGGATATCGTTGAGGGTTGCTTCCAGGATGGGGAAGAAATCCTCGGGCTCCAGGCCCAGGGTCAGCGCGTAGAAACCGGTCTGGCAACCCATCGGGGAGAAGTCAATCAGACGGTCGGTGTGGTTGCGCATGTGCTCGGCGCTCAGGTGCTCGATGGAGTGCACGGTCGGCATTTCCAGGTGCGCGGTGTTCGGCTGGGTGAAGCGGATATCGTACTTGATGAGGGTGTCGCCACCGGGCAGGACCTTGCGGTCTGCGATACGCACGTAGGGTGCTGCTACGGCGCGGTGGTCGAGGTTGAAGGATTCGACGTTCATTTTTTCCATGACTCTATCTTCTCTTAAAACAGGGGCGACTAAAACAGGGGTGCCTCGCGGGAGGCGCAGAACGTCAAGGCGTGTGGCGCAGGAGGTTTCACCGGAAGGCGCAGGCGGCCAGGCGCGAAGAAGATTCCCGCTTTTGCGCATCCGGTCGGGTACGCAAAAGCCCCGGCGGCAGATCCGAAAATCTTACCGCCGGGGCTTCAAAGCCGTTAAAGGCAAAAGCTATGAGCGCAGGATGTTGCTCTTAGAAGTGGGGATGCTTCACTTCCGCCTGCACCGGGCACTCCGGCGGGCAGTAGTTCTTCGCGTCCTCAGCCAGCACCTCGCGGGTCTGCACCACGTCATCGTTAATCTGCTCGATCAGCGCCTCAACACCGGTGTACGCCACCATGGGGCGCAGACGCTTCACGAACTCAATCAGCACACGCTGACCGTACAGGTTGAAATCCTCCACGCGCTCTTCCGGGCGGTCAATCACGTGCGCCTCAACCTGGCGGTGCTCAATACCGTCAAAGGTCGGGTTCGTACCCACCGAAATAGCGGAGGGGTGACGGTTACCGGACTCGTCCACGAGCCAGCCGGCGTACACACCGTCTGCGGGAATCAGGCCGCGCGCCTCAAGCTCAAGGTTCGCGGTCGGGAAGCCCAACTCGCGGCCGCGCGCCAGACCGTGTACGACCTCACCAGCCATCATGTGGTGGCGGCCCAGCAGCTCGGTTGCGGCGGGCATATCGCCCTCCAGCAGCAGCTGGCGGATGCGGGTCGAGGAGCAGCGGGTGTTCTCATCCACCATCAGATCCTCAACAACAACCACCTCAAAGCCGTACTTCTCCCCCAGCTCACGCATAGTGTTCAGGTCGCCGGAGTTGTTCTTACCAAAGCGCACGTCGTCACCAATGACCACGAAACGCGCGTTCAGCGCATCCACGAAGGTGGACTTCACGAACTCCTCGGGGGTCTGCGCAGCAAACTCCAGGTTGTAGTTCAGTAGCAGGTAGTCGTTCAGACCCAGCAGGCACATGAAGTAGCGTCGCGAACCCTGACCCATAATGTCGTGGTGGGCCGCCTCGGGACGGTGCACCTGCATCGGGTGCGGGTCAAAAGAGACCGCGATAGAGCTCAAACCGTGCTCTTCAGCAAGGGAGACCACGCGCGAAATCACGCGGGCATGTCCACGGTGCACGCCGTCAAAATTGCCGATGGTCACGACCGAGGGGCCGTAGCCGGCGGGGACCTCGCTCAAAGCGGTGTAGAGGGTCACGGGCTCTCCTGAAAAAGATAAATGTACCTATCCATCCTAGACCACAGGCGGCAGGATGCAGAATTCAAAACGGGAATCAACAGGGAATGGAACGGCGCCCCTCGCAGGCGGTGCCTTCTCCCCCACTTTTGCGGATGCGGCGGGGTATCTAACACGCAACTGTGCAGCCTCAGCACCTGGAAAATCCATGCGCAGCACCCACCCATAAGAAAGCCCGGGCAGGCACCCCACCGTGCGGCAGGAACCTTCCCGGGCGTTACGACTACTTACGAGCCTGGTTACGAGAAGCCTTCAGCATCTCCTCGCGAATCTTATTGGACTTGTTAATCCAGCCGTACCACACCAGCAGGCACGGAGGAATCACAAGCTCAGTCACCATCAGCACGATCAGCGACCAGTGCGGGGTGCCGAAGAACGCCCACGACAGGATACGACCCACGCCGCCCAAGAAAACCACCAGGCAGGAGAACACGAGCATGTTCACCCACTTGAACTTCAGGGCAATGAACACGAAGGACAGGCCCACACCCACATAGGCTGCCGCGAAGAACACGTAGTTCGACTGCACCGAGGCGTTCGCAAAGTCCTGAGGCGCATCCGGAATGACGCGGACACCGCCCAGAACCTGCCACACACCGTACGCAATCATGAACAGACCGTACAGCGCCACCGCCGCGCGGAACGCCGCACGGTTCTGAGGCTTAGCCGCCTCCTCAATGCTCTTGGGGCGGGCAAACGCCTCGCGGGTTGCCTTCTTCTCAGCCTTCTTAGCCGCCTTCTGCGACGCCTTATCACCGGCAGCCGGTGCGGTCACGCGGACACCCTCGGGTGCCTTCGCCGCAGAAATAGTGGACTCAGCAGGCTTAGCAGTACCCGCCTTCGCAGCAGCTTCAGTCTGTGCAGACTCTACGCGCGGTACCGGCGCGGTACGAGGCTCACTCGCCTTCTTAGCGGAGCTCTGGTTCTCGCTCATCTTCTCTCCTTCAGCAGGGCCGGAGCACCCGCACGAGTTGTCTTGTGTGTTCAGGGTTGTATCAGTTAGCGCGTTGAATGAGGGCGCACGTTCAATAGGGCGCTGAATTAATCAGGCTTGAGGAATCAGGCTTAGGCAGGTGCAAACGCCGAACCCTCTTCGCCCATCATAATGCCTCAACGCCTAGTTGAAGGAACGATTCGCCTCAAAAACCAGCACCGGGGCGGCCTGCACCTTCCCGCGCTGCTTCTTGTTCTCTAGCAGGGCGACCAGGGTACCGTCCGGGGCGAAACCCGCCACAATACCCTCAACGCTGGCATGCTGCACCGCGCCGGACTCATCCGCGCTCGCGTGAGCGGCACGCTTCACCACGGAACCGTCGCCACTGGGGCTAATACGGCGGCCGTAGGAAATATCGCTCGCCTCCGCAGCCGTGAGCTCACGCGCACCAAAGATACGGCGCGCCGCCTCCTCCAGGGGTAGCAACGGCAAATCTTCCAGAGGAGCCTCCGACTCTTCACGGCGCTGCTTCAACTGCGCCAAATCGGCGGCATCCTCAAGCACCACAGCACCCACACGGGTACGGCGAAGAGCCGTCAGGTGACCACCGGTGCCCAGAATCTTGCCCAAATCACGCGCCAGGGCACGAATATAGGTGCCCGAGGAGCACGAAACCGTCACCTCGCAGTCAATTACGGGAACCGAGGTTGCCGCGTGCTCCCCCTCGTTCTCGGGGTCCTCAATCACATACTCGGCAAAGCCGGGGTTGACAGAATGCACCGTGAACTCGCTAATCGTCACCGGACGCGCCGCCAACTCAACCTGCTCACCGCTACGCACACGCGCATACGAGCGAACACCGTTGATCTTAATAGCGGACACCGCGGAGGGAACCTGCAGAATATCGCCGCTCAGCTGCGCCACAGCCTCCAGGATGCGCGCGCGCATCTGCTCAGCACCCAAACCGGTCAGCGCCTCAACAGCGTCCGGATGCGCGGCAGTGTGCTCACCCTCCGCGTCCTCCGTCAGCGTCTCAAGCCCTAAGCGAATCGTCGCGTCATAGGTCTTATCCTGACCGACCAGGTAGGTCAGCAGCTTCGTCGCCTTATTGATGCCCAAAATCAGCACGCCGGTCGCGGCAGGATCCAGCGTACCGGCATGACCAACCCGCCGGGTGCCAGCAATACGACGCATCTGAGAGACTGCGTCGTGACTGCTCATCCCGGCGGGCTTATCAATGACCATCAGGCCGGACGGACCCTGAGGTTGCTTCTTCGCCACTTAGGCGTCCTCACCCTCGGCAGGCTCATCCTTCTTGTAGGGATCAGCCTCACCAGCGTACTCGGCGCCCTCGGCAGCAGCTGCCAGCTTGGCGTCGCGCTCGCGAGTCTCACGCAGCAGCGCCTCAATGTGGAAGGCGTTCTCGGGAACCTCGTCAGCGACGAAAGTCAGGGTGGGGGTCAGGCGGGCAGTAATGTTCTTGCCCACCTCGGAGCGCAGAATACCCTTAGCGGATTCCAGCGCCTTCTTGGTGTTTGCGGCGTCCTCTTCGGAACCGAACACGGTGTAGTAGAGGGTTGCGTGCTGCAGGTCGTTGGTCACGCGGGCGTCGGTAATGGTCACAAAACCGAGGCGGGGATCCTTAACACGACGCTCCAGCGCCTTCGCCACAATTACCTTGATGCGGTCAGCAAGTCGTGCCGCGCGGGCTGCATCAGCCATGTGTTTCTCCTTGAAGTCTCGTGGTGCTTCCGCGAACACTCGGGGTGCTGCGGAGGCGGTCCAGGTAATGCGGAAGCGCCCGCCCCGCCAGCGTCCGCCCCGCCGGCTCTAAAATCTAGAAGCCTGCGGGTGCGGGAACACTAGCGGGTCACGGGCGCATCAGCATGGGAGCCTTAGACGCGCGGCTTCTCGCGCATCTCCCAGGTCTCGATAATGTCGCCTTCCTTGATGTCGTTGAAGGAGCCGAGGCCAATACCGCACTCGAAGCCTTCGCGCACCTCGGTGGCGTCGTCCTTGAAGCGACGCAGCGACTCGATGGTGAGGTTGTCTGCCACCACGGAGCCGTCGCGCACCAGGCGTGCCTTGGCGTTGCGCTTGATGATGCCGTTCTTGACGATCGAACCTGCGATGTTGCCCCACTTGGAGGAGCGGAAGACCTCGCGGATCTCTGCCGAGCCGAGCTCGACCTCCTCGTATTCGGGCTTGAGCATACCCTTGACGGCCTGCTCGATGTCTTCGATCGCACGGTAGATGACCGAGTAGAACTTCATCTCGACACCCTCGCGGTCGGCCAGCTCGGCCACGCGCTCTGCCGGGCGGACGTTGAAGCCGATGATTACCGCGTTGTCCACGGTTGCCAGGTTCACGTCGTTCTGGGTAATAGCACCCACACCGCGGTGGATGACGCGCAGCTGAACCTCGTCGCCACCGGCGTCGATCTTCATCAGGGACTCTTCCAGTGCTTCCACGGCACCGGAGACGTCACCCTTGATGATCAGGTTCAGGGTATCCATCTTGCCCTCGGCCACGGCGGCGTCGAAGGACTCCAGGGTGACGCGCTTGCGACGCTTAGCCAGCTGGGCGTTACGGTCGGCTGCCTCACGCTTCTCAGCGATCTGGCGGGCGGTGCGCTCTTCCTCGGTGGAGAGGAAGGTGTCACCTGCGCGCGGCACGGTGGACAGACCCAGCACCTGCACGGGGCGGGAGGGGCCGGCTTCCTTCACGGCCTGGCCGTTCTCGTCGAACATTGCACGGACGCGGCCGTGTGCCACACCGGCAACAATGGCGTCGCCAACGCGCAGGGTACCGGACTGAACCAGGACGGTGGAAACCGCACCGCGGCCCTTGTCCAGGTTGGCCTCGATGGCCACGCCGCGGGCTTCCTTGTTCGGGTTAGCGGTCAGCTCGAGCACGTCGGCGGTCAGGGTGACAGCCTCAAGCAACTCGTCAATGTTGGTGCCGTTGCGAGCGGAGACGTCAACGAACATGGTGTCGCCACCGTACTCTTCGGGGATCAGACCGTACTCGGTGAGCTGGCCACGGATCTTGTCCGGGGACGCGCCTTCCTTATCGATCTTGTTCACAGCAACCACGATCGGCACGTTAGCTGCCTGTGCGTGGTTCAGTGCCTCAACGGTCTGGGGCATAACGCCGTCATCCGCTGCGACCACGAGGATCGCCACGTCGGTGACCTTCGCACCACGGGCACGCATAGCGGTGAACGCCTCGTGACCGGGGGTATCGATGAAGGTAATCGCGCGGTCTTCACCCTCAACGGTGGTGTGGACCTGGTATGCACCAATGTGCTGGGTAATGCCGCCGGCCTCACCCTCAATGACGTTGGTGTTACGGATAGCGTCCAGCAGGCGGGTCTTACCGTGGTCAACGTGACCCATGACGGTAACGACCGGGGGACGAACCTCCAGAACATCCTCGCCCTCAGCTTCTGCTTCGGCTTCGAGGTTGATGTCGAAGGACTCGAGCAGCTCGCGCTCCTCATCCTCCGGGGAAACGATCTTGATGACGTAGCCCAGTTCAGCACCCAGCAGCTCGAAGGTCTCCTCGTCCAGGGACTGAGTCTGGGTAGCCATCTCACCCAGGTGGAAGAGAACCGTAATCAGCGATGCCGGGTTTGCGCCAATCTTCTCAGCGAAGTCCATGATGGACGCGCCGCGGCGCAGACGAATCTCGGTCGAGCCGTCGCCGCGAGGAACAACCACGCCACCGGGTGCCGGTGCGTTCAGCTGCTCCTGCTCATGGCGGCGAGCTGCCTTGGACTTGCGGCCCTTACGCTTGGAGCCGCCGCGACCGAATGCACCCTGTGCATTGCCGCGACCGCCGGGGCCGGGACGACCCGGACCGCGGTTGAAGCCGCCGGAACCGCCGCCGCGACGTGCGCCGCCGCCACCGTTACCGCCGCCGTTGTTGGAACCGGACGCGCCGCCACCAACGTTGGAAACCTTGGGCATCATCGAGGGGTTCGGGCGTGCGCCGCCGCCAGCCGGACGGGGTGCACCGGGACGTGCGCCACCTGCCGGGCGGGGACCGCCGTTACCACCGGGACGTGCGCCACCTGCGGGGCGAGGACCGCCGTTACCGCCGGGGCGTGCGCCACCGTTGCCACCGGGACGACCGTTACGTGCCGGACGGGGACCGCCGGAACGCTGGGAGTCGCCGCCGCCGCGCTTCATACCCTGCTGGGATGCGAAGGGGTTGTTACCGGGGCGAGGACCGGGCTTGGGGCCGGGCTTCGGAGCGGCAGGCTTGGGTGCTGCCGGCTTCGGTGCAGCCTCGGGGCGTGCCATGCCCTGCTGGGATGCGAAGGGATTGTTACCCGGACGGGGACCGCCGGGCTTGGGCGCTGCTGCCGGCTTTGCGGCGGGCTTAGCCGCTGCGGGCTTGGGAGCTGCGCTCTCAGCTGCTGCGGGCTTAGCTGCAGGCTTGGGTGCCGGCTTAGCGGCAGGCTTTGCCGCTGCGGGCTTGGGAGCAGGCTTAGCGGCGGGCTTAGCCGCTGCGGGCTTGGGAGCCGGCTTAGCAGCCGACTCTGCGGGAGCTGCCTTTGCGGCAGGCTTAGCGGCTGCGGCGGGGAATTCCGCGCGCAGCTTCTTCAGAACCATGGGGTTCAGGGTGGAAGAGGAGCTCTTAACGAACTCGCCCATATCCTTGAGCTTGGCGATAACTTCCTTGGAAGGTACGCCTACCTCTTTAGCAAACTCGTGTACTCGAGGCTGAGCCAAATTTTCTCCATTCCCGGTCCGCACCGGGAATGGTGCGGACACTAATGTTTACGGGGTGCACGCCCGAAGGCGCGCCAATTCGTGAAATTGCCGGTGGGTGAGCACGAAAGGGTACTCATTTCGCGGCACTCATTAGATATCCATCAGTTTTCTGACTCGCTTTCAGATAAGAAGTCGTCAAACTCGTTGACTTACAGAGGGCATATACCCGAAAAGCGTCTACGAGGGGGTCGAGTCCGCAATCACGGCTCGAATCTGCTCGCAGCACGCCTGCAACTGGGCTGCAGGGACCGCTTTTTTGAAGGCGCGCGCCAGGCCGTTCTTTTTCTGCAGAGCGGCTACGCACTTTTCGCTCGGATGGATCCAAGCGCCTCGTCCGGGCATAGTTCCCGCCACATCGGGCTGATAGGGCGGGGTGTCCGCCTGCTCGGTAGCAGACGTGACGGGTATGCGGGCGATGCGCAGCAGGTTGCGCTGTTCATCGCGGGCACGGCATCCGATGCAGGTGCGGACCGGTCCTTCAAACGCTTCGGAGGTTGCGGTGAGGTCGTGATTGCTCATGGTCCTCTCCCCTCTCTAGCGTGTGTGCAGAACCGTGTTCGCAGTACATTCGTGATGCTCAATCCGGTGTATGCGAGGGCGCGTTAAAGCGCCCGGTTACACACCGGCACATCTTAATAGTGTATCCCGTTTTTAGGAATCATGGGCAAAACTGTGACGCAGGCGCAAGAACACCGGGCACATACCTGCCCGATATCTTGCGCCTGCATCAAAAGGATATGCCGCGGGATACGCCCCTCACCGGGGCTAATGCTTATTCAGCGTCCTGTGCGGACTCTTCTGCAGCTTCTTCAGTTGCCTTCTCAGCGGAAGCTTCTTCAGCCAGGCTACGAGCCACGCGAGCAGCAACCTCTTCCTCAGCACGAACCTGAGCGTACTTGGACTCAGAGAGAATATCGATACGCCAGCCGGTCAGCTTCGCTGCCAGACGCGCATTCTGACCCTCACGGCCGATAGCCAGGGACAGCTGGTCATCCGGAACCACGGCACGAGCGGAATACTCACGCGGGTTCGCGATAATGACCTCGGTGACCTTCGCCGGGGACAGTGCCGCAGCGATGAAGGTTGCCGGATCGGTCGAGTAGTCGACAATGTCAATCTTCTCGTCGTTCAGCTCGGCAGCAACCGCACGCACGCGGGCACCCATATCGCCGATGCACGCACCCTTAGCGTTAATGGTCGGGTTCTTCGCGGACACAGCAATCTTGGAGCGGTGACCAGCTTCACGTGCGATGGAGTTAATGGAAACCAGGCCCTCAGAGATTTCGGGAACCTCGTGCTCGAACAGGCGCAGAACCAGGTTCGGGTGCGAACGAGAAACCACAATCGAGGGGCCCTTGGGGCCGCGGCGAGCCTCAACCAGGTAGGCGCGCAGGCGGGAGCCGTGCGGGTACTTCTCGCCCGGAACCTGCTCATTGCTGGGCAGAACAGCTTCAACGGTGCCCAGGTCAACCTGAACCATACGCGGGTTGTTGCCCTGCTGAATCACGCCGGACACCAGGGTGCCCTCACGGTCCTTGAACTCACCCAGAACGGATGCGTCCTCAGCGTCACGCAGACGCTGCGAAAGCACCTGACGGACGGTTGCGGCAGCGATACGGCCAAAGTTGTTCGGGGTATCGTCGAACTCGTCAATCTTCTGGTTGTCCTCATCAAGCTCAGGAGCCAGAATGACGAACTCGCCGGTGGTGTGGTCGATGACGGCACGAGAACCCTTAATGGCGCCGGGCTGCTTCATGTACGCGAGCAGCAGGGCGTTCTCAACCAGGGTGAAGAGCTCCTCCATGACGAGAGAGCGCTGCTTCGCCAATGCGCGCAGTGCGCCCAGGTCAATAGTTTTAATATCCTCCACGCTTTTCAGCCTTTCCCAGTTAGCACGGCGCCGGGACGCTCAATGCGCCCCGGCTCCCGAACGGTATATACCTGACACGGAACACCCCGTGCCTGAAGCTTTAATAACTCTATTCTACCGGCTCAGCGGGCGAATTGAAGTCAATCTCGACGTGAGCAGAAGCAATATTTTCCCACGGAAGCAAGCTCGGCTCGTGGTACGACTCCTTCTGGCCCTTCTTCGTGTTCTTCTTACGAGCCAGCACCGGACCCTCATCCTGCACCTCGTGCAGACGCGCCAGGTACTCGGTGCCGTCGGGTGCGGTGACCGCAATCAGGCGGGTACGGGCACGCTCCCAGTGGCGGCGCTCAGTCAGGGCGCGGGTAGCACCGGGCGAGGACACCTCCAGCTCGTAGGGGAAGAACTCGTCGTTTTCATCCGCACGGTCCAGGGCGCTCGAAATCGCACCGGAAATCTCCGCGAGGGAATCCAGCGACAGCGAATCGGTACGCTCAGCGGTGTAGTCCACCGTAATCTTCACGGTACGGTTCGCCGCCGGGCCCGAAATCTTCAGGCCCTCCAGCACCAGCGAGAACTCGGAGATAACCGGGGCAATCGCCTCGGCAACCTCTTCCTCACGGATCGCGCGGGTACCCACGCGCACCGGTGCCTCCACCACGGGCTCGCTATCAGCGCGAGTGCGGGGAGCGTTCACACCATTCGCCACGCGGGATGCGGCACGGCGAGCGCGCGCATTCGGGGCGCTCTTCTTAGAGCCAGAACGCTTCGGCTTATATGCCATAGTTCTCTTCTTTCATTCTTCCGCCGCTACCCTGCCCCACCTCCGGGGAGGCGGGGCAGGTGGCGACGGTTTTACGTCTTAGCGGGCTAGTGGCGTGCCTTAGGCGCGCGCACCTCAGCGATGACCTCAGCCACCGCGTTCTCGACGGACACCTCGCGAGCCTCACCGCTGCGGCGGTCCTTCAGCTCCAGCACGCCGTCCTTGAAGCCGCGACCAATCACCAGGATGGTGGGCACGCCCAGCAGCTCGGCGTCGCCGAACTTCACGCCGGGGCTGGTCTTCGGGCGGTCGTCCAGCATGACCTGCAGGCCGGCGGATTCCAGGGATGCGCTGAGCTTTTCAGCGTACTCGTGGGATGCTGCGTCCTTGCCGGTGACGACGATGTGAATGTCTGCCGGTGCCAGGTTGCGCGGCCAGATCAGGCCCTTCTCGTCGTGGTTACCCTCGGCGATAGCAGCCAGTGCGCGGGTCACGCCCACGCCGTAGGAGCCCATGGTCACGGTCTGCAGCTTGCCGTTCTGGTCCAGAACCTTCAGACCCAGTGCCTCAGCGTACTTGCGGCCCAGGGCGAAGATGTGGCCCATCTCGATACCGCGGGCTGCCACCAGCTCACCGGAGCCGTCCGGTGCCGGGTCGCCTTCACGCACCTCGCACGCCTCAATGACGCCGTCGGCGGTGAAGTCGCGGCCGAAGACCAGGTTCGCCACGTGCTTGCCCTCTTCGTTTGCGCCGGTCACCCAGCGGGTACCGCGCACCACGCGGGGGTCAACGAAGAAGGGAATACCGGTTGCGGAAGCTACCGCATCCTCGTCCTCGGTGTGCGCACCGAACAGGGGCGCGTCCAGGCTCAGGCCGGGGCCAATGTAGCCCTTGACCAGCTGCGGGTATGCCTTCAGGTCCTCTTCGCTGGCTGCCTCAACCTCAACCTCGCCGCCGATGCCCAGCAGGGCACCGATGTTGACCTCAACGCGCCCCAGGTCCACGGCACGGTCGCCGGGAACGCCCACGGCGAAGACCTTACGCTCGCCGGAGGGGGTGATGACGGTGCCCAGGAAGCACTTGAGGGTCTGCGAAGCATCCAGGGTGCCGCCGATAACCTCGGAGTGCAGTTCGTTCATGCGCTCCACCAGGGTCTCAATGGTGGCGGAGTCGGGGGTGTCCACAACGAGTGCCGCCGGGGTGTCCTCGGTGATTTCGATTTCCTCGGGAACCACGGTGGTGACGGCCTCAACGTTTGCCGCGTATCCGCCTGCGGAACGCACGAAGGTGTCCTCACCGATGGGGGTCGGGTGCAGGAACTCTTCACTGCGGGAGCCACCCATCGCGCCGGACTGTGCGGTCACAATGACAATCTCCAGGCCCAGGCGCTCAAAGATGCGCTGGTAGGCGGCACGGTGAGCCATGTACGCCTCGTTCAGGCCCTCATCGTCAATGTTGAAGGAGTAGGAGTCCTTCATGACGAACTCGCGGCCGCGCAGCAGACCCGCGCGGGGGCGCGCCTCGTCGCGGTACTTGGTCTGAATCTGGTACAGGTAAACAGGCAGGTCCTTGTAGGAGGAGTACAGGTCCTTAACCAGCAGGGTGAACATTTCCTCGTGGGTGGGTGCCAGCAACATGTCTGCACCCTTGCGGTCCTTGAGGCGGAAGAGGTTGTCACCGTACTCGTCCCAGCGGTTGGTTGCCTCGTAGGGTTCGCGGGGCAGCAGTGCGGGGAAGTGAACTTCCTGCGCACCAATGGCGTCCATCTCTTCGCGGATGATGCTCTCGACCTTGCGCAGTACCTTCAGGCCCAGGGGCAGCCAGGTGTACACGCCGGGGGCTGCGCGGCGGATATAACCGGCGCGGACCAGCAGCTTGTGGCTGGCGACCTCAGCGTCTACGGGGTCCTCGCGCAGAGTGCGCACGAAGAGGTTGGAAAGGCGAAGTACCACGATTCTCCTTGAAAGGTCGATAGGTTTAGGTAGGGTGCCCGAGGCTCACCGGGTGAGCCGTAAATAGGCACAGTCGTCTTTAATTTTATAGCGTTTTAGGGTTCGGCGTGTTTAGCGCTCAAAAATGATGGTCGAGAACTGCCCAATCTGCTCCCAACCGGTCCCCCGATACATGGCAAGAGCACGGGCGTTGTAGTCGTTCACGTACAGGCTCAAATGCGGGTAGCGGCGCTGCAGAACCTGCGCGGCGGCGGCAAAGAACGGCTTAGCCAGCCCGTAGCCGCGGTAGTCCGGATGCAGCCACACGCCCTGCACCTGCGCGGCGTCCAGGTTCACGATGCCCGCATCCGCCTTGAAGATCACCCGCCCGTTCACATCGGCGACAATGGCGCTGCGCTGACCGGCAATGAGCGTGCGCAGGCGCGCCGCATAGCCGTCACCGTAGCGGGCAATCGGGTCGAAGCCGACCTCCTCGGTGAACATGGCGGCGGCGGCGGGCAGAAGCTCCCCCAGGTCCGCGGAGGTGGCGAGGCGTGCATACCCGGCAGGCTCACCGCTGAGTTGAAAAGCACCGACGGGACTCTGCCCCGGCTTGAGGGGCCTGGGTTTGATGGGCACGGGTTTGAGAGGCGCGGGCAGGTGCGCCGGCAGCTCAGGAAGCTCCGCGTCGTAGAAGCGGGCGAGGTCCTTCTCCGGCGGCAGGTACAGCAGCGGCTGCACGGGACGCTCCGACAGAACCCGCGCACGGTGATCACAACCGTCACCCAGGCTCGGCTGTAGCATCTGCAGTAGCGGGCTCTTACCGCCGCGAGTCTGCTCACACAGCTCCTGCATGCGCGTCCACAGGGGCATCACGAAGGCGCTCTCACCGAACATGGAATCCAGACGAGAACCCACCTGCAGCAGCAGCTGAGCCAGCGCGTCACGATGCGCAAGCGCCGTAGCATCCAGAGCGGGGGTATCAGAGGTTTCTACATGTTCGGCAACATCATGTTCGACCGCGGCACCACACAGCCGCACCGGCACCACATTCGAACCCAACAACAGCACACAGCACAGCTGCCCATCGCGCTCACAGCCCACAAAACCCTGATAGTAATGCAGCGGAATACGCGGGGACCTCACCGGAAGAGGGCACGCCAAATAATGCTCAATGGAGTACAGATTCGGGACCGGGTCACTGAACAGGACCTCCTCCAGCTCATCGCACCACCGAGCATCCAGAGCAAAAACGTGTTCCTTCACGCGATCGGGCATAGGGGAAGAATCCATCGTCGAAACAGCAGTCGAAACAGCAGCACGTCGGGCACGATGGGCTTTACGGCGGCGAGAAAAAAGAGTGAACATGACCTGTTGAGTGATAGAGAATGAGCGACAAAAATAAGTGAAAACACGGGGGTACGCACCCCCGAAAAAGCAGCCGGATCCTGCGGCCACAACCGGCAGCGGCAAGCACCAAGCCTGCCACCACCATAACCGGACATAACCGGAAAAGCGCGGAGGCGCCCTCACCAGGGCGCCTCCGCGCACAAAAGCTAACTAGCTCACCGAAACAGCCGGGGAACCCTCGGGAACATACTCGCCCGAAGCCTCCATCTCAGCAGCAATACGGGTAGCCTCTTCAATCAGAGTCTCAACGATCTGATCCTCGGGCACGGTCTTAATGACCTCACCCTTCACGAAAATCTGGCCCTTACCGTTACCGGACGCCACACCCAGGTCAGCCTCACGAGCCTCACCCGGACCGTTCACCACGCAACCCATCACGGCAACACGCAGCGGAACCTTCATGTGCTCCAGGCCCTTAGTCACGTTCTCGGCAAGCTCCCACACGTTCACCTGCGCACGACCACACGACGGGCAAGAAACGATATCCAGCTTGCGGGGGCGAAGGTTCAGCGACTCCAGGATCTTGGTGCCCACCTTCACCTCCTCAACCGGAGGAGCAGACAGCGACACGCGAATAGTATCGCCAATACCCTGAGACAGCAGAGTACCGAACGCCACCGAGCTCTTAATAGTGCCCTGGAACGCCGGACCAGCCTCAGTCACACCCAGGTGCAGGGGCCAGTCACCGCGCTCAGCCAGCTGACGGTACGCCTCCACCATCACCACAGGGTCGTTGTGCTTCACAGAAATCTTGAAATCACGGAAACCGTGCTCCTCAAAGAGCGAAGCCTCCCACACGGCAGACTCCACCAGAGCCTCCGGAGTAGCCTTACCGTACTTCTCCAGCAGACGCTTATCCAGCGAACCAGCGTTCACACCAATACGCAGAGAAACGCCGTGGTCCGAAGCCATCTGAGCGATTTCCTTCACCTGGTCGTCGAACTTACGGATATTACCCGGGTTCACACGCACAGCACCGCAACCAGCCTGAATAGCCGCATACACGTACTTCGGCTGGAAGTGAATATCAGCAATCACCGGGATGCGGGACTGCTTCGCAATGATCGGCAGAGCCTCCGCGTCCTTATCAGTCGGGCACGCCACACGCACAATATCGCAACCGGCAGCGGTCAACTCAGCAATCTGCTGCAGAGTCGCACCAATGTCGTGGGTCTTAGTGGTCGTCATCGACTGCACCGAAATCGGAGATTCAGAACCAACACCGACAGAACCCACCTTGAACTGGCGAGTCTTACGACGCGGGGACAGAACCGCGGGAGCGGGCTTCGGCATACCAAGGCTGACCGACAAGGTTTTCCTCCATACATGGGTTATGAAGGACGTACGACGCATCCTTCGTTCAACTTTTTATTGTGCCACTGACGCGAAAGAAAGCACTAATACGGGTACCCTTACCGCGCGTGACAACACACTAAAACAGGGTGATGGGCTTAACAATATCCGCCACAATCAGAATGACAGACATCACAATGAACGCGCCCGCCACCACATACGTCAGCGGCAACAACTTCACCGGATCAAACGGACCCGGATCCTTACGCCCAGTCAAACGTGCAAAGAAACGACGCACACCCTCCCATAGCGCACCCAACACGTGGCCACCATCCAGAGGCAGAAGCGGAATCAGGTTAAACGCAAAAAGCATCAAATTCATATTCGCCACCAGCGAGACCAACATCGCAGCCTTCGCCTTCACATCAATACGGTCAGTAGCCGTCACCTCACCGGCAATACGACTCACACCAACCACAGACACCGGCGACTCAACACTACGCTCACCACCAGTCACCAAAGTCACCGTCAACTCCCACACACGCTGCGGCAACGACAACATCGACGAACCCACACGCGAAAGCGTATCGCCCACCATCGCAGGCACCTCAGTAATAGAACCAGGCACCAACTCACTCGACGGCGACACACCCACAAAACCGCCGCGAGTCGTCGCAATCGAACCATCCGCAGCACGCGTATACTGGCCCTTACCATCAGAAACCGGGCGGATCATCTCAACCGGAGTCACCGACAAATCCAGACGCTGACCATTACGCTCCACCGTCAAAGTGCTCGGATGAGAACCCGCCGCACGAATCGCCGAAGACACAGCCTCCCACGAACCCGTCGACGCACCATTCACAGCAACCACACGGTCACCCACCTGCACACCAGCAGCCTTCGCAGGCGACGGAGTGGACTTATCCGTACACTCGCCATAGCTAATCGAATCATGAGTAACATTCACGCTCGGCACGCACTCAGACACCGCCGACACCTTATTCGTCACCTGCGCCGTACCAAAACCACAAATCAGCACAGCAGTACACACCACACCAATCAGCAGGTTCATCGTCGGGCCACCCAGCATAATCACCATGCGCTTGAGCACCGGCAACTTATAGAACAGGCGGTCCTCATCACCGGGCTTCAGACGCTCAGCGTCCGCCGCACGCGCCTCCTCAGCCAAGGACGCAAACGGGCTGGTACTGCCCGAATGGCCCTCCTCATGGTGCTCCTTCACCTCAGCAGGGCTCGGCGGATACATGCCAATCATCGAAATGTAGCCACCCAGCGGAATCGCCTTGAAACCGTACTCAGTCTCACCGCGGCGGAAAGAGAACACGGTCTTACCGAAGCCAATCATGTACTGCGGGACGCGCACATTGAACAGCTTCGCGGGCACCAGATGCCCCACCTCGTGCAGGGCAATCGAGACGGCAATAGCGATTGCCATGAGGATAATGCCCACAGCGTACAGCAGGATTTCCACGCTTTTTCTCGTTTCGGTTCGGGGATACGAAGCTTCTAGGATACTCGCTTAGCCTGTGAAGGCGCCCTCCCCCGCTTTCTGGAGGGGCTGGTTTGGGTGGGTACGCTATACCCTTCCTCCGCTCCTGCAGGGGAACCCACCCTCGCTTCGCTTCGGGCACCCTGATGTCACTACGGACGACACCGCCCCTCCACACACGTTAGGCTACCCGAGGTGGCGCGCCGTGTTTTCCGGAAGCGCCCTCAGGGTGTCACACGGACGCTCTCGCAGCGAAGCAAGGAGGAAGCGGAGCGTCCGGGTGACGGGTGCCCCTGCGTAGGCGCGGAGGAAACATGCGGCGTGCCGTCCCAACCAGCGAGGCGAGGACGAATACCGCCCCCTCCAAACCCTACTCAGCGCGACTAACCTGCCGCCAGGGTCTGTGCCGGATCAATACGCGAAGCCTTCGCCGCCGGGTACAGACCAGCCAACACACCAACCAGCGCGCCAGCGCCCAGGCCCAGCAGGATAGTGTCAGCGCTAATAATCGGCGTCCAACGGTTCATCAAAGACACAATCGAAATGCCATTAACCGCCAGCACAATACCAGCCACAGCACCCAGGATGCCGGTCAGCAGCGCCTCCGCCGAGAACTGCAGCAGAATGCCCGAAGGGCGCATACCAATAGCCAGACGCAAACCCACCTCACGGCGACGCTCCATCACCGCGACGAGGAACGTGTTCATAATGCCCATCGCACCAATTACGAGGGTAATAACGCTCATGGCTAGAAGCATCGTGCGTTGCTGCTGGTCGACAGCCTCACGAAGGGTCTTCGGCTCCGGCGGCACACTCACGCTATACAGTGCGGGACGTTCCGGCGAGAGCGCGTACGGTGCTTCCTCCGCGATCTGGTTTGCGGCACCGGCAACAGTACTCACCACAATCTGAGTGGAACGTTTACCGGTCTGTGCCGCAGCGGCACCGCCACCGGCAGCGGGCTGTGCTTCTTCAACATCGGCACCAGGCTTCGCGCCCAGAGGCAGGTAGACCGAACCGTACGACAGAGTCAGCGAGGGATTCTCCCGCACCACACCGATAACGGTGTACGGCTCATCGCGAATATAGACCGTAACTCCGGGGCTATAGGGCAACGCAAGCTGGCGCATCACGCTTTCGCTGAGCACCACGACCTTATCGTTCCGCTCCACATGCCCTTCGTCGAAGGTGCGACCCCACACCAGTTCATGACCCTGCACGCTAAAGATGCTGGGGGTTGCCGCACGGACGGCAGCCGTCACGTTAGCACCGCGCTCACCGAAGTTGTCTGGACCGCGCTGAATATCTGCGGATTCATACAGCTGATCCACCAGCGCGGTACCGGTCACTCCGTTCAGCTGGCTAACACGCCGGTAGTTCTCGCTCGCCGCCAGGCTCAAGAGTTCAGCCCGGCTCATGGATTCGGTTCGGGTCGAGCTTATCGTCAGGTGCTTAGCTCTAAAAATGTCGAAGCTGTCAGCCAACTGCCCAGAAATGGTGGCAGTCAGACCAACGGTCAGCACGAGCGAAGCGATACCCAGAACCACACCAAGCATGGTGAAGATATTGCGCCTCACCCGGTGCACGGTAGCGTCCCAGGCTTCTTTGAGGGAGGCGCGCGCCCAGGGTGCACGACCACTGCTCTGCGGCTTAGATGTTTGTTCCTCAGCAAAGCTAGGCAGGTTCAGAGACGCGCGGGCGGTCGTTTCTTCCTGCCGCTGTGCATCCTGCTCGATGAGCTGCCCCTCGTGCATACGTAGCACCCGGTCGCAGTGCTCCGCCACGAGGGGGTCGTGAGTAATCACAATCGTGCTTTGCTGGTCACCCGTACATTCACGGAGCAGGTCAATGACTTCACGGGTGAGCTCTTCATCCAGCGAGCCGGTCGGCTCATCACAGAGCAGCAACGCAGGTTCCCCAATGAGCGCACGAGCAATAGCTACACGTTGCTTTTCACCGCCTGAGAGAGTGGTGATGGGTGCATCCGTTCGGTGGCTCAACCCCAGCAGAGCGAGAGTATCCGCAACACGTTGCGTTCGTTCTGCTTTGGGCACGCCACGGTAGATGAGCGGTAGCTCAACGTTGCGGTGCACGTTCTTATGCTCGATGAGGTGGAACGCCTGGAAGACGAAACCGATGCTGTCCAGGCGCGCTTCAGCTCGCTGTGCCGCGTTGAAGGTTGCGGTGTCTGTACCGTCCAGCAGGTAGCTGCCGGAGGCGGGCGTGCTGAGCAGACCGAGGATGTTCAGCAGGGTTGATTTGCCGCTGCCGGACGGTCCCAGGATTGCGACGACTTCTCCGTAGCGGACTTTCAGGTCAATATTTTTGAGCACGTCAATTCGAGTGTCCCCCTGCATAAAGTGCTGGGACACTTCCTGAATATCGACGCTATAGGCTGGTGGGTGCGCGTGAGCGGCGCGGGAGTCAGTCATGGCTACTCCCTACTTTTTCTCGCGCATGATTTTGACGCTGTCGCCTTCGTGCAGGTCACCGGTGACGGCGTTCTTGCCGTTGGCGTTGCTGATGACGGTAACGGTTACCTCGCGTTCTTCGCGGGTCTTCGATCCGTTGGAGCTTTCGGGGCCGAGCACGATGACTCGGGTCTGTCCGTCACGGGTGTAGAGCGCCGATGAGGGTACGACCAGGTGCGCTTCGGGGGTTTCTTCGAGGGTGAGTTCCGCATTGACGGCGCCTCGGAGGCTGTCCGCCTTATCCCCTACGTCGAGGGTGAGGATGCGTTCCCCTTCGGTGCTTCCTGCCGCACCTGCTGCGCCGTTGAGATTGGAGCCAGCCGCGCCTTCTGCACCATTGGGCTGGCGACCGGCCTGGCTGTTGCCTGCAGCGCCAGCGGCCTCGGAGGTGTTCTTGTATCCGAGGGTTGCGACGTACTCAGTATCACCGAGGGAGGGCACGGTTACCTTCTGGCCGCTACGAGCTTCGGGGGTGAGCCTGCCGGTGGTTCCGGTGCAGCTGAGGGTCTTGTTACCTTCTGCGATGGTGGCTACGGGGCCGTCCGCGATAGCGCCGGTTGCGCGGGGGTTGCCGGTGACAACTCCGGCACGGTTGATGATGAGGAAGTAGCGGGCGGGAATGGGCTGGTCAGTCTTCACGTGCGCGTAGCCGAGGCTGTCGAGGAGGTTGTTGAGAGCCTCGTAGGTGTCTTCGGTGATGCGCGCGGGCTGCGGGCCCTGACGTCCCATGGCGGTTAGTGCCTCGTTGAGGAGTGCGGCGTCGGGGCCGCTATCATCGAGTTTGAGATCGCGGTAGAGCGCGAAGCCGCCGGTGAGGGTGATGAGAGGTTCACCGTTGACTTCTGCGATGAGGGTTCCGTTGCCGACGGTGTCACCGTGTTTGATGGTGATTGCGGTGTACTGTCCTTCGCCGCTGTAGCGTAGCGGGGTTGAGGTGGCGTAGTTCGCGGTGCAGGTCAGGGGCACGGTGGTGCGCAGTTTTTCGCGGGTGACCGTGGCGGTGATGGTGGAGGGGTCTGGGGGTGCCGCTTCTGCGTCTTTTTGGGCGGTGGTTTTGATGTTTTGGGCGCTGATGAGCGTACCCACGGTGATGATGAGGAGCAGGGCGATAATGCCGTAGAGCCAGAGGGTTTTCTTCTGGCGGGTGGGGGTGGCGCTCATGGGGTCCCTTCTTTGGGTGCGCGTACGGGAACGCTATTGTCTGTGCCGTTTGGGCTTAGGGGCGGCGATGCCGTGTGGGGTTAGTTTGTGCCCGGCACGGGGATACGTGCCGGGCACAATACACTGTGACGAGGTGCAGCCTCCGTGGCTACTCTGTACGCCTGTTCTGGTTAGTCCGGTCTGGATAGCCCGGTCTGATTAGTCCGCAGGATTAGCTCAGAATCTTTCGGGCGTTTTCTTCAGCGGTTTTCTTGATCGTGGTCACCTGCTCGATGAGGCCCTGCTCCTTTTCGAGGAAAGAACTCAGGTAAGCGATAGCAATCTTTCGCTGTTCGGCATCCAGCCCGGTTGCTTCACGGCAGGTCGCATCGTTGATTGCCAGTTCGTGGGTGTCTTGGTTGTTCTGGCGGTACTGTAGGCGAGCCATATCCGGAGACGTGTAGTCGCCTCCGAAGCGTTCCTTCATGCACTGTGCCCACTTCTCGGTGGCGGGCCCAAGATCTTTGAAGATTGCGTCGTTGTTAAGGTAGTGAACCGCAGTGACGTTGACCTTTTTTATGATCGCGCGGGATTCTTCTGAACCGAAGACTGCGCGGGTGGCTTCTTGCTGGCAACCGCCCTTTCCTTCAGTGCCGTGAAGAGCCTGCATTTCGGCGTCGCTCATAGTGCGGCTCTGCTCTTCCAGCTCAGCAGTTACCAAAGACCAGCGCTCTTTGTATCCGCGAGTGCGGGCATCCGCGACGGTGAGAGGTTCGAAACCAGCGGTCTGTAGCAGCGGGATTTCAGTTTCTCCGGCAGGGACCTTGTAGTTCGGGAATCCTCGTTCAGCCATGCACTGGCTCAGGGAGCGCTGGTAGGCACGAACAACGTTGTCAGAAAGTGAGGCGAGGTTTTCTACTTTTTCGATAGCTTGACTATCAGGGTTCTTGGAGGCGCTATACGCCTTCTCAGCGTTAGCGGACGCCGAGGAGTCGGCACTGGGCTGCCCGGATGCGCAAGAGCTAAGCATCAAGGTCAGCGGGAGTAGAGCCCCGGCAAGGGTTCGTAGGGTGTTCGGTCGACGCATAGGGGCACTTCCTCGTGAAATATATGCTGCATCTTTGTTCACTCGTTCGAGGGCTCTTCATTGTTTGCCCTAGAGAGAACATATTTTGAACACTAGCCTACTATGCGCCGGGGGGGGGAGGCAAGGGGGCG
>NZ_CAXOMR010000011.1:0-76028 GCF_964210535.1 Rothia mucilaginosa
CACCGCCCCTCAGAGCCGATTAGTTGCCGGTCATGCCCAGCAGCTCATTCGCACGAACGCGAGCCCAACGCTCCGCGTTCAGCACCGCCTCCAGCGTCAAATCAGCGTCAGAGACAGCCTCAGCGCTACCGGTGTGCTCCTCCAGCACGCGCGCCACCGAATCGACAATGTCGGTAAAGCGAATCGCGCCCGCGTGAAATGCTGCCACGGCTTCCTCATTGGCGGCGTTGAACACTGCCGGGTGGGTGCCGCCGACCTTACCGGCCTCCTTGATCATGCGCACGGCGGGGAATGCTTCCTCGTCCAGCGGTTCGAAAGTCCAGGATGATGCCTTCGACCAGTCACAAGCGGGCACGGCACCGGGGATGCGGTGCGGCCAGGTCAGACCCAGTGCGATGGGCAGCACCATGCTCGGCGGCGACGCCTGCGCCATGGTGGAGCCGTCTACGAACTGCACCATGGAGTGCACGACGGACTGCGGGTGAACCGCCACGTCGATACGGTCCAGGTCCACGCCGAACAGGTGGTGCGCCTCGAGCACTTCTAGTGCCTTGTTGACCATGGTTGCCGAGTTGGTGGTGACGACCAGGCCCATGTCCCAGGTGGGGTGTGCGAGCGCCTGCGCGGGGGTCACGTCGTGCAGCTGTTCGCGCTTGTAGCCGCGGAACGGGCCGCCTGATGCGGTGAGGATGAGGCGGTCGATTTCTGCGTCGGTTCCGGAGGCGAGTGCCTGCGCGAGGGCGGAGTGTTCGGAGTCGACGGGCACCATGGGGGTGTCTAGGGGCGATGCGTCAACGGCGGCGCGTACGAGCGGGCCGCCTGCGATGAGGGATTCCTTGTTGGCGAGT
Organism: Rothia mucilaginosa; assembly: GCF_964210535.1. Lineage (GTDB taxonomy): Bacteria > Actinomycetota > Actinomycetes > Actinomycetales > Micrococcaceae > Rothia > Rothia mucilaginosa_F. The sequence continues at coordinate 849 of NZ_CAXOMR010000011.1, forward strand.
GCCACACGGTAGCCGCTGTTGAGGGCGGTGAGGGTCGGTTCCAGGCCGATGGAGCCGGTAATGCCGTTCAGGATGGTGTCTGCCGGGTGCGCTGCCGCCTGTACGGATGCTTCGGGGCCGTGGGCAATCTGCGGGGCGTAGCCGGTGACGCCGGCTTCGGAGGCTGCCGCCTCGATGAGTTCGCGCAGGCGCTGTGCGTCTTCGGCGGTGCCGCTGGTGGCGACCAGTTCGGCGCGCACGTGTACTGCCTGGCGTGCGAGCAGTTCGAGGGAGCGGGAGCCCGCGGAGAGGGCGACGACCTTCAGCGGTGCGTCTGCTGCGGAGGCACTGGTGCCCTTGAGCGCGGCGAGGTGGTCGATGACTTCCATGGCTTGGGTGCCGATGGAGCCGGTCGAGCCGAGGAGGGTGACGCGCTGCGGTGCGCGGGTGAGTTCTGTGAGGGCGTCGGTGAGGCGGTCGCGGCTGCCGCCGACGCGTGCTGAGGATCCAAACTTCATGGTTCTAGTGTCTCATGAGCTCGCGGGTGTATCTGGGCGTGTAGCCTCGCCTCGGCGCAGAAGCCGCTACATAGAAAACCTCAGCGCAGAAGAATCCCCCACCCTGTCATTCGGGGCGAGGGATTCAACGCATACGTTTTAGAGCAAATCCTGCAGCAGCTCAATGCATCGGTCCAGGAAAGCGTCCACCTGGGATTCCTCGTAGCTGACGGTGCCCGAGGCGGGGCGGAACTTTGCGTGGCGCACCACGGAGGGGTCCAGCGGCTCTTCGCTGTTGAGCTGGGCGTACACGCGGTCGCAGATGGCGTCCACGTCGCCGACGAAGTAGCCCATGTGGCGGCGCTTGCTGGGACGGCGGAAACGCTCACCGGCGGGGCGTTCCAGGCGGCCAGCGAGCAGTTCGCCGGTCTCTACGAGGGAGCGTTCCCAGTTGTCCAGGCCGTACGCCTCAATGTAGCGGCTGCGTTCGAGCTTGGCGAAGCGTTCCTCAATCTTTTCGAGGGCGCGGTCGACCACGTCCAGCTGGTAGCCGCCGGGTTCTTCACGGAAGACGACCTGGCGGATTCGTCGGGAGGTGTAGAGGTCTTCGGGCAGTTCGGAGGCTCCGCTGAGCTTCTCATAGTCCTCGGCGAGGCGGGTGAACAGGCGGTCTACTTCACTACGCTTGTAGCCGGGTTCGGTTTCTCCGGCACGGGCAAATCCGCCTCCGTGGGTGGTGCTTGCCAAGGTGGCTCCTCTCGACGATTGAACTTTAAGAATACCAATGCGCAGGCTACCCGGTGCAAGGTGGGCGGGCGGTGTCTTAGATATAGTCCCTTGCTCCCCTATTCAGCGGGTACAGCAAAGCCGGATACAGCAAACCGGGTACAGCAAAGGCGGGGCGCCCCTCCCCCACTCGTGGGAAGAGACGCCCCGCCTCCGAGCGATAAAAGCTTGAAGCTTTAGAGCGGCATAATAAACCGGAAAATCAGGCAACCTGCCGCCGCAGCGAAAAGAATAGAGTCCAGGCGATCCATCATGCCGCCGTGGCCGGGCAGAATATTCGACATGTCCTTCACACCCATACGGCGTTTGAACACGGACTCGACCAGGTCACCGGCAGTCGACGCGACCACCATGACCGCCGCCAGCGGAATAGCCCAATACCAGGGCGAACCCATGGCTGCCAAGGCGATAGCGCCAACAACCGCCGAGCCGACGAAGGAACCAGCCAGCCCCTCCCAGCTTTTCTTCGGGGAAATCTTCGGCGCCATCGGGTGCTTACCCCAATTCACGCCGGCAATGAAGCCGAACGTGTCATTGCAGATGGCCATCAGCAGAATCATGAGGATACCGCGCTCGCCGTGGTCCGTCTGGAAGTAGACCATGGCAATACCCAGCATCAGCGGCACCCACAGCAGAGCCAGGGCGCTACCGCTCAAAGACTTACCCAGTGAGACCTGACGGTCAGCACGCACGAGAGCAGAAGAAAGCAACAGCGCCAGCAGGCTCACCGCCAGGGCGATGCCCAGCCCGGTAAAACCGAACAGGTAGGACACCACCACAATTGCGCCAGACAGGGCACCCAGTAGGTATTCCGGGATGCCGTAGCCGCGGCGGGTGTTGAGCACGTGCCCAATTTCCCAGGCGCCCAACGCTGCCGCGCCGGTAGCGATCGCAACAAAAACCGGCTGGTAAATCAGGCCCAGCACCAATAGCACGCCGAAACCAACACCCACACTAATGGCGGCGGGCAGGTTACGGCCAGCTTTGGCGCTGCGCGACTTCACCGGCGTTGCAGCGGTCTGCGGGCTCGGCTGTGGAGCAGGCGGCGCGCTTCTCTCTTCTTTCGCTTCTTTGCGTGCACTCATTAGGGTTTAGACCTCGAGCAGTTCAGCTTCCTTGTGCTTGTACAGTGCGTCGACCTGGTCGATGTGCTTCTTGGTCTGTGCGTCCAGTTCCTTCTCAGCACGTGCGCCTTCGTCTTCACCGATTTCGCTGTCCTTGACCAGCTTGTCGATAGCGGTCTTAGCGTGGCGGCGAACGTTACGGATGGAGATACGAGCCTCTTCAGCCTTGTGGTTGACGAGCTTGGTGTATTCCTTACGGCGCTCAGCGGTCATTTCGGGCATGACAACGCGGATAGCTGCACCGTCGTTGCTGGGGTTAACACCCAGGTCGGAGTCACGCAGAGCCTTCTCGATAGCTGCCAGTGCAGTCACGTCGAAGGGAACGATCTTGACGGTACGTGCGTCCTCAACGTTGAAGGACACCAGCTGCTGCAGCGGGGTCGGTGCACCGTAGTAGTCGGCGGTCAGGCCGCTGAAGATTGCGGGGTTCACACGACCGGTGCGGACCTTAGCGAACTCAGTCTTGGTTGCTTCGATGGTCTTTTCCATCTTCTCGCCGGCTTCGGCAAGGATTTCTTCGATCACGAAAGGATCTCCTTTGTCGGTATTCTGGGGTACCAGAATTGTCGGTGGGTGCGCGTTCAGCCCTCACGGTTCCCTACCGGTTCGCGGCGCATCCGAGGCGAAAACCGTAAGGATAAGGCGAAGTCGACGGGAAAGAGGCAGAACGTCGTATTTGATATAAGTCTAGACGGTACCGGCGGGCATAAGCGAGTTTTAGCGCTTACCCGCGCGGTACCGTCCAGAATAAGTCCGCGCTATCGAGCACGGTCACAGTGTGAGGGGGCGTTCCGTACGCCCAAACCTAAAAATTTAGGGGTTAGCGAGTAACGAGGGTACCCATCTTCTCGCCCAGAATTGCGCGGGTCACGTTGCCCTCACCCTGCATGCCGAACACGCGCATAGTCACGTTGTTGTCGCGGCACAGGGAGAACGCGGTCTGATCCAGCACGCGGATGTTGCGCTGCATTGCCTCATCGTAGGTGAGGTTGTACAGGCGCTCAGCGTTGGGGTCCTTGTTCGGGTCAGCAGTGTAGATGCCGTCCACACCGTTCTTAGCCACCAGAACCTCATCTGCGTGGATTTCCAGGGCGCGCTGAGCAGCCACAGTGTCGGTAGAGAAGTAGGGCAGACCCGCACCAGCACCGAAGATCACGACGCGGTCCTTCTGCATGTGGCGAATCGCGCGGCGAGGAATGTAAGTCTCAGCAACCTGCGGCATGGTGATAGCCGACTGAACACGGGTGTCAATACCCTCCTGCTCCAGGAAGTCCTGCAGAGCCAGGGAGTTCATCACGGTACCGAGCATACCCATGTAGTCTGCACGGGAGCGGTCCATACCCGCCTGAGAGAGTTCAGCACCGCGGAAGAAGTTGCCGCCACCAATCACGATGGAGGTCTCAACTTCGCCAACGGTTGCGGCGATCTGCTTAGCGATGCTGCGCACGACCTCGGTCGAAATACCAACTTCGCCGCCACCAAAAACCTCACCGGAAAGCTTGAGCAAAACGCGGCGGCGGCCGGTTTCGTCACGGTGCATCGGGCGGGGATTCGCTTCAGTCATGGTTCCTCCAGTGGCTTACCTAGGGATTGTTGTGGGTGATTGGGGCGGACTCCTGCCGCCTAGTCCTTATCAAGGATACAGCAAAGCCGGGTAGCCACCAGTGGTGACTACCCGGCTTCAGGCTATAATCCCAACCTCATACGATTTCCCTTACCGGGAACCCGCAATACGGGAGGGCAGAACTGCAGCGAGTCCTTATGCGCCCACGCGGAAACGTGCGAACGCGGTAGCGGTTGCGCCAGCCTCGGACAGAACCTGTGCGACAGACTTCTTGGAGTCCTTCGCGAAGTCCTGATCCAGCAGGGTGTTCTCCTTGAAGAAGCCCTTCAGGCGACCCTCAACGATCTTGTCCAGAATCTTCTCGGGCTTGCCCTCAGCGATTGCGGTCTCGCGAGCAACGCGCTTCTCGGTCTCGATCTGGTCTGCGGGGATGGACTCGGAATCCAGGTACTTGGGGCTCATTGCAGCAATGTGAACTGCAACGTCGTGTGCGATCTCGTCGGTGTTCTCACCGGAGACAGCCAGCAGAACGCCAACCTGTGCCGGCAGGTCCTTGGAGGTCTTGTGCAGGTACACTGCAACGTGCTCACCCTCAACGCGTGCAATGCGGCGGACAACGATCTTCTCGCCCAGCAGTGCGCCAGCGTCGGTGGTCAGCTCCTCAACGGTCTTGCCCTCGTAGGATGCAGCCTGCAGCTCTTCCAGGGTGGAAGCGTCAGCAGCAATAGCAGCCTCGAGCACGTTCTGGCCGAAAGCGATGAAGGGGTCGGACTTTGCCACGAAGTCGGTCTCGGAGTTGACCTCAACCATGTAGCCAACGCCGTTCTCAACGCGTGCAGCCACCAGGCCCTCAGCGGTTGCGCGACCCTCGCGCTTGGTGATGCCCTTCAGACCCTTAACGCGGATGATCTCGGCAGCCTTCTGCTGGTCGCCGTTAGCCTCGTCCAGAGCCTTCTTGACGTCGAGCATACCTGCGCCGGTCTTCTCGCGCAGTGCCTTGATGTCTGCTGCGGTGTAGTTCGCCATTGTGAACTCCTTGTGTTGCTGTAATAAATCGGGATGACATCCCGGTGGTACAAATGGCGGACGGCGCCGCGCCCAGGTCAGGGCGGGCGCCGTCCGAACGTGGTCCCCGCAAGCGGGGGCCACAAAGCATAAAGCTTAGTGGGCTAAGAAAGCTTACTTAGCTGCCTCTTCAGCCTGTGCAGCCTCGTGCTGCTCCAGGAGCTCGCGCTCCCAAGCTGCCATGGGCTCCTCAGCTGCTTCAGCCTTGCCGTTCTTCTTAGCGTTGCGCTCGATCAGGCCGGCTGCCACTGCGTCAGCAATCACGCGAGTGAGCAGGTTGACGGAGCGGATAGCGTCGTCGTTACCGGGGATCGGGAAAGCAACCTCGTCGGGGTCGCAGTTGGTGTCGAGGATAGCAACAACGGGGATGCCCAGCTTCTGAGCCTCGTTAACTGCCAGGTGCTCCTTCTTGGTGTCAACAACCCACAGGAGGGAGGGAACCTTGGACAGGTTGCGGATACCGCCGAGGGTCTTCTCGAGCTTCTCGAACTCGCGACGCATGAGGAGCAGTTCCTTCTTGGTGTAGCGAGAACCTGCTACATCGTCGAAGTCAATCTGCTCGAGTTCCTTCATGCGCTCGATGCTCTTGGAGATGGTGCTGAAGTTGGTCAGCATACCACCGAGCCAGCGGTGGTTCACGTAGGGCATGTTCACGCGGGTTGCCTGCTCAGCGATAACTTCCTGAGCCTGCTTCTTGGTACCCACGAACAGGATGTTGCCACCGTGTGCGACGGTCGACTTAACAGCCTCGTATGCCTTGTCAATGAAGGCGAGGGACTGCTGCAGGTCGATGATGTAGATGCCGTTGCGCTCGGTCAGGATGAAACGCTTCATCTTGGGGTTCCAACGGCGGGTCTGGTGACCGAAGTGAACGCCGGAGTCCAGCATTTCACGCATAGTTACGACGGGCATGTCGTCTCCTTTGTGGTGCCGCGCGGACCTCCCATTCAGGCTAGCCCAACGCGCGCATAGTAGTTATCAGTTTTTCCTGGCGGCGGTTAGCATTCACGGTTACCCGTTCAGCTCAGGCCCTAACCACCCCGTGTGGGTGGACCGAAGGTCCCTTATCGGCTCCCCATTTGAGGATGCCGCTCACGCCGCGCGTCGTCAGTGATGCTGTGCGGAATCCCTCGAAGAGGGAGAATACCCGCGCAGGCACACTGCAATACGACATTGTACCGTATATTCCGCGATTAATCCGCCGGATTAGGGTTAAAACCTGCGCAGGCGCGGTGAGTGTGTGCAGGGGCACTGTGGATAAAGGATTTTAAGGCGAAAACGGCGGGGTTATCCACAATTTTTCGCGAGGCCCTGCGAGGCGGGGCAATTCGTGATGTGCTCAGAAGATGAAGCAAAACATGAAAAGTTTAGAGAACTCGTTGCGGCACGCGGCGCTGGTGGCGTGCTGCCTGCTGGGCGTGCTCGTGTGTGCTGGTGGGCAGGGCTACGCGGGTGGGCAGGATTATTCGGGCGGCGCGGGTGCCTGGAACAATGCCTTCTCACGTGCCGAGGCTCCCAACACCGTTGAACTCGCCGCGAGCCGACTACGCTACCGCTCCCCCACCGCCGCATCCAGACCGCGGGTAATCCATCCCTTTGAGAAGCCCGCCCAACGCTGGAGTGCCGGGCACCGCGGCGTAGACCTCGCCGTGCCCGAACACGACCGGCGCGTCTACGCACCGGCACCCGGCAAAGTGGTGTTCAGCGGCACGGTCGTCAACCGCAAAGTGCTGGTCCTTGCGCATCCGGACGGGCGGCGCAGCACCTTCGAACCCATGGACGAAGCGCTCCCCGTCGGCACCACGGTTGCAGCCGGTGAGGTCATCGGCACCGTCGCGGTCACGGCGGGCGGCAATAGCGAGCGCCCCTACCAGCGATGCTCCACCCCGTGCCTGTACTGGGGTGTACGCCAGGGAGGCGCCCGCGGGGACGGCAGCGGCAAGGAAGCAGAGTACATCAACCCCATGAGCCTGCTGGGCTCGAAGGAGCCGAGCATTCTGCTTCCCGTGGCAGGCGGGTATTAGGAGCAGGCGCTAACGGCGACAAGCCGCAGATACAGCTGTGGCCCGTCACCTCCAAAGAAGGAGGCAACGGGCCACAGGAGCCAGTCTAGAGTTCGCTCACTAGCGTAGGTGCTAAAGACAGCTGATTACTGGAGGATGTCACCATCATCAGCACCGAACTGGTTCGGCTGTACAGGCTGCTGAGCAGTCTGACCGGGCTGTACAGGCTGAGTGGGCTGTGCAGGCTGAGCCGGCTGGGCGGCCTGCGCATCGTACGCGGGCATTGCCTTGGTCGGTTCGTTCTCGCCGTAGTTCAAGCCGTGCTGCGGGGTGAACACCTGAGTCGGCGAATCATCACCCGCGGCGTAGGCGGTGTTCTGCGCCGGGTAGCCGGGCTGAGCAGCGTAGCCGCCCTGTGCAGGGTAACCGTTCTGCGCACCGTAGTTCTGTGCAGGGTAGCCGCCCTGTGCGTCAGCCTGGGTTGCACCGTAACCGGTTGCAACACCAGCCGCAGCGCCCAGTGCAGCAGCCGAAGCGGCACGACGCTCACGGCCCTTCGCACGAGCCGCCGCAATCTTCTTGCGGAACAGGAACAGCAGAATCAGGATGAGCAGCAGCAGACCCACAATAACCGCATCCACGATTACATCAGTCATGCTCAGACCGGACACCGGAACGGTCAGACCGGAGGTGGTGCTCACTCCGCGGTCAGTCTTGACGCTCAGCTCGCCACCGTTGACGGTGAGCTGCACGTGCTGAGAGTTCTTCGCGAGGCTGTTCGCGGCATCAACCTTCTGCTGATCCAGCGAGGAGAAGGTCGGAGCCTTGAAAGTGAACTCGAAGGGAGCGGAGTAGTAGTTGCCCAGCTTCGAAGAGAGCTTGATCTCCGGGGTCACCGTGTAGTCGGAACCGAAGGGGTGGTAGCCGCCGGGGCGGGTGACGGTCACCTTCGAATCGGGCAGGTACTCGTTCAGACGCTGGTTGAACTCGTTCTGGTCCTTACCGCGAACCTTCACGCTCACGATGGTGGCGTCACCATCCTGACGGACCTCGGTCTCATCATTACCGCCGCCTGCGAATGCGTTCTTCAGGGCATCTTCTGCGCCAGCAATATCAGAGGTCGGGAAAGAGTAAAGGAAACGCGCTTCCATAGAACCGTCTAGGCCCAGGGAGGTAGCTACCTTCATGCCCTTCATGGATACCTTCTGCGAGAGGTAACGGCTCAGATGCAGAACGCTCTTCGAAGAGGAAGAACCGGAGTTGCCGGTATTGTCGACCCGGTAGCTGTGGTCGGAGCTGTCCTTGATGATAGCTTCCAGACCGTTACCTTCAGGGGAGCACAGGAGCGAGCAGTCCAGAACACCCTTCATGGTCTTACGGACGTAGAAGCTCTTATCTTCTTCCTTCACCTCGCGGGTGTAGCTCAGGTCGGTAGTACCTGCACCCAGCAGCTTCTTAAGCTTTGCGTTCAAATCGTCCAGCGAAGAGGCGCTGAAGGTCAGGGTACGACCGATTTCTTCCTTTGCCGCGCTCGTGGAGGCAGAAGGTGCCATGTAGGTTGCCTGAGAAGACTCCAGGCCCTTCTTCAGCTCGGAGCCCTCAGGCTTGACCTGGTTCAGGTAGGCATCGACTGCCGAGGCAGTCTCGGTGTTCATAATGTCCTTCGCAACAAAGGAAACCATGACCGAGTAGCCGCTGTCCTTCTCCTGAATTTCAAGAACCATCACCTTGAAGCCTCGGTCCTGAACATCCTTCGCGGAGATAGTGGAACCGCCGGAGTTCTTCACTTCCTTATCGCCCAGCTTCACAGTGGTTTCGTTGTTACTGCTGTTGAACACACTGGTCTTGCGGGAGGAGTCGATAACGCCATCCACGACAAGAGCTTCAGGGAGCCATTCCAGCAGTTCCTTCGAGGTGAAGTTCTCCTTCACCTGAATGCCCTGAACCAGACCCTGCTCAGAGTTGAGGATGGTAATGGTCGGCTCAGTCTTCGAGCTCGAAGCCTTCAGAATAGAAGCCACCTTGGTACGGTACTCATCCACCGAGGAGAAGGGAATGGTGAAGGTTGCACGCGCCTTGTCGCCCTCGGTCTGAATACCAGCGTATTCCAGCCCCTGGGGCAGGTGCTTACGCACGGAAGCATCGAGAGCTTCAACGCCGCCCTTAATCTTGTCCTTGTTGTCCTTCATATCGAAGGAAACCTGCATGGTTCGGGTACCCTTCTCGGCGCTTTCAAGACCAAGCTGAGTATCAATCTTCGCACCGCAGGCACTCAGAATCAGCGCTGCAATGGTCAGCAGAACCGCCAGGAACATCCAACGCTGACGAGCCGGTGCGCTCGAAGTATGAGTCATGGTGTGCATCTTAGGATCCCATCAGGCGAATAGCCACGTAGTAAACGATCATGGATGCCAGAACCCAGGCGGTGCTCAGCGCCGCGTGCATGATAATCGGGGACTTCGCGAAGCGGCCCAGACGGTTCAGCCCCAGGTAGGTCAGAGCCTCACCCGAGAACACGGCGAAGGCAAGCACCAGGCCCATGAGCATGGTCAGGAAGAACGCGCCGTCACCGCTACGGGTGAGGCTCAAGAAGAATACGAGCAGGTTCAGCAGCAGGAACGAAGGAATCAGCACCAGAGAAGACACCGACACAGCGTGCATGCTTGCGGTGAAGGAAGCCGGCGCCTTGCCAATGCGCGCGGTCAGCTGTAGCTGCACACCGCGCAGAACCTGCACGCCGAAGATGGCAAGAGCCATCAGCACGTACGCCAGAATCAGGCGTCCGGTAGGTATAGCCTGCGAAGCATAGGCACCACCGTAGGCACCACCTCGACCGTACATGTAGCCCATCATGGACATCGCAACAACAGCAGCCAGGAAAAGTAGCTGGCTGAAGAAGAACGCACCCACCAGCGACTGCAGAGTCGTGGGAACAATCCAACCCCATGCGCCAGCAGAAGAGATGCGGGCGTGCGCGGTCGCCGGGTTGCTGGAGAAAACGTCCAGGAACGCGTTCCAGGTAGCGCCCAGCGCCTTCACCGCCGGATGCGGTGCGCTCGGCGCGTAGACCGCCTGGCCGGGCTGACCCGGCTGCGCAGCACCGGGCTGGGTAGCTTCGGGCTGGGGTGCGGCGGCAGGCTGACCGGGCTGAGCGGGAGCTGCCTGAGCCTCAGAATTCGGCTGTGCATTAGCGTTTACCTGAGCGGGCTCAGGCTGAACGGGCTGCTGAGGTGCTACCGGTGCGGCAGGCTGAGCAGCATTACCCTGCTGGCTCGACTGCACGGGCTGGCTCGGCTGAGCAGCCTGAGCTACATTACCCGGCTGAGCAACCTGGCCCGGAAGCGAAGCGTCCTGTGCGGGACGCGCGCCAGCATCGTAGCCGTAGCCTCCGGCTACACCCTGCGACGGGTTGTTGGGAGTGTTCTCCGACATTGAGATCCTCTCGTATGGTGTGTGGAAGCAACACCTACCGGCAGAATCGGCATCTACCGGCGGCATCACACTGTCCTTCGTGACAAGACTCTTCAACCCTACCGTATTGAACGGTATGATGCGTCTTCGTTCGTCATTTACTCATTTTCATCACCGTTGATGCATTCCATGCACGAAAATAGGCCCCCTGCGTGCACGACAAAAGAGCACGAAATGAGGGCGCGAAAAAGCCCCGCCCGCCGACAAGTGGGTGAAGTCGACGGGCGGGGCCGTAGGGAGTGCGGGGCTCGAACCCGCGACCAAGGGATTATGAGTCCCCTGCTCTAACCGGCTGAGCTAACTCCCCATCCGGTGCAGCGACGGCGCGCAAGGGGCGCCAGCACCATCCTCTAGAGTACCTGAACAGCGACTGAGAACGAAAAACGCTCAATCAACTACTCAGCACCTAAAGAAGCTTATCGGCGCGAATCCAGGTAACGCTGGTACGGAGCGTCGCTCACGTACAGTTCCTCGAAGGTACGCCAGGTGTTCTCCGCGCTGTGGAAGCCCACGATGCGGCGGGACTCGCGGCCCATCTGCTCACGCTCAGCGGCGGGCAGGGAGAGCACAGCCTCCAGCTTCTTCGCCAAATCCTGAGCGTTATTGGGTTCGAAGAGGTAACCGTTCACGCCATCCTCCACCAGGTGCGGCAGAGCCAGCGCGTTCGCGAGCACCACGGGGGTGGAGGCGCTCATCGCCTCCAGGGAAACCAGGGACTGCAGCTCAGCGGTACCGGGCTGGCAGAACACGTCAGCCATCTGGTACACCTCGGGCAGATGCTCATCCGGAACGAAGCCACGGAAAATCACGCGATCAGCAACGCCACAATCGTGCGCCTTCTGCTCGAGAGCCTCACGCAGTTCACCACCGCCGGCAATGTCAAGCACCACGTGCTCGAGGGTATCCGGCAGCAGGGAGAGCGCTTCAATGAGCACGTCCACATTCTTCTCTTCAGCCAGGCGGCCCACGAAGGCGATACGCAGCTCACCGGGCACCTTGCCGGCGTCCGCGCCCTCAGCCAGCTCGTAGTCGCTGATTTCAATACCGTTAGAAACCGGCATAACCGGGCGGTCAAAATGACCCAGGTCGCGCATCGCATCCGCGCCAATCTGGGTGGGGGTGGTAACGACCGCAGTTTTGGAGAAGCAGAAACGCATATCCTTCCAGGTCGCCTTCTCAATCACACGCTTCACAGCGGAGGGGAAGGGCAGGAACGGATCAAGGTTCGCCGGCATGAAGTGGTTAGTTGCGATAACGCGGATACCGCGGCGCTTCGCCTGGAAAATCAGCGCGCGACCAATGATGTAGTGGCACTGCACGTGCACCACGTCCGGGCGGACCTCGTCGAGAATCGCACCGACCTCGGACCAAATCTCCCAGGGCAGGCAGATACGGTTCGTCTCATGGGTCGGGGGCAGGTGCGAGCGCAGGCGATGCTCCACGATGCCGCCCTCTACCTCGGTGCGGTAGCTGGGGCCGGGGATGGGGCTGGCAGCGACTACGTGTACGGAGTGGCCGCGCTTGAGCATGGAAGTAGCCAGGCGGTGGCCGAATTGTGCTGCACCGTTGATGTCCGGCGGGTAGGTTTCTGCGCCAATCAGAATCGTCTTTGCCTGTTCCATGACGGGGCTCCTCATCGGGGTGTAGTGTGTCGGTGACTTTGGGGTTTCGGGTGCGACGGTGCGCCGCTTCTACCTCTGTCTGCCGCGTGCACCGGGTGGGTCCAGCACGTACAGCACTTGTCTATTCTACCTGTGAGCTGCGTCCTTCTCCGACTTGTGGCGGGCGGCTTTGGCTGGGAGTTACCTCTATACCAACCGCTGAGACAGACGCCCGGAACCTGCCCGTAGACGCACAAACGCCCCGATACGAATATCGGGGCGTTTGGACGCCGACGTTAAACCTGTACCGGTTTTAGCGGCGGCTAGGTTTAGCGGCGAACAGTGTTTAGCGGCGAACCAGGCGGTTCAGGAAGTGCAGGACGGTTGCAATGGATGCACCCAGTGCTGCGAAGGACTTCCAGCGTGCCTGCAGAACCTCGGGCTTACGCACGTTCTCTGCCAGGCCGCGGCCGGTAGCTGCTGCACCTGCAGCAACCTCGGAGGGCACTGCCTTGAGTGCATCCAGAGCCTGCTGGGTGTTGGACTGAACGTCGCCGGTGTAGGACTGCAGGTCGTCGCGCAGGGCTGCCAGGTGCTGGCGACGCTCTGCGGTGCGCTGCTTGAGCTCTTCGAAGGTCGGCGGCTTGGGCTCTTCCTCACCGCGTGCCTTGCGCTCTTCAGCTTCCTTACGGGCGCGTTCTGCTGCCTCTTCGGCTTCCTTAGCCTTCTGCTCGGCGCGCTCTGCCTGTTCCTTCTTCAGGCGCTCAGCGGACATGGCGGTACCTTCCTTGAGTACGCCGAGGTCGAAGAGCAGACCGAAGATTGCGGATTCGGGCTTGAACGGCAGCTGAGCCTTGACCTTCTTCAGACCGACCAGTGCGCAAATTGCCAGGACGATGAGGAAGATGAGGGCGAAGATCAGCGCGGATGCCCAGTAGGGCATGACGGTGCCGAGGCCGAGGATTGCTGCGGCGACCAGCGCAATAATCAGGAACAGACCGAAGACTGCTGCGACGCCGAAGAAGGCTGCGCCCTTACCAACGGCGATGCCCTTGGTCTTCAGCTCGTGCTTTGCAATCTGGATTTCGTCCTTGACCTGGCTGGGTCCGAGGGTCTTGAAGGTTTTGCCAGCGTCGATGATGTTCGCGACGCCGGACTTAATCCCGCTGATGCCAGCAAAGAAACGCTTGGGTGCCTTGGGATTAGTAGTAGTGGTCATGACCACCTCTCCGTGACGTGTTTTTGGAGGCTTCTTTTTCGCACTCCACCTCCTATAGTTTAGCCCCTTATGATACCTCCGCGTGACCGTTTGAACGGGGGTTTGCGCTATCTCTTCAGGTATTTTCGACTTTCTGGAGGCTGTGTTGAGCTGCGGGCGTAGCATTCTGGGCTTGGTTGCGTCTGTGGATTTGCTCTGGAGTAGGTGCAAGAGGATGCCGATGCGCCGCTCCCCCGCTACGCGCCGAGTGGGTGCGTGGCGCGTGGGGGTGGGGAACTTTTCGGTGCGTTAGATTTCACATTTTTACAGGGTACATTTTTGCAGGGTGAAGTATCTTTGCCTCGCCGGGGGCGTAAGCCCAAGGGGTTGCTGGTTCACGACTTGGGGAGAACGTTCCGACTGGACTCGATACAGCGGGGTGAAGATTTTCCGAGCGCGCGAGGAACCAAAAATCTTTGCCTCGCCGAGGGCGTAAGCCCGAGGGGTTACTGGTTCGAGCCAGAGGAACAGATAAAGCAAGAATCCCCAGGGCGGAGCCCTGAGGATTCTTGCTTTATACGCTCCCCCGACTGGACTCGAACCAGTAACCCTTCGATTAACAGTCGAATGCTCTGCCAATTGAGCTACGGGGGATTATTTTGTTTTTGTTGTTTGGTTTCCCTTGCAACGAGTAATAACTATACCGGGGCTGTTTGGGCTCCGCAACTTGAAATACCGTGAAGTGTATCACTCTTTAGGTTGTGAGTTTGGGCTCCGGTTAACTCGCGCTACTCCCCCGGCCACCTGCGGAGCGTGGGTGTTCCGATGGTAGCCGGGGGTGCGTCCTCAAGAGCCTGGGCTAGCCGCGCTGTGCGGCGAGCTGACGGCGGCGCATCTCCAGCTCGAGGAGCTGACGCTGTACCGCTTCGAACTCTTCGTCGTCGGGGTTTGCGCTGAGCTGCTCTAGGCGCATCATCAGGTCGGATTTTTGGCGGGCAATCTGCTGTTCAAACAGGGCATTGAGTGCGCCAGTCACAAAACCGGGCAGACGCTCAGCGCTGCTGACCGGTAGCGGTGAGACGGCGAGCTCCGCGATGGCGGGATGTACGCCCTCCACAGCGCCGGAGCGCACGCAGTTGATCCATTCGATACCGGGGGTGGGCGCCATGACGGTTGCCGCATGAATAATGCCGGCGGCCACCTCGCGGTGGGTGCGGTAGCGGAACTGCACGGTGGCGAGGTTACGCCACTGTTCCACGCTGATAAGCTCGGGGTGCTGCAGGGCAATCTCGAGCGCCGCCTTTTCGAGGCGGGCAACCGGGTCGCGCGGGTCGGGGGTGAGGAATTCCTCGACGGCGGGGGCGGTCGCCTCCGGCTGGGGTGCGGCGGGTTGAATGCTGCTCGGCGGGTGCGCGGCAGCGTTCTGCCCGGCGTAGGCGCTGGGTGCGGCGTGGTCTTCCGGTGGCGGTGCATCGTAGGCGGGGTCGTAGGGCGCGTCAGCATGAACTGTCCCCTGAGCGCCCGCGTAACCCGGCGCACCCGTATAGCCCGGCGTGCCCGGCGCGCTCTGCGGCCCCTCGTTCAGACGCTCGTAACGCGGCGCGGCGGCGGTAGCCTCCGCCTGCTGGGTGCGCGAAAGCTTCGGGTGGTTCTGCGCGTACGCCACGGCGCGCTGAATCTCGTCGAGCTCCAGCCCGAGCTGACCGGACACCTTACGCATGTAGGCGGGGCGCAGGTCGCGGTCCTTAATGCCGGCAATAATCGGGGCGATAGCGCGCATCGCCAGCACGCGGCCCTCCAGGGTCGCCAGGTCGTACTTGGCGAGGGTCGAATCAATCGCGAACTCGAAGAGCGGGCGGCGCGAAGCAATCAGCGAGCGCACGGCGGCGTCGCCCTTGTGCAGGCGCAGGTCGCAGGGGTCCATACCGTTCTCGGCAACCGCCACGAAGGTCTGCGCGACGAAGCGCTGGTCCTCCTGGAAGGCTGCCATGGCGGCTTTCTGACCTGCGGCGTCACCGTCGAAGGTGAAGATAATTTCGCCGCCGGAGCCGTCGTCGGTAATCATGCGGCGCACCATCTTGATGTGTCCGGGGCCGAACGCAGTTCCACAGGTGGCTACGGCGGTGGTGATGCCGGCAAGGTGTGCCGCCATGACGTCCGTGTAGCCTTCCACGATGACGACCTGCTTGGTCTTCGCCATATCGCGTTTTGCCAGGTCAATGCCGTAGAGTACCTGGGACTTCTTGTACAGCTGCGTCTCGGGGGTGTTCAGGTATTTGGGGCCCTGGTCGTCATCGAAGATGCGACGGGCACCGAAGCCGATGGTCTCACCGGCGATGGTACGAATCGGCCACATAATGCGGCCGCGGAAACGGTCGTACAGGCCGCGGTTACCCTCGGAGAACATGCCGGTCGCCTTCAACTCCTCATCGGTAAAGCCCTGGGAGCGCAGGTGCTTGAGCAGGTGGTCCCAGCCGCGGGGTGCGTAGCCGACACCGAACTTGCGGGTTGCGGCGGGGTCGAAGCCGCGGGCGCCGAGGAAACGCTGCGCCTCCTGCGCGTCCGGTGAGTAGAGGTTGCGTTCGAAGAACTCGGCGGCAATCTTGTGCGCGTCGAGCAGGCGGCGGCGCATACCCGCCTCGTAGCGGTCGCCGGGCTTACCGCCCTCATAGTGCAGGGTGTAGCCGATGCGCGCGGCAAGACGCTCCACCGTCTCAACGAAACTGGTGTGCTCCATCGCCATAACGAAGGAGTACACGTCACCGGATTCACCGCAACCGAAGCAGTGGTACGAGCCGACCTGCGGGCGCACATTGAAGGAGGGCGTGCGCTCGTCATGGAACGGGCACAGCCCCTTGAAGGTGCCTATACCGGCGCTTTTGAGGCTTACGTAGCCTTCAATGATTTCGCGGATATCGGTACGGGCGCGGACTTCGTCAATGTCTTCTTTGCGGATTAATCCAGCCATAAACTCAATTCTACGGTGGGGGTCAACAGGTAACGCCTGTGGGCGTTACGGGTGCACAAAATAGGGTCAGAAAAGGATGTGCCGCGACGCGCAAACAGCACGCCGCGGCACACAAGTACGGGTGTTTAGCCGCCGGAAATATCCAGCTCAGCCTCCACCAGACCCAGACGCTCAGCGTCCCCCAGGATGCGCGAATCCAGCCAGCCATCGGGCAGGTGCGGCTGCTTGGGGCTGCCCGCGCGACCGCGCGAACCCTCCACAGCGGCGCCCGGGTAACCAATCGAGTGATCCAGCTGAGCAATCAGCTCACGGAACGTCGCCAGGTCGGGCACCTGAGCCATCTTCGCGCGCAGCTCGCCGCCAACCGGGTAACCCTTGAAGTACCACGCCACGTGCTTGCGGATCTCGCGCAGGCCGCGGGTCTCATCGCCGAAAGTCTCCACGAGCAGTTCTGCGTGGCGGTAAATCATGTCCGAAACCTCAGTCAGGGTCGGGCGGATGCGCTCCGAGGAACCCTCAAATGCATTCTGCAGGTCACCAAACAGCCACGGGCGACCCTGGCAACCGCGACCAATCACCACGCCGTCCACGCCGGTCTGCTCAACCATGCGCACCGCATCCTCGGCGGAGAAAATATCGCCGTTACCCAGAATCGGCACGTCCGGAATCAGTTCGCGCAGCTGAGCAATCGAATCCCAGTCAGCCTTACCCGAATAATGCTGAGCCGCAGTACGGCCGTGCAGAGCAATGGCCGCAACACCGGCATCACGCGCAATCTTGGCGGACTCCAAGAACGTAATGTGGTCATCATCGATACCCTTACGCATTTTAATGGTCAGCGGAATATCGTTGCGGGAGGCTTCCTTGACCGCCGTCTGCACAATCGCCGTGAACAGGTCAGTCTTCCAGGGCAGGGCGGCACCGCCACCGCGGCGAGTCACCTTAGGAGCCGGGCAGCCAAAGTTCAAGTCAATGTGGTCGGCACGGTCCTCTTCAACGACCATGCGCACGGCCTTACCGACGTTGACCGCGTCCACACCATAAATCTGGATGGAGCGGATCTTCTCGTCCGGGTCATGCTCAATAATGCGCATGGACTCGGGCTTACGCTCCACGAGGGCGCGCGCAGTCACCATCTCGGTAACGTACAGGCCGCCACCATATTCACTGCAGAGGCGGCGGAAAGCCTTATTGGTCACGCCAGCCATCGGGGCGAGAACCACGGGAGTATCAACGGTCAGTTTGCCCAGTTTCAGGGGCGGAAGGGTAAGACGGGGTGCTTCAGAATTCACCCCTATATTGTGGCATACGGGGGCAAATCGGGAACCGGACTCAGCTGACGGGGTACAGAGCTATCGGGGTACAGCGGCACAGCACAGGCGGATTTTTTGGAGGCGCACGGCGGCAGTATGCGATGGACGATGGCACTCGCAGGTACGCGAGAGGGGCAGCACACAAAAAAAGGGGGCAGGGAAGCATTCCGCTCCCCCGCCCCTTCAGCAAGAGTCAGCCCGCAGGCTCGGTACCGAGAACCTACTCGCGAACCTACTCGGTCACGTAAATATAGGTCGGATCACCCTCCACCGAGGCAGTACCTGCACGCAGCAGCACGTCGGTCACCTGAACCAGCGCCTCCATGGCGTCGTCAACCTCAACCAGCACCGGGTACTTAGCGCTCAGCAGGGACAGCACCTGCATAATCGCCTCCACGGCGCCCTCATTATCGAAGTCGTAACCCAGCAGCAGTTCGGTGGCGGTGTTCTCATTCACCAGCGCCGCCTCCGGGTCAGTCTCGAAGGGGTGGTAGCTCACCGCAAACGCGACAATCGGGCCCTTCTTACCCTCGGCGGCAGCCTCACGAATATGGTCGCGAAGCACCACGGCACCAAAAGCACGCACCTCATCCGAAAGGAAGTAGCGGTTCACCGTGCCCAAACCCACCTCGGCAGGAACATCCCACTCGTGGGCGCGGCGGTAAAAATTCCACAGCGCAGAAGTCAGCTCCACCGAACCGGTCGCCAAATCCTCAATCGCCTGAGTCTCGTTACCGTCAGCATCCTCACGCAGAGACACCGGGGGAATCGCGCCCGGCTCCACACGCACCATACGGGAGCGCTGAATCAGCTTCATGCCGGCAGCCTGCGCGAACTCCTCACCGTCGCTAAACGGCGCTAGCTTCACGCGCAGAGCAGTGGTCTGACCGTGCGCCGCCGCAATCTCACGCAGCGCATTCAGCAGCGCGGTACCAATACCCTGACGGCGGTGATCAGCCGCCACCTCAACATACGACCACAGACGCGCCGGATGCAGCAGCGAAGCCACCACGGTACCCGCCGCCACCGGAACACCCGAAACAGTCACCACCAGAGTGCGGCTAAACGGCGCATCCGTATCCGGGCCGAAAAGGCCACGCTGGCGCTCCTCAACCTCATTGCGGGCAGAGTTCCAGATTTCAAGCAGGGCAAGGTCATCACCCTCCTGCCAGGGGCGAATCTCAAATTTTTCGCTAAGGCGTTCAGCCATATCCGTGTGCCTTCCTTCGCTCGCGTCTATCGTGCCAATCAGTCTAACCAGGGTAGCCCAAATACACGACGGCGGGTAGCCTCTTTCGCTCTAAGAGGCTACCCGCCGACCGTGTGATGAATATTTTTAGCCTGCCAGGCGTGCAGCCAGGTAGGACTTCACCTGATCCAGAGCCACACGCTCCTGGTTCATGGTGTCACGCTCGCGGATGGTCACAGCCTGATCCTCGAGGGTATCGAAGTCCACGGTGATGCAGAACGGGGTACCGATCTCATCCTGGCGGCGGTAACGGCGACCAATAGCGCCCGCCTCGTCGTAGTCCACGTTCCACAGGCCGCGCAGCTCGTTCGCCAGCTTGGTTGCCGGCTCAGACAGTTCAGCCTTCTTGGACAGCGGCAGAACAGCAGCCTTGACCGGTGCCAGGCGCGGGTCAAGCTTCAGCACGACGCGCTTGTCCACGCCACCCTTGGTGTTGGGTGCCTCGTCCTCAACGTATGCGTCAACGAGGAACGCCATCATGGAGCGGGTCAGACCGAAGGACGGCTCAATCACGTACGGCACGTAACGCTCGCCGGTAGCCTGGTCGAAGTACTCAAGCTTCGCGTTGGAGTGCTCGTTGTGCACGCCCAGGTCGTAGTCGGTACGGTTCGCAACGCCCATCAGCTCGCCCCACTCGGAACCCTGGAAGCCGAAGCGGTACTCAACGTCAATAGTGCCAGCCGAGTAGTGTGCACGCTCCTCCTTGGGGACGTCGAAGCGGCGCATGTTATCCGGGTTAATGCCCAGGTCAACGAACCAGTTCCAGCAGTCCTCAACCCACTCGTTGAAGTACTTATCAGCGTCATCCGGGTGCACGAAGTACTCGATTTCCATCTGCTCGAACTCACGAGTACGGAAAATGAAGTTACCGGGAGTGATCTCGTTACGGAACGACTTACCGATCTGGCCAATACCGAACGGCGGGCGCTTACGAGAAGCAGTCACCACATTGTTAAAGTTCACGAAAATACCCTGAGCGGTCTCCGGGCGCAGGAAGTGCAGACCCTCCTCGTTGTCGACCGGGCCCAGGTAGGTCTTCATGAGGCCGGAGAAGTTCTGCGGCTCAGTCCACTCACCACGAGTGCCACAGTTCGGGCAAGCAATCTCTTCCATGCCCTCAGCCGCGCGGCCCTTCTTCGCCTCAAAGTTCTCCAGCAGGTGATCCTGACGCAGACGCTTGTGGCACGACAGGCACTCAACCAGCGGGTCGGTGAAGGTCGCCACGTGACCGGACGCCTCCCACACCGCACGAGGCAGAATAACGGAGGAATCCAGGCCGACCATGTCCGCACGGGAGCGGACGAAACGCTGCCACCACTGCTGGCGGATGTTTTCCTTCAGCTCTGCACCGAGCGGACCGTAGTCCCATGCGGAGCGGGAACCGCCGTAAATTTCACCGGCCTGGAAAACAAAGCCGCGGCGCTTCGCGAGCGCAATAACGTTATCGAGGGTGGACTTTTCAGCCATAGTTACTCCTTCTGCCCCGCCACCGGCTGTGACGTGCGTGAGTTCGGGTTCATAAGGGACGCAACCCAGAACGGGGCGCCCGTATTCGCGCTCATCGGCGCAATATGCACACTTTTTGATGCAAGACACTAGGGTACCATCACCACCCCGCCCCTGGGTATGCTCTTGCCCCTCGCCACTCCCCCAAATCTCTGGAAACCAGGATGCACCCAGCGGGATAAACTAGAAGGCATGGAAGAAATTTTTATTCGCGACGACATGATCCGCCTCGGCCAGTTCCTCAAGCTCGCCAACCTCGTAGAGGACGGCGCGCAGGCACGCGAGGTCATTCAGCACGGCCTGGTAAAGGTCAACGGCGACATTGAGGAAGCACGCGGCAAGCAGCTGCACCCCGGCGACACCGTGACCTTCAACGGCGTGACCGTGAAGGTCGCGCACGAGGACTAACCCGACCTCTTATTCCGTTTGAGATAGGGCGTTAGAGTGAGGGACGGCGTCCGTCCTCGTTCCTCTCCCCCGGCCCAAGGAAGCAGCCGGTGCGCACCTTCCTACGCTCCTACAGGGGAACCCACCCTCTCGGGTGCTCCGCTCTTCCTTGCTTCGCTGCGGAGAGCACCCGAGAGGGTACCCTGATGTCGCTTTCGGAAGGTGCACCGGCACGCTCCGGCAGCGGGGCCGAGAGCGGCTACCCGGAAAACGCGGCCGCACCCGCACAGTACCCCAGCGCGGAAAGGCGGTATCGTCCGAAGTGACATCAGGGTGCCCGAAGCGAAGCGAGGGCGGGTTCCCTGTAGGAACGAGGACGATAACCGCCTTTCCAAGTGGAACTGCACAGAACCGAGCGGAAGCAGAACTACACGTAAGGCCCCCGAGTCATGATGACTCGGGGGCCTTCCCTATAGCCGTTTTAGGC
Organism: Rothia mucilaginosa; assembly: GCF_964210535.1. Taxonomy (GTDB): domain Bacteria; phylum Actinomycetota; class Actinomycetes; order Actinomycetales; family Micrococcaceae; genus Rothia; species Rothia mucilaginosa_F. Next base: position 22,047 of record NZ_CAXOMR010000011.1, read on the forward strand.
GTCAGAGCCTTCCACGGTGCCGGTCGCCTCCGCAACCTTCTGCGCACGAATACGCGGCTCCTGACCCTGCACCTTCACCTCCAGGAACTCGCCCACATGGCGAATCTCCATGGGGCCAACGCCGTGGCCGATACCGGCGTACAGCACCTTGATGCCGTCGGTGTACTTGCGGATCCAGTCGTAGGTGTAGTTCACTATCTCCTGCGGGATGACGGGGTCTTCCTGATCGCGGCCGAAGAACACCGGCAGTTCGGTCTTCTTCAGCTCCTCGTCCTTGAAGTACGGCGAATCCGAGTCCACGGCGTAGCCGGACAGTCCCACCACTGCGGCGAACTCGCCGGGGGCGTGACGCACCATCGAAGTTGCGATGCCCATACCCTGCGAGAAGCCCAGCAGGGTCACCGAAGCATACGGCTCGCGGTTCGCGCGCACCCACTCCAGCACGTAGTCGCTCGCCTGCTCAATAGCACGCTGGTCGGATTCGAGCTGCTGGTTCAGCGGGTACCACTGGTAGCCGATAGCGTCTGCTGCAATGTAGGCGCCGGTCGAGTCCGCGGAGAACTGGGTGCCAACCGGCTGCGGTGCACGCATGGAGGCGTAGGTGAAGCCCTCCTGCGGAAGGTGCGCCGCCAGAGACAGCAGGTCGTGCTCCTGGGAGCCGTAGCCGTGCAGCATGAGCACCAGGTGGGTGCCTGCACGTTCGTTCGCGGGGCGGGTGTATTCGACGACGTATTTGTTTTCGCTCATGCACCCATCTTAGCGAGGACTCCCCCACAAACCTGCACCGCAGGTTCCGCCGCTAGCTTGACCCTCACCTAACGTCAGGTTCTACAGTGAAACCATGGACGCGAACATAACACCACCTGACGGGCACCACGAATACACCGTAGGAGAAGCGGCATCATTACACGGGCTCACAGTCCGCACGCTTCACCACTGGGAGCAGCGGGGCTTACTCAACCCGGCGCACGATGAGTTCAACGGGTACCGGTACTACACCGATACAGACCTTGAACGAATCACCGTCATCATGGGATACCGCGCCATCGGTATGAGCCTTGACGCCATTCGCAACATACTGCAGGATCGGGCGAACAGCACCGAGCATCTGCTCGCTCAGCGGGATATGCTTCAACGCAAAATCGCCGCGTATGGGCGCATGCTTGAAACCATCGAACGTCTTTTGGAGGACACTATGGCACCTAAAAATGAGCAGCTCACCGCTGCCGAAAAAGCAGAGATTATGGGTGAAGGGTTCAGCCTCGCCCACCAGCAGGAAGCGCAGGAGCGTTACGTGAAAACTGACGACTGGGCTGAATACCAGCGCCGCACTGCCTCGATGGACCGTGCCGACTGGCAGAACGGCAAACAGCAGATTGACGAGGTAGAACAGGCCCTCGTCGAGGCGTTCAACCGCGGCGTGCAGCCGGGCAGCGAGAAGGCGAACGCGCTCGCCGAGCGGCACCGCGCCTCCCTGTTCTTCTTTGAGGTCACCCCCGCCAAGCACGCGATTCTGGCGCGCGGCTATGTTGAGGATGCCCGCTTTAAGGCGCACTACGAGAAGCTTGCGCCTGGGCTTGCGGAGTGGCTGAGGGAGGTCATCTTTGAGAACGCTCGTGCGCACGGTGTCAACCCCGAGGAAGCTACCTGGGGTTAAATCTTTGGGCTGAAAATACCCAGTAACTAGGGGTGAGTAGCTGAGTGTGAAAGCTGAGCACAAAAATACGCCCGGTATTCCCCACGTCGGGAATACCGGGCGTCGGCATGCATACCTGCATGAAAATTAGACGGTTATCTAGCGGGTGCCGTCGAGGTGACTGCGGTGCTCCTGAATACGGCGATCCAGGTGCTCAAGGTTCTGCTGCAACCCCGCAATCTCGTTTTCAATCTTTCGGCGGGCTCGCTCCATCACATCGACGGAGAGGGCGTGATCATCCGGGTTGTCCAAGATTGTACGAATGTCGGCAAGACTCATGCCGGCCTGACGGCAGGTAGCAATAAACCGTGCTGCGGAGATAGACTCCTCATCAAAAATACGGGTTCCGTGAGCATCACGGGGCACCGCAATGAGCCCCTCTTTTTCGTAATATCGCAGGGCGTGGGTGCTCACCCCCAACTGCTCCGCTACCTCTTGAATACTTACCACAGCGTTAATGCTATGGGGTTAGAGCTGGTCTAAAGCAAACCGAGAACCTTTACCTTCCGGTGTAACAGGAGGCTACTTCCGCGGTATCTCGCGGAGGTTTCGCAAAACACCCGAAAAACCGGAAAATATTCCCTGACTTGGCATAACACTCTTCATAAAGATAGAAAAAATGCCGGACGCTCGCATCATACGAACGCCCGACATTTTATTACATAACCCTATGGGTGAAGGTTAATTCACGGTGGGCGGAAGGACAGTTGAGAATACCCAGTCATTCCCTCACAATCCCACACCCACTGTTTGGATAAAACAACATTCAGCAGGATGCGTGAAACGCCTTCGGGCGCCGGTCGAGTTAGCGATTAACAGCGCCGTACAGACGAGTCATCGATTCCAAAGCTTCACGTTCACGCTGCGCCTCACTCGGGGTGGCGGATTCATCTTCAACGCCGAGGGCGCGCGCCAGAATCTTCTCCACCTGCTTCGCCTCAATCAAGAAGCCGTCATGGCCGTGGTTCGACTCGATAATGTCCACGGTAACCGGGGTGGGCAGCGCCTCCGCCAAGCGGTGCGACTCGTGCGGGAAGAACAGACGGTCCGTGTTCACCGCCGCAATCGTCCACTCACAATCGGTGTGTGCCAGCGCCTGCGCCAGGGTGCCGCGGCCACGAGCCACATCGTGCGAAATCAGCGCCTCATTCACAGCCAGGTAGCTGTTCGCGTCAAAACGCTCAACCAGCTTAGCGCCGTGGTGGTCCAGGTAGCTTTCAATGGCGTAGCGGCCACGCGGCTCACCCAGCGAACCGCCCACAGTGTTTTCGCCGCGGTTCTCCTCACGGCCGAAGCGGTGCTCCAGCTCTGCGGGGCTGCGGTAGGTGGTGTGCGCGATACGGCGCGCCAGAGCCAGACCGGCAGTCGGTGCAGGACCGGCATAGTAGTCGCCACCGGCAAAGTTCGCATCCGAACGAATCGCAATGTTCTGAGTGTGGGCCCAGGAAATCTGCTCCGCCGTAGCCGAAGGACCGGAGGCGATGACCGCGCATCCGCGCACCAGCTCGGGGTTGGTTGCCGCCCACTCGAGGGCGCGAGCGCCACCGAGGGAACCACCAATCACGTAGCGGAAACTCGTCACGCCCAGTGCACGAGCCAGGTGCGCCTCCGCACGCACAGAGTCGCGGATGCTCACCTGCGGGAAGCGGGAGCCCCAGTGCTCACCGGCGCCCGGGTAGCCTTCGGGAATAATGCTTGCCGGGCCGGTGGAACCGTAACAGCCACCCAGAATATTGGGGGCAATCACGAAGTAACGGTTGGTGTCCACGACCGAGCCGGGGCCTACGATGCCTTCCCACCAGCCATCCGATTCGATAGCGCGAATCAGCGGGGCGGGCATGTCGGGGGTGGGCACGCCACGGGAGACGTGCGTATCACCGGTGAGCGCGTGCAGAATCAGGATGGCGTTATCGCCAGCCTCGTTGAGAGTACCCCAGGTTTCGTAGCCGATGGTGACCTGCGGCAGGGTCACGCCGGATTCGAGCTCCAGGTCGCCGATGTTCAGCTGACGCAGGTAGCCTTGCGCTTCGGGATGCTCGCGCTGGGTGCCCGCCACGGGGATGGGCGCGGTGACAGGCTGGTTGATAGTGCCGGGCTGGGCGGTACCAGACAGGCTAGTGCCGGACTGGCTAGTGCTCTGGGCGGTCATGGGGGGGTTCCCTTCACTGGGTTGGCCGGCGAGGTGGTGCCGGGTGTGAGCGGGGTACTCGTCTGTGGGTAGAAGAAGCAACGGGTTGGGCGGCTCAGCGCCGCGCGCTCATGAAATGCTCCGTAACGGGGAATCCGCAGGTGGACCGAAAGCCGTAGCTTACCGGTCCACCTGCGGGTTACATCACCGTTTAGGAGAGGGTGTCAAAGCCCAGCTGCAGGTCAGCGAGAATATCGTCGATGTTCTCAATACCGACTGCCAGGCGGACGAAGTTCGGGTACACGCCAATCTTCTCCAGCTCCTCAGTGGAAAGCTGGGAGTGGGTGGTGGAGGCGGGGTGAATCACGAGCGAGCGCACGTCACCGATGTTCGCCACGTTGGAGTGCAGCTTCAGGGCGTCCACGAAGTCGCGGGTCTGCTCCAGGGTTGCGTCCTTGAGGGTGAAGCCGAGAACCGCGCCGGGGCCCTTGGGCAGGTACTTCTGTGCACGCTCGTACCAGGGGGAGGATTCCACGCCAGCCCAGATAACCCTGTCGACCTGCGGGTTTGCTTCGAGCCAGTGGGCGACCTTGGTGGCGTTCTCAATGTGGCGTTCGATGCGCAGGGAGAGGGTCTCCAGACCGATGCCGATGTTGAAGGCGTTGGTCGGGGAGATTGCGGCGCCGGTGTCGCGCAGCAAGGAGACGCGCGCCTTCAGGATGTAGGAGAGGTTCGCACCGAATGCGGAGTCCTTGCCCAGGTCGCGTGCGTAGACCAGGCCGTGGTAGCCGGGGGCGGGCTGGTTGAACTTGGGGAACTTCTCGGGGTCTGCACCGTAGTCGAAGTTACCGGAGTCAACAATCACGCCGCCGATGGAGGTGCCGTGGCCGCCCAGGTACTTGGTTGCGGAGTGGACCACCACGTCCGCGCCGTGCTCGATGGGGCGCAGCAGGTAGGGGGTGGGTACGGTGTTGTCCACGATCAGGGGCACACCGTTTTCGTGCGCAATCTTGGCGATGGGCTCAATGTCGAGCACGTCGTTGCGGGGGTTCGGCACGGACTCGCCGTAGAAGAGCTTGGTGTTGGGGCGGACTGCGGCGCGCCATGCGTCCAGGTCGTCCGGGTCCTCAACGAAGGTGGTTTCGATGCCAAGGTCGGCGAGGGTGTACTTGAGCAGGTTGTAGGTGCCGCCGTACACGGAGGGCGATGCGACCACGTGGTCACCGGCGCCGGCAATGTTCAGGATTGCGTAGGTGATAGCTGCCTGACCGGATGCCAGCAGCAGCGCGCCAACGCCGCCTTCGAGGGAGGCGATGCGGTTCTCAATAACTTCCTGGGTGGGGTTGTTGAGGCGAGTGTAAATGGGGCCCAGCTCGGCGAGGGCGAAACGGTTCGCGGCCTGCTCGGCGCTGTCAAAGACGAAGGAAGTGGTCTGGTAGATAGGTAGTGCCCGAGCTCCCGTTGCGGCATCCGGCGCCTGACCTGCGTGGATCTGGCGGGTTTCGAACTTCCAACCTGCGGGGTTGGCGGGAGTCGGGACGGTAGTGTTGTTGCTCATGCGTGGCTCCTAATGGGGATTCTTAGGGGGCCGCATGCCGATTGGTACAGGAATCGTCGTCGAATAATCCTGTCACGATTGATGTACCGTTTTCGGTCACATCGGTCCCGCGCTTGCGTCACGCTTGTGCGTGCCGCCCGGTCTTCACCCAGGGCACCCCACCGCGGAGGAGGGTTGCCGGCCAGCTAGCTGGGGCTTATCGCTGGCGCTCTTGACCTGTTATTTAGAGTGTCACAGGGCACGGGGCGGGGTCAAGGGTTTTGTGGGTGGAGGGTACTTTAAGACATTTCATTGCAAAGATGACGTTTTTTAACGTCTGTAACAAAAACCCGCCTGCAACAAAACGTGAGTGACGATGCCGGGTGGGGCAGTCGGGTTTGGAGAACACCCTTCCACATACAGTAACCCCCATCACTTTTATCCGCGCTTTTCGGTACACTGAGACTACAACACTGACTACATATACACTCGCGCAGGGCGCGGCTCACTACGCCGTTTATCCTGCTCAGCATCCCTCCGGTATAGGGGCCAGAGGGTCATACCCGAAGGTTACCTACCATGTCTCTTGTTCTTGATGCGGCGCAGCTCAGCCGCGTCTTTGGCAAAGGTGAAAACGCTTTTACCGCCGTCGACCGGGTGTCGCTTCGCGTTAGCTCCGGTGAAATTCATGCTCTCCTCGGCCCCAATGGTGCGGGCAAAACGACGACCGTGCAGATGTGCTCGACCCTGCTCACTCCTACCAGCGGTAGCCTCACCGTGAACGGTGTGGATGCTATCGCTCACCCGCAGCGGGCGCGCCGTCACGTGGGCCTAGCGTTGGGCGGGGAGAACGGCTTCTACCCGCGCGCCGGTGCCCGCGACAATCTGCTGTTCTTCGCCGATGTTGCGGGGGTTTCCGGGCGGACCCGACGACACGAGGTGGAGCATGCCCTAGCCCGTGTGGAACTCACCGATGCGGCAACGCGGCCTGTCCAGGAGTTTTCCCGCGGCATGAAGCAGCGCCTACATATTGCCCGCGCCCTGCTCGGCTCCCCCGCCCTGATCCTGCTGGACGAGCCGACCAACGGGCTCGACCCCGATATCGCCCTGACCGTGCGTGCCCTCATCCGTTCTCTCGCGGAAGACGGCGCCGCCGTTCTGCTCACAAGCCACCTCCTGGGCGAAATTGAGGACCTAGCGCACACCATCACCGTTTTGGGCGCCGGTTCCGTTGCGGTGAGCGGCACCCTCGAGGACGTTGCCGCGCACGCAGGTATTGCCGCCACGACCGTGGTTCAGGTGGACCCCACCGCCACCGAGGGTCTTGATACACTACGCGGGTTCCTCGGCGATAAGGCGGCGGTGCTGTTTGCCCCGCGCGGATCCGGCTGGGAACTGACCCTCTACTGGCATGGCGAGCGCGCCACGTTCGAGGCGGGCGAGGCTCACCGCATCCTCGCGGAGGGCCTTGCCGCCTCACGCATTGGGGCACGAACCGAACCGTACACACGCCCGGCAACCTTGGAAGAGGCATACCTGGCAATGGCGGAGGGGCTCAAGCGATGAACGCTCAGACGCAACGCTCGGAAGAGTTCCAGCGGCAGGGTCGACGGTACGACCTGTGGCAGGAGTGCGCCCGCCAACTGCGACTCATGGGCTTTAGCCTGCGCCAGTTCCTGACGGTCCCCTACTTCATTCAGCTGCTCATCAGTACGGTACTCGGCTCGGTCATCCTTCAGGCGCTCGCCGTGCATGCGGCGGCGCAGAGCTCCGCGGGTCACTCCGTTGACCCGACCCTCGCGTGGACCCGCGCGGGCATTGTGGGCATGTGGTCGGTCTGCATCGTGTCTGCGGGCATCATCAATTTCGAGCGTTTCCGTGGGACCCTCGTGTACCTGTGTTCGGGGTCGATTTCTCCGGTGCGGGTGCTGGCGGCTATCGTTTCGAGCGCCTCCATTGTGGGTCTGGCTGCCTTGCCCCTATCGTGGGCGGTTTGGGCTCTTGTGACGCTCAACCCGCAGGTCACGGATTTTTCGATACTCTGGCCGCGCTACGTTCTGGGCGTTCCCCTGCTGTGGCTTGCGTGCCTGTCGATCACGTTCATGATTGCGGTATTCTTCGTGGCCACGCCGAACGCTATCGCCTACGAGGAGCTATTGCTCGTGCCGGTTTTTATTCTTTCCGGGGTTCTCTTCACAACCATTGAAGCGCCCGCCTGGCTGGATGCCGCGGGCGTGCTCATTCCCCTGCAGGCGCCGGTTCACCTCCTACTTGGACGTACCGCCATCACTACCCCGACGGATGCACTCCTGCCCGTAATTCAGACCCTGGTCGTGAGCTTCATCTGGGCGTTGTGCGCTTTCCTCTTTGCTCGGAAGGCTCTCGCCTCCGCCCATCGTCGCGGCACTCTGGGGGCGATGTAGCGTGCGTGTTCTCTCTACTGATTCTCTGCCCGGCGTGGTGCGTCGGGCGCTGTCTACCGCCTCTATTGGCTGGTCGTCGTCGATTACCTTCGCAACCCTCGGAACGGCTATCACGACCCTGATTCTCGTACCCGGTCTTAACGTGCTTTTCACGGTGCTTCTGGGTGCCGACCTCGCCGCAAACGATACGGTACGCATCGGCTGCGCGACCGCGCTGATTGCCACCCTCAGCTCGGTGGCAGCCGGCATTGTCGCGCGCGTTGCTACCGACCGGTGGATTGGCGTCTTCGAGTACGTGTGCACGGCACGCCCGGTGGATGCGGGCTACTGGCTGGGCGCGGCGGCGGTGCCCGCGCTGCTGGCGTCCGTGACGGGGCTGAGCAATGTGGGTATCGTGTGGCTGCTATCCCTCACGGCACCCTCTACCGGGGCGGCTTCGGGGCTTCTGCTCGGCGCCATCGCACTGATGCCGGTTGCGGTTTTGGGAGGGGTCTGCCTGGGCATTTTTGCCGCCGGGCTGGGCCTGTACCTGTCCGATCCGTACACCGGGTCCAATTTTCTGTCGATTATCCTGCCGGTCAGCGCGGGTGTGATCGTTCCGGTGAGCACCTACCCCACGTGGCTTGCGTGGCTGTGTTCCTGGGTTCCCGGGTCCCGGCTGGTGCAGGCTCTAGATACCTCTGGCGGTATTGCAAGCGGCGCCGCACCGGATCTGTTCGCGCTCCTGGCGGTAGACACGGCACTGGCGGGACTCTACGCCGCGGCGGGGTTGGGGCTGACGCTCCTCGCCGCCCGCCGCATCCGCGCCGGTGCCCGCGCCTCACTGCTATAAGACATAACACCCCGAGATAAAAAGAACGAACCTTTTAAACGCTCTCTCTTCTCTCTCTCCCCCCCCCGGCGCACTATCCGGGCATGGCAACCAACCGGGCGCCGCAACCACGAAAGACTATTCCTGTGACCATTACTCCCGCCTCATACACCTTAGAGACTCTAGGGTTCGACCCCTCCTGGCAGGGCGCGGCAATCCGCGCCGCGTTCACCCTCGGCGGTACCCTCGAAAACTTTACCCTCGCCCGTGTCAGCGCCGTGCACCGCACCCGCTACGAGCTACTGACCTACGAGCGGGGTGAGCTCATTAAGCTTTCCGCTCCGCTGCGTCCGGTTGAGAACGACTACGGCGAAGAAGAGTACCCCGTCGTCGGCGACTGGGTACTCACCCAGCCCATCCCTGGAACCGGTAGCGATAGCCAGCCCGCGGAGCACAAACCCCTCGCGATACTGCCCCGGCGAAGCTACCTCACCCGACCCAGCGCCACCCGAGAATCCGCGGATCAGCCTGTCGCCGCCAACGTGGATATGCTCTGCATCGTTGAGCCGTGCTTCCCCGAGCCGTCCATTGGGCGAATTGAACGCTACACCGCTCTGGCGCACGCTTCCGGGGTGCAGGTCGCACTGATTCTCACCAAGGGTGACCTAGTAACGGCCGAACAGCTCACCAACTACAGGGACTCCCTCGCAGGTGGTGTGGATGCGGTACTCGCCGTATGCACGGATAACGGCTACGACCCCGCTCCGGTTGCGGAGCTCGTCGCCGGGCGTACTGCCGCGTTCCTGGGCCGTAGCGGCGCCGGAAAATCCACCCTGGTCAACGCCCTGCTCAACCCCGGAGTTGACCCCCGCGAGGATAGCCAAGAATACCAGGTGCAGGTCACCTCCACGGTCCGAGATGCTGACGGCAAGGGGCGCCACACCACCACCAGCCGCCAGATGCTTGTTTTACCCGGTGCGGAAGGCTCAAGCGAAGGAGACGCAACCAACGCAAAATCATCATCTGGCACGGTGCTAATCGACACTCCGGGCGTACGAGCCCTAGCCGCAACGAGCGATAGCGCCGCGATTGACGAAACCTTCGATGACGTCTCCGGTTACGCTTCCGCCTGCCGGTACAGCGACTGCTCCCACGGTTCCGAACCCGGATGCGCGGTGCAGCAGGCGCTCGCCGACGGCTCCCTCGACCCCGAGCGCTTCGAACGCTACCGCAGGATGATAGCCGAATCCGCGCGTCTACGCCTGCGCTCTCAAGAACGTGAGTACCGGCAGAGTAACCGTGCCTTCACGAAGGCAAACAAGGCGGGCCGCCGCACCCTCATGTCTATTAAGGGACGCGCTAACTAGCTACCGAATTCGCACGTTCCAGAAAAGTACAGGGGCTAATCTGGGCGATACTGCCCAAGCCGCAATATAGTAGCCTGCCTCACTCTTCGATACACTAGAACTAGGCGTGCCCACAGTCCCCCCGCGCACCCTCACCGCCACCCGGCGGCACAGGAACGCGGGCGCAGACGGCACACACCATTCACAAACCCATAACTCAATGAAAGAGGTGGCAGCATGGCTGAACAGAACCTCACCCCGCCCGTACCGAAGAAGGTCGAGCACCGCCGCGAACACCACGGCGACGTCTTCATCGACCACTACGAATGGCTCCGCGATAAGGAAAGCGAAGAGGTCCTCAACTACCTCAAGGCAGAAGCCGAATACACCGAAGCTGTCACCGCAGACCAGCAGCCCCTCCGCGAATCCATCTTCAACGAAATCAAGGGCCGCACCCTGCTGTCGGATCTGACCGTCCCGAACCGTATCGGTGACTGGTGGTACTACAGCCGCATGGTGCCCGGCGGCCAGTACCCCGTCTTCTACCGCTACCCCGCACTGCACGAAGGCGACGAGGTGGTACGCTACACCCCGCCGACCGTCACCCCCGGCGAAGTACTCGAGGGTGAAGTCGTCATTCTCGACTGCAACGAATACGCCAAGGACATGGAGTTCTTCTCCCTCGGCAGCTTCCAGCCCGCACGCAACGGCAAGCTGCTGAGCATTTCCGTGGACGAGAAGGGCGACGAACGCTACGAGCAGCGCTTCCTCAACATGGAAACCGGCGCCTTCCTCGAAGACACCATCCCCAACATTGCGGCGGGATCCTTCTTCATCAACCACGCCGAACAGCTCATCTACCTCGTGCCCGACGAGTCGTGGCGCCCCTGGCGTGTCTACGTGCACGACGTCGGACAGGGCACCGAAGACCACCTGATTTACGAGGAACCGGACAACACCATGTGGCTCGGTGCCGCCATGAGCTCCGACCGTTCCTCCGTGGTCATTACCAGCTCCAACTCCGAGTACACGGAGGTGCGCCTCATCCCCACCCGCGAACCCAAGGGCGAGCCGACCCTGCTCATCCCCAAGAGCGCGGGCATCGAATACTACGCCGAGCCGCTCAACATTGCCGGCGAGCAGCACCTGCTGATTCAGCACGACTACAATGCGTTGAACTCCGAGTTGGTCCTCGCAGACATGCCGCGCGAAGGTGAAAGCCTCGAAGAGTACGCGCAGCGTTGGGTGCCGGTCATCCGTCACAGCGAACACGTGCGCCTGGAAGGCTTCACCTTCACCGCAACGCACCTGGTTGTTACCGCCCGCGCGGACACGACCACCCGCATCTTCCTTGCACCGCGTGAGCAGCTGCCCATCCAGTGGCGCCGCCGCCGCCCCGCCGGCGTGACCTTCATGGAACCTGCCGGCTTCGACGAGGAACTGTACACCGCCTCCGTGCTGCGTGCGGAGAACTACTCCCCCGTGCTGCGCATCGCCTACACCTCGTACCTGACGCCGCGCCGCGTCTACGACTACTTCCCCATGTCGCAGACCCTGCTGCTGCGCCGTGAAACCCCGGTACTCGGCGGCTACAACCGTGAGGACTACCGCGCATACCGCGACTGGGCACCGGCGGCGGACGGCACGCTCATCCCGATCTCGGTGATTCACCGCGCCGACCTGGACATGAGCAAGCCGCACCCGGTCATCCAGTACGGTTACGGCTCCTACGAGTCGTCCATGGACCCGATGTTCTCCATCCCGATGCTGTCGATCCTGGACCGCGGCGTCATCTACGTCATCGCGCATATTCGCGGCGGCGGCGAGATGGGCCGCTCCTGGTACCAGAACGGCAAGAAGCTCGCGAAGAAGAACACCTTCACCGACTTCGTGGACGTCACCAGCTACATTGCGGCAAAGCCCTGGGCTGATGAGGCACGTATCGGCTGCTACGGCGGTAGCGCCGGCGGCCTGCTCATGGGCGCCGTCGTGAACCTCGCCCCCGAAAAGTACGCCGCCTGCCTGGCTGCCGTACCGTTCGTGGATGCGCTGACCACCATCCTCGACCCGGAGCTACCGCTGTCGGCAATGGAATGGGAGGAGTGGGGCAACCCGATTGAGGACCCCGAGGTCTACGCCTACATGAAGTCGTACACCCCGTACGAGAACATCCGCCCGGTCCGCTACCCGGCGATTGCCGCGGTGACGAGCTTGCACGACACGCGCGTGCTCTACGTGGAGCCCGCCAAGTGGATTGCGGCGCTGCGTGAGCAGATTGACCCGTCGTCGCCGGTGCCGCTGCTGAAGATTGACATGTCGGGCGGTCACGGTGGTGGTTCCGGCCGGTACACGCGTTGGCGTGAGATCGCGTGGGATTACGCTTTCCTGCTGACTCACCTGGGCGTTACTGAGTAGCTCATCTCTTAAATAGAACGCTCCGTCTGTATCCAAGTGATGCGGACGGAGCGTTCTTCGTTTTTGTTCTGAGTATGAGGGGCGGGGCGCCGCATATTTCCTCCGCGCCTACGCAGGGGCACCCGTCACCCGGACGCTCCGCCCCTCCTCGCTCCGCATCGGAGAGCGTCCGGGCTGACACCCTGAGGGCGCATCCGGAAAACGCTGCCGCCCCCGCACAGTACCCCAGCGCGGAAAGGCGGTATCGTCCGAACGTGACATCAGGGTGCCCGAAGCGAAGCGAGGGCGGGTGCCCCTGTAGGAACGAGGACGATAACCGCTTTCCGTGCGGAATCCAAGCGGAACCGTGCATCCCGCGCAGAACCTGGAATGAGGTAAAAGAGCGAAAGAGGCGCCGTCTCCCACACGGGAGACAGCGCCTCTTTCGCTAGAGCCGGGTCAGCGGAAGAGCTTAGCCCTCCACGCCGCACTCGGCCAGAATCAGCTCACGCACGCGGGCGGCGTCAGCCTGACCGCGGGTAGCCTTCATGACCTGACCGACGATAGCGCCAGCTGCCTGAATCTTGCCGGCACGAATCTTGTCGGCAACGTCGGGCATTGCTGCCAGTGCTTCCTGAACGGCTGCGGTGAGCGCGCCGTCGTCGGAGACCACGGCGAGGCCGCGTGCCTCGACGATTTCGGCGGGGGTGCCTTCACCGGCGAGGACGAACTCGAGCACCTGGCGGGCGATCTTGTCGTTGATTTTGCCTTCGGAGATGAGCGCTTCGAGGGCGACCACGGTTGCGGGCTCCACGCCGAGGGCGGTGAGCTCAACTTCAGCCTGCTTTGCGCGGCGGGCGATTTCGCCCATCCACCACTTACGGGCTGCTGCTGCGGTGGCGCCTGCGGCTACGGTCTCTTCGATGACGTCGAGTGCGCCAGCGTTGACTACGTCGCGGAACTCTTCGTCAGAGTAGCCCCATTCGCCCTTGAGGCGGCGGCGGCGTTCTGCCGGGGGTTCGGGCAGTTCGGCGCGCAGACGCTCAATCCACTCGCTGTTGGTAACGACCGGTACGAGGTCCGGTTCGGGGAAGTAGCGGTAGTCGTCAGCGTCGGACTTGGGGCGACCCGAGGAGGTTTCGCGGGTGTCTTCGTGCCAGTGGCGGGTTTCCTGGGTGACCTTTTCGCCGCGTTCGAGGATCGCGGCGTGGCGGCGAATCTCGTAACGGACGGCGCGTTCGACCGAGCGCAGGGAGTTCACGTTCTTGGTTTCGGAGCGGGTGCCGAACTTCTCTGCGCCCTTGGGCATGAGGGAGACGTTGGCGTCGCAACGGACGTTACCGCGTTCCATGCGGGCGTCGGAGATGCCGAGGGAGCGTACGATGTCGCGGATTGCGGCAACGTAGGCGCGTGCCAGTTCGGGTGCTCGCTCGCCGGCACCAACGATGGGTCGGGTCACGATTTCGATGAGCGGCACGCCGGCACGGTTGTAGTCGACCAGGGAGAAGGTTGCACCCTGGATGCGGCCGTCGGCGCCGCCGACGTGGGTGAGCTTGCCTGCGTCTTCTTCCATGTGGGCGCGCTCGATTTCGACGGTGAAGATGGTGCCGTCGTCGAGTTCGACGTCCAGGGAGCCGTTTTCGGCGATGGGGCCGTCGGCCTGGGAGGTCTGGAAGTTCTTCGGCGAGTCCGGGTAGAAGTAGTTCTTACGGGCGAAGTAGGACTTATCCGCGATATCGCAGCCCAGCGCCAGGCCGAGCTTGATGGCGGACTCAACAGCGGTCTTGTTCACCACGGGCAGCGCGCCGGGCAGACCGAGCGAGACGGGGGTGATGTTGGTGTTGGGCGTATCGCCGAACTCGTTGGGTGCGGAGTCGAACATCTTGGTGTTGGTGTTCAGCTCGACGTGCACCTCGAAGCCGAGGACCGGGTCGTACTTTTCGATGGCTTCTTCGAAGCTGAGGACTTCTTCACTCATTACTTGGTTCCCCCAAAGTCAAAGTCGCGGATCAGGGTTTCGGTGTCGGGCAGGCTCTTGTAGAGCGGTGCGCCCCATTTTGCGGTGAGCAGTTCTTCGAGTGCTGCGCCGACGCGGTAGAGGCGTGCGTCTTCGCGTGCGGGTGCGGTGAACTGGATGCCGACGGGCAGGTTGTTCTCTTCGGAGAGGCCGCCGGGCAGGGAGAGCGCCGGGACGCCTGCCAGGTTGACGGGCACGGTTGCGACGTCGCCCAGGTACATTGCCATGGGGTCGCCTTCGGTCTTCTCGCCGAGCTTGAACGCGGTGGAGGGCGCGGTCGGGGAGATCAGCACGTCGCACTTTTCGAAGGCTGCTGCGTAGTCGCGCTGGATGAGGGTGCGCACGCGCAGTGCGGCGCCGTAGTAGGCGTCGAAGTTACCTGCGGACAGTGCGTAGGTGCCGAGGATGATACGGCGCTTCACCTCGTGGCCGAAGCCGGCGGCGCGGGTGGCGGCCATGACTCGCTCGATGGTGACGGGGCCGTCTTCGGGTACGACGCGCAGGCCGTAGCGGACGCCGTCGTAGCGTGCCAGGTTGGAGGACACCTCGGAGGACATGATCATGTAGTAGGCGCTGATGGCTTCGGTGACGGAGGGCAGGGAGACCTCAACAATCTCGGCGCCCGCGGCGCGCAGAGCCTCGACGGATTCGCGGAAGCGTGCGAGCACACCGGCTTCGAAGCCTTCGCCTTCGCCGCCGCCGAGTTCCTTGATGACGCCGATGCGCAGGCCGGACAGGTCGCGCTTGCGTGCTGCTTCTGCGCCTGCCTTGGCTTCTTCAACGAAGTTGCCGGGCTCATCGGGCAGGGAGGTGGAGTCGAGCGGGTCGTGGCCTGCGATTGCTTCGTGGAGCAGTGCGGTGTCCAGGACGGTGCGGGCGCAGGGGCCTACCTGGTCGAGGGAGGACGCCATGGCGATGACGCCGTAACGGGAGACGGAGCCGTAGGTGGGCTTGACGCCGACGCTACCGGTCAGTGCTGCGGGCTGGCGGATGGAGCCGCCGGTGTCGGTGCCGAGCGCCAGGGGTGCCTGGAAGGCGGTGACGGCTGCTGCGGAGCCGCCGCCGGAGCCGCCGGGTGCGCGGTCGAGTGCCCAGGGGTTGCGGACTACGCCGAATGCGGAGTGCTCGTTGGAGGAGCCCATTGCGAATTCGTCGAGGTTGGTCTTGCCGAGGATGGGCATGCGTGCTTCGCGGACCTTGCGGGTGACGGTGCCGTCGTAGGGGCTCATCCAGCCTTCGAGCATGCGCGATGCTGCGGTGGTGGGCTGACCCTTGGTGACGATGAGGTCCTTGACGGCGATGGGTACGCCTGCGAGCGGGGGCAGTTCCTTGCCTGCTGCGCGGTCTGCGTCCACTGCCGCTGCGGTGGCGAGTGCTTCTTCAGCGTTGATGTGCAGGAAGGCGTTGAGGCCGCTCTTGCCGTCTGCGCGGTTGTCGCTCAGGGGTGCGCCGTCGGTGGCTGCGATGCGGTCCAGGTGTGCCTGGGTGAGCTCGACGGAGGTGATTTCGCCGGATGCGAGCTTTTCTGCTGCTTCTGCGGCGGTGAGCTGGATCAGTTCGTTCACTTGGTTGTTCTCCTCTTAGTCTTCGTCGAGGATTGCCGGCACGCGGAACTTGCCGTCCTGTGCGTCGGGGGCGCCGGAGAGCGCCTCTTCCTGGGTGAGGGTGGTGACGGGTACGTCTTCGCGGAAGACGTTCTCGAGGGGGATCGGGTGGCTGGTCGCGGGGATGTCGGCAGTTGCTTTCTGCGACATGGTCTCAACGGATGCGACGATGACGTCCAGCTCAGACGCCATCGCGGTGAGTTCTTCATCGGTCATCTCAATGAGTGCCAGCGATGCCAGGTGCTTGACCTGTTCAAAGGTGATGGCAGACATGGTTCTCCCGTAGTTTGTTTTCTTGTCTCTTCTCTAGTGTAGTGGAGGTTGCGTGTTCCGTCTCATTGGGGGTTGGAGGGTTTACCTGCTGGTTTGCGTGTTCAGACGGTGCGCCTCTGCCCTTTTTTGGGGTTAAATGCTCAACGCCCCGCTCCTCGTGTGAGGTGCGGGGCGTTGGGCTACAACGTTTCCACGTTACGCTTAAGGGTTAATCCTTAGGCGGGGATGGTCAGAACCTGGCCGGGGAAGATCAGGTCAACGTTGTAGATGATGTCGGTGTTCGCAGCTGCGATTGCCTGGTAGCCGCCTGCAACGCCGAGCTTTGCAGCGATCAGCGAGAGGGAGTCACCGGGAACCACGGTGTAGGTGCCTGCTGCAGCCTTGGGAGCTGCAACGGGTGCAGCCGCGGGAGCTGCTGCTGCGGGAGCCTCAACTGCCGGTGCAGCGGGTGCTGCTGCGGGAGCCTCGACTACTGCGGGTGCTGCCTGAGCTGCCGGTGCAGCAGGTGCTGCTGCGGGAGCCTCAACTGCTGCGGGTGCAGCCTGAGCTGCAGGAGCTGCGGGTGCAGCCTGTGCCGCGGGAGCGGTGTAGGTCTGCTGGGTCTGCGACTGTGCAGCCACGGTGGTGGTGGGCTCGGTGTAGGTGGGAGCTGCGCCGGTCTTGCCGTAGAGGCCAAGCTTAGCGGAGCATGCGGGCCATGCGCCCCAGCCCTGGATAGCGAGCAGACGCTCGCCAGCCTCGATCTGCTGTGCACGGGAAGCGGTCGCGGGGGAGCCGGACATGCCGACGCCGTTCCAGGACTGCTGGGTGAACTGCAGACCGCCGTAGAAGCCGTTACCGGTGTTGATGGACCAGTTGCCACCGGACTCGCACTGTGCCAGTGCGTCCCAGGTAGCACCGTCTACTGCGTTTGCAGCGGGCATCGACATGGTAGCTGCTACAGCGCCACCGATGGCGAGAGCTGCTGCGGTACGACGAATGGAAGTGTTCTTCATAATGCTCCTTGGGGCCGTCCCCGCTCGTTCCGTCCCCGGAACTCTAGCGCGCCGCCGCTCACCCTTTGATAACGAAGTAGGTTACTCATATTCTGGCTCTACCATGTGAGCGGCTCTCCACCGATTTCATGTCACCGTGAGCGATTCTGCACTTATGTGCGGAATCCGGGTGGCACTTCCTCGATGGGGACGTGCGGTAGAACCGGGCATCGTTTCAAGCATTCCAAGCTTGAAACCACACAGGTGATTCTCTTGCAAGAATCCATCTGGTCTCAAAGATAGCCGAGGTTTTTTATGATTCCAACCCGATTTCAAGTTCACAGCGAACGTCCCGGGTTCTCCCAGGGTTCTTCCAGGTTAAAAGTGCAGGAAACATTATTTAAGACCTTGAGCCCCGCGCGCCTTAAGGGTTTCACCCCGGAATTTCGGGGTTTTCTAGGGGTTTAACTCGGATGCGCTCCCCTGCTGAGTTTTCCAATTCGGGGTTGATGGGCGCCACCTTTAAGGGTTTTGAACAGCGTGTAAATATTTTTTAAATATTTCTTCGCTTTGGGAGTGTTTTAAGGCGCTTCCGCCTTAAAAGCTGTGGTAATTATAAATGCCAGAAATTGGCATTCAGACCCTGAAGCACGCACTCCAGAGCCTGAATGCTCTATATATTGCAGGGGTCAGATTCAGATGACCCCGCTACCGGGTCTACTCGGCGGTAGCCTCAACAGCCTCCGGACCACCCTCGAGCAGGGCGGTGAAGCCCTCTTCATCCAGAACCTTCAGACCCAGTTGCTGAGCCTTATCCAGCTTCGAGCCGGCGTTCGCGCCAGCGACCACAAAGTGGGTCCTCTTAGATACAGAACCGGATGCCTTACCGCCGCGAGAAATAATGGCTTCCTTCGCACCGTCACGGGTGTAACCGTTCAGCGTGCCGGTCACGACCACGGTCAGGCCCTCCAGGGTGCGCTCTACGGACTCGTCACGAGTATCTTCCATGCGCACACCGGCGGCAGCCCAGGAGTCCACCACCTCGGCGTGCCAGTCCTCAGCAAACCATTCAATAATCGAGTCGGCAATCGTGGTGCCCACACCGTCCACAGCGGCAAGGCGTTCACGGTCAGCCTCGCGGATCGCCTGCATCGAACCGAACTCCGCGGCGAGCGCGCGGGCAGCGGTCGGGCCCACGTGGCGAATCGAGAGGGCAACCAGTACGCGCCACAGCGGCTGTTGTTTTGCCTTCTCCAACTCGGCGAAGAGGTTCAGCGTATTCTTCGTGGGCTTCGGCTCGGGGCGTGCCTTGGTCGGCTTGGTGTAGAAGTAGGGCACACGCTCCATCTTTCCGGTGCCCACACCCTTGACCTTCTTCTCACGCTCGATGGTGACCTCGCGCAGGTCCTCAATGTTGAGGCTAAACAGGTGCGCCTCGGTGGTTAGCGGAGGGGTGTCCGGGGTTGCCGGGCTGGTGAGTGCCTTTGCTGCTTCGAAGCCGAGCGCCTCAATATCGAAGGCGCCGCGGCTTGCGGCATAGTACACGCGCTCGGTCAGCTGTGCCGGGCAGGAGCGAGGGTTAGTGCAACGCAGGTCCACGTCGCCTTCCTTGCCGGGGGCAAGGGGCGAGCCGCAGGAGGGGCATTCGCTGGGCATGACGAACTCGCGTTCGGTGCCGTCACGTAGGGCAACCACGGGGGCGACGATCTCGGGGATCACGTCGCCTGCCTTGCGCAGCACCACGGTGTCACCGATGAGCACGCCCTTAGCCTTGACCACGTCCTGGTTGTGCAGGGTGGCACGTTCCACGGTCGAGCCGGAGACGAACACGGGCTCCATGACGCCGTAGGGGGTCACGCGGCCGGTGCGTCCCACATCCACGCGAATGTCCAGTAGCTTGGTGTGCACCTCTTCGGGCGGGTACTTGTACGCGACCGCCCAGCGCGGCACGCGGGAGGTGTAGCCCAGCTGAGCCTGGGTCGCGAAGTCGTTGACCTTAATGACGATGCCGTCGATTTCGTGCACCAGGGAGTGGCGCTGCTCGCCGTACTTATTAATGAAGTCGAAGACCGCCTCAGTGTTATCGGCGATTTCGCTGTAGGGGCTCACGGGCAGACCCCAGGAGGCGAGCAGGTCGTAAGTCTCGTACTGAGTGGCAATGTCCAGGCCGGTGCGCGAACCGATGCCGTGCACGTACATGCTCAGCGGGCGCGAGGCGGTAATCGCCGCGTCCTTCTGGCGCAGGGAGCCTGCCGCGGCGTTACGCGGGTTCGCGAAGGGGTTCTTGCCGGCGGCAATCATGGACTCGTTGAGCTTCTCGAAGTCGGCGGAGGAGATGAACACCTCGCCGCGGATTTCAATCTCTTCGGGGTGGTTCTCGCCGGTCAGCTGCTGCGGGATGCTCGAGATGGTGCGCACGTTGTGGGTGACGTCTTCGCCGGTGGTGCCGTCGCCGCGAGTTGCCGCGCGTACGAGGGTGCCGTTGCGGTAGAGCAGGTTCACAGCCAGGCCGTCGATCTTCAGCTCGGTCAGCCACTGCGGTGCGGCGCCGGTGAGGGTTCGGACGCTCTCTTCGGTCTTGGTCAGCCAGGTGCGGAGCTCTTCGAAGGAGAAGACGTCCTCGAGGGAGTACATGCGCTGCAGGTGGGTGACGGGCGCGAAAGCTTCGATGGCTTCGCCGCCGACTTCCTGGGTGGGCGAGTCGTTGGCGATGATGAGCGGGTGCTCCGCCTCAATGATTTCGAGGCGGCGGTAGAGCTTATCGTACTCGGCGTCAGAGAGGAAGGGCGCATCCTCGTTGTAGTAGGCGCGGCGGGCGGCACGAATCTTATCGGTCAGTTCCGCGTACTCGGCGCGCAGGGCCTCGGTAATCTCCGCAGTGTTTTCTGCGGCGTTTTCTGCGGGGCTCTCTGCTCGAGTCTCGGCGGGGGCAGTCTGCTGGGTGGTGTTGTTCTCAGTCACCCGTCCAGTCTAGCGTTTTTGCTCCGCCTCTCCCCTATCGCTCGTCATATTGGCAGGTTCCGCGAGCGCGAACGATGAGGCAAGCGTGCCGTAGCCACTTACCGGATTGCGCTTCCTTAGTTTCTGTGCGCGGATACAGTTCACCCCCGCCTCCTACAGGCACTCGCACGAGTACCCGAAGAGAGCGGGGGGTGAATCATAAGGTATGAAGTTTAGGCTTCGAGTTTAGGCCTCGACAGCGTCGGCAACAATCACGGTAATGTTGTCGCGACCGCCGGAACGCAGCGCCTCGTGCTGGAGCACGTCAGCGGCGTCCTGCGGGTGGCGGATCGAGGTGAGTACGCGTGCCATGTATTCGTGCGAAAGCTCACCGGAAAGACCATCGGAGCAGAGCATCAGGCGGTCACCGGCGCGGGCGGGCAGAACCCAGAAGTCCGGTTCCCAGTAGTTGCCGGTACCCAGCGCGCGGGTAATCACGTTGCGGCGCGGGTGGGTCAGCGCCTCCAGGGCGGTAATCTGACCCTCGTCAACCAGGTACTGCACCTCGGAGTGGTCAGTGGTGACCTGCTCCAGCGAGGCGGCCCCTTCAGCGCCGGGCAGCTTCTCCATGGCGGAGTGGTGAATACCCTCGTCCTCACGCAGCAGGCGGTAGGTTCGGGA
Source organism: Rothia mucilaginosa (assembly GCF_964210535.1). Classification (GTDB taxonomy): domain Bacteria; phylum Actinomycetota; class Actinomycetes; order Actinomycetales; family Micrococcaceae; genus Rothia; species Rothia mucilaginosa_F. The sequence goes on from NZ_CAXOMR010000011.1 coordinate 42,871, forward strand.
GTCACCCACGTTGAAAATAACCCACAGGTTACGGTCACCGATGCTGGTCAGCCAGGCGCCGGTGACGGTCGTGCCGCCGGCGCGGGAGAGCGCCTGCTTAATTTCTTCGTTGGTTTCGCCAAGGATATCGTGCAGGCGGTTCAGGGTGCCCACGATTTCATTGTTAAGCAGGGTGTTTGCGCGGCGACGGCGCTTGGCGGGGTCGGATTCGTCAATGGCGGCGAGGCGTTCAGCGTAGGCCTGCTGCTCCTCTTCGCTACGGCCACCGGGCATGGTGAAGAAGGGCGAGTAGGCAAGCTGACGCACGCACAGACGCGATGCTACTTCGCCGGCTTCGTGGCCTCCCATGCCGTCCGCGACCACGCAAAGGGAACCGGCGACGACCATCGAATCTTCGTTATTTTCTCGATGTGCGCCGCGGTGCGTTGCACCACCGGTACGTAGTTTCAGTTCAGTCATGAGAGGTCTATCTCCATTGTGTAGTTCGCGCGACGAGTCACCGCCACGGGGTCTACGTTACCAAAGCTTCTAACGTTTCGCGTCCCTTGAGAGGTGAGAGTATAGCGATTTCCCACCTGTCGGAGCGTGTTTGCTGTCTCATTATCGGTCAGCACGGTACCCGGTTCAGCCAGGGAAACCAAGCGCGCAGCCAGGTTCACACTGGAGCCGTACACATCACCGCGGTTAGCCAGAACCTCACCCCAGATGAAGGCGACACGTGCATCCGGCAGTTGCGGGTCGGCACCGATCTTTTCGGAGAGCTGCAGGCTGATTTCTGCGATAGCGTCCGGGGTTTCGGTGAGGAAGAAAACTTCGTCACCGAGAGTCTTAATAATGCGACCGCCCAGGGGTGCAATAACGTCCAGGCAACTCTGCTCGAAGTGGTTGATGAGCTGAGAAAGAGCCGCGGCGTCCAGGTTACGCACCAGGGAGGTATAGGAAACCAGGTCAACGAACCCTACGCCTCGCACCAGGGGCAGGCGGGAAAGTCCGGAGGTGGTCACGTTGTTTTCGCGCAATCCCAGGCGCAGGATTCCGGCGTACATCTGGCGACGGTATGCGTAGAGCGCCAGACGCTCGAGAACCTCGAGGTAACGCGGGAAGTCTTTGAGGAGCTTGCGGCGGGCATCATTATCGCTGAGGTTTTCGGTGACCATAATGTTGTGCACGAGCGCCTCAATCTGCCAGGCGACGGTACGGTCGGTCAGTTGACCTTCAGCGCGCACGAGGGATGCCACATATTCCATGCGAATGTCGCCGTCTGCGTCCAACTTCTGCAGGTCGGCGAGCATCTGCACGTCTGTTTCAGTGAAGTAGGGCGAGTGGTTGGGGATTGTCGGGAAGCCCACATTGTGCCAGATACGCTGGGCGGTTTCGAGGGGAAGTCCGGCGCATTCTGCGGCTTCTACGGGGGTGTAGCGGCGCCCCTGTCCCAGGAGCGACTTTTCGAGGGCTCGGATTCCCGCCTTGGATTCCTCGTCGCGGTAGATATTGTTCTGGGCGAGGTTCTGCAGAATTTTGAGGTTCAGCATTTGGGTTTCGGGGCCCATGGTGGCGCCGGTACCCTGCGGAGAGTGCGCAGGTTCATGGTGGTCTGCCGTGCTCATTGCCGCTGCCGCTCCTTTCATATCTGCCGGATTATCTGTTCTGTCGTGCGGATGCGCTGGCGTGTGCCGTGCGTCGATTGTGCACTGCTTCACTGTATAGCGCCTTGTTAATATACCCCCCACTGCGGTGTTTTGGGCGTCAAAGCGCCCGCACCCAAAGATATTTTAGTGGAGTAATTCACATTTAAGAATACTCTAATCCGCATTTTTTCGGCAGATTTAGGCGCCGGGTTAGGCTCCGAGCCAACCGGTCCACCCTCCTTATAGTGGGCGGACGCACCCCAGAGAGGGCTAGATATAGCGGGAACGCAGGGCGTAGTAGTCGCGTCGAGCGGATTTAATTTCTTTTTCAAAACGCTTGGGTTCAGGCACATAGGTCAGACGGTGATGCGCTCCGCGGCAGACCACATACACGGACCCATAGCCCAACCAGGCACCCGGGCCACGCTGTTTTGCCCAGCGCTCGCCCATGGAATCCAGGTAGAGGGATTCGTCTCCGCTACGGGTCATCACACCGCGGCGCACTACGAGCCGATGGGTGGTCAGCAGGTAGTAGGTGGTAACCCACCGCCAGGCAGTACGCACAGCACCAAGCAGGGCACCCACCGCACACATCGTGCCGAGAGTCCACAGAATCGGTGAGGACCGTGCCGTGGAGGCAAAGGTTGAGGCGGCGATGGCAACCAGCAGGTAGGCAAGCGCGGGCAGCAGGGCACCGTAGTGCTGTCGGGTGGCGATGATGACATGCTCACCGGGGTTGAGTTTTCCGCGCAGGCGCATGGTGTTCCTTAGCTGTGCTGGTGGGTGTGTACCGGATTAGAGGCGCCGGTTTGAGGTGGTGCGGGCGTATTCAGTGTTGCTGTGCCGGGCAAAATTTTATGGGCAGAAACTTTATAGGTTGGTTCTAGTGTGCCTGCTGAAAATCTCCGTAGCTACCGTTGGCGGGGCGAAGATGCTCAATATCGCCCACCGCGTAGGGCTCTATGGTTCCGTCCTCGCGGCGAATGAGGATGCGCCCCTGCGCATCGAGGTCTTCGGCAATGCCATCTACGGTGCTTCCGTCGGGCAGGCTCATGCGCACGCTGGCTCCGAGGGTTGCGGTGGAGGCGCGTGCCTGGTCGAGCAGGCTGATGCTCTGTGGGTTGAGGGGGTCGGGGTTGAGGGGGTCGGGGCGTTCGGGGTCACCACCGGCGCGCACGAAGGCGCGGTAGCGGCGGGCGAAGATGCCGAGCAGTCGGGCGAGCACCTCGGAGGAGTCGATGACCTGCCCGGTGCACAGGCTCAGGCTGGTGGCAGTGGGTACGGGCAGCTGTTCGGCGGACATGTTCGTGTTCTGGCCGATGCCCACAATGATGCTGCGCTGCCCCTCGGTGGAGCCGCTTTCGGGAACGAGCTGGGCGAGAATTCCGCACCCCTTAGCGCCCTGCGCGATGACGTCGTTGGGCCATTTGAGGGCGGCATCCACGCCGTAGCTGCGCCAAATATCGACCACGCTGAGCCCGGCGATGAGGGTCAGCCAGTGGTAGCTGTCTTCGGGTAGTTCTCGGGCGAGAGGGTCTGTGGAGGCGTGCGGGCGCACCACGATACTTGCGGCGAGGCAGGCCCCGGGAGGGGCGGTCCAGGCTCGGGCGAGGCGGCCGCGTCCGGCGCTTTGGTAGAGGCTGGCGTAGACGGAGAGCTCACCGAGCTGTTCGCGTTCGGGGTCCGTGCCGTCCATAAGTAGCTCGCGGGCGCGGGTGGTGGTGGAGTCGACTTCATCGTAGAGGTTTACGCTGGAGTAGCCCGCGTCCAGCGCCACGGTGCGGATGCGCGGCGCATCCAAAACCGAATGATCACTCTCGTTATGCATGTTTTCAGCCATAGCCTGCACCTTTCTGTCCTACCTCAATCAGTCCTGCAATTCGCAGACCCGCTATCAACCTGCCGCCGTAATCTGCCGGTTTCTACCGAGTCGCACTGATTTCTCACCATACCAATTTCTTGCCGCCGGTGATGCCCACCGGCACCCGAGACGGTACATTAGACAGTGAGGGTGCATCAAGCACCGACCGGCCGCGGAGGTTCCTCCGCCCTGCTCGAAAGAAGACCGCTATGGCTTATTACGCAATTACTTACGTTTACGCAGCTCCCGAGGAGCAGGCGAAGTACCGTCCGGCTCACCGCGAGTACCTTGGTTCGCAGATTGAGGCGGGCAACCTGATTGTTTCCGGTCCCCTGCTGGATGGCGAGACCCCCGCCGGCGCTCTGCTGATTGCAAAGGTTGACTCCGCTGAGGCTGCCGAGAAGATTGTGGCTAACGACCCGATGAACATTGGTGGCGCGGTTCTGTCTCACACCGTCACCGAGTGGAACCCGGTCCTGGGCACCATCTAAGCGTCATTTCACGTTGAAAGCTTGAACGTAGACCCCCTTCCGCAGGCAAGGATTGCCGAGGCGGAAGGGGGGTTTTCTGCGCTCTTTTGAGCCGCGCTTTCGCACTTTTCGTTTACTATATGCACCTTCTTGGGTACTGAGTGCATAAAAGTGTATCTAGTGTTGATATTCTGGCTTCTCACCTGGCATATGTGGGCTAGTTCGCACTATAGTTGAAAGATATGCACATTGTTCAAGAGTGCTCTTCGGGGCACCTGAGCACCTTATCACCGCAACCACTGGCTCCCGACGATCGGGTGGAGCAGGAACGAGGAATAATGTCCGAGAACCTCCAGCAGGAATTTGATTTGAGCACCACCGCCGGTAAGCTCGCTGATTTTTATGCACGTCGAGAGCGCAGCTTCGCGCCCAGCGGTGAGGCAGCTATCGAGAAGCAGCACGCACGCGGCAAGCACACCGCCCGCGAGCGCATCGATATGCTTCTGGACGAGGGTTCTTTCGTAGAGTTTGATGCCCTCGCCCGCCACCGCACCACCGCATTCGGCATGGAGGCGAAGAAGCCTCTGGGTGACGGCCTGGTCTCCGGTTACGGCACCGTGGATGGTCGCCTGGTTGCCGTGTATTCGCAGGATTTCACCGTCTACGGTGGTTCTCTCTCGCAGGTGAACGGCGAGAAGATTGTGAAGGTGCAGAAGTTCGCTCTGAAGAACGGTTGCCCGGTCATCGGCATTAACGATGGTGGTGGCGCCCGCATTCAGGAGGGCGTGGCTTCCCTGGCGATGTTTGCCGACATTTTCCGTATGAACGTGCGTGCGTCCGGCGTGGTTCCGCAGATTTCTGTCATTATGGGCCCCTGCGCTGGCGGTGCCGCGTACTCCCCAGCGCTGACTGACTACATCATCATGGTGGATAAGACTTCGCACATGTTCATTACCGGCCCGGACGTCATTAAGACCGTGACCGGCGAGGATGTGGACATGGAGACCCTCGGCGGTGCGCGTCAGCACAACTCCGTGACCGGTACCAGCACCTACCTGGCTGAGGATGAAGAAGACGCGTTCGATTTTGTGCGTGAGCTCCTCGAGTTCCTGCCCTCGAATAACCTTGCAGAGTCCCTGCCCCTGGAGCACGACCAGGAGCCCGTGGTGACGGTAGACGATCTGGACCTGGACACCCTGATCCCGGATTCGGCAAACCAGCCTTATGACATGCGCGCGGTCATTGAGTCCGTGGTCGATGACGGCCACTTCCTGGAGATGCAGGCGCTGTACGCCCCGAACGTGATGATTGGTTACGCCCGCGTTGAGGGCCGCACGGTCGGTATTGTGGCGAACCAGCCGATGCAGTTCGCCGGCTGCCTGGACATTTCGGCTTCCGAGAAGGCCGCCCGCTTCGTGCGTCATTGCGATGCGTTCAACATTCCGATTCTGACTTTTGTGGATGTTCCCGGCTTCCTGCCCGGCACCGATCAGGAGTTCAACGGCATTATTCGCCGCGGCGCTAAGCTGCTCTACGCTTACGCGGAGGCTACCGTTCCGCTGGTTACCGTCATTACCCGTAAGGCGTACGGCGGTGCGTACATTGTGATGGGTTCGAAGAAGCTGGGTGCCGATATTAACCTGGCGTGGCCCACCGCTCAGATTGGTGTGATGGGTGCTCAGGGTGCGGTGAATATTCTGTACCGTCGTGAGCTGGCGGCTCTGGCGGCTGAGGGTGGCGATGTTGAGGCTCGCCGCGCTGAGCTGATTGCCAAGTATGAGGAAGAGCTGCTGAACCCGTACCAGGCTGCCGAGTTGGGTTACATTGACGAGGTGATTGCCCCGAGCGAGACTCGCGTGCGCATCATTTCTTCGCTGCGTGCCCTGCACGATAAGCGCGCGGCTACCCCGGCAAAGAAGCACGGTAACATCCCGCTGTAGGCTTCCGCTGTGCCCGCGCCGTGTATGGCGCGGGCCTTCGCACGATTTTAGGTTTTCTAAGGAGGCGTGCCTTTGGCAGGCTACAATCCGCTGAGTTATTTCTCGTTCGGCAAGAAGAAGGATAGTTCGGAGGCTACTGAGAGCGCCGAGCAGCTTGAGCGCGGGTCTTCCCGTGCTACCTCTTCCGCCAGTTCTTCTGCGCGCGCGGATACCGTTCCCAGCACCGCGAAGGATTCCGTTCAGTCTTCGGTAGATACTGACGCTGAGCAGGAGCCTCTACTGAAGGTGGTTAAGGGCTCCCCCACTGAGGAGGAGATTGCCGCCCTAACCGCTGTGGTGGCGATGATGCAGGCGAATGCCGCGCAGCAGGAGCAGAACTCGCTGGTGGGTGCTGCTTCGCGTATCTTGAACCGCGGTCAGCGCCTGGGTGTTTCGTTGCGTCCGGGCCCCGGTTCGTGGAGGCGCGCTCGCCCCAGGTAACGCGAGCTGATAACTCTGCTTCTTATATTCCCGTCACGCCGGTTGGTGTGGCGGGAATATATTGTTTTGCTTCAAATTCAAGATTTATATTGCGTTATTCAACATCTAATGCGCTGATTCCCGTGGTTTTGTCATATTAGAAACGATAAAGTCATGATGATACGTACTGATGCTACGATGTATATACCATCACATTAGTGTTAATAAATTGGCAGGGACCATGGCAAAGATGCTGAATAAAAACCATAGGCCCCCACCGGATGTCTATATCGCGCTTCTGTTGCCGACGCTACGGCGCTTGTCGAAGACTGTGCCTCGCACCGCCGCCTATGTTAGTGAGCAGTTGCGGCAGCAGACTAAGGCGTTGGGGTCAAAGAAGAACCTACCGGCTCTTGAATCCACCGATTTTGCGGTGGCTGTGCGCACCACCTTGAAAATCTTGGTGGCACTTCGTTATGCCCAGCTGATGCCTCGTATAACCCCGTGGGAGAAGAGGAAGTACCTGCTCACTCCTCTGGGTGCCGAGCTGACCTGCACCCCGCATCTGCACGGTTCGGTACCGCCGCGTGTGGTGAAGCAGGTGCAGGCGCTGTGTGCGCAGAGTTTGACGGCAAGGACGACGAAGAAGCTCAAGAAGCAGGCGAACGCACTCCTGGCGACTGCGGAGGCGGAGCATCGCCTCATTTTTGGTGCTCCTGACACTGGTGCCCTTAACGCTCTGCCGCCTTTCTCAGGCGCTGATCATGCTCAGTTGAACCCCGCTGCTTATGATGCAACCGATGCTGACTGCCCTATACCCGCCCTGAATTCCGCTGGGCCTGCGAATTCCTGGCCTGCCGGTCAGTCTCCGCTGGATATTATTTTGCGTGCCAGCGATTCGCCGGTGATTCACGCTCAGGCCGAGTTTGCGGAGCATTTTACACAGGATTTGATTCAGCACATTCACGCGGTGACGCCAGAATATTTTGAGCAGATTGTTGCCGATATTTTTACGGCTCTCGGTTTTAATACCGAGGTAACCGGCGGTGCCGACGATAAGGGTGTTGACGTTATTGCCCGCTATTCTGATGGCCTGGATTTCGCGCCGATCTATATTCAGGTGAAGCACTATTGCGGAACCATGAAGGTCACCCCCAATGAGATTCAGAAGCTTGCCGGTGCGGTACTTTTACACGGCGGTTTGCAGGGTGTTTTGGTGACCTGCGGTGCTTTTGCACATCCGGTGCCCGAGTATTTGCAGGGTTTGCCGGGGGCACGCAATATTGCTCTGGTTGATCAGCATCAGCTGGTGGAGCTGATGATTCGCCATCGTGTGGGTGTGCTTGATGGTGAGGGCGAGTGCGGTTATCGCATTGATGAGGAGTATTTTGCTCGCGGATTGGAGTAACCGGGGGCTTGGGGTAAGTATTTTCCTCTGAATGTCTCTGGTCTTCGCGCATTTCCTACGTCATTTCACTTAATGTATTTTCACTTTTCCTTGAGGATATTTTTCATATATCGGTTGGTTTTAGAAAACTAGGTTATTTCCTGAACCAGCCGATACAATGGGAGGGTAATGCGTTATATATACTCGCATTATTTCACGAAGTGTATATACCCGTGACGGTATCAGCACTTCACCATAATTTATAGCGTTCTTTCTGAAGTGTTCGTCATAGAAGACGGTACGTGAGCGGAACGTGCTGAGAAATCTACCGTTCCTACTTCTCTTCACGTACTTCTCTTCACAAGGGGTTACCAAAGTGGGTTACCAAAGTGTCGACCCAAAAATAAAGATGGTGTCGCCCAGTATTGTGTGAATATTTTCCCGCTCGAATGACTGCACTTTATGAAGAACGCCTGCACGATAAATAACACTAGATAAGGAGCCCGGCGTGGCTTTTGTGAATAAAACAATGCTCCATATCGATCATTCCGAATTGCACTCTTTGCAGCAGGAAACCTCGTGGGAGGCTCTACCCGAGGAAGCACGCACTCTCAGCATTGCGGCGGCTTTCTCTCTGCTCCGCCATTTTGAGCGCGCGCAGGATCGTGGCGAGAAGGTTTTCTTCCCCGATATGTACACCCCGGTTGGCGTGGACCTGGGTTTCAACATGACTCAGCGTTTCATTGCGGTCGGTGACAATGTCCTCTTCCGTGAGGCACTCAATAAGCTGATTGCGGCGCTGGTCAATGCTGATTATCTTGAGGTGTCCCTCAGCCAGTTGCATCCGGGCAACCTGCACTACACCCTCAGCGAGGCTGGCCGTGAGCTTTTGGGTACCCCGAAGGAACAGCAGGCGCAGGCTCTTCTGCCGGTTCTGCCTCTGCAGAGCGGCGTGTACCTGCACTATCTGAAGCAGTTCTACCCGGTTCTGCTCTCGCACATTACGGTGCGTGAGCTTCTGCCCATTGTCCTGAGCGTTACCCCGTCCTACCCTGCGGCGGCGCCCGTGAAGATTCGTGAGCTGGTGCTGCGTGAGTGCGGTTTTGTGCAGGGCTGGTACGGCCTGTCGTACCTGGAGCAGCGCATTGTTGAGCCGGTGATTGCTCAGGCGCTGAGCCTGCTGACCCGTGAGGGCTACCTGCGCACCAAGACGATCCACGAGCACACGGATTCTCCGCTGACTCTGTACTCGCTGTCGCCTTCGGCGAAGGAGCTGGTGGCACGCCACGAGGAGACCGGCGTGCCGGCGAGCGAGCTGAGCTCCGTACTGGCGCTGGTGAAGGATGAGGGCACCTCGATTACCGCTGAGGATATTGCCGCAACCGACGCTCTGCTAACCCACATGGGCGTTCTTCTGCTCGATACTCTCAACGACCACGGCGCCGACGTGGAGCTGAGCCTTCCGAGCCTGGAGCAGGTCTTTGACCGAGACGAGCGTATTCAGCAGGCGTCTTCGAACCCCTACTTTGTGCAGATTGAAGCGCAGGATTACATCTACGATGTGCTGACCGCGCACCACTACCTATCCGAGCGTGAGACCGTCTACTCGCTGGGTTCCGCGTTTGCGCCCGCCCTGGCGCAGATGGCTGAGCCGAGCGTTCAGAAGCTGGTGGCTTCGGCTCTGCTCGATCCTGCCGCTGTGGATGCTCTGCCGTACCCGCATCAGCTGCTGTACCCGATTCTGAAGATTGTGGAGGAGAACCCGCGCATCTCCTACTACGATATTTACGATGAGCTGAAGATCGCCCTGGACATCCCGTACCTGCAGGGTGAGGTCGCTCCGCACCGCTACAAGCTCACTCCGCGTCTGCGTAACCGCTACTCGGTGGCGATGCACGTGCTGAAGGGCGAGCGCTACCTGAACGCTCTGCGTGAGGGTACCGGTCGTACTTCCCGCAAGAACCCGGAGCGTTACGAGCTGAGCGAGGCGGGTAAGGAGCTACTCAAGCGTTTCCCGGAGGGTGCTCCGGAGGCGGTGACCGCCCGCATGGCGCCGTTGCCGCCGCAGTCGCTCAAGCATAAGCTGCCTCTGGATATTGCCGCTGAACTGCAGGCTCGTGAGGAGGCTCTTCAGGCTGCCAAGGAGGCGCGTGCCGCGGAGCGTCAGGCTCGTCTGGCGGCCCGTGAGGGTCGTGAGCCGTTGGCTCCGGTACCGGGTGCTTCTCCGGCGCTGTTGGCGCGTCCGGCTGGTTCGCCGGTGGCGGCTGCTACGCAGGCTCCCGCTGAGGTTCCGGCGGCTGCGCCGGTTGTTTCCGCGGCTCCGGTTGTTGAGCCGGCTGCGCCCGCTGTTTCTGCTGCTGAGCCCTCGACCGCGCTGCAGGTTGCTGCCGCTCAGGTGCGTGAGGCTCTGAAGCGTTACCGTCAGGTCTTCCGCCGTGAGGCGCTGGCACCGGCACTGGCTCAGGTGTCTGAGGAGCGTTTCCGCAGCATTGGTTTCGATCTGTTCCTGATGCGTGGCTACACCGTGGAGGCTCTTCAGGCGCAGGGCGTGGACGGCGTGGCAACCCCCGCCACCGGCGAAAAAGAGCGAGCATTCTATGTTCGCACTCTGCGCCCGGTAGCTGGCGGTGTGCTGTCCGCGAGCGTTCAGCCGCAGGATATTACCGCGTTCTTCCTGGCGATTCACGCCCGCGGCGGTCAGCTCGGCACCTTCATCACGAACGCGGCGTTCAGCGATGAGGCGTACGACGAGTTCATCCGCTGCTCGACCAAGTACCCGAACATTCTGGTGGACTTGGTGTCCGGCGATGAGCTGCAGGACCGCCTCATTGCGCACCGCCTCGGCGTGGTCGAGAGCGCAAACGGTCTGCTGGAGCTGAACGGTGAATACTTCGCCGGCTAGCCTCCCCGGCTAGCAGCTTTTAGCCTATCTTGGGCACGCCCCGGTTTTCTCTTTCCTACACGTTCAGGAGGGAGAAAGCCGGGGCGTTTTCGCGCATCCGCCCCTGGGAGTTGTCCACAGGTGGGCCCTTTTGTCGCATTCGGTGCCGCTCAGCCCGTAATATTGCCGGTTTAAGCGAGCTAAATCACCGAAAATCGTGGTTGAAGGCACACCCCTGCGTTAGGATATGAACATGAGCACTTACCAGGAACTTCCCAGCATCTACCGATTGAAGCGCTCGCTGACCGACGTCGATCAGATTGCTAACGAATACTTTGAAAAGGTCCTCGACCTGAACCCCGTCCATGCAACCGAGCTTGGTCGTAAGGGCGTAGAGACCCTGTACCCCGATTACTCGCCCGCCGGCGAGAAGGCTTTTGCGCGCCTTGCAAAGAAGACTTTGAAAAAGGTCGATAACGTCCTGCCTATTGATGATGTTGACCTGGTCACCCTGGATGCTCTGCAGGAGCGTCTGAGCCTGTACCGCAAGCAGTACAAGGCTGGTTTTGGTGGCTGGCAGCTGAACAATATTGCGTCCGTCCCGCAGGAGGTGCGCTCGGTCTTCGACCTGATGAAGCGCAACACCCAGCAGGATTGGGAGCACATTGTCGGTCGTATGCACCGCGTCACCGAGGCGCTGGAGGGCTACATCCAGACTCTTGAGGCGGCTCGTGAAGAGGGCAAGGTTGCCCCGCGCCGCCAGGTGGATATTGTCATTGAGCAGACTGCCGCGTACTACGCTCCCGGTGGTTTCTTTGACGATCTGGCGGCTGAGGTCGCCGAGGCTGTCCCCGCGCTGAAGGATGAGGCTGCCGCCGGTGCCGAGGCAGCGAAGGAAGGCTACCGCCGCCTCAACAGCTACCTGGTGGAGAAGTTGCAGCCGGTCGCGCCCTCCCGCGACGCTGTGGGCCGTAAGGCGTACAGCCTGCACTCCCGTTCGTTCCTGGGCACCACCATTGACCTGGACGAAACCTACGCCTGGGGCGTGAAGGAGCTGGAGAGCATTATCGCTCGTCAGCGTGAGGTTGCCGAGGAGATTGAGCCGGGCGCAAGCATTGAGCGCGCGAAGCAGCTGCTCGATGAGGACCCGGCACGTCAGCTGCACGGCACCGATGAGCTGAAGGCGTGGATGCAGAAGCTCGCCGACGCCGCGGTGGAGAACCTGGCGGGTAGCCACTTCGAGATCGGCGGCCCCATGCGCCGTATTGAGTGCTGCATTGCCCCCACGAACGAGGGCGGTATTTACTACACCGGCCCCTCCCCCGATTTCTCGCGTCCGGGCCGCATGTGGTGGTCGGTTCCCGAGGGTGAGGACACGTTCACTACCTGGCGTGAAACCTCCACCGTGTACCACGAGGGCGTTCCGGGCCACCACCTGCAGATTGCGATTGCTACGGCGTTGCAGGGCACCATGAACTCTTGGCGTACGAACATGCTGTGGGTTTCCGGTCACGGTGAGGGCTGGGCGCTGTATGCCGAGCGCCTCATGGAGGAGCTGGGCTACCTGAAGGATCCGGGTGACCGCATGGGCATGCTGAATGCTCAGCGTATGCGTGCCGCCCGCGTGGTCTTCGATATTGGTGTTCACTGCGAGATGCCGATTCCCGATGAGTGGGCTGAGCAGCTGGGCGTTGAGCCGGGCACCATCTGGACCTCTGAGCTGGGTTACGAGTTCTTGAAGCTGAACCTGGATGAGTCCGAGGGCCACCTGCGTTTCGAGTTCCTGCGTTACCTGGGTTGGCCGGGTCAGGCGCCGAGCTACAAGATTGGCGAGCGCCTCTGGCTGGAGCTGCGCGATCAGGCTGTGCGCCGCGGCGATGACATGCGTGCTTTCCACACGCGTGCGCTTCTGCTCGGTTCGGTGGGTCTGGACACTCTGCGCCGTGCCCTGACCGATGAGATGATGCTCCCTCTGGACACTGAGGATGACGACGATGAGGACGACGAGTAGCCTCTAGTCTGCTCGCACCTCGCCGCTTCTGGAGTATCTCCGGGAGAGGCTCTATAGACGAAGCCCCCGCTTCAGCTTTGTGGCTGAGGCGGGGGCTTCGTTGTCTAGGTTAGCTCCCGGGGCTATCCGAAGTTTGCGGTGCCGGGGTCCGTGGTACCGAATCCCATGCCGGTGGAGTCGTTCAGGTCCACTAGGTGCGGGGCGAAGCGGCACCAGTAGTCGGTGAGCGCGCCGTTCGATTCGCGGATGCCCACGCCTACGGTGCGTCCGTCAACCACCCACACGCCGAGGATGGGGTGGCTAACCGGGTTGATAATGCCTTCGTAGCGCGGTGCCGGAATGTATTCCTGGTAGATGAATTCGCTTTCGGGGGCGTTGGCGAAGAAGTCGTCCTCTTCGGGCTTGATGAAGACGTCGTAATCGGGGGCGTAGATTTCTACGCCGTCGCCTTCGCGCCCGAAGATGGGCTTACGAACCCAGTTGCGCATGCCGCCGCGGTGGCCCGCGTAGGTGGGTACGAGGTTCGGGTGGCCGGGGTACTTGTCCCAGAGCGCGGCGAGCAGCAGCTTATTGGAGAGGAACATCTTCCATGCCGGCTCGATCCAACGGTTCATGGCGCCGTGGTAGGCGAATAGGAGCTTGTCGTAGCCTGCTTCGCTGTCGGTCACCAGATCTTCCCAGGGGTAGAGCTTGAAGAGGTTGGTGATGGGCCGTCCCTGGATGTCTTCCCAGCTCTTGGTGTCATCGTTGAAGATGACTTCGTCGATGGGAATCATGTGGGTTTTGATGCCCGCCTGCTGAGCCGAGTAGGCGATGAGCCAGAGGTTGTTGTAGTCCTCGTTGGTCTCGTCAATCTCGGGGGGCACGTGCGCCAGGTGCAGTACAGGCTGCACGCCCGCGGTGATTTCGGGGGCGAAGATGTGGCGCCAACGGTTGGCGAAGGCTTCACCGATTTCACCCCAGTGGGCGTAGCCGCGGGTGTCGAGGCGCTGGTCTTTCGCCCAGGTTTTCTGGCTGACTGCCGCCTCCACAATGCCGGTGGGGGTGTCGGCGTTGTATTCGAGCAGCTTCATCGGGTCGCCGGGCACGCCCGAGTAGGTGAAGTCGAAGCGTCCGTAGAAGTCGGCGTCGCGGCGGTTCCAGGATTCTACGGCGAGGTTGAATGCCGCCTGGGGCAGGCCGAGGGTACCGAACGCGCCGGAGGCGATGTACTCGACGGTTTCCAGGCACATGCGGTGCATTTCTTCCGCCTGGGCTCGCACAGAGTCCATTTCTTGCGGGCTAAAAATGTAGGCGGCGTATTCGTTCCAGTAGTGGTCGGTGTCGTGGGGGCCGTCCACGCTGTAGGTGAGGCCTTCCTCAATGATGACGTTCTCCCAGTCGGGTCGGCCGACGGGAAATTCTTCACGGCGCATGAGGGGCTAGGCTCCTTCGAAGTAGTGAATGGAAAATAGTGAGGAAAATGCGGGCGGGACCGTTCAGTCCCTGCCCGCATTCAGTGTGATGGCTTATGGCTTAGCCGCCGGAGGTACCGCCACCGGACTTCGAGCCGCCACCGAAACCGCCCTTGCTGCCGGACTTCGAGGAAGAGCCAGACTTGGACGAAGAACCGGACTTCGAGGACGAACCCGACTTGGAGGACGAACCCGATTTGGAGGTGTTCGACTTGCTGTAGGAGCCGGTGCTACCGCTATTGCTGGTGCCCTGCTTACCGCTGGAGACCGAGCCAGTGGTCTTATTACGCACCGAGGAGGTCTTACCGGAGTTATTGGTGCTGGTCACCTTGCCGGAGGAGACGGTGGAGGACTTCTTCGCGGTGCGGTAGGAGTCTTCGAAGCTACCGCCCTTGGAGGACACGCCACTGTAGACAGTGCCGTTGCTGGGGCGGGTGGTGCTGCCTCCGGAGAGCTTGGTGCCCACACCGGGAACCGTGGGGGTGCCGGTAGAGTTCGCGGCACTTTGGCGGCCCAGGTAGTACCAGAGGAACGCATTCGAATTATTGTGGGTGGTGGTCGAACCAGAAGTGCCCGAAGACCCAGAAGAGCCCGAGGAGCTGGAGGAACCCGACGAGCTCGACGAGCCCGAGGAATCGCTACTGGATGAGTCGGTCGGCTCCTGAACGCCTACCTTCTCACATTCGCTATCTTCCACACGCAGGCCGGTCTTCGCGTCCTGGCAGACGCGGGCGTACTCTTCGCCCTGCGACAGGAACGCGTTCTCTTCCTGGTGCATGGAGTTGTAGGCGAAGATGCCACCGCCAACCAGCAGCACGCCGGCACCCGCTACGGCAATCATCTTGGCGATGCCGGGGCGGGTCGCGCCCAGGTTCAGGGTCTGCTGGGCTGAGGTCTGTGCGGCGCGAGTGGCAAAATCTGCAACCGCTTCCATGCGATTGCGGGGCTTCTTCGGGCCGTTAGGGGTGGTGGTTCCGCCGGGGTATTGGGGAGCAGAACTCATGCATCTCTCCTTGAAAGGTGGTGCGTGGCGTAACGCTCAACGCGTACATGAAGCTGAGTGGGTACAGCATCATCCGGCGACTTTCGCCGGACTATCGGTGTGGTTCCAGCATATCAAGCCCTAGCTTTCGGATTATTAGCTGACGGCAAAATCTCAGCAAGCTTCCCCGCATGTTGCGCAGTTGTTTCCTTTCTGTTTGCTTTTGCGGCGATTCCTAATTAACTATCAGCCAATTTAACCGCCTATGTGGGGGGGCAACTGGCGGCGTTGCTGGTTGGGCTGCGGGGTTGGACTGCGGGGTTGGACTGCGGGATGTACAGCCAAAAGGTGCTACCGGGTGGTCACGGTTCTTCACACATCCCCTACACTGCACCGGATTGAAACACTTCTTCACACAAACTCGCGCGCGAGTGCACAAAAGTTTTAGAGTATGCCACATGTCTACACCGCATGCATCATCTCGTTCACGTTTACCCAAGTGGGCTACGTCTTTCGGCAACCAAATCATTGCCTCCCTCATCCTGGGTATTGTTCTCGGCGCGCTCGCCCTCGCACTGGGCGGGGACGCGAAGAGCAACCCCAACTGGCTCATGGTGACCCTGGATACTATCGGTTCCTCCTACGTCACCCTGCTGAAGGCGGCTGTTGTTCCGCTGATTTTCACCGCCGTGGTCGCTTCCATCTCGAACCTTTCGCAGGTGACGAACGCGGCACGCCTGGCGGTTAACACGCTCATCTGGTTCGCGATTACCGCATTCTTCGCTGTGCTCATCGGTATTGCAATGGGCCTGATCGTTCAGCCGGGCGTGGGCGCGCAGGTGCAGGGCAAGGCGTACACCGGATCGACCGGTTCGTGGACCGCGTTCCTGACCGGTCTGATTCCGGTGAATTTCCTGGGTCTGGGCGTCAGCGCTAAGTCCGGTGATTCCGGCATCACCGCCTCGGCATCCTTCAACGTGCTGCAGATCTTGGTCATTTCGGGCGCGGTCGGCATTGCCGCACTGAAGGTCGGCGAGGCTGCTAAGCCCTTCATCGACGTGGTCAAGAGCGCTCTGGCGATTATTCAGAAGATTCTGTGGTGGATTATCCGCCTGGCACCGCTGGGCACCGTGGGTCTGATCGCTAAGGCAGTGTTCGCCTACGGTTGGGCGTCGATGGGTTCGCTGGTTGCGTTCGTTATCGCCCTCTACATTGGTCTGCTGCTGGTCTTCCTGGTGGTCTACCCGATTATTGTGCGTGCGAACGGCCTGTCGGTCCGCCAGTACTTCTCGGGCGTGTGGCCGGCGCTCCAGCTGGGCTTCGTGTCCCGCTCTTCGATGGGTTCGATGCCGATGACCCAGACCGTTGCCGAACGTAACCTGGGCGTTCCCCGCGCCTACGCCTCCTTCGCGGTTCCGCTGGGTGCGACCACTAAGATGGACGGCTGCGCCTCGGTCTACCCGGCTCTTGCCGCAATCTTCGTGGCGCAGTTCTACGGTATTCAGCTGGACTTCACCCAGTACCTGCTGATTGTGATGGTGTCCGTGCTCGGCTCGGCCGCAACCGCCGGCACGACCGGCGCAATCGTGATGCTGACCCTGACCCTTTCCACTCTGGGTCTGCCGCTGGACGGTGTGGGTCTGCTCCTGGCGATTGACCCGATCGTTGACATGGGTCGTACCGCCCTGAACGTTGCCGGTCAGGCTCTGGTTCCCGCGATTGTGGCTCGCCGCGAGGGCATCCTGGATGAGGAGCTCTACAACGCTCCCCGTTCGGAGGGCGGCTTCGTGGCTCAGGAATTCTACGATGAGCGCATCGCCGGTGAGGCGCAGCGACTTCACGAGGTGGAGGACAACACCGTCGCGGCACGCCGCTAACCTGGCGACTCTTGAAGCTACACGGCGCTAGGCGTACTGCTTAGCGCCGTGTAGCTTCTCCGCCACATGCTCCCCTTATCATGGGCGAAATATATTTGGCAAGCGTCATAAAAGTGTCACTATTGATTCTTCTTTTCTTTAACGTTTGAGAAGAGTTATGATTTTGAACGGCGTGTTCCATCTCCTACGTGGTTGAGGGGGATGGGACACGCTCTTTTCGTCCCCCTTACTTTTCCGCCCATTCCCTCAGCATCTTGACACCCTTCAATCTGCACTCGAAGGTAAGGCTCACCCGCAAGGCTCTAAAATAGAACCTATGAGTACCACACCGATCCGTTTGATTCTTGCCTCCGCCTCCCCGGCGCGCCGCAAGCTCCTGGAAGACTCCCGCATTGCATTCACGGTGCGCGTCTCCTCCGTAGATGAGGACGCCGCGCTCGCCGCCGCCAATGAACAGGCACGAGCGCAGGGACGTGCGGGACTCACCCCGGCTGAAACCGCCTCCCTGCTGGCGCAGTTGAAGGCGCAAGCGGTTGCCGCTGAGCTCACCGCCGAGGGTGTGCGCGATGCACTGGTTCTAGGCTGCGATTCGGTGTTCGAATTTGACGGCGTTGCCTACGGCAAGCCCCACACGGCGGAGGCGGCACGCGAGCGCATCAGCGCGATGAGCGGCAACCACGGCGTACTGCATACCGGTCACGCGCTCGTGGATTTGCGCGATGTCGAGCCGGGTGCTGAGCTGCCTACCGTTTCTGAACTGCCCACTGTTTCTGAGCTACGCAGCGCCACCGTCCACTTTGATGCGCTCAGCCGCGAAGAAATCGAGGCGTACATTGCTACCGGTGAGCCGCTCTGGGTAGCCGGTTCCTTCACCCTCGACGGTTACGGTTCCGCGTTCATTCGCGGTATTGAGGGTGAGTTCCACACGGTGGTGGGTCTGTCCATCCACGCGCTACGCGATATGCTACGCCGCCGCGAAGTAGCGGTGACCGAGTTGTGGCTACCTCCCCAGGATGAGGAGTAGAGCCACTCCCACCGTATAAATCTGTCTCAAAGCGCGCTCTGCAATACACATTGTTGAACACCAATCGATAAGATAGAACAGTATGATGCGCGTTATATTCGCCATTCCCGCCGATTCTAGATATTCTTTTCGGCAGGAGATTAAAGGAGAGCTTTAAGTGACTCAGCACCAGGCAGAAGCCGCCAAGAAATTTACTGCAGTCCCCGGCCGCCACACCGGCCCGGTCAGCAAGATTCTGATCGCTAACCGCGGTGAAATTGCTGTCCGCGTGATTCGTGCAGCCCGCGATGAGGGTCTGCAGACCGTCGCCGTCTACGCTGACCCGGACCGCGACGCCCAGCATGTGAAGCTTGCCGATGAAGCCTACGCTCTCGGCGGTGCCACCGCGGCGCAGTCCTACCTGGTGATGGACAAGCTCATTGAGATTGCTATCCGCTCCGGGGCAGATGCCGTGCACCCCGGTTACGGTTTCCTGTCTGAGAACGCGCAGTTCGCTCAGAAGTGCATCGACGCGGGTCTGACCTGGATTGGTCCCTCCCCCGAGTCCATTACCCAGCTGGGCGATAAGGTGGCGGCACGCCACATCGCGCAGAAGGTGGGCGCTCCCCTGGTGCCCGGCACCAAGGACCCGGTCAAGTCCGCCGATGAGGTTGTTGCGTTCGCTGATGAACACGGCCTGCCCATCGCGGTGAAGGCGGCCTTCGGTGGCGGTGGCCGCGGCATTAAGGTCGCCCGTGACCGCGAGAGCATTGTTGAAATGTACGAGTCCGCTGTTCGTGAGGCTACCGCGGCGTTCGGTCGCGGCGAGTGCTTCATCGAGCGCTTCCTGGATTCGCCGCGTCACGTTGAGACTCAGTGCTTGGCGGATGCACACGGCAACGTTGTGGTGGTTTCTACCCGTGACTGCTCCCTGCAGCGCCGTAACCAGAAGCTCATTGAGGAGGCGCCCGCCCCCTACCTGAGCGAGGAGCAGAACGAGCGCCTGTACGAGGCGTCCCGCGCGATTCTGCGCGAGGCTGGCTACCAGGGCGCCGGCACCTGTGAGTTCCTGGTCGGTACCGACGGCACCATCTCCTTCCTGGAGGTCAACACTCGACTGCAGGTGGAGCACCCGGTTTCCGAGGAGATTTCCGGTCTGGACCTGGTTCGTGAGCAGTTCCGTATTGCTCGCGGCGAGAAGATTGAGGAGAAGGACCCCGTTCTGCGCGGTCACTCCTTCGAGTTCCGTATTAACGGTGAGGATGCGGGCCGTTCCTTCATGCCCGCACCCGGCACCATCGAGAAGCTGACCGTGCCCACCGGCCCCGGTGTTCGCTGGGATTCCGGCTTCGTGGCTGGCGATGTCATCGGCGGTAACTTCGACTCCATGCTGGCTAAGCTCATTGTCACCGGCGCGGATCGCGAGCAGGCTCTGCAGCGTGCCCGCCGTGCCCTGGCTGAGCTGAGCGTTGAGGGCATGCCCACCGTCATCCCGTTCCACCGCGTCGTGCTGGATGACCCCGCCTTCGCACCGGCTGAGGGCGGCGAGTTCAAGGTGCACACCCGCTGGATTGAGACCGAGTTCAACAACACCATCCCCATGTACTCCGGTGCTCCCGGTAGCGTGGATTCGGATGAGGATGAGCGCACCACCGTGGTCGTTGAGGTCAACGGCAAGCGCATGGAGGTGTCCCTGCCCGATCTGGGTGGCGGCACCAAGCCTGCCGCTAAGCCCGCATCCAAGACCCGCAAGTCCCGTTCGGCACGCGGCGCGGCGAAGGGTGGCGGCGACGAGCTGACCAGCCCCATGCAGGGCACCATCGTGAAGGTTGCCGCTTCTGACGGTGACACTGTTGCTGAGGGCGACCTGATTCTGGTGCTGGAGGCGATGAAGATGGAGCAGCCCATTACCGCGCACAAGGCGGGTAAGGTTTCGGGACTGTCAGCTAAGGCCGGCGATACCGTCACCTCCGGTGCGGTGCTGGCGACCATCAAGTAACTCTCGATGCCGCGGTTTTGCGACCGCGAGCGCATAGGTTTGATGAATCCCCCGGGAGGGTACGAGGTATTACCTCATACCCTCCCGGGGGATTTTCTATGTCCGCCCTTGTCTGTTTCTGTGGGGTTTGCGGGGCCACCCATTGCGATTACGTCCAAATAGTGACTGCGTTTGTTTGGGCTTTTCTGAACAGAGTTATAATGTTGCACTTTAGAGGAGCCTTTCAGATTCCGGCACCCGCCCACCCCACCCGGTGCGGTCACGGCACCCGGTACGCGCCTACGGCACACCCGCCTCCCGCGCTGACCGGTCATGGAACACCCGCCTCAGGCTCCTTGTGTACACACAAATTCACCATCTCGGGAGTTTTCCTCATGAGCGCCTCTGCACCCGACACGAAAGCGTCTGCTGCATCGGTGAAGAATACGACTCCTCGCAGTCGAGTTATTCTCGCCTCGCTCGTTGGTACCACCATCGAGTTCTACGATTTCTACATTTACGCCACCGCGGCAGTGGCTGTTTTCCCTGTGCTGTTCTTCCCCTCGAAGGACGCAACCACCGAGCTTCTGGCTTCCTTCGCCACCTTCGGCGTCGCCTTCATCGCACGTCCCCTCGGTTCCGTGATCTTCGGCCACTTCGGCGACAAGATCGGCCGTAAGGCAACCCTCGTCGGTGCACTGCTCACCATGGGTCTGGCAACCTTCATCATCGGTCTGCTGCCCACCTACCACCAGATTGGTCTGTGGGCACCGACCATGCTGACCATTATGCGTTTCTGCCAGGGCCTGGGCCTGGGCGGCGAATGGTCCGGTGCGGCACTGCTCGCCAGCGAGTACGCTGAGGACGGTAAGCGCGCCCGCGCCGCTATGTGGCCTCAGCTGGGTGCGCCCATCGGCTTCGTGCTTGCGAACGGCTTCATGCTGCTGCTGACCAGCTGGATTTCCTTCAACTCCGCAACCGACGGTAAGACCCTTGACCACCCCTTCCTCATTTGGGGTTGGCGTATTCCGTTCCTGCTGTCCATCGTGATGGTCGCTGTCGGCCTGTACGTGCGTTTCAAGCTGGAGGAGACCCCCGTCTTCGCCAAGGCTGCCGCTAACAACGAGAAGGTTAAGACCCCGCTCGTTGAGGCGTTCAAGGTCGCTTGGTGGCCCATGATTCAGGGTACCTTCATCATGGTTGCATGCTACGTGCTGTTCTACCTGATGACCGCGTGGGTCCTCTCCTACGGTATCGGTAAGGCTGACAAGGGTGGTCTGGCTATCCCCTACCGCGAGTTCCTGATTATTCAGCTGATCTCCATTATCGGCTTCGCGATCTTCATCCCGATTTCGGGTTGGCTGGCTGACAAGTACGGCCGCCGCACCCAGCAGCTGTGGACCACCATCGCTATGGCTGTCTTCGGTCTGTCCTTCGGTCTGTTCATCTCCCCCTCCGTCGTCGGTACCGGTGCGAACGCAAACGCCGCAGTGGTCACCCTCTTCATCTTCATCGGTATGTGCCTGATGGGTCTGTCCTTCGGTTCCATGTCCGCGTACCTGCCGGAGCTGTACCCCACCAACGTGCGCTACACCGCCAGCGGTATCGCCTACAACGTGGCGTCCATCCTCGGTGCGGCGCTGACCCCGTTCGTGGCTGTTTGGTTGAACTCCACTTACGGTGTGGCTGCAGTGGGCGGCTACCTGGCATTCGCCTCGATTCTGAGCGTTGTCTTCATTCTGCTCACTCACGAAACCCGTGACGTGGACATGAACGCTGTCAGCACCACGAAGTAAAACTTCGCAGGGGCTAAGGCATCTCTACGGCAAAGCGGTGGGGGTCACCTCCTGATTCTTAGGAACTCAGGAAGTGACCCCCACCGCTTTTGTGCGTTTCAGAGATAGCGGCTCTCTACAAGCCCAGGGTATCTATGCGCGGGCTACAGGCCGCGAGTGTGCAGCTTGCGAGCAGCCTCAGCAATAGAGCCAGAGAGCGAGGGGTAGACCGTGAAAGTATCCGCCAGATCGTCCACCGCGAGCTTCTTCTCCACCGCCAGAGCAATGGGGTAAATCAGCTCGGAAGCACGCTGACCGACCACCACGCCGCCAATGACGGTGCCGGAGTGGCGGCGAGCAAAAATCTTCACGAAGCCGTCGCGCATCGCCATCATCTTCGCACGCGGGTTCGTGCTCAGCTGCAGGGTCACCGCGTCACCACGGTAAGCGCCCTCGGCAAGGTCCTTCTCGCTCACACCCACGGTCGCAATCTCCGGGGAGGTGAAGATGTTCGCGGCAACCTTATCGGTACGCAGCGGACGCACCGCATCACCCAGGATGTGCGCCATAGCGATACGACCCTGCATCGCAGCCACGGAAGCCAGCGGGTAAACACCCGTGCAGTCACCAGCGGCGTAAATGCTGTTCACGCTCGTGCGGGACACACCGTCCACCTTAATGTGACCGCTCGGGGTCTGCTCCACACCGGCTGCTTCCAGACCCAAATCTTCAGTGTTCGGAATCGAACCAATAGCCACCAGGCAGTGAGTGCCGGACACCTTACGGCCATCCGACAGGGTCACGATAACGCCGGCGCCGTCTTCGGTACGCTCAACCGCAGCTGCACGGGAACGGGGCATCACTCGCACGCCGCGACGCTCAAAGACGTCCTCCAGCACGCGGGCAGCGTCCTCGTCCTCGCCGGGAAGCACACGGTCACGCGAAGACACCAGCGTCACCTTCGAACCCAGACCGTTATACGCCGACGCGAACTCCGCACCGGTCACACCCGAACCAATCACAATCAGCTCCTCGGGAACCTCGCAGAGGTTGTACAGCTGAGTCCAGGTCAGGATGCGCTCACCATCAGGCATGCCGGTCGCCATTTCACGCGGATGCGTACCCACAGACAGCAACACAAAGTCCGCCTGCAGGGGGTAAACCAGACCCGCCTCGTCAGTCACCTGCACGGTGTGGCGGTCCAGGAGCTTACCGGTACCGTGAATAATCTTCACGCCCGCGGAAGCCAGGGCACGCTTAATGTCGGCAGACTGCTGCTGGGCAAGGTCGCGGACTCGGCGGTTCACGCGGTCCATATCAACACGAAGCTGCGGTGCCTTACCCTTCGTGTTCTCGATGCCCAGGCTACCCGCCTCGGAGAAGCGGGTCATCATATCCGCCGTAGCAATCAGGGTCTTAGAGGGCACAACGTCAGTCAGAACGGCGGAGCCGCCAATGGCATTACGCTCGATCAGAGTCACGTCCGCGTTGGATGCGGCAGCCACCATCGCCGCCTCGTAGCCGCCGGGGCCGCCACCAATAATTACAATTCGCTGAGATGCATAGTTCACCGTTGAAGTCATGCCTTAATTGTGAGCTATGCCGCCCCTACGGAGCAAACGTACTCGCCGTGCAGATGTGCCATATTGTGGCAATCTGCACGGCGAGCATTTTCCTAGGGCGCACGGTAAGACCGGGCGCTCCCCTATTCTTCTAGTCTCTAGTCTTCGAGAGCCTGGGGCTTCTCCGCATAAATTGAGTTAATGAACTTCTCAGCCCACTGCAGCATCGCGCCGTCCACCAAATCCTTACCGCCGACCGGCATGGTCTTCGGGCGCGGCACCAGCGTCAGCCAGGTATCCATACCCTTCGGCTGAGCGTGCGTGGAACCCGGGTACACGCGCTTCAGACGCATCTGGCGGGACTCCGGCAGCGGCGTAGCGGTCACCACGCGAACCTTCGGACCCAACACCACCAGCTCATGGATACCAGCGGCACGGGCGTGCATACGCACCGTCGCCACGGCAAGCAGGTTCTCTACCGCCTCCGGCAGCTCGCCGTAACGGTCGACCAGTTCCTCGCGAGCCTCCGCAATCTTCTCTTCGGTATCGGCGGCAGCAATCTGGCGGTACGCCTGCAGGCGCAGACGCTCCGAATCAATGTAGGTGTGCGGAATATGCGCGTTGACGGGCAGGTCAATCTTCGTTTCGACCTCGCGTTCTTCCTTCTCGCCGCGGTAGTTTGCGACCGCCTCGCCGACCAGGCGCAGGTACAGGTCAAAACCAACACCGGCAATATGGCCGGACTGTTCGCCGCCGAGCAGGTTACCCGCGCCGCGAATCTCCAGGTCCTTCATGGCAAGCTGCAGACCCGCACCCAGCTCATTGTGGGTCGCCACAGCCTTCAGGCGCTCGTGGGCAATCTCGCCGAGAGTCTTGTCCACCGGGTACAGGAAGTACGCGTAGGCGCGCTCGCGGCCACGACCCACACGTCCGCGCAGCTGGTGCAGCTGGCTCAGGCCGTAGTTCTGGGCGTGGTCCACGATGAGCGTGTTCGCGTTCGAAATGTCTAGGCCGGTCTCCACGATGGTGGTGCACACCAGCACGTCAAAGCGGCGCTCCCAGAAGTCCACAATAATCTGCTCCAGGCGCGACTCACTCATGCGGCCGTGGGCGGTGGCGATGCGCGCCTCCGGCACGAGCTTGCCAATTTCCGCGGCAACATCGTCGATGTCAGCCACGCGGTTGTGCACGAAGAACACCTGTCCTTCACGCATGAGCTCGCGGCGAATCGCGGCCGTAATCTGGCTGTCGGTGCGCGGTCCCACGAAGGTGAGCACGGGGTGGCGTTCCTCGGGGGCGGTGGCAAGGGTGGAGGTCTCGCGAATACCGGTTAGCGACATTTCCAGGGTGCGTGGAATCGGGGTAGCACTCATTGCGAGCACATCCACGTTGGTGCGCATCTGCTTGAGCTTTTCCTTGTGCTCCACGCCAAAGCGCTGCTCCTCGTCAATGATGACCAGGCCCAGGTCCTTGAACACCACGCTGTCCGAGAGAATCCGGTGGGTGCCGATCACCACGTCCACCGCGCCGGATGCGATTTCTTCAGTAATCTGGCGGGTTTCTTTCGCCTTCTGGAAGCGGGAGAGCACACGAATCTTCACGGGGAAGCCAGAGAATCGCTCGCTGAACGTCTCGTAGTGCTGCTGGGCGAGCAGGGTCGTGGGTACGAGCACCGCAACCTGCTTGCCATCCTGTACCGCCTTGAATGCGGCACGCACAGCAACCTCAGTTTTACCGAAGCCCACGTCACCGGAGATGAGGCGGTCCATGGGGATTTCTTTCTCCATGTCTTCCTTCACCTCGTGGATGGCGGTGAGCTGGTCGGGAGTCTCGTTATAGGGGAAGGACTCTTCCAGCTCTCGCTGCCAGGGAGTGTCTGCTGCGAAGGCGTGACCGCGCGATGCCTGGCGTGCCGAGTAGAGTTTCACCAGGTCGGCAGCGATTTCCTTGACTGCCTTGCGAGCGCGGGACTTGGTCTTAGCCCAGTCACTACCGCCCATCTTGGACAGGCTCGGGTTCTCGCCACCCACGTAGTTGGAGATGAGGTCCAGCTGGTCGGAGGGCACGAAGAGGCGGTCGGGTGCACCGCCGCGCTTGGCGGGAGCGTACTCGATGACCAGGTATTCCTTCATGGGCTGTACGCCGTTGACCGGGGATGCACCAGCCACCGGGCGGGAGGTCATTTCGACGAACTTACCGATGCCGTGACGCTCGTGCACCACGTAGTCGCCGGGGTTCAGCGCGAGCGGGTCGACGGCATTGCGGCGACGGCGCGTCTTGAATTTCTGTCCGGCGGCGCCTCGGGGTGCGTAGGTGCCGCGGCGGCCGAGTAGCTCGGCTTCGGTGAAGACGGCGAGTTTCGCCTCCTCGATGAGGAAGCCTGCGGAGGCGGGCGCCTCGCACACCTCAACGATGCCGTGGTCGAGGTCACCTGCGGGGTCGGCTTCGAGGCTGGTGCGGCGGGCTGCGGGCACGGCGGGCGCCCCTTCCCCGGAGTGGAAGAGGTCGATGAGTCGGTCGGTAGAGCCGCGGCCGTTGGTGAGGGCGAGGACGGTCCACTGTTTCTGGATGAGGTCGCCGACCTGGCTGAGCATGCGTTCGACGGAGCCGTTGAATGCGGTTGCGGGGACGGCATTGACGGTGTAGGTGTCGATTCCGTCTTCGATGGCGTCGGCGATGCTCTGGCTCTGGAGAGCCCCGGCGGCATCTTCGAGCAGGTCTGCGTCGGTGACGAGTTCAGTGATTTCCCACCAGCTGAGCTTGGCTTCGAGCGCCTGGGCAGTAGTTTGGTCGATGGTGCGGAAGCCGCTGTCGCTCATGCGCAGCTGACCCAGGTCGATGGGTGCTACAGCATCAGCTTCTGCGGAGGTGTCCCAGGCGGCAGCAAGGAATTCTTCGTTGGTGGCGACGAGGTCTTCAGCGCGGGCACGCACGCGTTCGGGTTCGACGTTGATGATCATGGACCCTGCCGGCAGCAGCTCGGTGAGGGTGGTCATGGATTCGATGAGTAGCGGGGTGAGCGATTCCATGCCCTCAACGTAGATTCCGCCCGCAATCTTCTCAAGCATGGACGCAGCGGCAGGGTAGTCTGCCTTCAAGCGTGCGGCGCGGCTCATCACCTCGGGGGTGATGAGCAGTTCGCGGCAGGGCAGCAGGGTGAGTTCGGTGAGTTCTTCTCCCCCGCTGAGGGTGCGCTGGTCTGCGACGGAGAAGTGGCGCATTTCGTCGAGTTCGTCGCCGAAGAATTCGAGGCGTACGGGGGTGGTTGCGGTGGGAGGGAAGACGTCGATAATGCCGCCGCGCACCGCGTACTCGCCGCGCTTGGCAACGAGGTCTACACGGGAGTAGGCGGCATCGTTAAGTCCTCGCACAACGTCTTTGAAGGGGTATTCTTCACCGCGGACCAGGTGTACGGGTTCGAGTTTTTCGATGCCGGTGACGATGGGCTGGATGACGGCGCGCACGGGTGCGATGACGACCTGGGGGCGGGTGGTGTTCCCGGTGATGGCGCGTAGTACCTGCAGGCGACGGCCGACGGTGTCGGAGCGCGGTGAGAGGCGTTCGTGCGGCAGGGTTTCCCATGCGGGGAAGAGCGCGATGTCGGCGGCGGGCAGGTAGGAGCGCAGCGCTGCGGCGAGGTCTTCTGCCTGGCGGTCGGTGGGGGCGATGATGAGGCTGAGCGCTTCACCGGTGGCGCCGCGTACTGCGGTGGAGATGTCTGCGATGAGTGCGGCATGGGTTCCAGCGACGGCGCCGATGAGGGTGCGTGCGCTACGTTCAGCGGGCTGTGCGGAGGCGGCGGTGCGGATTGCCGCCCAGCTGTTGAGCTGGTTGAGGGTGTTCAGGAGGGGCTGCAGGGGCGCCTCGAGGGGCTGTGCGGTAGCTTTTTGGGTGGTGCTCACGGGTTCTCCTGAATCTGCGGTCCTCGGGATTGGCGGGTTTGCCGGTTTTGGCGAGTATGCCAGTAATGTGTGCCGTGTTGGGTACGTACCTGCGTGAGGTTGGGTACCCGAGTGGTTTTGCCTTTATTTCACGGTGCTTTTTGTGCGTTTTGGGGTGTTTTTTGCGGCTTTTCCATTGTAGGACTTGTCCGCTTTTCTGGCATTTTTCTCTTGTACTCTCTGTGATGGAATATATTCCTTTTTGCACTCGGTTGTCGCTTTCGTGGGTGATATTTGAGTATGGTTTTCTTCCGTGTCCGTTCCTGTGTCACAACGTTCATCGCATGGGGTGCAAATCACACACTCATGGGCATCTTTGCACTTTGTGCACCATTATTTTCACAGCTTAATCCTGTACCCTAATCATTAACACTTAGAGCAAAACCAGACAGTATATCCCCTTCCGGATTCTGTTTACCTCTTCCAACCAACCTCAGGTTTTCAGTATTTACTGCGGTTTTTCTAGTGCGCTAAATTCACCGTATCTTTCGATGTTTCTTCCGGAACGTCGCATCAGAAAGACGCATATGACAACCACATACACGAACAAACCCGCTGAAAAGCGCCATGCCCATTCATGGTCTGCTAAAAAGTGGGGTGCTTTCGCACTCGCTTTTGGCACCGCTTTCACTGCGGCACCTCTTACTCCTACTACTCCCGCCTCGGCTGCGACTGGAACCCATGACGGTTCCAGCAGCGATAAGGCGGCTGCTTCCTGCTACGAGGTCAAGCAGGTTAATCCTTCTGCCTCCTCTGGCACTTATTGGCTGTACACCCCGCAGATGAGCGGCCCGGCGCAGTTCTACTGCGATCAGGAAACTGATGGCGGCGGCTGGGTCATGATTGGTCGCGGTCGTGAGGGTTGGACCGAGTCTTACAACGGCACCGGCGACCCGAACCAGCTGCATCAGAACCCCACGGGTCCCTCCGCTTTTACTCCCGTCCAGCTTCCCGCAAACACTGTCGATGCCCTGCTGAACGGCATTAAGCCTCAGGACCTTCCCGACGGCATGCGCCTGCACCGTGCCCACAATGCAAGGGGCACCCAGTGGCAGAACGTTTATGTTCAGCGTCCTCAGACTGAGCAGTGGACCTGGGCGATGAGCTACGGTCAGCGTTGGGGCACCGTGAAGTTCACCGGTGCCGGTATTAACCGCACCGCTCATATGGGTCGTCATGCTTCGGAGATGGCTCCGGGTATTACCACCAGTTCTGTTCGTTTCTTCGCGAACCCGAACCAGGGCTACCAGATTGGTTTTGCGTACGGTGCGCTGGTGAACTTCGGTAATGAGAATCCGGATTCATACATTTACCAGAAGCGTGGTTCCGCTGGTTACTCCATCCCCTTTACTCAGGTGTTCCTGCGTCCGAAGCTGACTCAGCGTGACTTGAACTTCTCGCAGATTGGTTCTGGCTCTGCCGCTAGCAACCGTCGTGCTCTGCCGAATAGCTACACGATGCCCGTTCGTTGGCGCACCAGTGAGCAGACTGGCACCGGCAAGAAGAACGAGATGAACACCTACGTTCAGGCTATTACTCAGGTGGGCGACACCGTCTTCACCGGTGGCGACTTCAAGTATGTGGAGTCGGCTGGTGGCGAGCGCGTGGACCAGTCGTACCTGGCGGGCTATAACGTGGATTCGGGCGAACTGGTTCGCTCTTTCCGTCCGACTTTCAACGGTCAGATTAAGGCTCTTGAGGCTCTGCCGAATAACCGCCTGGCAGTTGGTGGCGAGTTCACCGAGGTTAACGGCGAGAAGGTCAACCACTTCGTCATTCTGGACGCAACCACCGGCCAGATCGACCGCACGTGGGATCTTCAGATTCAGCGCCGTAATGGCGATGCAGTTCAGGTGAAGACCCTGCTGGTTCAGGACGGTTACCTGTACATTGGCGGTAACTTCACCCATGTGAAGGGCAATACGTCTAAGGCGTACGCTTACTCGCGTGGTGCCGCTCGTATTAAGCTTTCGAACGGTGCGGTGGACTGGAACTGGCGCCCGAACTTTAACGGTACGGTCAACGGCATTACTGCTGCCTCCGATAATTCCACTGTTCACGCTGCGGGTTACTTCACTGAGCTGAATAACCAGCGTGCTTTCCGCCTGGCTGCTCTGAACGGCTCGGATGCTTCGAACATTAGGTGGGAGTGGGAGCCGTCGCTGAAGCTGAACATTACTGACCGTATTGTGTACGCGTTCCAGTTCGATGTTCAGGATGCTGGCTCGACCGTGTGGACTGCCGGTGCTGACCACCTGATTGCTAACTACTCGAAGAACGGTTACGGCCGTATTTCTTCGTCGATTTCTAAGTACGGTGGCGACTGGCAGGATCTGCACTTGAGCGGTAACACCATTTACGGTGCATGCCACTGCGGTGACGTACTCTTTGAGGGCTCTACCGGTTACCACACCTACTGGAAGGAGTCGAAGGCAGTTCACCGTATGCGCCTGGTCGCGGCGTTTGATAAGGACAGCGGCGAGGTTGTGGGCGAGTTCAGCCCGGTTCTGAAGGGCGCTAGCGGCTACGGTGTCTGGGAGTCCTTCGTGGATTCTCGCGGCAACCTGTGGGTTGGTGGCGACATTAACCGTTCGCTGGGTGCTAATGGTGAGCAGCGCACTGTCGGTTTTGCTCGTTTTGCTCCTCGCGATGTGACCGCCCCGTCGACTCCGTCGAATCTGTCGGTTCAGCGTGATGGCTCGACCGATAAGCTGTCTTGGTCTGGTGTTCGTGAGAGCGGTGCTCGCTACCAGGTGCTGCGTGATGACCGTGTGATTGCTACGGTCTCGGGCACCAGCTACGAGGTTGAGCATACTGATGGCGCTCGCTACTATGTGCGTTCCATCGATGCGTCTGAGAACTTCTCGGCTTCCACGGGAGCTGCTCAGGCTTAGGTCAGATTGTTGATCTAGTTTCTTTGAGCCGCCGCCTGGTTCGGGCTCTGCAGGGTTTGCGGGGTCCGAATCAGGCGGCGGTGCACCCGGGGTGTATGCCCTCTATAGTTTTGGTTCGGTCCGGTTTTCCCAGTTTGCTATCTCTTCGCCCCTGTGGCGGCTATGATGGGTTGGGATTCATTGCGTCGGATGGGTTGCTTCCGTCCTTTCCGATGATGGGCTGAATCTTGATCTGTGGTGTTTCTTCGCTGTTGGTACGACAGAGGAAACTTCACAGATTTTTAGCGTTCCGCTTCGTACGGGTGCGTTGCCACTGTTGGCTTCGTGCGTGAGGGGTGGGGCGTATTCATTCAATTTCCGATAACTACACTCACTGATTCCGGCTACAGACTCGCTGTTAGCGCAGTTCATAACGCTTCCCCCTTACCCCGATGCCTGGTCACTATGCTGTGCCTTGTGTGGGGTGGGTGTTGCTGTGTGAATTGCAGTTTTCTGCTGTGTGCCGGTTGAGGTCTCTAGGAGAGACAAATGAATTTTCTTCCGTTCACGCGTGGAGGGCGCGCGCAGGGTGCTGCTTCCTCCGCTTCTGAGGGCTCTCGCGTAGCTTCTCGCTCCGGGTCCCGTGCTTTGGGTGCGGCGGCTGCTTCTTTTGCGATGGTTGCGGCTTCTTTGGGTCCGATTGCTTCGGGCGCGCAGGCTGCTGATGCACGCTACTATGACGGTTCGTCGAGCGAGCGCGCGGCTGCGAGCTGCTGGGAGGTTAAGCAGAATAATCCGCGTGGCAAGAGCGGCGCGTACTGGCTGTACACCCCTGCGATGAGTGCTCCTGAGCAGTTCTATTGCGATCAGGAAACTGATGGCGGCGGCTGGGTTATGATTGGCCGCGGTCGTGAGAGCTGGACTGAGAACTACTACGGTCGCGGTAATGCCGATCAGCTGTATAAGAACCCGACCGGCTTTGATGCGGTGCAGCTCTCCGGCGTGACCGTGAACGCGCTACTGAACGGTACCCGTCCGCAGGATTTGCCCGATGGCGTGCGTTTCCATCGCGCGATGAACGTTGAGGGCACTACCTGGCAGGATTTTAAGGCTCACCGTGATTCCAGTACCGAATGGACTTGGACTTTGCGTTCAAAGATGTTCTGGTCAAATATTTCGGTCAAAAACACCTGGCAGTACAGTAACCGTTATGACTACGCCAACCGTGGTCAGGTGGCTGGTAACATCTTCACCCATGATTCTGATGATTTCCGTTCCCTGAACTTCGAAGAGAAGGCATCGCAGGGCTACAAGCTGGGCTTCACCTACGGTCGCAACGCCAAGATTACATGGTGGACCGAGACCTACCTGATGAACCGTCCTTCGGCGTATATTTACCGCCCGGCGGATGATTCGACCACTCCCCTGGTATTTACTCAGATGTTCTTGCGCCCGAAGGTGACTCAGAACGATTTGGTGGCTAAGGGTCTGCATGATTATGGCCAGCAGGGCGCTGCGGCAAGTAACCGCCGCGCGCTACCCAATAGCTACTCCGAGAAGTGGAAGTGGCGTACCAGCACTGAGACCGGTACCGGCAAGAAGGGTGAGATGAACACCCAGGTTGAGGCTATCACCGAGGTCGGTGGCGCTGTCTTTACCGGTGGCGATTTCGCGTACGTTGAGTCGGCAAGCGGTGAGAAGGTTGAGCAGGCTTTCTTGGCTGGTTACGAGGTGGGTACCGGCGAGCTGCGCCGTTCCTTCCGCCCGAAGATTAACGGTCAGGTGAAGTCGGTTGAGGCTCTGCCGAACGGCCTGCTTGCTGTGGGTGGTTCTTTCGACCAGGTGAACGGCGAGTACTACAACGGTTTTGTAATTCTGGATCCGCAGACCGGTCAGGTTGCTAAGGACTGGGATATCCGCGTGGTTAGCCGCATTGCTTCCGTACCGGTACAGATTAAGACCCTGCACGTGCGTGATGGCTACCTGTACATTGGTGGTTCCTTCACTCACTTGAAGGGCCAGACCTCCCCCACCTACGCGTATGCGAGGAACCTGGCTCGCATTAAGTTGAGCAACGGTGAGGTGGACTGGAACTGGCGTCCGGTCTTTAATGGCACAGTTAACGGCGTGAGCGCTTCTGAGGGCAATGCCGATGTGTACGTCGCTGGTTACTTCACCCAGCTGAATAACCAGGAGGCGTTCCGTCTCGCTCATATGCAAGGCAGTAGCACGAACCCGGTAGCTTGGCACCACCGTCCTTCGTATACCCCCAAGAATGCCCAAACCTGGGATTTGAAAAACGAGCGCAGGATGTGGGGCTTCCAGTTCGATGTTCAGGATGCTGGTTCCTCCGTCTGGGTGGGTGGCACCGAGCATATGATTACCCGTTACGAGAAAAGCTCGATGCGCCGCACGGACAGTGCGATTACTCGTGAGGGTGGCGATTTCCAGGATCTGCACCTGAGCGGCAACACTATTTACGGTGCGTGCCACTGCGGCGATTTCCTCTTCCAGGGCGCAGACACTGTCTATTCGGAGTGGGAGAACGCGACTAATGCTCAGACCATTCGCCTGGTAGCTGCGTTCGATAAGGACAGCGGCAAGATGCTGCCGGAGTTCGCACCGATTATGAACGGCGCGTATGGATACGGTGTGTGGGAGTCCTTCGTGGATTCCACGGGCACCCTGTGGGTTGGTGGCGATATCCGTAAGTCGTTGGGCGCTAATGGCGTACAGCCGACTATTGGCTTCGCGCGTTATGCTCCTCGTGATGTGACCCCTCCGGCTCCCCCGAGCGATCTGAAGGTCACGACGAACGGTTCCAAGGATCAGCTGACGTGGTCGGGTATTTCCGAGCGCAGGGTGAAGTACCAGGTTCTGCGCGATGATCGTCCTATTGCGACGGTTACGGGTACGAGCTATTCGGTGGATCACCGCGATGGCGCCCGCTATTATGTGCGCGCGGTAGATACTGCGGATAACTATTCGGCAAGCACCGAGGCTGTCCAGGCAGCATAACCCTCATCAGGGCGATATGCACTTTTATGACAAAGAATTTTAGTGATGTTCGCCCTAT
>NZ_CAXOMR010000012.1:0-62501 GCF_964210535.1 Rothia mucilaginosa
GCGGGCTATCTGATGTGATAGCCCGCCGGGTCCCTCCTTTGTCTGTTACAGCGCCTATTTTCGACTATTAAGTAGTCCAATAATCAATACTGCTATTGAGATGCCATAAAGGATTCCAAGCACTAGGTCGCTGACATTTGACACTACGTTCAAGATAATTGCCAGGATCAAGAACAGCATCCCAACAGGAACATACTTATTCGACTTCATACGCTCGTGCTCCCTCAATAATCAACAGCGATACATCATTTTCAGGACCATCCAGCTACCCATTTTCTGAATGACTATGGACGTTCGCCTTACTACCACGCTAGCACTCTGGACCTAAAAACTCCCTTCACAACACAACTTTCTTCACCCACCCCTAAAAAGCACACATAAAAACCATCCCCTCCGCAGGTTGTTCAATATTTAAAAATCGCTATTTTACTAATGAAGTAAAAAATATTGGTATTACATTGAAACACAAAATATGATACAATAAAAAATTAATAGTTTGATTATTTATCAAAGGGTGGCAGGCATTATGAAAAATATTTATATGTATGTTCAAGATACTATGGCCGATTGGGAACACGGCTATTTGATGCATGCACTAAGTTTGCAGGCTATGTTGGGAGAACCTAAAGTAAAATTATTAACGGTTTCCAAAGGGGAAAAGTCTATAAAAACTGCTGGAGGAATGACAATTGTTCCAGATTTTAATCTATATGATATAGATACTGCAAATACAGATGCTCTATTGCTTATCGGAGGAGATAGTTGGTTGAACAATGAGCAAGATGACGTTTTAGAACTTGCCTCTAAACTACTACAAGAAAATATCTTAGTTGGAGCTATCTGTGGAGCCACTTTGGGATTAGCCGAAAAAGGAATTTTAGATAATCGATATCATACGAGTAATGCTCCATTCTTTTTAAGCCAGATGAGCCAACATTATCGAGGACATAGTTATTATAAAGATGAGATTGCAGTTCAAGACGGAAATCTTATTACCGCAAGTTCAGCCGGCTCTTTATTATGGGCTAAGTTAATTGTCGAGGAGTTGGGCCTATATTCAAAAACTACAGTTGAAGCATGGTTTAATTATTTTTCAACGGGAGCCCCTCAATACTATGGGGAAATGATGAACTCTCTAGCAAAAGAAGCATTGTAAAGTTAATATGAAAAAAATTATTTTCCTTCGTGGAGTAACACCAACTGGCACCAATAGAATTCCAAAAATGTCTTATTTAGTAGAAATCCTAACGGAAGTTGGATTTTTAAATGTTCAAACATATATTCAGAGCGGGAATGTAGTGTTAGAATCAGAGTTATCTGACGAAGAAATCAGAAAGTTAGTTCATGATACAATTTTGGATAAAATTGGAGCTGATTTATCAATAATCATCAAAGAAATTAATCAATTAGAGATTGCTATTCAAGAAAACCCATTTGATAATACTTATGATAGTTCTCGCGTTCATCTAGTTTTTACTAATGAACAGATTCCCGAAAGTACTCTAACAGAACTTAGTAGAGAGAATTTTGGAGATGAAGAGTTCTATGGTGGTCACGAGTGCTGTTACCTATATTTACCACGTGAAGCTCGAAAAAAACGTTTAAATACTAATTATCTTGAAAAGAAATTTGGAATTCGGATGACTATGCGAAAATTGAGTGTAGTTAATCGACTTTCAAAGTTTTAACCAGACAGAAAAGGATGGTCAAGTCCATACCACACAGACAAAAGAAGAGTTCTATCAATATTACGACCTAGATAAGGCAGGCAAAGCCTATCATGAGATTGATTGAAGTAAGATATAACAAAGGAGAAGAACGATGATAGAAGAACGAATCCATACTACAAAGCAGTATGTTAAAACTTTATTTGCTGATCGAGCGGATGGCCATGATGTAGAGCATACCCTTCGCGTCTATACCAATGCTATGAGAATCGCACAAGCAGAAGGTCCATGTGATATGGAGATAGTGGGCTTGTCAGCTCTTCTTCACGATGCTGATGATGATAAATTATTTCAAACAGAGAATAATGCGAATGCTCGCACGTTTCTAGAAGAGATTTGTATTCCTCAAAACCGAATCGACCAGATTTGTCAGGTTATCAATGCTGTTTCTTTCAGCAAAAATCGCGGTAAACATCCAGAAACCATAGAAGGCAAGATTGTCCAGGATGCAGACCGCTTGGATGCGATAGGAGCTGTAGGAATTGCGCGAACTTTTTCCTATGGTGGCCACAAAGGGAGGCCCCTTACTGATACCATCCAACATTTCCATGACAAGTTGCTCCTCTTAAAAGATGAAATGAACACGGAGACTGCCAAACAAATTGCAGAAAGTCGCCATCAATTTTTAATCACCTTCCTAAATGAAATAGAAAAGGAATTGTACTGAATAAAATATTTAAATTAACTTTTATAAAAGACTCATTTGAACGGCAACGAACGTTAGCGCCATCACTTACACTAGCACGAAGACACCCGCCCGGACTAGGGAAAACTCCACCACAACACAGCTTTTGTACCCAACCGCACCCCCGCCCGCGTCTCCCCAAAGCGCACAAAGAAACCACCCCCTCCGCAGCTTGTCGCCGCAAAGGGGATGGTTTCTATATATGAGCTAGACCAGAAAGCCTAGTACTACTCAGCAGCCTCAGTGCTGGGCTTGGGGTCTTCGTTCACGCGGTTGCGGATATGCTCCACAATACGTGCCACAGCCTCATCCACGGGCACACCGTTCTCCTGCTTGTTGCCGCGGAAACGGAACGAAACAGCGCCGTGCTCCGCATCCTCACCGCCAGCAATCAGAATGAACGGAACCTTCTCGGTAGACGCGGTACGAATCTTCTTCGTGAAGCGATCCGAACCGTAATCCACCTCAACACGCACACCGTGCGCACGCAGCTTGTCCGCGATCTCGGTCATGTAATCGTTGAACGCCTCAGCCACCGGCACACCAATGACCTGGACGGGCGACAGCCAAGCCGGGAACGCACCCGCATAGTGCTCGGTCAGCACACCCAAGAAGCGCTCAATCGAGCCGAACTTCGCCGAGTGAATCATGACCGGCTCCTGCACGGTGCCGTCAGCAGCCTGGTACTCCAGACCGAAACGGCTCGGCTGGTTGAAGTCGTACTGAACGGTCGACATCTGCCAGGTACGGCCGATCGCGTCCTTCGCCTGAACCGAAATCTTCGGGCCGTAGAACGCAGCTCCACCGGGATCCGGGACGAGCTCCAGGCCGGTCTCCTTCGCGACCTGCTCCAGAACCGCGGTAGCCTCTTCCCACTGCTCATCAGTACCGATGAACTTATCCTTCTTATCACCCTCAGTGTCGCGAGTGGACAGCTCAAGGTAGAAGTCAGTCATGCCGAAGTCCTCAAGCAGGCTCAGCATAAACTTCAGCAGGTGACGCACCTCGTCCGGTGCCTGCTCCTTCGTCACGTACGAGTGAGAGTCGTCCTGGCTGATCATGCGAACGCGGGTCAGGCCCTGCAGCACGCCGGACTTCTCGTCACGGTACACGGTGCCGAACTCGAAGAAACGCAGCGGCAGCTCACGGTACGAACGGCCACGAGAACGGTAAATCTCGTTGTGCATCGGGCAGTTCATAGCCTTCAGACGGTAATTACCGTTATCCAGCTCCATGGAGGGGAACATGCCGTCCGCATAGTACGGAAGGTGACCGGAAGTGTAGAACAGGTCTTCCTTCGAAATGTGCGGAGTGCTGACGTACTGGAAACCCTCCTGAATGTGGCGGGTACGCACGTAGTCTTCCATCTCGCGCTTAATCACGCCACCCTTAGGGTGAATCACCGGCAGGCCGGGGCCAATGTTCTTCGGGAAGGAGAACAGGTCCAGCTCACGGCCCAGGCGGCGGTGGTCACGGCGCTCCGCCTCAGCGATGCGCTCCTTGTACGCCACCAGCTCTTCCTTAGTCGGCCATGCGGTACCGTAAATACGCTGCAGCATGGGGTTCTTCTCAGAACCACGCCAGTACGCGCCACCGGCACGCATCAGGGCGTAGCCGTTAGCAATCAGCTTGGTGTTCGGCAGGTGCGGGCCGCGGCAGAGGTCCTTCCAGACGGTCTCGCCGGTCTTCGGGTGCACGTTGTCGTAAATGGTGATTTCACCCTCGCCAACCTCCACGGATGCGCCCTCGGCAGCATCCGCACCAGAACCGGGGCCCTGGGTCAGGGAAAGCAGTTCCAGCTTGTACGGCTCGTTCGCCATCTCAGCAACAGCCTCGTCGTGGGTGACCACGCGGCGGCGGAACAGCTGGCCGGACTTGATGATCTTAATCATCGACTTCTCGATCTTCTTCAGATCTTCCGGGGTGAAGGGCTCAGCCACATCAAAGTCAAAGTAGAAGCCGTCAGTAATGTACGGGCCAATACCCAGCTTGGCGTCCTTGCGGTACTCCTGCACCGCCTGCGCCATCACGTGCGCAGCGGAGTGGCGCAGAACGTTCAGGCCGTCCGGCTCGTGAATGAAAACCGGCTCAACGGAATCGCCAGCAGACAGCTCGTGGGAGAGATCAACGAGCACGCCGTTCACGCGTGCCACAACGATCTTCGGGTCGTCAGCGAACAGCTCAGCGGCAGTCTTCGCGGTAACCTCGCGTTCCTCACCAGAAACGCTAATAACAATTGCTGAAGAATCAGCGGCAGACATAAGTCTCCTTAACTCAGGCGCGCGCGGCCGCTCGGGGCGCCGCGGGTGCGCATACTATTCCGCACTGTACTGGTGCACGGACACACACCATCTTACAACGGCTCCCAGCAAACGCTCAGCTTGAGGGCAGACTAGTCCGCATGATGTTCACGCGTATGCTCATACACGTCAACCACAATGTGGCTAATATGGTCGTCCTTCAGACGGTAAATAGTGGTGCGGCCATGCTGCTCACGGTCAATCACGTGCGCCTCACGCAGGATACGCAGATGATGCGAGGCAAGCGGCTGCGAAATACCCAGGCAGGTGTGCAGTTCGCTCACACTGTGCGGGCGGTGCATCAGATGGTGCGCAATCGCCAGGCGCAGCGGGTTCGCGAGCGCAGAGAAAATCGCCACGGACGGGCCGAACTGTTCCTCCCAATCCTTGGGGCTGTTGCCTTCGAGGAGGGGCGCGTTAGCGGGCACCTCGTGGGTGTGCTCTGAGACGTGCTCAGCTACATGCTTTGCTACCTGCTCGGCGGCGTGGTCAGCGTGGTTGTGGGTGGTGTTAGTTTCGGTCTGGTCTGTGTGCTGGCTCTGAGTCATAGTATTTTCACCTTAGGTACAGGAAGGGGGCACGTCAAGAAAGTTACGCCTGCGCGGCGTGCTTTCTTGAGCGTGCCCCTCTCCCCTATGTGCGCTTATGTTCGCGGCTATCGGTGCGCTGTCATTGTGGCGGCAACATCGTGGACCACCACCCTCCTAGAGCGGTTCATCACATTGCGGTCATAATGCCAAGCGCCGCATCCTAACTGCGAATCAGCGGTGCATCAGCTCGCGGGTATGAAACCCTAGAGCACCTTAGCGGTTAGCGACTGCCACCTGCAGGTAACCCTCAGCGGACTTCACGCCCTTGTCGGTCACTGCGCGGTAGCGGACCACCGGTGCGAAGCCCTGCTTGGACTTTGCAGAAACCGCGATGCCCTGGGTGCCGTCGGGCAGGGTCACCACGCGGTAGGTGGCGTACTCGTCGCTGTATGCGCTGACGACCTGGCCGCGCTGGTTGAGCAGCTCCAGCTTCTTGACGGTCTCGCCGCGGCTGTATGCGCCGAAGGATGCCTCGTCGTTGTTCAGGACCGCCACGTTCTGGGTGGTGCCCGAGTACAGGGAGACCGAGTCCTCACGGGCAATCGGGCTGTTCTTATCCACCACGTGCACCTTCAACGGGATCGAGTACAGCTGCGCGGCGGAGCCCTTCTTCGCCTTCACGTCGGACATGCGGGCGGGCGCCTTACCGGTGCGGTTCACGGTGATGTTCGTACCGTTGTCGCGGCGCAGGTCCCAGGTGGTGCCGGTGACATCGTGGGTGTTCAGGTCAATCGAGTAGGTGCCGGTCTTGCCGTTGGAGGCAAAACGGATGCCGGTCTCCGCGCTGGAGAACTGGCCACCAGCAGTGTTGACCTTCTCCTTGTTGACCCAGCGGCTGGGGCGGAAGTTCGGGGTCTGCTCGATTTCCTGGAAGTTGTAGTCGCGGGCGTAACGGTAGTTCGGGGAAACCTTGTGCGACTGGTGCACGCTCTGCGCAACCGCGGTCTCGCCGGAGTAGACGGTGGCGTGGTGCTCGGCGGGCTGGTAGATCACGCCGGAGCCGGTGCCGGTCTTGCCGTAGGCGTTCGAGGGGTACTTGAACTTCACTGCCGCCGAAGACTGGTTCACTGCTGCGTTCTGGGTCTCGGCGTCGCTGATGCGTTCCGCCTTGGGGGTGCGCACCGCGGAACGGCGCACGGTCACGGGGCGTGCAATCTTGTGTGCGTCAGCGTTCGAGTCGGCAGCCTGGTTGTTGCTCTGCGGCAGAACCTGGGTGCCCTCACGGCGTGCAGTGTTCTCAGCGGACTCGGTGTAGTTCACGGGCATCCACTGCACCTGCTGCCAGGGGAACTGGTTGCCGGTGAAGCCGCTGGGCACAAAGTTCGCGAACATTGCAGCCAGCTGCGGGTCTTCCTTGTACACGTTCTTACCCTGGCGGGCGTAGGGTGCGTAGGAGCTTGCCGCCTCCAGGTTGAATGCGTTAGTGAAGAGGTTGTGGTCCGCGAGGATGAAGCCGTACTCCTTCATCGCGGTCAGAATCATGCGGCTGAGCTGGTCGTCGGCGTGGCCGGTGTTCGCCAGGTGCTCTTCCACGTCAAAGCTTGCGGGCAGGAAGCCACGCTGACCTGCGCGGGGCGCGTTCGGGAACTTGCTCATGTCCAGCTTGCCGTCGGTGCCCTTCGCCGGGAAGGAGGAGGTCAGCGCCGCATAGTCAGCCGCGGTAATGGACACCATGTGGTTGATCTTGCCCGCCTTGAGCTCGTCCACACCAATCTGGGTGAGCTCGTTCGCCATGCCCACCACGGAGGAGGTGCCGTTCTTGAGGGTCAGCCAGTAGTTGTCCTCGCCCACGCCGCCGAAGTTCGGCTTAGCGAGCATGTAGCCGCCGGAAGACACGTGGTAGATTGCCGGGTAGTCAACCGCCACGGGGATGTCCACGGTGCCGCGGGTGCCGGCGGGAATCTTGTAGGTAATCTCGCCGGTTTTTTCGTTGATGGACGCGCCGGGCACGTTCTTTGCCAGGCGGAACTTCGCGCCGCGAGCAATCGGGTAGGAGGTGCGGGCGTTGCCGGACTTCGCGTCGATGCTGACGGGTGCCTTGATGGTGACGGTCTGACCTGCGTTACCGCGGCCGACGTTGTCGTACTGAATCTTGGCGCTCTTGGGGGTGGACGCGTTACCGCCGCCAACCTGCACGCGGGCGGTGCTGGTGTAGGTCTGTGCGTCTGCATCCTTGACGAACTTGAAGTAGGAGCGCCAGATGCCGGTTGCCTCGTCGTACAGGGCGACGGACTGGTCGCCGGAGAGGCCGTGGTCCTCGGCAAGCCACTTCGGGATCGGGATGCCGCCGGTCAGGATGCGCTTGTTCTCCGCGTTAGCGTTGATGCGGTTGTCGCGGGAGACGACCTCCACGTACTCCTGGTGCGGGTTCGCGGAGTTCACGGCGAGGGTCGGGATGTTCTCGTGGCCGCCAACGCTCTGGGCGCGGTCCTTCTTCACGGTGCCCGCGTTGATGGCGGTGGTGATGGGGTGGTTGCCCGCATCGGCGGAGTATTCGAGGAAGGTGCGGCTGATTTCGCTACTGTTGGCTGCGACGGCTTCGGTGCCGGTGAGCTTCTGCGCTGCGAAGGAGTCGCTGG
Organism: Rothia mucilaginosa; assembly: GCF_964210535.1. Taxonomy (GTDB): domain Bacteria; phylum Actinomycetota; class Actinomycetes; order Actinomycetales; family Micrococcaceae; genus Rothia; species Rothia mucilaginosa_F. The sequence continues at coordinate 7,882 of NZ_CAXOMR010000012.1, forward strand.
CGAGCTTGCCGCTCAGGGGCGAGGTGTTCTCGGTGGTGGTCAGCTGCGCCTTGGTGAGGGAGGAGTTGACCGGTGCGAGAGTGTCGATGGTCTTCGCCTGCGGGTCGGGGGTCCAGTAGCAGGTCGGACCGGGGGCGACGTTGGTGATGTTCGCGAGGGTCGGCACGGTGCGGTAGCCTGCGTCGACGCAGGTGGTACCGGCTACGTTGCGGGTGGAGGCGGTTGCACCGAAGGTCGCGGGGAGGTTCGCGCCGGTGATGACGGTTGCCAATGCTGCGGAGGCAGCGATGGTGGCACGGCGGCGGTTTGCCGGGCGCTGTGCCGGGTTTTTGGATGCAGTTGTGGTCATGTTTTTCTTCCGTTCGTGTCGGCTTGTTTGAGTGAGTGCGTTTGTATGAACAAACACGGACGTGAGTGAAATATGCATCTGAGGGTGTGCCCGGGTGGGCCCTGATCTTCTGGCAGGAATTCTCAGGAAACTCTCAGATAATCCCCATACCCTACATAGTCTTTGGGGCGAACGCAAAACGAGTTTGTGATTCAGGGCACCGATTTTTTGCTAAAGGTTCAGGTTTAGACTCATATTTCTTTACACCTGCGTGCACTGATAGATGTTTAGACTTTCAGAATTTGCACCGCAGTGTTTAGGCTTTATTCCTAGTCAGGCGAGAGTAATTTGAGAAAAACGAAAAACGCGCACGGAAAACTAAACCTTCAACCACAAAGTTCCCGGAACGACGCGCCAAAACCTTCTGTTGAATTTCTCACACGTGCCCACAATTTGGAATACTGCACTCTGGGCAGATATGGTCTCAGTCACTGAAACAGGGGGTTTCGTGTGCTCAATCGGCAGCTTTTGGGCCAGATCTGCAGTCGGGGCACATGCATTGCTTCACCTCCACAGACCCACAAAACCCACTCGAAACCCTAAGATTTAGCTCAAAGTTTAAAGTTTTCGTGTGTTTGACAGTGCGTAACCATGCATTCGCCACACTCCCCCACTCGAGGCACTCTCCGCTGCGTACCCCAGAAAATCTAAGCCGCCCACCGGGAGCTTTAAAAGGAATAAAAACACCCCGCATGCGCCTCAAAAACACATGCGGGGTGCATAAGTATTCACTTATGGGTGCCTTCCAGTGCACCCAACACGAGGTGCTGCAGGCGCCTCCGTGGGTTCACGTGGGTTCATCCGCGATTGCGCGCAGAGCCACCGGATAACTACAGCGCGCCCGCCTCCGAGCAAACATTCACCAGTTCGCCAATGCCCTCGATGCGGGTGCGCACCGTCTGCCCCGGCTTCAACCACTGACGCGGATGTAGCGACAAGCCAACCCCGGCGGGCGTACCCGTCGCCACCAGGTCGCCCGGCTCCAAGGTCATGAACCGAGAAATATAGGAGAGCAGCTGCGCCGGGGTGAACACCATATCCGCCGTCGTGCCGCGCTGACGCACCACGCCGTCCACCTCACAGACCAGCTCCAGCCCGGCGACCGGGTCAACCTCATCGGCGCTCACAATCACCGGACCGAACGGAGTCATCGCGTCCCAGTTCTTGCCCTGGAACCACTCCGAAGAACGACCCTGCCAATCACGCACCGACACGTCATTCAGGACCGTGTAACCCATCAGGGCATCAAGCGCCTGCTCCTCCGTGGCGTTACGCAGGCGAGCGCCCACGACCAGGCAGAGCTCCACCTCCCAGTCGACCTTCGTACTGCCGGTGCCGTCATCAGCGGGCATGCGAATCTGCTCGCCGGGGCCAATCAGTGCGTTCGGGAACTTCGCGAACAGCGCCGGGTACTCGGGCACCTCAAGGTTCATCTCCGCGGCGTGGTCGCGGTAATTCAAGCCCGCGCACACGATCTTGCCGGGCTTATCCAGCGGGCGAATAAACGGCAGAGAGTTCCAGAGCTCCTCGCCGTGACCCATGACGGTCGCGCCGTTCTCCTTGAGAATCGCCACGGCATTCTTCGGGTCGCCAAAGTTCAGGCGGAACCGGCTGTAGAAATTCAGCAGCGGGCTGAGCTTCGCCGGAAGCTCGTACACGGTCTCTTCAAAGAAGCAGACCGCGCGGCTGCCCTTCGAGTCTTTAATCTGTGCCCAACGCATGGATGCTCCTTCGCTTCAGGTGGGATAAATCAGTGGGGGTAAATCGTGTGGGTTTGGGGGTAAAAGTCAGAGATAAAAATGAGCGGAATCCGCTGACTGAATCACCTAGTGAAAGCCGTTTTGGGCGTACACCTCAACGATGGCATCTTCCAGGTCTTCCATGAGCAGGTTGGGGTTCGCGTCCTGCGCCGCGCCAACCGTGGCGGGGTCAAGGTCCATACCGAGGGCGCGGTACACGTCCGCGGTGACCGCCCGCAGGGGCGCAGAATCGGAGACCACGATGCCGGTGCTGAACCACCAGCCGCCGGTCACCACGCGCTGGGCGGTGCCGACCAGTTTGATGCGGCCACCACCTGCGGAGGCGGGCAGCTGCGCGTGCACCGAATACTCACCGGGGCAGTACTCCCCCGGAATCTCACCCATGCGCGCATCCACGCCGACCTCGCGGAGCGCCTGCGCGTACATGGAACCGAACAGCTCGTAGCGTAGGGTGTTACCGCTGCGGGCGTCGGAGGCAGGCTGAAAATGGTCCACGACCAGGCACCCCTGATGGTACGCGGCGGCATGCCCGCCGACCTTGCGCACCAGCACCTCGAAGCCGTGCTCGGCGCACGCCGCGGAGGCTTCCGCGAAGCCGGGGTTCAGCTCGTCACGGCGGCCGAACGCGACCGTCGGGTTCGGCTGATACATGCGTAGGGTGGCTTCACGCTTGCCGGTTGCCACCTCGCGGAGCATCTGCGCCGTCTGGTCGTGGTGAATGAGGATATCGCCGGACTCGGGGCCGGTCTCTCGAATAATCTGCACGTTCCTATTTTACGTTGCACCCGTCACGCTGGCGTGTGGGTGGTGGGACGTCTCAAGGGTGACCCAGGAACAGCTCAGGGGTAGCTCAAGGGCTGCGCGTTCCTCAGCGCGCCCCCGGCGTTCTCCCCGGTTATTTCCCGCAGAATCCCAGCCGCCAATACACCCGGCCATATTCACATTTTTTATGCCGAATTTCTTCACTCCGTGAATCCAACCCATTACGATTAAAAGACTACGTGGCATCCCACACGTTGCCACAAGTACACAACACAGCATGACAACGCAGAAGAAACGCGCACACCGTGACGGCCCACCCGCCACGGACCAAACTGTACGTTTCACATAAGGAGTACGGACATGTCACAGTCCACCAACACAGCGGTAGCCGCCGCCCCCAGCCAGGAGGTGAGCGTAGCCCGCAAACAGCGAAACAAGCTGATTCTGCACGTTGCCATCATCCTCGTAGCAACCCTCGCCATCTGGTTCATTCCCGCCCCCGAAGGCGTCGACCCGCGCGGCATGCACATGCTCGCCATTTTCGTCGGCACTATCCTCGGCCTGATCCTGCAGCCGCTGCCGACCCCGTCCGTGGCGCTCGTCGGCCTGGGTGCCGCAATGATTACCGGCACCATGGCGGATAAGAACGAGGCGCTGACCGGCTTCGGTAACTCCTCCATCTGGATTATTGTTGCCGCGTTCTTCATCGCCGACGGCTTCCTCATTACCGGCCTGGGCAAGCGCATCGCGCTGCTGTTCGTGCGTGCGCTCGGCAAGTCCTCGCTGGGCCTGTCCTACGGTATGGCAATCACCGACCTGGTTCTCGCCCCCGCCACCCCCTCCAACACTGCGCGTGCCGGTGGCGTGATTTACCCGATTATCCGTTCCCTCTCCGAGGTCAACGGCTCCACCAACGAGACCCCCGAATCGCGCCGTAAGCTCGGCTCCTACCTGCTCATGACCGAGGCGCAGGTCAACACCATCACCTCGGCAATGTTCCTGACCGCAATGGCGGGTAACCCGCTGGCGCAGAAGTTCGCGCACGACCGCGGCCTCAACCTTGACTGGGGTACCTGGGCGCTCGCGGCAATCGTTCCCGGTCTTGCGGCACTGATTGTGATGCCGTGGATTATGTCGAAGATTTACCCGCCGACTATCAAGAAGACTCCGGACGCACCCGAGCACGCCCGCCAGGAACTGCACGAAATGGGTCCCATGAGCGTGAAGGAATGGATCATGCTCGGCACCTTCGTGATGCTGCTGGTCCTGTGGGTTACCGGTACTTCCCTGGGTATTGACGCCACCAGTGCCGCCTTCTTCGGCATCGCGATTCTGCTGGTCACCAAGGTCCTGACCTGGAAGGACCTGGCGAAGAACTCCAGCGCATGGTCCACCCTCATCTTCTTCGCCGTGCTCGTCGGCATGGCGGACCACCTGAAGAAGCTCAAGGTTGTTGACTGAATCGGTCAGCAGGCGGCGCACAGCATCAGCGGCATGGCGTGGCCCATGGCGTTCGCGGTCCTGGTTCTGGCGTACTTCTTCATCCACTACATGTTCGCTTCGAACACCGCGCAGGTTGTGGCGCTGTACGCAGTGTTCCTCGGTGCGGCTGTCGCTGCGGGTGTTCCGCCGATGTTCGCGGCGCTGTTCCTCGGCTTCATGGGTAACCTGATTGGCGGCATCACCCACTACGCTTCCGGCCCGGCTGGTGTGTACTACGGTTCCGGCTACTTCAGTGTGGGCGAATGGTTCAAGGTCGGCTTCATGGCGGCTATGGTGAACCTCGTCGTCTGGGGTGCGGTCGGTACCGCGTGGCTGTTCGCGCTCGGCTTCGCTAACTAGTAGCGCAGGCACCGAGGCGGCTTAGCTCAGCGTTAGGCGCTGTATAAAAGCCCGGTATTTTCACGTGAATTTTCGCGTGAGGATGCCGGGCTTTTGCGTGCCCGCTGGATGCTCCGCACGGCGGTTTTTGGCGCGGTTTACAGTGCAAAACCTAGTAATCCCCCACCCCCTCCGCTAGGGTAGAAGAAAGACCCAAAGCACCCCGGAGGACGCCGTGCATCAGGACCAGCACATCACCGCCCAAACCAGCCCTCTGCCCAGCAGCCCGGCGCTCACCGAGCCGCAGCCGCTCGGCGCGTTCCCCGACGGCTTCCTCTTCGGAGGCGCCACCGCCGCCAACCAGTTCGAGGGCGCCTGGAACGAAGACGGCAAGGGCCCCAGCCTGCAGGATGTGCTGCCCGCCGGCGGCCTATACCCGCGCACCGCAGAGCCCACCGAGGACAACCTCAAGCTGGGGGGCATCGACTTCTACCACCGCTATCGCGAAGACATCGCCCTGCTCGCAGAGATGGGTTTCAAGGTCTTCCGCTTCTCCATCGCCTGGTCGCGTATCTTCCCCCGCGGCGACGAATCCGAGCCGAACGAGGCGGGCCTCGCCTTCTACGACCGCGTGCTCGACGAGCTCGAAAAGCACGGCATGGAACCGCTCATCACCCTCAGCCACTACGAAACCCCGCTGCACCTGGTGGAGCAGTATGACGGCTGGACCAGCCGCGAACTCATCGGCTTCTACGAACGCTACGCCCGCACCGTGTTCGCCCGCTACGGCAAGCGCGTAAAGTACTGGCTGACCTTCAACGAAATCAACTCCATGCTGCACCTGCCGTTCATGTCCGGCGGCATCAACACCCCGGCGGATCAGCTCAGCGACGCCGACCTCTACCAGGCGATGCACCACGAACTGGTCGCCTCCGCGCGCGCTACCGCTGCGGCTCGCGAACTGGCACCGGGCGCGCAGATTGGCTGCATGATTCTTGCCATGCCCACCTACCCGCTCACCCCCGACCCCGCCGACGTACTCGCCGCCATGCAGGCTGAACAGGCAAACTTCGCCTTCGGTGACGTGCACGTACGCGGCACCTACCCCGGCTACTTCCTGCGCTCCCTGCGTGAAAAGGGCGTGGAACTGAACATCACCGAGCAGGACCGCGAAGACCTGAAGAACACCGTGGACTTCGTGTCCTTCAGCTACTACATGTCCACCTGCGCGACCGGCGACCCGGCACGCGGCGAAGGCAACATCCTCGGCGGCGTGGCGAACCCGACCCTGCCCGCCAGCGAATGGGGCTGGCAGATTGACCCGACCGGCCTGCGCGTGGTCCTCAACCAGTATTGGGACCGCTGGCAGAAGCCGCTGTTCATCGTGGAGAACGGCCTGGGCGCCCGCGACGAGCTGGTCGAGGTGAACGGCGAGCTCACCGTGGAAGACGACTACCGCATCGACTACCTGCGCCAGCACCTGCACGCGGTACGCGAGGCGATTGAGGACGGCGTAAACGTGCTCGGCTACACCACCTGGGGTTGCATCGACATGATTAGCGCCTCGACCGCGCAGATGTCCAAGCGCTACGGGTTCATCTACGTGGACCGCAACGACGACGGCACCGGCACCCTGGCACGCTACCGCAAGAAGTCCTTCCACTGGTACCGCGAGGTGATTGCCAGCAACGGTGCGGAGCTTTAAAGGGTCAGCCGCTAGACGCTGACCCCGTGCAACTCTGAGCCCCGCGAAACCAGCAGCGAAAAGCCCCCGAGACACCAATCTCGGGGGCTTTCTGTATATGCGTTATGCCTAGCGCGGGCGGCTCTAGTCCATGGGTAACTAGTCCATGGGCAAATCGTTCAGGCTGGTGGAGACGTACTCCCACCAGGTCGGCACCAACCCGGCGTTCAACGCAACCCTCTGCGACAGCATGTGCGACGGGCTCGTACCGTAGAACGGCAGGTACCCCTCCGCCAGGGTGAGTCGGGCGGCATCACGCACCAGCACGCTCGCAATGCCGGCACCACGCCAGGTGGGCAGCACATCAATACCGATTTGGCGCATAATCGGCGAATCATCGCTCAGACCAACCATAGCGATAGGGTCTGCGTGCACCGGGGTGCTCTCCCCCGCTACGGCTGCATCAGATGCCTCAGGTGCGTCCTCGTCCACCGGGTAGGCGGCAAGCACCAGCACATCCGGGCGGCGTTCGCTAAAGCCCAGCGCGTTCGAGTAGCGCTTATCCCCGCGGAATCGCTCAATCTGCTCAGCATCCAGCAGGTCCACGCGCAGGCGGGTTACGCGCGCCTCCGTGTCTTCCGGGTCAACCTCAATCGCACCCGCGGAGGCGTTTGCCTCCCTGCGAATAGCGCGCTCACCCGTGATTTCGGCGAGCAACGCCGCTTTCAGCTCGGCGGGGTCGACGCGGCGCATCATGCCCACACCGGGCACGGCACACTTGACCTCCTGTGCCTGCACGCCCTCGGGTACGACCGAGTTCAGCAGGGCGCGGCCGGGCGTGTAGTAGATGCTCGTGCCGCTGACCTGCAGCGTGTAGGGGGTAAGCAGTTCGTTGAGCTGACGGAGCTGCGCGTAGTCGCCGAGCCAGTTCGACTGGTCACCGAGCATGTAATCGATGGCCTTGTCCAGCACGCGCGGATGTTTGGCGCAGAGAATGCCGACGCTCGCGTAGTTGGCGACGCGCAACTCCCAAATGTCGTCGTTGCGGCGGCGTGCGGCACCCATCTTCTCGGAGGGCGGCTGCACGGTGGCGAGTAGCGGCAGGCTCTCGGCTTCCGGGTAGTCGCGTAGCTCTTCCAGGGCGCGGCTAATCGAGCCGGGTGCCTGGCAGAAGTCTGCCTCCAGCTGGGTGTGCAGGATATGCCGCGCACGGTCCGCAGTGGTCACAGCACCACGATTCACGGCTCCCCGGTTCACAGCTCCCCGAGTGGGTTCGGTTCCTTGAGTATCAGTCACGTAGGTTTCCTCTAGGTCAAGTTCTTGACTAGTTCAGGATCTCGGCTAGTTCAGGATCTCAGCAAGGAACGCACCGGTGTGCGAGCCCTTCACCTGAGCCACCTGTTCCGGGGTGCCCTCGGCGATGACGGTGCCGCCGCCGCTACCGCCTTCGGGGCCCATGTCGATAATCCAGTCGGCGCACTTAACCACGTCCAGGTTGTGCTCGATGGTGATGACGCTATTGCCCTTGTCGACCAGCGATTGCAGCACGGCGAGCAGCTTGCGGATGTCTTCAAAGTGCAGGCCGGTGGTCGGCTCGTCCAGCACGTAGATGGAGCGGCCGTTGGAGCGCTTCTGCAGTTCGGTTGCGAGCTTCACGCGCTGCGCTTCACCACCGGAGAGGGTGGTTGCGGGCTGACCCAGGCGAATGTAGCCCAGGCCCACGTCCACGAGGGTGTTCAGGTGGCGCGCAATCGGGGTGAACGCGGCGAAGAACTCTGCGGCTTCTTCCACGGGCATTTCGAGCACGTCGGCAATGGTCTTGCCCTTGTAGTGCACTTCGAGGGTTTCGCGGTTGTAGCGCTTGCCGTGGCAGGTTTCGCAGGGCACGTACACGTCCGGCAGGAAGTTCATTTCAATCTTCAGGGTGCCGTCGCCGGAGCAGTCCTCACAACGGCCGCCCTTGACGTTGAAGGAGAATCGGCCGGGGGTGTAGCCTCGCATTTTCGCTTCGCTGGTCTCTGCGAACAGCTTGCGGATGTGGTCGAACACGCCGGTGTAGGTGGCGGGGTTCGAGCGCGGGGTGCGGCCGATGGGCGACTGGTCCACGTGAATGACCTTGTCCAGGTGTTCCAGGCCGTCGATGCTCTTGTGGCGTCCGGGTACCTGCTTGGCGCCGTTGAGCTTGTTCGCCAGGGAGGTGTACAGAATGTCGTTGACGAGGGTGGATTTACCCGAGCCGGACACGCCGGTCACCGCGGTGAATACGCCCAGCGGGAAGGACGCGGTCACGTTCTTGAGGTTGTTTTCGCGGGCGCCGTGCACGGTCAGCTGGCGCTTCTTGTCCACGGGGCGGCGGGATGCGGGCACCTCAATGCTGCGGCGGCCAGCCATGTAGTCGCCGGTAATGGACTTGGTGTTCTTCAGCAACTCTTCAAAGCTGCCGGAGTGCACGATTTCGCCGCCGTGTTCGCCGGCGCCGGGTCCTACGTCCACGATCCAGTCGGCTTCGCGCATGGTGTCTTCGTCATGCTCAACCACGATAAGCGTATTGCCCATATCGCGCAGCTTGGTCAGGGTTTCGATGAGGCGGCGGTTATCACGCTGATGCAGACCGATGGAGGGCTCGTCGAGCACGTAGAGCACGCCGACCAGGCCGGAACCAATCTGGGTTGCGAGGCGGATGCGCTGCGCCTCACCGCCGGAGAGCGTACCGGCGGAGCGTGAGAGGGTCAGGTAGTCCAGACCCACGTCCAGCAGGAACTGCAGGCGCGCGTCAATTTCCTTGAGGACCTGCTCACCAATCTTGGCTTCGCGGGCGCTGAGCTGCAGGCCGCGCACGAAGGCGAGCGCGTCAGCCAGGGACAGGTCGGTAATGTCTGCGATGGACTGGCCGCCGACCTTCACGCCGAGGATGGTCGGGTTCAGGCGCGCGCCGCCGCAGGAGGGGCAGGCGACCTGGCGCATGTACTGTTCGTAGCGGTCGCGGGCAAAGTCCGATTCGGTTTCTTCGTGCTTGCGCTTGATGTACGCCTTCACGCCTTCGAATCCGGAGGTGTAGCGGCGTTCGCGGCCGAATCGGTTGCGGTAGGACACCTCAACCTTGTAGTCCTTGCCCTCCAGGATGGCGGCGCGGGTCTTGGCGGGCAGGTCCTTGAAGGGGGTGTTCAGGTCAAAGCCGAGCTCCTCCCCCAGGCCTGCGAGCAGGCGCAGCCAGTATTCGGTGGTTGCTTTGCCCTGCGACCAGGGGGCGATAGCGCCCTCCCCGAGGGTCAGGTCGGGGTTGGGTACGAGCAGTTCGGTGTCTACTTCCAGGCGCGAGCCGATGCCGTCGCAGGCGCTACATGCGCCGAACGGCGAGTTGAAGGAGAAGGCGCGCGGCTCGATGGTGTCGATCTGCAGCGGGTGGTTGTTGGGGCAGGCGAGGTTTTCGCTGAAGGAGCGGGTGCGTTCGGGGTCGTCCTGCTCGCGGTCCACGAAGTCGATGAGTACGCGGCCGTCGGCGAGCTTGAGCGCGGTTTCGATGGAGTCGGTCAGGCGCTGGTGAATACCGTCCTTAATGACGATGCGGTCGACGACCACCTCAATGGTGTGCTTGTACTGCTTGGCGAGCTTGGGCGGGTCGGAGAGCTGCACGGTTTCGCCGTCCACGCGGGCACGCGAATAGCCCTGGGTCAGCAGATCCTTAAAGAGGTCCACGAACTCGCCCTTACGTGCGCTGACGACGGGCGCGAGAATCTGCAGGCGGGTGCGTTCGGGGTACTCCTGCAGAATGTCCACAATCTGCTGCGGGGTCTGCTGGGTGATTTCTTCGCCACATTCGGGGCAGTGCGGGTGGCCGATGCGCGCCCAGAGCAGACGCATGTAGTCATAGATTTCGGTGATGGTACCGACGGTTGAGCGCGGGTTCTTGGAGGTGGACTTCTGGTCGATAGACACCGCCGGGGAGAGGCCCTCGATGAAGTCTACGTCGGGCTTATCGACCTGTCCGAGGAACATACGCGCGTATGAGGACAGCGACTCGACGTAGCGGCGCTGACCTTCCGCAAAGATGGTGTCGAAGGCGAGGGAGGACTTACCGGAGCCGGAGAGGCCGGTGAAGACGACCATCGCATCACGCGGAATGGTGAGGTCTACGTTCTTGAGGTTGTTTTCGCGGGCACCCTGCACCCGGATACTGGTCAGATCGTTCGCTTTGAGTGCGGTGCTACCGTGTGCCGAGCGGGGTGTCATCGAAAATCCTTTCGTCTTATCTTCGAACTTAAATTCTACACCCTCACGCCTTTCACCAGCGGGATTATGCGGCGGGTGAAGGCATGAGGGTGCAGTACTTATATGAGGCGGACTGTCAGGCGCGGTTTACCAGCCGCGGGTTCCCCAGTCTTCCAGATGGGGGCGCTCGTCGCCGAGGGTGGTGGAGCGGCCGTGGCCGGGCAGTACGATGGCGTCGTCTTCGAAGCCACCGAAGAGCTTTTCGAGCACGTTGGAGAAGAGCTCGCCGAACTGCTGCGGGGAGTCGGTCTTGCCCACGCCGCCGGGGAAGAGAGTGTCGCCGGTGAACAGCAGGGTTGCGGGGGTGCCGTCTTCCCAGGTGGTTTTGAGGGTGTAGACGATGGATCCGGGGGTGTGGCCGGGCACGTGCAGGGCGCGGATGACGGTGTCAGAGAGGTAGAAGTCGAAGCTTTCGCCGCCGGTCAGTTCTTCTTCGACGGTGTAGTCTTCCTGCTCCTTAATGGAGGCTGCGTCAGCTGCACCCGCGGAGGTCACGGCACCGGTGAGGTGGTCGAGCTCCTTAATAGCGCGGATGTGGTCCCAGTGGCCGTGGGTGACCAGGATGCCGGTCAGACCGATTGCGCGGGGTCTGATGGAGTTGAAATCCTCTTCCTTCTCCATGACGCGCACGCGGCGTTCTTCGCCGTCTGCCAGTTCAAGCTGCGGGCAGTCATTCAGGAGCGCGTCGAGAGTGAATGCGTAGAGTTCTTCTGCGTCGGCTGCGGGGTCAATAAGCACCTGCTCGCCGGTGGCGCGCATGGTGATGAGGTAGACGCTGTTGTCCATCTCGGAGACGCTGAACGCACGGACGGTCAGTTCGGGGTTCTCAAAGATGAGGGTGGGTTCGGGGTAAGTAGTCATAGTTCCAGTGTAGGGGTTGTGACCGCACAGCATGCGCCTATGCGGTTCGCTCCCCTATCAGCGCATTCGGCGTTGAATGTGCGGGATGCACAGGGAACAGATTCTGGAGCACGCTCGGAACAAGCTTTAGCCGAGGTCCCGTCTATCTGAGGCTCCAGCGAAATTCAAACAGTGAAATTCAAAAGTTAAACAGAGAAGCGACTGCGCATCGATACACAGTCGCTTCTCATGACACCCAGGGGTATCTATCACTCACTCAAACACAAGCAACCCGAGGACTTTGGAAATCTCACGATTACTTGATGACTCAATAGTAGCGAACTTTTTGGGGGCTGTTTTACCGCCCAATTTGGTACGGAGAGCCGGTTTTAGTGACTTGAGTCTCAATGTAATCGTTCTGTAATAAAAATAGCTGTTTTTTAGGCTATCCATACGTACCAATTTCATTTTTTTCGAGTTTTGATGTGACTTATTTCACCCAAAATAATTTTAGAATTTCCCTCTTTTGGCACTTCGATGCACCTTTAACCTAAGCTTCACACTCAGTAATTTTAAAGACTCAATACCCGGTTTTAGCCCAGTATTCCGCGGAAGTAGAGGGTTAAGGTCGAAATATCTTCAAGCTTTTGAAACTTCATTAAGTAGAAAAAATATACTGCTCGCCGTTCAAAAAGTGTACGGATATACACTTGAGGGAAAAATCAATTGGTCTGTTTAGGGTCATTAGATACCCCCTAAAGTAGAGCTTTTATAACAAAACGATAACAACAGCCCCGTCTTCAGGTTCACTGAGTGCACCCATTAAAACCCCTTTCAAAAAGCAAAATACCTAGTCAATGCCGTATTTTCACAAAATGCAAGGCAGTGTGTCACTAAAAAATCAACCTATATAGATTGTTTAATAAAACCTGACCTTTAAGCACAAATAGAGCCCAATTATTAACCAGCACGTACCAATTTCACCCTCAAAACAGGCGCTCTAGAAGCCTCAATGAAAGGTTGAAAGACCCCTCCACCAGGGGTTTCAGAATCCTTCACTCCCCCGTTTTCAGGTACTCTACTTCCCCTTATAATCACTACAGAGAGCACCATAGGGCACAGCAAAGGCGGCACCCCTCCTCCGCTGTGGGGAAGGAGCGCCGCCTCCACTAGCTATAGATCAGCTGGCACAGTCACCTTAGGACAAGCCCTTAGGACAGGCCGACCATCACGCCGTTCTCGTCGAAGCCGATGCGCTCAGCTGCGGGGCTCTTGCTCAGACCCGGCATAGTGCGCATGGTGCCGCAGATAGCGTAGACGTAGCCAGCACCTGCAGCCAGGCGAACCTCGCGCACGGGCAGAGTCCAGCCGGTCGGTGCGCCCTTCAGAGTTGCATCCGAAGAGATGGACAAGTGGGTCTTCGCGATAACCACGGGCAGGTGCGAGTAGCCCAGCTCAGCGAAACGCTTCAGCTGCTTAGCGGCGGCGGGAGCGATGGAGATGCCGTCCGCGCCGTAGACCTTGGTCGCGACCTTCTCGATCTTGGTCTCGATGGAGTCCTCAAGATCGTAGGTGTACTTCAGATCCGAAACGTCGTCACATGCCTCAGCAACCACGTCTGCCAGGTCGGTGGTGCCCTTACCACCCTCAGCCACACCGCGGTGGATAGCGACGCGAGCGCCAGCTTCCTCAGCGATACGGCGGATGGTCTCGTGCTCGGACTCGAAGTCGGTCGGGAAGGCGTTGATTGCCACGACCGGCTGAACACCGAAGTTGCGCACAATCTCGATGTGCTTCTTCAGGTTCTCTGCGCCCTTCTCCACGTCGGAGGGGCTTTCCTGCAGCATGCCTTCGGGCAGGGGCTTGCCCGGAACGATCTTGTACAGGCCGGAGTGGGACTTCAGGGAGCGCACTGTTACGACGAGCACTGCTGCGTCCGGCTTCAGGCCGGAGACGCGGCACTTGACGTTGAAGAAACGCTCCGCACCCATATCGGCACCGAAGCCAGCCTCGGTAATCACGTAGTCGGAGTACTCCAGACCAACGTAGTCGGCGACCACGGAGGAGTTACCGGTTGCGATGTTGCCGAAGGGGCCCGCGTGAATCAGTGCGGGGGTGTGCTCCAGGGTCTGCAGCAGGTTCGGGTTGATTGCGTCTGCCAGGATGACGGACATTGCGCCGTCAGCCTTCAGATCGGCTGCGGTGACGGGCTCGCCGTCGTAGTTCAGGCCGATCACAATCTTTGCCAGGCGCTCGCGGAGGTCCTTGAAGGAGGTTGCCAGCGAGAGAATCACCATGATTTCGGAGGCGCTGGTGATGTCGAAACCGGTCTCGCGGACCACGCCGTCCATGCGTTCGCCCAGGCCCACGACGATGTTGCGCAGGGAGCGGTCGTTCATGTCGATAACGCGGCGCCACTCGATTGCGCGCGGGTCGATGCGCAGCTCGTTGCCGTGGTGCAGGTGGTTGTCGATCATGGCGGCAAGCAGGTTGTGCGCTGCGGTGACGGCGTGGAAGTCGCCGGTCAGGTGCAGGTTCAGCTTCTCCATGGGAACGATCTGGGAGTAACCGCCGCCTGCTGCGCCGCCCTTGATGCCAAAGGTCGGGCCCATTGCGGGCTGACGCAGCGCCAGGATTGCCTTGCGGCCGGTCTGTGCGAAGCCCTGTGCGAGGGAGACGGAGGTTGCGGTCTTACCTTCACCGAGCGGGGTGGGGGTGACTGCGGTAACCACGATGTACTTGGAGCCGCGCTTGCGGGCGGTCTCTGCGTTGGTGGTTTCGTCGAGGAGGACCTTAGCGACATACTTGCCGTAGGGTTCAAGGCGATCTTCGCTGATGCCGTTGTCTGCTGCGATCTTGTTAATAGGCCAAAGATCGGCGGCAAGTGCGATTTCGAGGTCGGAAGGGAAAGGCTTCTTCGTCATTGTCATCCTTCGAGTTGTACGAATCATGCTCTTTTATTCTATGCCTTGGCTCACTCATTTGTCCCTCACCTCGCCGGAAGGTGGCAAATAAACCCAATTTTTAATGCACTAATCCCCGCAACCGGTGACCTCCGCTCACGTGGAGCGGCAGGATCGGTGCGGGGATTAGTAGCGCATATACGCCGGGTTGCGGGTACAGCAGCCGGTATAGGAACCGGCGATACGAGCGGCTATTACGGCATAGTCAGCAGAACCTTGGTAGCGGTACGCTGGTCCATTGCCTCGTAACCCTTAGCCGCCTCGTCAATGGGCAGAACCATGTCGAAGACGCGGCCGGGCTCAATTTCGCCCTTGTAAATCAGGTCGATGAGGGTCGGCAGGTACTTGCGTACGGGGGCGGGGCCACCTTCCAGGTGAACCTGCTTGCCGAAGAGCTTATCGGTGCCGATGGAGCTGTCGTGCGGAACGCCCACGAAGCCGATGTAGCCGCCGTGGCGTACGCAGCCGAGAGCCTGGTCGAAGGACTGCTGGGTGCCAACAGCCTCCGCGACGCCGTGTGCGCCCACGCCGTCGGTGAGCTCCATGACCTTGGCGATGCCCTCTTCGCCGCGCTCTTCCACGATGTGGGCTGCGCCGAATGCCTTAGCGAGCGCCTGACGTTCGGGGTTGCGGGACATGATGATGATCTTCTCCGCGCCGAGCTGCTTGGCGCCGATGACTGCGCTCAGGCCGACTGCGCCGTCGCCAACAACGACGATGGTCTTGCCGGGGCCTGCCTGCGCTGCGTCTGCCGCGTACCAGCCGGTGCCGAGTACGTCGGATGCCGCCATCAGGTGCGGGATCTGCTCTTCGGTGGGGGTTGCGGGGGTCTTGACGAGGGTGCCGTCTGCGAAGGGTACGCGGGCGTATTCTGCCTGGGTGCCGTTGGAGCGTGCGCCGATGAAGGCGTCGCCAGCCGCGATGGCCTTGAGGCAGCGGGAGGGGTAGCCTGCGGTGCAGGTTTCGCATTCGCCGCAGGAGATGCAGAAGGAGCCTACGACGAAGTCGCCGGGGGCTACGGTGGTGACCTCGGAGCCTACTTCGACGACTTCGCCGATGTATTCGTGGCCCATTGCCCGGTGGTCGACGGGCTGTGCGCCGCGGTAGGGCCACAGGTCGGAGCCGCAGATGCAGGATGCTGCGAGCTTGATGATGGCGTCGGTGGGTTCGAGCAGGGTCGGCTTGTCGACTTCGTTGACGACGACCTTGCCGGGGGCTTCCATAACAACTGAACGCATGATGTTCCTTTCAAATCTGCGTTGATGGTTAGTCGTATCAGAGTACGCCCCACACCCCGATATATCAATAATTTTTTATGCTACGGGGTGAAGGTAAAAATTCCGACAACCGGAACCAGAAAGACCGCTCCTACTCCCCTGCTTCTCCGCCGCTTCCGCGCCAGGTTATACCGGGGAAGCCTGGGCATCCTGGCACGTTAAATAGCCCGGTTAAACGGCGGAACCCCCGCGCATCCACAGTGGATACGCGGGGGTCGGTTTATCTCAGCCTGATATCTCAAGGCGAGAAGGGGCTTAGAAGTCCCAGGATAGAAGTCTCCGCCTTAGAAGTCCCAGTCCTCGTCCTCAGTGTTCACAGCCTTACCGATCACGTAGGAAGAGCCGGAACCGGAGAAGAAGTCGTGGTTCTCATCAGCGTTCGGGGACAGTGCCGACAGGATTGCCGGGGACACGTTCGTCACGGTCGCCGGGAACATCGGCTCGTAGCCCAGGTTCATCAGAGCCTTGTTAGCGTTGTAGTGCAGGAACTTCTTAACGTCCTCACTCCAACCCACACCGTCGTACAGGGAGTGGGTGTATGCCACCTCGTTCTCGTACAGTTCGTACAGCAGGTTGAAGGTGTACTCCTTCAGCTCTGCCTGACGCTCCGCGGACTCCTTCGCCAGGCCGCGCTGGAACTTGTAGCCAATGTAGTAGCCGTGCACTGCCTCGTCACGAATAATCAGACGAATCAGGTCAGCGGTGTTGGTCAGCTTCGCGTGCGAAGACCAGTACATGGGCAGGTAGAAGCCCGAGTAGAACAGGAAGGACTCCAGCAGAGTGGAGGCAACCTTCTTCTTCAGCGGGTCGTCACCGGTGTAGTAGGACAGAACAATCTTCGCCTTCTTCTGCAGGTGCTCATTCTCAGCAGCCCAGCGGAACGCCTCGTCAATCTCCTTGGTGGAGGCGAGGGTCGAGAAGATCGAGGAGTACGACTTTGCGTGCACGGACTCCATGAACGCAATGTTGGTGTACACGGCCTCTTCGTGCGCGGTCACAGCATCCGGTAGCAGGGACACGGCACCGACAGTACCCTGGATGGTGTCCAGCAGGGTCAGACCGGTGAAGACGCGCATGGTCAGCTGCTTCTCTTCCTCGGTCAGGGTCTTCCAGGAGGGCACGTCGTTGCTCAGCGGCACCTTCTCCGGCAGCCAGAAGTTACCGGTCAGACGATCCCAAACCTCAAGGTCCTTCTCGTCCTCAATACGGTTCCAGTTGATAGCCTCGACCACGTGGTCGACGAGCTTCACCTTTTCGCTCATTAGTAATTCTCCGATTCTTAAGGGGCGGTTACAGTGCCACGCGCGCCCAGCCAGTCGCGCAGGCGGTTTGCGTGTTCACCGTAACCGCCCCTTCCAGTCTTTAGTTATAGTGTGCCAGCTCAGGCTGAATGCGTCACAGCATTCAGGCTAGAGCATGCAGGATACGCAGCCTTCAACCTCGGTGCCTTCAAGAGCCATCTGACGCAGACGGATGTAGTAGATGGTCTTGATGCCCTTACGCCATGCGTAAATCTGGGCGCGGTTGATATCGCGGGTGGTTGCGGTATCGCGGAAGAAGAGGGTCAGCGACAGGCCCTGGTCCACGTGCTGGGTTGCCACAGCGTAGGTGTCGATGATCTTCTCGTAACCAATTTCGTAGGAGTCCTGGTAGTACTCCAGGTTCTCGTTGGTCATGTACGGTGCCGGGTAGTAGACGCGGCCGAGCTTGCCTTCCTTGCGGATCTCAATCTTCGAAGCGATCGGGTGAATCGAAGAGGTCGAACCGTTGATGTAGGAGATGGAGCCGGTCGGCGGAACAGCCTGCAGGTTCTGGTTGTACATGCCGTACTGTGCCACGTCAGCAGCCAGCTGAATCCACTCTTCACGGGTTGGGATGTGGTGCTTAGCGAACAGTTCGCGGGTACGCTCGGTCTGCGGTGCCCATTCCTTCTCAATGTACTTTGCGAAGAACTCACCGGATGCGTACTTCGAGTTCTCGAAGCCCTCGAAACGCTGGCCGCGTTCCTTAGCAATCTGCATGGAGGCGCGGATTGCGTGGTAGGCAACGGTGTAGAAGTACATGTTGGTGAAGTCCAGTGCTTCTTCAGAACCGTAGTAGACGTGCTCGCGTGCCAGGTAGCCGTGCAGGTTCATCTGGCCCAGACCCACGGCGTGGCTCATGCCGTTGCCGCGCTCGATGGAGGGTACGGAGCGGATGTCAGACTGGTCGGAGACGGAGGTCAGCGAACGAATCGCGGTTTCCACGGTCTTGCCGAAGTCGTCGCCGTCCATGGTCAGTGCAATGTTCAGCGAACCGAGGTTGCAGGAGATGTCCTTACCGACGGTCTCGTAGCCGAGGTCAGCGTGGTAGGTGGACGGCTCAGAAACCTGCAGGATCTCGGAGCACAGGTTGGACATGATGATCTTACCGGCGATGGGGTTCGCGCGGTTGACGGTGTCTTCGAACATCACGTACGGGTAGCCGGACTCGAACTGGATCTCTGCGATGGTCTGGAAGAACTCACGCGCGTTGATCTTGCTCTTGGTGATGCGTGCATCGTCGACCATCTCGTAGTACTTCTCGGAGACGTTGATGTCGGAGAAGGGCACGCCGTAGATGCGTTCCACATCGTACGGGGAGAAGAGGTACATGTCCTCGTTCTTCTTCGCCAGCTCGAAGGTGATGTCGGGGATGACAACGCCCAGGGAGAGGGTCTTGATGCGGATCTTCTCGTCAGCGTTCTCACGCTTGGTGTCCAGGAAGGCGTAGATGTCGGGGTGGTGTGCGTGCAGGTACACGGCACCGGCACCCTGACGTGCGCCGAGCTGGTTTGCGTAGGAGAAGGCGTCTTCCAGCAGCTTCATGACGGGGATAACGCCCGAGGACTGGTTCTCAATCTTCTTAATGGGCGCACCGGACTCGCGCAGGTTGGTCAGGGCGAATGCCACGCCGCCGCCGCGCTTAGAGAGCTGCAGTGCAGAGTTGATGGAGCGACCGATGGACTCCATGTTGTCTTCCATGCGCAGCAGGAAGCAGGAGACGAGCTCGCCGCGCTGCTTCTTACCTGCGTTGAGGAAGGTGGGGGTTGCCGGCTGGAAACGGCCGGAGATGATCTCGTCGACGATGTCTTCGGCGAGCTTCTCGTTGCCTTCTGCCAGCAGCAGTGCGACCATGCAGACGCGGTCTTCAAAACGCTCCAGGTAGCGCTGACCGTCGAAGGTCTTGAGCGCGTAGGAGGTGTAGAACTTGAAGGCACCCAGGAAGGTCGGGAAGCGGAACTTCACGGCGTAGGCGCGCTTGAACAGGTTCTTAATGAACTGGAAGTTGTACTTGTCGAAGAGTTCCGGCTCGTAGTACTGGTTCTCGATCAGGTACTCGATCTTCTCTTCCAGGTCGTGGAAGAAGACGGTGTTGTTGTTGACGTGCTGCAGGAAGTACTGACGTGCCGCCTGGCGGTCTGCATCGAACTGAATCTGGCCGTTCTCATCGTAGAGGTTCAGCAGTGCGTTCAGCTCGTGGTAGCTCATACCCTTGAACTTTTCGGGCACGCTCTTGCCGTTGTGGCCTGCACCGAGAGTTTCTAGTGCTGAGGGCAGTTTTGCGTCCAAAATGCTTCCAATCCTTCGTTGACTTTTTCTACATCTGAATCGGTGCCCATGAGCTCAAATTTGAAGAGCACGGGCACATCGCACTTCTTGGCGACAATGTCTGCCGCAATACCGAAGAGCGGACCAAAGTTGGTGTTGCCGGAGCCAATCACACCGAGCATGTGGTGGCGATTCTGCTCCACGTTCAGGAATTTAACCACCTGCGGGGGAACGTTACCGGCGCCTTCAGGCTTGCCGTAGGTGGGGACGATGAGCACGAACGGCTCATCAAGAATGAGGGTGTCTTCGCCGGTGCGCAGGGGCAGGCGGAGGCGGCGGGCGCGGATCTTCTCCACGAACTTGTGGGTGTTACCGGAGATGGAGGAGAAGTACACGATGAGTGGCGCTGTGTCGTCCAGTCCGACCTCGGTCGCTCGACCCTCGGAGGCGTTGCGTGCATCCAGAAGGATCTTGCGGATTTCTGCGTGCTCGTCGACGGGGTTGGGCGTGAGGGCGGTACTCAATCTGTACTCCTTATTCTCGTGTGCCGGTGTGGTTCCGTGCCGATTTTCCGTTTGTACGGGTTTCGGCAGGGTTGTTACGCTGCCAGAGCGTTGATCTTGTCGGGCTGGAAGCCGGACCAGTGCTCGTCGCCTGCGATGACGACGGGTGCCTGCATGTAGCCGAGGGACTTGACCATTTCGAGGGCCTGAGCGTCTTCGGTGATATCAACCTTGGTGTAGCTGATACCCTTCGCGTCGAGGGCGCGGTAGGTCATGTTGCACTGGACGCACTGGGGCTTGGTGTACACGGTCACTACCATGGGAGTGCCTCTTACTTTCTCCCGCTCGGGCGGGCTTATCTCGTGAATGAATCTGGCGTGTTTCGTCGGCGGTTCGCCACGTGTTGTTTACGGCGGGCGCTGTGCCGTCCGCTGCCCTCTCCTAGTGGGGCGTGGCGGTTTCCTGCGCTGGGGCAGGGCGCCTAAAAGTGCCGTAGTGGTGGAACCGAGTATTAATACTACATCTAGTGTCAAGATTTTTCTTCACCACAAGATGATGTGGTGCGAGGGTCGTGTTTCGTTCGATAAACCCACAGTTGAACCCACTTAAGAGAGGGTGTCTACAGCTTATCCACACCCTGCCGCGGGGCTAGTTCGCCGTATTTTCGCGGGGTGTGCCGGGTTATCCACAGGTGGGGTTTAAGTTGGACAGGATTTTTAAGGGTTCATTCGCCCGCTGAGTTGAGGTTCAGTTAACCTCATGTATGCGTTTGGGGGCATAAAACCCGGCAGATTCGGGCTTGATTTTAAAGAGATCTTAACTCTCGCCCGTTCTTGCGCGGAACGGCGCGGTTTTAAAGCAGAACGGACTTTCTTAAAGGCGGAGGTTAACCCCCTTCGAGCGGCTTTAAGCTATGTGATTAAGGCTGTAGAAAAGATTTTTAACTCTTTTTGGTGAGCCGGTGTGTCGTGGGTTTAAGTTGGTTAATTCCGCTGAAACACCAAAACCCACCGCATATACCGGCATTTCGCGGTATCTGCGGTGGGTTTACTGGGTATCAGCGCTGGTTTTAGCAACCGGCGAGCAGTAACCGCTTAGAAATCAATCAGGCCCAGCTCGCGCAGCTTCTTGCTCAGCGTTACGCCGTCGGTGGCTTCAATCCACAGCGGCGAGCGCATCATCTGCTCAGCGCGGTAGTCGCTCCACACGCGGCCGGAGGCGAGCATGGTCTCCCCCACGGTCAGGTTGCGGATGACGATCGCCGCCACGTTGTCCGGGTAACGTACCGCGAAGCCGTTGTAGATGTACGGGTCGCGCTGCCCGTCGTCGCCGACGAGGATCCACTTCATCTGCGGGAATTCCTCGGCGAGGCGGCGCAGGGACTCGACCTTGTGGTTGGTTCCGGAGCGGAACCAGCGGTCGGGGGTGGGGCCCCAGTCGGTGAGCAGGAACGTGCCGCGCGGGTAGCCGTTGCGGCTGAGGAAGCGGCGCAGGGTCGGGGTGATGTTCCAGGCGCCGGTGGACAGGTACATGAACGGCGCATCCGGGTGGCTGCGGCGGATACGGTCGGTCATGACCGCCATGCCGGGGGTGGGGATGCGTGCGTGCTCGTCGAGAATGAAGGAGTTCCAGGCGGCTACCATGGGGCGCGGCAGCATGGTGACCATGACGGTGTCGTCGACGTCCATGATGACGCCGAGCTTCTGGCTTTCGGGAACGATGTAGACGCTGGTTGCTACGGCGCGGGAGCCGGGCACGTACATGATGACTTCGTGCATGCCGGGTTCCAGGTCGATGCTGAGTTTGACGTCGAGCACGCCGCCGCGGTCGGTGTACGCCTCGTACTTGGTGCCGTCGATGACGATGGTGACGGGCGCATCGGACATTGCGGTTGCAG
Organism: Rothia mucilaginosa; assembly: GCF_964210535.1. Lineage (GTDB taxonomy): Bacteria > Actinomycetota > Actinomycetes > Actinomycetales > Micrococcaceae > Rothia > Rothia mucilaginosa_F. Next base: position 29,615 of record NZ_CAXOMR010000012.1, read on the forward strand.
TGAAGGAGCGCCAGCCGCGCATGGGGTTGGCGGTGTCTTGGGTGCCTTCTACGACCTGTAGCAGGCGTTCGAGGTTGACCGTCTTGTAGAGTGCGCGGGCGATGATGCGGACCCAGCCGGGGTTTCCTTCGGAGGCGGCGCGTCCGTAGCCTTCGGTGGGCACGAGGATAGGCTCGCGACCGGCGGCGATGGCGCGTTTTTCGCGCCACCTGTGCAGCCGGTCTGCAACACGGTAGCCGATGTTAACTGCCTCGTCGGCAGCATCGTTCACAAGGTTGCGCAGTTCGTGAGTGCCCAAATTCTCCATCCCACTAGTGTAGCGGAGCGTTACCGGCTTGCGGCTTTAGGATTTTGTGTTCTTATACCTAGTTTTTATACCTATTAATACTGTGGTGCTGAGCGCGGGGTGTGATGTGCACATTATTTAGGGTGTATTCGCTGTTCAGATTCGTTCCTTGCAGGTGGGGGCGTTATCCTGGAGAGTATGACCCACTCACAGCCTAACCGCCGACTTTTTGTGCTCGGCACTGCTATGCTTCCGCTGATTGCTGCCTGCTCGAAGAAGTCGAATGACTACGACGGCACCAGCGGTAATTTCACTCCGTATCAGGCTGGCGGCGAGACCTCTGCTGCTGCTACTCGCCCCGCACCCACGAATTCGCCGACAGTTGCCGCTGCTGGCAACCCGGTTGATAAGCCGCGCGAATGGCCCGGCATCGGCAACTCCCTCATTGGTGACGGCAAGTATGTTGCGTGGACTGTTGATGACGGCGCAAGCCCGGAGGCGATTCGCGGCTACGCTGAGTTCTCGAAGCGTACGAATACTCGCCTGACGTTCTTCATTAACGCTTCTTACACCGGTTTTAAGGAGCATGTGTCGTTACTACGTCCGCTGGTTCAGAGCGGCCAGATTCAGGTTGCGAACCACACCTACAGCCACGCTGACCTGACCACCCTGGATGCTGAGGGCGTGAAGGAAGAGCTGCAGCGTAACGAAGACGAGATTATGAGCATGTTCGGTGTCTCGTCGAAGCCGTACTTCCGCCCGCCCTACGGCCGCTACAACGATGCGGTGCTGAAGGCTGCCGGTGAGATTGGTTTTACCCGCCCGGTCATGTGGAACGGCACTACCGGTGACGAGGCGAAGACCAGCTCCCGCGTGATTTACATGCGCTGCATCCGCTACATGCTGCCGCAGCAGATTGTGCTGGGCCACCTGAACTACGAGACGATCATCCCGATTCTGGATAAGGTGAAGGGCCTGATTGATGACCGCGGCCTGACTGCGGTGACGATTCGTGACTACTACGGTGACGCCTCTGAGGAAGAGATTAAGGCGGCGGCACCTTCGCCGACCCCCACCCCGGAGGAGCACACCCCGTCCCCCGAGGCGACCACGGAGGCAGCCCCTACCCCGGAGCCGACCACTGAGGCTCCTTCCCAGGCACCGACCACCCGCTATGAGGATGAGGTTGCGGCTAGCCAGCAGGCGACGACCGCTCCGGCGGCAACGACTGCTCCGGCTGCTCGCGCAACCACCGCACCTGCGGCAACGACTGCACCCGCGGCTACTGCCACTACCGCACCGGCGGCCGCCCGCCGATAGGTTGGTGTAGACCTTCCCAGGTGAAGCCCCCTTGGCCCCGGTTCTTGTACGGATACCCCTGTATATAGGGGTTCCTGTACAGACCGGCGCGAGGGGGCTTTGCTGTGCCCGGCGGGAATAAGCGCGGGAATAAGTACGGCATCCGGGGCGTTAGGTGAGCGTATAGTGGCGGCAGTGTGCCGCATCCGAGTGTGAGAGGAATAGATAGCATGCGTATTGATATTTGGTCCGATATTGTGTGCCCCTTCTGCTACGTGGGCAAGCGTAACCTGGAGCTGGCGCTCGCCGAGTTTGAGCACCGTGACGAGGTTGAGGTGGTGTGGCATAGTTTTGAGCTGGACCCGTCGGCTACGGAGCATCCTGCAGGTTCGCTACCTGAGCTGATTGCCGGTAAGTATCAGATGCCGTTGGAGCAGGCGATTGCGAGCCAGGAGTCGTTGGCGGAGCGCGCCCGCGAGGTGGGTTTGGATTTCAATTGGCGGCAGGCGCGGTATGGTAACACGTTTGATGCGCACCGTGTGATTCATTATGCGGCGGAGCAGGGTTTAGCGTCGGCGGCGCAGGAGGCGTTTAAGCTGGCGTACTTTACGCAGGGCCGTTCGGTGCAGGATCACGAGTCGATTCTGGATATTGCTTCTGAGATTGGTCTGGATACCGCCGAGGTTGAGGCGGTGTTGAAGAGCGACCGTTACGCGGCGGATGTGCGTGCCGATGAGCAGTTGGCGCGTCAGCTGGGCATTAATGGTGTGCCGTTCTTTTTGATTGAGTCGAAGTGGGCGGTGAGTGGTGCGCAGCCTGCGAAGATGCTGGTGCAGGCGCTGCGTCAGGTGTGGGAGGAGACTCACCGTGTTGAGTTTTTGAACCCGCTGGCGGGCGCGGCTGGTGACGCTGCGGGTAATGGCGCTGGTACTGGCACTGCGGAGCCGGGTCCGTCCTGCGATGTGAACGGCGACTGCTCCTAGTAGCCGCTGAGCGAGGCGCGGCTGGGGTGCTACTCCCCCCTAGCACCCCTGGCTAATGCAGCCCCAGGTATAGCGAAGCCCCCTTGTCCCGGTTCTTGGTTGAACCGGGGCAAGGGGGCTTTGCTATGCCCACACGTTACGTCTTCCCTTGTCGGAATGTTTGGGGGCTCAATATTGCCTGCGGGTGGGGCTGTTTTCCTTTACACTTGAGTGTGTGTTCTACGGTGAACACGCTTGTCCACTCACTTTTAAAGGAATATTGTGTTGAAAATTCACGCCGCGACCGCTGGTGTTCTTGCGGGTGCCCTGTTGCTGACTGGTTGCTCTTCGTCTGTTCGTGCTCCGAAGTCTACGCCGTCTGCGTCATCGTCGACCTCTGCTTCGGCTTCCCCTACTGCTTCTTCGACGCCGAGTGCGTCTGCGTCTCCTTCGGAGTCTCCTACCCCGACGGAAACCCCGTCGCCAGTTCCGACGACTGAGGCTCCCGTACAGGCTCCGTCCCAGGCACCGGCGGCTGAGGCGCCTTCTGTGGCGGCGCCGGCAGCTCCGGTTTCTGAGGCGCCCGCGCAGCAGGCTCCCGTTCAGCCGGTGCAGCAGGCTCCGGTAGCTACGGAGGCGCCCGCGCAGGCTCCCGCTCAGCAAGCTCCCGCGCAGCCGGTTCAGCAGGCTCCGGCGCAGTCGAGTGTTTATTACAAGAATTGTGATGCGGTACGTGCAGCTGGTGCGGCGCCGTTGCATCGTGGCGAGCCGGGTTACCGTCCTGGTCTTGATTCTGATGGTGACGGCGTGGCGTGTGAGCCAAAGAAGAAGCACTAAGTTTCTACCTCAGATATAGCGAAGCCCCCTCGTACTATTTCTAGTACGAGGGGGCTTCGTCGTATCAGCTTCGTTCTGTCAGCTCAGCCTGTGAGGTTAGCGCGGCTGGTAGGCGCGGGCACGCTCAGCACGGGCACGGCGCGCCTCCGCATCCTGCAGGACCGGCACCAGCATACGCACCACCTGCTCCATACCACGCAACACCATCTTCACCCACAGGGTCACCGACCACGCCGTCGCCAGGCGCGGGTGGCGGGCACGCATCCAACGCACACCCTGAAAAGAGACCGTGTAATACAGCAAAAACAGCAACGCCTCACGGAAGCGGTGCACCTGCCGAAGAATAGGGTTCTGAGGAAGCTTCGTCATGCCTCCCAGTATACCCACCAGACCCCACCGGGACTCCCCCACACTACCCGTAATAGTCGCGAATCGTCACCGTCTTCAACCCGCGCCGATCCAACAACGCCCGAATACGGTCCAGCTCAGACACCACACCCCGATAGTTCAAATGCCCAATCACAATATGCTGAGCCAACGCATACTTCTCCGCATAGGCGTACACCTCAGCCGAAGAAATATTAGACGAATCCGCCAACGACCCAAACCACAACACCGGGCGCGTAAAACCACACGACGCCGCAGCTGCCAACACGCGCGCATCATAATACCCGTACGGCGGGCGGAAATACGGCTTCGAAGACACCCCAAACAGCCGCCTAATCTCCTCATCATTACGGGTCAACTCCTGGACAATCTGCTCATCCGTCAGGCTCGTCAACGCCGCATGACTATACGTGTGGTTCGCAATCTGCAGCTGGCCGCTCTTTACCAGCGGAAGCAACAGGTCACGATGCTGCCTAAACGCCGGGTACTGGCCGTTGATAAAGAAGGTGAGGCGCGTGCCGGTACGGTGTGCGAACTCCGCGTAGGCGCGCACCACCTCCGGGTCGGCACCGTCATCGACCGTCCACGCAATGTACTTGCCCTCACCCGGCAGGCCGGTCTGCGGGCCAGTCCAGGCACGAGCTTCGGGAACCGGGGTCGACGAGGTCGCAGTCGCAGAAGCCGTCTTAGACGCCGCGGCGGTCGGGGATGCAGAACCCGATGCGGAGCCAGATGTGGAAGGAGCAGCCGCCGAGCTTGCCGAAGGGGTCGAAGAAGGGCTCGCCGACGCACTACCGGACGGGCTGCTCGATGGGGTGCAACCGGTGAGGCCAAGACCCAGCACGCCGAAGCTCACCGCGCCTAGACCAAAGGTACCAACGTGTTGTAAGAGTTCCCGTCGCCCCATGGAGGCGCGGGCAGAAGCACCCACCACCGCCCGGTCAGCGGTGGGGTCAGTAATAGCGGATTGACGAGGAGCGATAGGTGTTTCTGAGTGTGGAACAGTGTTCATATTACGAGTGTATGATGAGACCGCCGTCAGCTATCGAAAAATTCAAAATATTACTTAATGATTAACAACGGCGCTATTAAAGAACCTTTATGCACTTTCAGTCCCCTCACTCACCGAAGACCACGCTCAGTACACTAAGCTACCCGCACGCCGGATAATCCCAGGTACAGCTCTAGGTATAGATTCAAGTACAGCTCCAGCTACAGCGCAAGGTGCAGTTCTAAGTACAGCAAGGCCCCTCCCCCAGAACGCGTTCACAACGCGCCCGGGAAAGGGGCCTCAATATATAAGTTCACACAATCGTACAACCAAGTACGCGGAGTGAAACCTACTCGGACTCCGGAGCTTCCGGCTGCTCCGCTTTAGCGGAATCCAGAGCGTTCAGCGCCTCCAGAGCTGCAGCCTCCGCAGCTTCTTCGGCGTCTGCCTCAGCCACACGCTCAGCATCCGACTCAGCAGAAGTCACCGCCGCCGGGTTCGTCAGAACCTTCACACCCATGCTGCGTAGCGCATCCGTATTCGTGATTGTCTCGTCGTTATCAATCAGGTACACCTTGTACCCGTCATTCCGCAGGCGACGCATCAGCTCCAGGAGCATGCTCTGAGCGACCTCATCCACCGCGTACACGCGCGTCACATCCAGGGCGACCTTCGAACCCTCCATCGGGGATTCCACAATCTCACGAATCACGCGCTCCACACCCGCAAAACGGATACGACCCTGCAACTGAATCAGTCGCATAGACTCATCGCCCGAACCGATCTGGTAGTTCGCGCGCAACGCCGAACGAGCCACGGTCGGCACGTTCATCACGTGCATGCCCATGTCATCAGAGAACTGCTCGAACAGCTCTACACCGCGCACACTGTTACCGTGACCGTCCAGACGCGGCGAGAACGTCGCCACGCCCAGCTGACCGGGCACCGCACCAATAATGCCGCCGCCCACGCCGCTCTTCGCCGGAACACCCACCTGGGTCGCCCAGTCACCCGCAGCGTTATACATACCGCACGTGAACATGACGCTCAGCACCTGACGCACCACAGTCTTAGGAACCACCTGCTCACCCGTCACCGGATGCACACCGTAGTTCGCCAAAGTCGCCGCCATCAACGCCAAATCCTTAACCGTCACCATCAGCGAGCACTGGCGGGTATAACCCTGCACCGCCACAGTCGGGTCACCGGTCAGGATGCCGTGGCCGCGCAGCATGTGCGCAATCGCGTAGTTGCGGTGCGCGTGCTCCAGCTCAGACTCGTACACGCGCTCATTCACCGACAGGCGGCGACCCGCAAACGCAGACAGACCAGAAATGACGCGCTCCATGCGCTCGCCCTGAGTCGCACCGGGAGGACCAACCAGCGAATGGGTGGTAATCGCGCCCGCGTTAATCATCGGGTTCAGCGGCTTACCGGAGCCGTCCTCCAGGGACAGCTCGTTGAACGGCTCACCGGAAGGCTCCACGCCCACCTTCGCAAGCACGTCATCATAGCCGCGGTCCGCGAGCGCCAGGGCGTACACGAACGGCTTAGAAATCGACTGGATCGTGAACTCCACATCGGAGTCACCGGCGGCGTACTGCTCACCATCAACCATGGCGATGGACGCGGCAAGCTTGTCCGGGTCCACGGCGGCAAGTTCCGGAATGTAGTTTGCCAACTCACCGGAGGTATCAGAAGCGACCGACTCGAGGGTCTCGGTCAGGTAAGTGGCAATAGGTGAATGCATAGTGTTCCGTATCTGCTGCTAATCGTGGTTGTTCTCGTCAAAAATTCCAGGATGCGCCCGCCCGCTGTTCCGTTTCAGCTCGGCTGAGGCACTCATCATTGCAGACTACCGCGGCGGCCATTCTAAAGAGCCTGCCGGTGAGCCTGTCAAAGTGTGTGGGTGAGGAGCACCTTTTGCTCCCTAAAGAGTGTATCTTTTGCGTGTTGAAGCCACCAAATATAACGGTCACTTCTCCCCGCTATTTCAACCCGCAGAAATCATACACGCAAGGTTTTCAGGTGGCTTACGGGTGGCGAATCGAAGCCGGCTCGCGACCGCCCAGCTCGGCGGTCTCCAGCTGGAAGGTTGAGTGCTCCACCGACACCTCAAAATGGGTCGCCACGCATGAGCGAATACGGTCCAGAATCGCCACCGCAGACCCGTCGTGGAAGCAAGAATCTGCAACCACCACGTGCGCGGTCACCACCGGCAGACCGGTCGCCACCATCGAAGCGTGCACATCGTGCACCTCCACCACGCCCTCAACGCGGAGCATGTGCTCACGCATCGCGTCCAGGTCCAGGCCGTCCGGGGTGAACTCCATGAGCACCGCGGTCGTCTGCTTCATCAGACGCATCGCACGCGGCACAATCAGCGCCGCAATGAACAGGCCGGCAAGGGCGTCCGCCTGGTAGAAGCCGGTCAACCAAATCACGATAGCCGCCACAATCACGCCCAACGAACCCAGGGCATCATTGAGCACCTCCAGGAATGCGGCACGCATATTGAAGTTTGCGTTCCTCGCCGTAGCCAGCACCGCAATGCCGATAGCGTTCGCCACCAGGCCGACCACACCGAAAATCAGCAGCTCGGTGCCGGGCACCTCCGGCGGGGCGAACAGGCGATGCACACCCTCAACCGCCGTGTAGATACCCACCGCCAGCAGCAGCACCGACTGGCCCAGCGCCGCCAGCACCTCAATACGGCGAAAACCCCACGTGCGGCGGGACGTTGCCGGGCGCGTCATCAGCGAAGCCGCCGTGAGCGCAACCAGCAGACCGGAGGCATCCGCCAGGGCGTGCGCCGTATCAGTCAACAGCGCGAGACTTCCCGTGACCAGCGAACCAATCGCCTGCGCCAACACAATAACGACCGCCAAGCTGAACGCAATCAGTAGACGCGGACGCATCGAGGCGGCGTCCTCCGGGCTCGGGGCATGCGAATGGTCGTGCCCATGGTGATGCCCGTGATGCCCGCCGTGGCCGTGATGTGCGTGCGCTCCCATGCGCTACTCCTCAACTATGAACTGCGTTGTTGACTATCGAGAGTTATCAGTGGATAGCAAAATCGCCCGATTCACAAGAACCGGGCGACAAGCTCCTCAACCGAGGAAAACGTGGAGATAAGGGGACTCGAACCCCTGACCCCCTGCATGCCATGCAGGTGCGCTACCAGCTGCGCCATATCCCCATATTCTGTTAGTGACCTCAACGAGGCAACATGAATATATTACACACACCACGGACAACGATGCAAACCAGCGCACCCACAACCAAAAAAGTTTCGGGATAACCGGGCAAGGAGAAAAGGCAACCGGGCAGGCAGAAACACCCTCGACATGCAGGTCAACACGCCGGCCAAACACGCCGAAAGGAGCAGACCCCGCGGCACCGACAGTGCCAGCAGAGCCCACCCCTCATCAGCTAAAAATCAAGCGGAAGCCTACGCCTCATCCTGAGCGGGAATGATGCGTGCAGCATCTTCCTCAGTCTCACCCTCGATGTCGAAGGGAGCCTCGTTCTCAACGCCCAGCTCAATACGCGGAGCCTCAGCCCACAGACGATCCAGAGCGTAGAACTCGCGGTCCTCCTCATGCTGAACGTGCACGACAATATCGCCGAAGTCCAGCAGAATCCAACGACCCGAGGAACGACCCTCACGGCGGACCGGCTTCAGGTCAGCCTGCTCACGCAGAGCGTCCTCAACCTCATCCGCAACAGCGTTTACGAGGCGCTCATTGTGGGCAGAAACCACCAGGAAGCCATCAATCAGACCCATCGCGTCGGATGCATCCACAGCGAACAGGTTCGTTCCCTGCTTCTCCTCCGCAGCGCGGGCGGCAATGCGCAGAGCCTCAATCGAGGACTGTGCAGCAGTCATATTTTCCTTCCTTGCCGGCAGAACACCCGCCGGCAGCACCCGCAACAGGGGTGCATTGTTCACGGCCTACTTAGGGCCAAAAATCATAATCAGACCAACAACGACCAGGGCGAGCAACAGCACAATCCACAGCCACGCCAGGGAGGCCTTCTGCGCAGGCTGCAGAACCTCTTCAGCCTTCTCAACAGCGCCCTTAGAAGCGGACTCCTTGGAAGCCTCAGCGGAAGGTACCGGAGCAGACTTGGACTTAGCAACCTTAGAATCAGCAACCTTGGACTCTGCATCCTTCGCGGCTTCCTCAGACTCTTCAGCGTCCTCGGTAACCTCTTCAACCAGAGCAGCCGACTCTTCGGGATCCTGACGATCCACCATGCGCTGCAGCAGCTCCTCCACCTCATCCGGGCTCAGAGCAACAGTCGGGTCGCCGTCCACCGAATCCACGGTGTCACCAGCGGAGGCGCTATCCAGCACGCTCAGGTCAAGACCCTGCGCGTCCACCGCGCTCACGCGGGTGGGCAGCTCGTCAGCAGACTCTTCAACCTCAGCAATCTCAACGGCTTCTTCCTCAATGGAAGCAACCTCGGTCTGCTCAGCCTCAACGTCAGAGCTGTCCAGCTCCTCAACTTTCGGCTCATCGCGCACCAAGTACTGGTGCAGCTCGGGTTCCGGCTTCTCCTCCTTAACCACGGCAATGACCGGGATTGAAGAAGTCATCGGGTTATCCACCGCGGAGGGGCTAGTCGCATCCACACGGTTCTGCGCGATCTCTTCGGGGCGAAGAACACGCAGGCTACTGGTCAGAGGAGCAGGCTCATGCAGCTTCTCCTCATCGTTCGCCTCAGTGTCAATCTTGCCCTGAGCCGCCAACGCCGCAAAACGACGCTGAACAGCCAAAACCTGCGGGTCAATAGCGTCCGTATGAATCACGGAGCCCATGTTCGCAACAGGCTTCGCGGGCTCACCGCGGCGGTTCGCACGCAGGTACTCGGCAACTTCTTCACGGTAACGGGCAAGACGGCGCGGACCCATCACCTTAGTAGGCGGCGGTACCTCAATGCCGTCCTCGGTCACGTACGTCTCGTAGAGGTACGCTTCGTCCTCGCTATAGGGCTTCGAACCCGTAGCTTCACTCATGTGTTCCCTCATTATTCGTCGATTGGGGTGCCTGCCCAGACTCATCCTTCACGCGGGGCAAGCCGTCACGGTACGCCGTCAAGGCGTCCTTCTTGTACAGGCCGTACTTAGCAATGTACTGCACCACACCATCGGGCACCAGGTACCAGATGGGGGCGTCTTCAGCTGCGCGGCGACGAATATCGGTCGAAGAAATCGCCATCGCAGGAATCTTCAGGGTCGTAATATGACGACCCTCTGCCAGCGGCGGATCCAGCTCATGATCGGGGCGGGTCACACCCACAAAAGTCGCCAAATCCCACAGCTTATGGGCATTGCGCCAGGTCATAATCTGGCTGATCGCGTCCGCACCGGTAATGAAGAATAGGTCAGCATCCGGGCGCAGGGCGCGCAGCTCGTTAAGCGTATCAAAGGTGTAGGTGGCGCCGCCACGGTCAATATCAATACGGCTCACCGTAAAACGAGGGTTCGACGCGGTCGCAATCACCGTCATCAGGTAGCGATGCTCAGCGTCACTCACGTGCCGCTCCCCCACCTTCTGCCAGGGCTGACCGGTCGGAACAAACACAACCTCATCCAGGTCGAACACGGCGGCAACCTCACTAGCTGCCACCAGGTGTCCGTGGTGAATCGGGTCAAAGGTTCCACCCATCACGCCCAGACGCACCCGACCGGGAGTGCGCGGGGGAATCGACTCGGTGCTCGGAGCACCAAAATCAAGGTGAACAGGCTGGTCAGTCACAAATGCCGTCCTTGCTGGGGACAGAGACCGCACCACGGCAACTTGGGAGCCGCCACAGGCGCGGATGCGGGCAGGTACACAGAAGGTACGCAACACCGAAAACGGTGCCCGCGTACATTCCCCTCTATGCTACCTTCTTACGGTCAAAAACACCGAAATGACGGGGGTGAGCTAAGCCGCCAGTGGAATACCCAGCCAGCACGCCCATCCGCATGTTCCGGCGCGCAAAACCGGCGCAAGAGACGGCGCAGAAAACAAAAGAAAGCGCCGCGCACCGGAGCGAACCCCGGCACGCGGCGCCAATACCTAACAACCAAGCCTCAGCCGGGCAACAGCTAACGCTCAGCTATTAGTCGTCAACGTTCGGCATGTCGATATTCTCGTCGACCTTGCCTTCCTTCAGCTTCTTGCGGTACTCGACCGACTCGGTCCACACGCCTGCAACACGCTCGGACTCCAGCTCGGCTCGAGCCTCCGCCTTCGCGTCCATACGCTCCTTGTACTCCACACGCTTCTGCGCACGAGTCGGGCGAATGATCTCTTCCAGACGAGCGTCCGTACCACGCGGGGAGGACAGCAGCTCGGCACCGCCGACCATGGTCGGCTCCCAATCGAAGATGACCGAGTTGTCGTTCTCACCAATCACCACGGCGTCACCGGCGCGAGCACCAGCCTTGAACAGCTCATCCTCAACACCCAGGCGCGCCAGGCGGTCCGCCAGGTAGCCGACAGCCTCATCGTTATTGAAGTCAGTCTGCTGAATCCAACGCTCAGGCTTCTCACCAATCACGCGGAACAGCGGCTCAAGGTTACGCTCCTCGCGGCGAATAATGAACTCCTGCTTCTTCTTACCGCGGAAGCCCTTCGGGCGAACCACAGGAGCCTCAACAACCACGCGCTCCGCTTCCTTCTCGGCAGCGGCACGAGCCACGCGGTCCTCCTCCACGAGCTTTGCCATCGCAAAGATCAGGGACTTCAAACCCTCATGGGAAGCCGTCGAAATCTCGAAGACCTTGAAGCCCATCTCCTCAAACTCGGGGCGAACAAACTCAGCCAGCTCACGAGCCTCAGGAACGTCAATCTTATTGAGCACCACAATCTGCGGACGCTCATGCAGCGGCACGGTCACACCCGCAGTCGGGTCAACCTCATAGTTCTGCAGCTCGCCGCGGATCACCTCAAAGTCACTAATCGGGTCGCGGCCCGGCTCCAGAGTTGCACAGTCAATCACGTGCACCAGAGCCGAAGAACGCTCCACATGGCGCAGGAAGCGGTGACCCAGACCGCGGCCCTCCGAAGCACCCTCAATCAGACCCGGAACATCCGCCACGGTGTAGCGAACATCGCCCGCCTGCACCACACCCAGGTTCGGGATCAGGGTGGTGAACGGGTAATCAGCAATCTTTGGACGCGCCGCAGAAATCGCAGCAATCAACGAAGACTTACCCGCCGAGGGGTAACCCACCAGAGCCACATCCGCAATGGACTTCAGCTCCAGAACAATATCAGCCTCTTCACCGGGGGTGCCCAACAGAGCAAAACCAGGCGCCTTACGCTTAGCCGAAGCCAACGCAGCGTTACCCAGACCGCCCATACCGCCACGCGCAGCAACATACTCGTCGCCCACACGCAGCAGGTCAGCCAAAACATTACCCTCGCGGTCCTTCACCACAGTACCCTGCGGCACGGTCAGGACCAGATCCTCACCGTTGAAGCCGTGGTGCATATCGCCACGACCAATATCGCCATTCGGGGCGTGCTGATGCGGGCTGTGGTGGTACTCCAACAGGGTCGTGGTCTGGTTATCCACGCGCAGAATCACCGCGCCACCATTACCACCATTACCGCCGTTAGGGCCGCCCAGGGGCTTAAACTTTTCACGTCGCACGGAGACGCAGCCGTTACCTCCGCGACCGCCAGATACATGCAAGACCACGCGGTCCACGAACTCTGCCACGGGTTCTCCTTATCTTGAACATCTTCACTTCGCCACCGCACGGCACACACCCATCATGCTGCGGATGCGGCGGCAGGCGCGACCGGGTTGGGGTGCGCCTCATCGTGGAGCCCAGCACGGGCGTCCACGGCATTCGAGGTCATAGCGAGAGGGGGTAGACTAACGCCTACCCCCTCTGCCCTAGCGGTGAGTATTACTCAGCTGCTGCCAGGATGTTAACGACCTTGCGGCCCTTGCGGGTACCGAATTCGACGGTGCCTGCTGCCAGAGCGAACAGGGTGTCGTCGCCACCGCGGCCAACGTTCAGGCCGGGGTGGAAGTGGGTGCCGCGCTGGCGAACGAGAATCTCGCCTGCGTTGACGGACTGGCCGCCGTAGCGCTTAACACCGAGGTACTGGGGGTTCGAGTCACGGCCGTTACGGGTGGAGCTTGCGCCCTTCTTGTGTGCCATTCTGTATTCCTACCTTAGGGTTGAATTCCGGTCGTCTTAATTACGCGTTGATAGCGGTAATCTTGACGGTGGTCAGCTCGGCGCGGAAGCCCTGACGCTTCTTGTAACCGGTCTTGTTCTTGTACTTCTGAATAACGATCTTCGGACCGCGCAGGTCCTCAACCTTCTCAGCAACAACCTTGGCGGAAGCCAGGGACTTTGCGTCAGCGGTGACCTTGTCACCGTCGACGAGCAGCAGCACGGGCAGCTCGATGGTGCTGCCGGGCTCGCCTGCAACACGGTCAAGGGTAACGAGGTCGCCTACGGAAACCTTCTCCTGGCGGCCGCCAGCGCGTACAATCGCGTATGCCACTATGGGACTCACTTTTCTCGACAACTTGCTTCTTGGATCTCACACGAATGAGCAGCCTGCGCTTTCATTGCTGTGCGCCCTCCCCCGCCAGTCGAATAACCGCGAACAAGGAGGAACGGCCCGTGCGTTCCGACGGGATTGCCCGCCGAAGCCAACACGCGAGGCTCACCGGTGGTGTCTCTCTCCCGCACGTTCCAAACTCTGCCGAATACTCGACCGCGCCGAAGACGATGCGGGTGGGAGCGGTGTCTCCCGCTGGCCCTGCGTCGATAGGGCTTCACTGAGATAAACACCAGTCCTTAAGGATACGGCATCATCTACGCGCCGCGCAATAGATAAATTTTCGGAACACCCGAAGTCGGCACGTGATACTACTCAACCCCGGCAGATACACCGCAGATAAACCGGGCATAAAAACCCCGGCGGGGTGGATTACTCCACCCCGCCGGGGCGCAACATACACACCATCGGAATTCCGATGATCGGAAGCTAAAGACTAATCGTCCTTACCTTCACGCTTAATATCGGCAGCGGCAACGCCAATGCCGAACAAGACAGGAGCCGAAGCGTCATCAGCCACCGGAGCCACATCCGCAACAGAAGCGGAAGCAACCACGGAACCCTCAGCACGCTCGGAAGCGTCCACGGTCACGACCTGAGCACCAGCGCCAGCGCTCGAAGCCGCACGGCGAGTGCGACGCTTACGCGGGGTCGAACCGGGCACCTGAGCCGTAGGCTTCTGAGCCTCCTCAACCGGAGCCTCAGCCTCAACTGCGGCAGGAGCCGAACCGATCACACCGATCACACCGGTCACAGCCGGAGCACCAATCACGCCGGTTACCACCGGGCGAGACTCAGCCTTCGCGGACTTCTCAACTTTATCACCCTTTGCGGGTGCCTGCTCAGATGCCATGCTCTGCTCAGCAGCCTTCTCGGCGCGCTTCTCATCAGCGGCACGACGAGCACGGCGGCGGGACGCACGCGGAGTCTCGCGGACATCCTCAATGCGCAGGTCCTCACGCTCAACACGCTTGGATTCCTGAGCCTTCTCGGAGGTTGCCTCAGCATTCTGCTGCTCGCGGTCCTGACGCTTCGCTGAACGATCCTCACGGCCCGAACGGAACGACTCACCCTCGGTGCGGGCAAGACGGCCAGCCTTCTGAGAAGCACGAGCCTTCGCCTCACCGGCGCGAATCGCCTCGAAACGATCCGAGGAACGGCTGAAACGCGGGTCGAGCTCCGGGTCAACGTGGTGCTCGTCCTCCAGCGCACCCGCGCCGGAATCCTCCACAGCGGCAATATCCGCATCGGTCAGCTCGCGGCGCTGGCGGTTACGAGAAGACTTCTTCTCGCCACGCTTGGACGAACGACGCTCCTCAGAACGGTCCTCCGAACGCTCCTGGTCAGAGCCATTCGAGGAATCCTCAGCGGACTCCTCCACGCGGTCGAACGCGCTCGCCAGCTGCTCCAGGGAGAAACCGCCCTGCTCGCCAATCCAGTTGCCCTCGGTGACCTCAGCGACCTTGTCCTCACGCTGAGCAACCTCCGCGTGAGCCTGCTCGCTGGCAGCCTCGGCAATACCCTGAATCTCCTGCTCCAGAGACAGCTCAGCGGTCTCCGCGCGGCGCGAACGCTTGCGACGCTTACGCTTCTTACGGGTCGAAGTGGTCTCCTCCGAAGCCTCATCAGCCTGAGCGGATGCGGCAGCCACCGCAGCCATAGCGTTACGGCGCTCAGCCTTCTTCGACTCCAGGGCATCCTGCTTCTGCTGGTCACGCGAATCCTCGCGGGCAGCCGCACGGGCACGCTTACGGTCATTACGCTCGTGACGGTGGATGTAATCCGACGCACCACCGCTACGACCGCTCAGCGGCTGATCATGCACAATCAGACCACGACCAGCGCACTGCTCACAGGGTTCCGAGAAGACCTCAAGCAGACCGGTACCCAGACGCTTACGGGTCATCTGAACCAGACCCAGCGAGGTCACCTCAGCCACCTGGTGCTTGGTGCGGTCACGACCCAGGCATTCAATCAGGCGACGCAGAACCAGGTCACGGTTCGACTCAAGCACCATGTCAATGAAGTCAATGACGATAATGCCGCCAATATCGCGCAGACGCAGCTGACGGACAATCTCCTCAGCAGCTTCCAGGTTGTTCTTGGTGACGGTCTCTTCCAGGTTGCCGCCGCTACCGGTGAACTTACCGGTGTTCACGTCCACCACGGTCATGGCTTCGGTGCGGTCAATCACCAGCGAACCACCCGAAGGCAGGTACACCTTACGGTCCAGAGCCTTCGCCAGCTGCTCGTTGATGCGGTAGTGGTCGAAGAGGTCATCCTCGCCATCCCACTGCTGCAGGCGGGAAACCAGGTCCGGCGCCACGTAGGTCACGTACGCCTCGATGGAATCCCAGGCGTTCTCACCCTGAACAATCATCGCGGTGAAGTCCTCGTTGAAGACGTCACGTACGGTCTTAATCATCAGGTCAGGCTCCTGGTAGAGCATCTCCGGAGCCAGCACCTTGCGGGAGTTAGCCTTCTCCTGAATCTCTTCCCACTGCGCACGCAGACGGTTAATGTCGTGGGTCAGCTCCTCCTCAGAAGCACCCTCCGCCGCGGTACGAACAATCACGCCAGCACCCTCGGGCAGCTTGTCCTTCAGAATCTTCTTCAGGCGAGCACGCTCGGTGTCGGGCAGCTTGCGGGAAATACCGGTCATCGAACCACCCGGCACGTACACCAGGAAGCGACCGGGCAGGGAAACCTGGCTGGTCAGGCGGGCGCCCTTGTGACCAATCGGATCCTTGGTGACCTGCACCAGCACCGAATCGCCGGGCTTCAGGGCGTTCTCAATCTTGCGGGGCGCACCGTCCAGACCGGTAACATCCCAGTTGACCTCGCCCGCGTACAGCACAGCGTTGCGGCCGCGTCCAATGTCAACGAACGCAGCTTCCATGGAGGGCAGAACGTTCTGAACCTTACCCAGGTACACGTTGCCAATCAGAGAATCCTGCTGAGTCTTAGACACGAAGTGCTCAGCCAGCACGCCGTCCTCAAGCACACCAATCTGGATGCGGCCGTCCTTCTGACGAACCAGCATCTGACGGTCCACGGACTCGCGGCGAGCCAGGAACTCAGCCTCAGTCACAATGTGGCGGCGGCGGCCCAGCGAACGGGACTCGCGGCGGCGCACACGCTTCGCCTCCAGACGGGTAGAACCGCGCACACCGGTCACGGTGTTGGATGCGTGAGAGTCAGCCAGGCGCGGCGCACGCACCTTGGTGACGGTCTCAACGTCATCATCAACGCCGCCCTCAATCTCAATATCTTCGGTACCGCGGCGACGGCGACGGCGACGGTGGCTCGTCACCTCAGCCTCAGCGGCAGCCTCCTCGCGGCGGCGCTCCATGCGCTCCTTACGCTTCTGCTCCTCGGCAGCGGCGCGGCGTGCTTCACGCTCCAGCTTGGCGGCAACAGCGAGCTCGCTCAGCTCCTCCGGCTCGGGCGCCATGAACAGCGGCATCGCACCCATGGGGGTACGCGAGCGCAGCTCCTGCAGCTTCTCGCGCTGCAGGTCGCTAATGGTCTTTACGGGTTCGGGAGCTACTTCGGGCTCCTCAGCGGCGGGCTCCTCAGCAGATTCTTCTGCGGCGGGTGCCTCGGGTGCAGGCTCTTCGGTTGCGGATTCCTCAGCAACTGCAGTAGCCTCGGCGGGCTGCTCAGCGGCAGGCTCTTCAGCCTTCTGCTCAGTAACTTCAGCGGTAGCCTCAGTCTTCTCAGCCGGTGCGGGGTTTACGACCTCAACCTTGGCGATCTCTTCAACCTTGGCGGTCTTCTCGACGGTCTCGGTCTTAGCAACCTTCTCGACCTTGGCGATCTCTTCAACCTTCGCGGTCTTCTCGACGGTCTCGACCTTCGCGGTGTTCTCCACGACAGCAGGCTCAGCCGCCTTCTTCTCAGCAACCTCAAACAGGCTATCCAGAGCAGAAGCAACCTCGGTCTCAGACGCAGCGGGAGCGGCAACCTTCGGTGCCGGCGCGTGCTTAGCCTTAGCGTTACGCAGGTTGGTCAGGCCAGCCGCAATCGCCTCTTCCAGGGGAACCTCAGGAGCCTTCTCCTTCTTCGGGCGACCCGGACGGCGGCGCTCAGTGCCCTGCTGGGCCTCAGAGCTCTCACGAACATTCTTACGCAGAGTTTCACGGGTCTCTGCAGAGGCGTTCTTCTCCTCCGCGAGGGCGTTCAGCGCCTCAAAAACCCCAAGTTCGACGTTCTTCTCGTCAGACATTAATCTTCTTTCGTTACACCCTGCTCCGCACCGCAAGGATTTTAACAGCGCGCATACAGCGCAAAGCCTAGTTGCTGTCACCGCGGCTCAAGCCTCACCCTACGGCGCGCGTTCATCGGCGCTACCGGGCACTATCTCGTTCAGTGCTTCTGCCGTAGGGGGCGAGCGGGCGGAACGCAGAGCGCGCCGCGACGGTCACAGCCACCTCGCTCTCGAGCACGGCACGCTCACACCCTTCCTGGGTGCCCTGCCGGTCTTCGGGTTTCTTCGCCGAGGCGGGCGGCCCGCGCGGTGCGACAGTTATGCTCCGCGGCTTATAGCCGGCGCTCTTCGGGTACTCTCCCTCGATGCGTTGGTGGGGATCTTTATGCGCGTGCGGGGCGCACAAGACACCGTGTTCCATTATACCCGGTAGAGGGTACCTCTAAGCCACCCCGCCCATCCTATCTGGGCTTCACCTCCCGGCAGGATGCACGGGCACATTGCCGCGGGCACTCTGCGGCGGACGCATTGCGGGTACAGCAAAGCCGGGCGTGCCACTACGCACCACCCGGCTTCAAAAAACTTTCAGAGAAGGAACTAGTCCAGACCCAGCTCCGCATCGCGCGCCTCACGAGCCTGCTGAGCAAGCTTCGGGTCGGTCGGCAGGTACTCCGGACCGGAACCGGTCGCGAACGGAACACCCAGAATGAAAACAAACGGAGAAACAACCAGCAGAATCACCCACAGCAGCGAGAAGTGACCGGCGGTCAGCAACAGCAGGGCAGTCAGAAAAATAACGGCAGCAGCGCCCATTGCGGCAATTCCGGTAGTCTTCACGGTTCTCCTCGAAGGGGTATCAAGAATCTAGTGTCCAGCAGAACGGCAGGCAACCGACGCCGCGGGTGAAACCCGCGGGCGGTCCCGGCTGATGCCGCTCATGAATATACCTGACCATTATACGCACCCGCGCCGCCTCCCCGCTGACTTCACGGCTCGGGTCACCGGCGCCTCCCCCGCTACCCGGCGCAACTAGCCCGGCGTATTCTGCGCGGCGCCCCAGCCCGGTATATTCTGCGCAGCCTCACCCGCCCGCAGACACAGCAACGCCCCGGCACCAACACGTACCGGGGCGTTGCATGTTCGGGGCATCAGCCCTCAAATGCTTAGCGCATCATATTCACAATGACCTCGAAGAAGCGGATCACAATAATGCCGAAAATCAGAATCAGCCACAGGCTAATCGCAAACCAGGACCAGCCGCGAGCGCTCTCACGCATCGACTGCGACGCCGGGATAACCCCCACCGAAATATTGCGGACCGTGGTCTTCACAAAAAGCGTGATGGTCATAACCCACACGATCATGCAGAACAGGCACAGCGCGTTAATCTGGAACGTCGTCTGGTACCACAGCCACATGATGAACGCGGTCGCCGCAGCCAGACCAATATTTGCGCACACCCAGAACCACTTCTTGAACTGCGCACCCGCCATCATCGCAGCGCCGATAGTCACCACAATCGAGAAGCCCACCAGGCCAATGAACGGGTTCGGGAAGCCGAAAGCCTCCGCCTGCGGGGTGCGCATCACCGTACCGCAGCTGAGCAGGGCGTTAATATCGCAGACCGTGGAGTGGCCGGCATCAATGTAAATCTGCAGGCGCTCATACACCAGAATCGCAGAAGAAATCAGCGCAATCAGACCCGCACCAATCAGCCAGAACCCGAGCTGTCGGTCAGAGTAGCCGCCAGCGGTTCCCTTGCGCCCGTGCTGCTTTTCTGCCTCAGTGTGGTTGGGCTCGGTAGTACTCGATGCGGCGGTACTCATACGACTCCTTTAGATAGTGTGTTTCACCTCGTGCAGTAGCGGGTACATACCGGCGCGGCATAGCCAGCACCCCGGAAGCGGTACCCCATTTATCCTAGCCTCTCCCACCACCAAATGGCACGCCATCAACCTATATGTTCCGTTTTATGACGTGTTATTTTACGCAGATGGGCGCGTTTTCGGGGCACTTTCAGGACTCATTCCGGGCGCTTTCGGGATGTCTTCGGGGCGTCTTGAGCACGCGAAAACCCCCGGGAGGCGCCCGCAATTTAGCGGCGGGCGGAACCTTCTGGGGGTCTCCTCACGGGCATTACTTAGGGCAGCGGGTGGGTGTACGACTCGTCAAAGAACTGCTGCTCCAGCTCCACCGCGCGGCTAAAGAACTCGCGGGCAGCCTGCGCATCCGCCGGGCCCACACGGTCCAGTTCGCGGCGCAGGAAATCAACCAGCTCACGGAACTCTGGGTAGTCGTGCAGAGTAATCCACTCGTGGTGCACAAACGAATCCGGACGCTTCGCCGGAGCCTTCGACGCCCAATCCAGGTACAGGCCCTCACAAACCACCAGCACTGACAGGATTGCCGCGTAGCTACCGCTTGCCGCCGCATCCAGGAAGAGGCGCTTGAAGCCGGTGGTCGCCTCCGTATCGGGCATGGATTCACGCTGATGCTCGGTCACGCCGAGAGTCTCAAAGCAGCGCAGGAAATAGGTGTTCTCGTCGCCCGCGATTTCACCGGCGAACTGCGCCAGGCGCAGGCGACCCGCAAGAGTGTCAGCGTTGGTGATAGCGCCGCCAATCAGCGCGAGGAACGTGTCCAGGAAGCGGTAATCCTGCACCAGGTAGCCCGCCATGACCTGCGGGGCAATCGAGCCGTCAAAAAGCTCAGCAACAAAGCGGTGATTCGTGGCGGAGAGCCAGGTGGCAATGTTCTCCTGGCGCAGCGTCTCCGTGAACGAATCGGTGCCAATCAAATCGGTGAAGGGTGCGGGCATGATGGGTGCCTTTCGCTATGTGGCATACCGTCGCTGGTATGCGTATGTGTGCGGGTGTGTTGGTGCGGCCTCGAACGTTGGGGCTGGCGCCTCAGTGAATATAGCACCGTGGCGGGCAGGCGCGCCCGGTTTTGTGTGCTCGGTGCCCAAAAATTTTCGTTATTTTCGATTTTCGGGTGGGTGAGGGCTGGGTATGCCGAAGAAAATCGGGTGATTGGGGTTGCGTGAGAGCCCATGGGAACGCGTGAGGGAACGTGGGTTCGGGTGGGAGCGCGAGAGCAGAGGCAGAAAGGCGGAGGCGCAAGAAGGCTGGGTGCGGAAAAGGCAGAGCGCGAAAAAGCGGGGCACCGCTCCCCCAGCCAGCAAATAGAAATGCTAGCCAAGGGCGGCGCCCCGCCTCATCTCTTTTTACATTGGATTATTCTGATCTAGCAGCCGCTTGACCGAGCTATCAAGTTTTTCCATAAGACCATTCTCTACCAAAGAATTTCTAACAATTTTACGCGCCTTCTGGAATTGATATTCATCAAGGTCTAAAGTAGATACAAGGTTTTCACAATCTCTTGCTAATTCCGCAATCCTTATGTGCAGTTCATTACTACCATCAAACAGCGGAATTGGGAGATTCCACACATAGGTATCAAAATCACGACCACCAAAAAGTCCTCGTGATTGGTATTGCTGAACCTCTGAGAGTGTCACAGGTGCATTCAAAATACCAACAAGATACAGGGCTTCATTTTCACTACGTGCCGGAAGCCAATATAGCTTGTGATCAATAACATCGTCTGTTCTCGTCAGCCGCGCCGCAGCAAGCGTTGTACCGGATTTAGTGTATACGACGCGATAGGTTGGCATCGGGAATTGCTTCAAAAGCTTATTTTGATAATTCAAATTATCCATCAAGGACAACTTGGAGCTCTTGGCTTTATTCGCTTCCCATACACTACTCACCTTATTCCACCATTCACCAAATGATTCATCTGTTACACCTATAGATTCAGTGTCCACCAGATTGCCTTGAGTAATTGGCAATACTGCTCGCCACGGCTTTAGAACCCCAAACGGCACAACGGATGACCCCAGATGCACATTATAGATATAGCTCTTATGCAAAGTAGCGTCAATTTCTTTCAAATTCTTCCACGGAGGTTTTTCATTTCCTGTGCGCTTCGATACAAGGCTTACCGTGCCCGCAGCCATTCCCAATTTGTTCTTGGATTCATCCCTTTTATAGAAAAAGAGGAACCTAGGGAAAATCGTTGCACCATTAGTGACAACCTTACGATAGGGAGATTGCTGAAAATTAGAAACTACAGCAGGAGCTTCAACCTTCTCAAGTCGGCTAGAAATTGCATCCCAGCTATCACCAATTATACGACCAGAAAATTTAGTTATATGGTCAGCCCATTTACCTGAAATCAGTTCTACTCCCTCAGTCGCACTACTAGTGCGACCAAAAACTACACCAGCAGGTACAGGGAAGGGGTGGGGCCTAATTCCATCCATATCCCAGACCTCAGTGAATTCGCAGCGCAAGTACTTTCCCCATTTACCAGAGCGGAAGGTCTCATACTGACCGCGAGAGAGAACAGAATTTGGAACAACATACCCAAATTTTCCACCATTTTTAAGGTATTTCTCCGCCGATCGAACCACAAATAGTGATACGAGGTCCTGCTGAGTTACTAATTTTGAGGCTCCCCACAATCCTCTATCTTGAGAAAATGCTTTATGCAACTGCTGCATATGCTTAGTCATATACCTATATGCAACCCAGGGCGGATTTCCCACGAGAACGTCAACTTTATGTTCGGGCATGGAAAGCCAAACTGGGCGAATCTGATTACGAACATAATACCCCCAGATACTGTCACGGCCTGTTGCATTCAATTCACAAAGAAGATTAAAAGTATTTTGCAAAGTTTCAATATCATTTTTATCAAGGACACCAAATTGATTTATAATTCTTTCACAATTAGGTGGCACTTGAGATAAATTATTATATTTTTTCGCTTCTGTAGTTAACCGCATTATAAGCCTATCAAAATCACGAGCATCCTGTATTCCTGCAATGGGGAATACAAGAGTTTTAGCCATAGAGAATAGAGTACTAGCGCTTTCTTCTACAGTAATATCCTGAGCATCTGATTCTGTATTAATGCGAATCTGATCTGCTTCAACCTCATCAGGCTGATGCCACTGAATAGAATCACCAAGATAGATTTGGGCCCATATTTCGGGACGATTTTTATCAAGGAGAAGACCACCGAGAGCAAGGAGATAAGTTATGCGCGCCAAAAGGATGGAAACAGGATGGATGTCAAGTCCAAAAACATTATTTTGGACAACATTCAATGTTTCCCTAGCATCATACCCAGCTTTTTCGGCTTCAGAAATTATTAGACGAATAGCATGGAAGATAAAGGTTCCTGAGCCACAGGCAGGGTCAAGAATTCTCTGCTCCAACGGGTTTGTCACAGTGTTAGCAATTACACCTTGAGCCAAGTAGTCAGGGGTATAATACTCGCCAAGGCGCTTACGGCTGTCAGCCCTAATAATAGATTCATAAAGAACCTTGAGAATATCATGTTCAACATTTTCCCATGAAAACATTCCTATGCGCTCAATAATCTTATTCAAAAAGATTTTAAATTCACTAGTATCTTTAATCCAGTCAAAGAATCCTGCCTCCATAAAATTATGCAGGCCTGCTTTCTCAAATTTCTGCCCCGTAATAATAACTTCCGGATTAGATTTTAATTCACTTATCGGAACTTCAAGAACAGCGTGACCAATAATTAAAGCTTCGATTACTAGCAATGTGTGATCAATAAAGAGGTCTGTCGTATCGGAGAATCCAGAACCCAGTGCTGTACGGAGTAAGCGTGCCCAAAGTTCGCGCTTAAGTTTAGTAGTTTTATTATCTTTAGATTCTTCATATAGAGCTTTTAGGTATGCCGAGTCCTGAGCATACGCCGCAGAATTTGCTCCAAGATACTGTTCAATTGTTGCGGCGGTAGGTACAATCTCTGCAGGTATAGCAAGAACAGATTCCAGCCAGGAAACTAGTTGATCACCATTTTGTGAATTTAAAGTAAATTCAGCTTGCTTTTCAAGCTCTTCTTTACCAGGAAGCAACTCGAAAAGCCACCAATTAATACCATCAGTAAGAATCCCGTTGTAACGACTCGATTCCTGACGAGCTCTCTCCTTAACATATCCAGAAAGCTGATTAATTTCTTTTTTATTTAATTCAACGCTTTGAAGCTTTTTCTTAACTTCAATAGCAGTTGAACCTATAGCGATATCAATACGGCGATGCGTGCCATCTTTAACAGGGTCTTCAAGTTTTACGACATTGCTATCGTCAGCAATTTTTGCCGCAATTAATAGACCTTTGATATCAGACTGGATATCAGCTTCAGTAAAACCAGGAGCCGGGTTTAGTAACCGACTCAAGTACTGTTCTGTACTCATCTTCTCACTCTCCTTTGTCCGTGTAAGATTTTCGATACCTTTTGCACCTAGCCAGTATTCTACCTAGCTAGGTTTCACATAAAGTCATGGCATAAGCTACCAACTTCCTTTGCACAGAAGTATAAACCTCTTACCCGATTAGGCTTAGCCAACAGGTTGTAGCTGTCTCAGTCTTCTTCGGAGTCATCGTCACCGAAGAAATCATCGGTGTACGAATCACCCAGCGGCAGGCCCAGCGAATCCTCCAGCGAAGAACCCGGCGCAGACTCGCCACCCAACTCGGCCATGATGCCGTCCAGCAGCTCATCAGGCTCAGCGGACGCAGCCGCAGCCGCCGCAGCAGCCAGAGTCGCCACCGACGCCGCGCCCGCAGAACCCGCGTAAGCACCCTCGGCGGGCAGCTCATCCGGCAGCTCCTCAGCCTCAGCGCCGGGGGTCTTCGCCTGCTCATGCGCAGCCAGCAGGGTACGCGCCTCACCGATGACCGTAATCGAACCGGTAATCAGCACGCCCGCCGACTCCTGCTCGAAGAGGGCGTTCTCCATGGCGGTGGCAATCGCCTCGTCCAGGTGCTCGAACACCTCGATCGAGTCTTCGTCCAGACCCGCGTCCAGGGCGAGTTCGTGCAGGCGCTCCGGGGCAATCGCACGCGGCGAATCCGACGCCGCAAGGTACAGGCGGAAGGTGCCGTCGGAAGCGTCCACGTACTCTTCGCGCATGGTCTCAAACATGCCCAGGGCGTCCTTCTCACCCAGGATGCCAACCACCGCGTGCAGGTGCGAAAGCTTGAACGCCTCAGTCAGCGCAGCGGCGGAAGCACGCACACCGTGCGGGTTGTGGCCCGCGTCCAGGATGGTCAGCGGCTCGGTGCGCACAACCTCCAGACGGCCCGGCGAGCGCACCGTCTCAAACGCGGTACGCACCACGTCCTCGGGCAGCTGACGCTGACCGCCGAAGAATGCCTCCACGGCGGCGAGAGCCACCACGGCGTTCTGCGCCTGATGCGCACCGTGCAGGGACAGCGGCACATCCGGGTACTCCCCCGCCAAGCCGCGCAGGGTCAGCAGCTGACCGCCGACCGCAAGCTCACGGGAGACGACGCCGAACTCCACGCCTTCGAAGGCGAAGGATGCTTCTTTCTCGCGGGCGGAGGCGAGCAGCACGTCCGCTGCTTCGGGGTCCTGTGCGGCAGAAATCAGGAAGCCGCCGGGCTTGATAATGCCGGACTTTTCGGTCGCAATTTCGGCGAGGGTTTCGCCGAGCATGTCGGTGTGGTCCAGACCAATCGGGGTGACCACGGAAACCACGCCGTCGGCAACGTTCGTGGAGTCCCAGGTGCCGCCAATACCGACCTCGAGCACCACAACGTCCACCGGCTCGTCCGCGAAAATCGCGAAGGCGAGCACGGTAATGGACTCGAAGAAGGTCAGGGCGGGCTCGCCGCGGGAGGTCATTTCCGCGTCCACAATCTGCAGGTAGGGGGCGATTTCCTCCCAAATGCGCACGAAGGTGGCATCCGGTACGGGCGCACCGTTAATGCAGATACGTTCGGTGACGCTCTCAAGGTGCGGGCTGGTAAAGCGGCCCACGCGCAGGTCGTGGCCGAGCAGCAGCGCCTCAATCATGCGGGCGGTGCTGGTCTTACCGTTCGTGCCGGTGATGTGGATGACCGGTGCGGCACGGTGCACGTCGCCGAGAATTTCGACGGCGCGCGCCACGGCGTCCAGGCGCGGTGCCATCTTGTTTTCGGGCGCTCGTGCCAGCAGTTCACCGTAGACCCGCTCCACGCCCTCGGGGTCGGGAATTGCGGGGTAGTTCTTCTCGCTCATTGTTCTCCTCACTGGGATAGCCAGCCGGTGCCGGCAGGGGCCCGCCGTGCGGCGGGATAGACGACGGGCCGCCCCGCCCGGTGATGGGGCGGGACGGCCGTACGGTTCAGGCGTTTTATGCCTTGGCTACGCTAATGCTCAGCTCGGCTGCTTCGCTCAGCTGCAGGGACACTGCGAGGGTTTCGCCGGTCACCAGTGCTTCGTTGGCGCGCAGGGCCGCCAGGGTCTCCTCGGGTGCCTTGATGGAGAGGTTGATGCGGTCCGCAACGTTCAGGTCGGCGTCCTTACGTGCCTGCTGAATAGCGCGGATGGTGTCGCGGGCGATACCTTCGGCAACCAGCTCGTCGGTCAGCTCAATGTTGAGGACCAGGAAGCCGCCGGGCAGAACCGCAGCCGCAGTGTGCTCAGCACCCTCAGCGTCAGCGGCAACCACGGTTGCCAGCTCGTATTCGCCCTCTTCCAGAGCCAGGCCGCCGTCCAGGGCTGCCACGCCGACCAGGACGGTACCGTCCTCGGTCACGGTCCAGTCACCGGACTTGGATGCCTTAATGGCAACCTGCACCTGCTTGCCCAGGCGCGGGCCTGCCGCACGTGCGTTGACCTTCAGCTGCTGGGAGATGCCGTAGTCAGCGGGGTCGACGGTGTCGGCGCTGACCAGCTCCACCTGGCGCAGGTTCAGCTCGTCCTCGACGATGTTCGCGAAGTACTCCGCACCCTTCTCGCCGAAAGCGGTACCCAGGGCAGCGAACTGCTCGGGTGCGATCGCTACGGTCATCTTCTGCAGCGGCTGGCGCACGCGGATCTTCTTTTCCTTGCGCAGTGCCGAACCGGCGGAGCAGACCTCACGCACGGTCTGCATGAGAGCCAGCAGGTCGGACTCGTCAGCGAAAGCGGATGCCTCGGGCCAGTCAGCCAGGTGCACGGAGCGTTCACCGGTGAGGCCGCGGTAGATTTCCTCGCTGCTGAGCGGCAGCAGGGATGCGGCGACCTTCGACACGGTCACCAGTGCGGTGTAGAGGGTGTCGAATGCGTCGGTATCTTCGTTGAAGAAGCGCTCGCGGGAGCGGCGCACGTACCAGTTGGTCAGTGCGTCGGCGTATTGGCGCAGGGATTCGCAGGCGTTCCAGATGTCGTAGGAGTCCATCGCTGCGGTGACCTGCTCGATGAGTTCGCGGGTCTTGCCGAGGATGAAGCGGTCCATCACGTGCTGCGAGTCGTACTTGAGCTTTGCGCTGTAGCCTTCGCCGTTGTTGGCGGCGTTAGCGTACAGGGCGAAGAAGTGGTAGACGTTCCACAGCGGCAGCATGACCTGGCGAACACCCTCACGGATGCCCTGTTCGGTCACGATCAGGTTGCCGCCGCGCAGAATCGGCGAGGACATCAGGAACCAGCGCATTGCATCGGAGCCGTCGCGGTCGAGGACCTCGGAGACGTCCGGGTAGTTACGCAGGGACTTGGACATCTTCTGACCGTCCGAGCCGAGCACAATACCGTGGCTGATGACGTTCTTGAACGCGGGGCGGTCGAAGAGTGCGGTCGCCAGTACGTGCAGCACGTAGAACCAGCCGCGGGTCTGACCGATGTACTCGACGATGAAGTCTGCCGGGTAGTGGTTCTCGAACCATTCCTGGTTCTCGAAGGGGTAGTGCACCTGTGCGTAGGGCATGGAGCCGGAGTCGAACCAGACGTCGAGCACGTCTTCCACGCGGCGCATGGTGGACTTACCGGTCGGGTCGTCTGGGTTCGGGCGGGTCAGCTCGTCAATGTACGGGCGGTGCAGGTCGGGTTCGCCGTCCTTGTTCAGGGGCAGGCGGCCGAAGTCTGCCTTGAGCTCTTCGAGGGAGCCGTACACGTCCATGCGCGGGTAGTTCGGGTCGTCCGAAACCCACACGGGGATCGGGGAGCCCCAGAAGCGGTTACGGGAGATGGACCAGTCGCGTGCGTTCTCAACCCACTTGCCGAACTGGCCGTACTTCACGTTTTCCGGGATCCAGTTGATCTGCTTGTTCAGCTCGTACATGCGGTCCTTGAAGTCGGTGACCTTCACGTACCAGGAGGTGATTGCACGGTAGATGAGCGGGGTGCGGCAGCGCCAGCAGTGCGGGTAGGAGTGCACGTAGGACTTCTCGCGGATCAGCACATCGTCTGCCTTGAGGGCGTTGATGATGGTGCGGTTCGCGTCGAATGCCTGCACGCCTGCAATCTCAGCCAGAGCGGTAGAGCCGGAGGCGGTGGGCTCGGCGAAGAGGTTCAGGAACTTTGCGCCTTCGTCGAGGGAGAGGATCACGGGGATGCCGTAGCCTTCACAGACCTTCTGGTCATCTTCACCGTAGGCGGGTGCCTGGTGGACGATGCCGGTACCGTCACCGGTGGTGACGTAGTCGGCGACGAGGATCTGCCAGGAGGTTTCGGTGCCCCACTTTTCGGCGTCTGCGAAGTAGTCCCAGAGCGGGGTGTAGCGTACGTGCTCGAGCTGGGAGCCGGTGTAGCGTGCGGTGACGGCTGCGTCTGCGTCCTTTTCGGGCTGGTCACCTTCGTAGCCGAGGTCCTTGGCGTAGGAGCCGAGCAGCTCGGAGGCGATCAGGAAGGAGCGGCCCTCGAACTTGCCTGCGCCGGGTACGACGGAGTATTCAATCTCGGGTCCGACTGCGAGCGCCTGGTTGGTGGGCAGGGTCCAGGGGGTGGTGGTCCATGCGAGTGCTTCGACGCCGTCGAGTTCTGCGGCAACCTTCTCGTCAGCACCGAGGGCGGTGTCTGCGGTGAGGCGGAATGCGACGGTGACGGTCTGGTCCTGGCGGTCCTTGTACACGTCGTCGTCCATGCGCAGCTCGTGGTTGGAGAGGGGGGTCTCGTCCTTCCAGCAGTAGGGCAGCACGCGGAAGCCCTGGTAGGTCAGGCCCTTATCGTAGAGGCGTTTGAACGCCCAGATGACGGACTCCATGTACTCGACGTTCAGGGTCTTGTAGTCGTTTTCGAAGTCGACCCAGCGCGCCTGGCGGGTGACGTACTTTTCCCACTCGTTGGTGTACTTGAGCACGGATGCGCGGGCAGCGTCGTTGAAGTTGTCGATGCCCATTTCGAGGATTTCGCGCTTGTCGGTCATGCCGAGCTGCTTCATTGCCTCGAGTTCTGCGGGCAGGCCGTGGGTGTCCCAGCCGAAGCGGCGTTCTACCTTGTGGCCGCGCTGAGTCTGGTAGCGTGCGACGAGGTCCTTGGCGTAGCCGGTGAGCAGGTGGCCGTAGTGGGGCAGGCCGTTAGCGAAGGGAGGGCCGTCGTAGAAGACGAATTCGTTTTCGCCATTTTCGCCTGCGGGGCGGTTCTCGACGGATGCGGCGAAGGTGTTGTCCTTCTTCCAGTAGTCGAGGACTGCCTCTTCGAGTGCGGGGAACTTGGGCGATGCGGTGACGCCGCTTCCTGCGGCTTCGAAGGCGCTCGCCTTGGGGTAAACATGGGACATGTGTTTGTGCGCCCTTATCTGTTGTTCTCAACGCTGAGATACGGGTGACGGGCGCGGTACGCGGGTGCGTGCACTCGTCACCTCTCAGCGGGTGAGGGTTGACATGACGGGTGCAAGGACGCCTGGGCATCGCTGATTGTTCCAGGCTGTGCCAGGGGTTCAGGATGCGGCGCGGTACCACCTTGCTTACTGAGTTAACCAGCTCAACGCACCGAACCCTCCCGGGGCTAGCGGGGTGTCGCGGTGCTTGTCCGCGATACCTAGCCACCGGAAGAGCGGCGCGTTGGGCGGGTATCAGTCGCTTATTACAGCTATATCGGGCTTAACCGTCCGGTTCTACTGGGACTACATCTCTTCCGCTAAGACACCCTCGCCGCAGCGATTGGCGGGTGCCCGCAGGTGCGGTCCGTTCTTCCGAATTGCTCGCCGGTGATGGCCGGGTCGTTGCAAACACTAATAGTTTATGTGGCTTTTGTGTCTGTATGCAACCCCGCGAGGTGTGGGTTTGAACAGTTCCGGGCGGGCGGCGGATGCGCGGGTGCGCAAAACAGAATGGTTCTTCGTTCGGCGATATCTAGAGCGAGTAGGGGGCTTAAGGGGTCCTACCCCACCCCGCGCTCGGGCGTGTTTAAGGATGTATGTTTTTACATTCCCTCGGTGTTGCTTTAAGTGGGTTTCGATTTTTTCGGGAGAACCCACGGGATTGCAGTCAGTGCAACCACAAGATATGGGGTGAACACCGATGTAATTCCACTAGATGTTCACCCTTAAAAGTTTTCATCCCCTCGGCACTCCGTGTGGGAACCGATTTTTCCAGGTCGAAGGGCAGTGCATAGTGGGTGAATAGAGTGCATATTTCGGGAATACCGAGCGGATTTCCCCTTGTTGATTCGGGTATTTCTCCCGCGGTACTCAAGGCTTTCTCAACGCCCGAAGAGTGAGGTAGTCGCAACCCCATCCCCCACCCTCGGGAAATATCAAGGCACAGTTCCCTCGACTACCTAAGCCGTAAATATGACTGAAATCACTTAATTGGATATACGCACACCCCCTCACCAATCAACCATTTCCATCAAATAGCTCCCCGTTATCAGGATTTTGTCGTAATACTTTACGGTGATTGATATATTCAACCTTCGATAGGCTCCCAGGAATTACTAAGGTGCCTTTTCGTGCATTTTGAGCTCAAAATAGTCTAAAATGAATCGTGCAACACATCAATGATGATTCGATAGCATCTACCCTCTCACCGGGGTGCGAACGCAGCAGTCTCAACGATGAGTTCACCGCGTATCCGTTCGCTCCACCGGCAGCATGTACGCACCCGAGGTCACTTCCGGACGGGGACTAAAACCGCGGTATTTGCCCGAAGTTTTACCCCCTTTCACGACCTCACCCAACACGCCATACAACCACGCGCCCGCCACCGGGTGCCCCGAGCCCGCCTCGGGAATAATCAAGGAGTTCACCGATGCTCTCACCCTCTTCGAGCACCCGTTCCGCCGTTTCCCGCCTTGTGAGCCGCCGCACCCTACTGCTGGGCGGCGCGGTCTCTCTGCTGGCGGGTTGCGCCTCCGATATTCGCCCACTGAGCGAAGAGGCGAAGGCTAAGATCGGCTCCCCCACTTCTTCTGCGAGCGCGACTGCTTCGTCTTCTGCGTCTGGTTCGGCATCTGCATCACCGTCTGCCTCGGCAACGGCTTCGGCAAGCGCTAAGAGCAGTTCGTCCGGCGCGGCGCGCGTACCCGTATCTAAGGATGCACTCGTTGAGGGTTGGGAAAAGTACCCCGGCCCCCTGAAGCTGACCGGCGAATACATGGGTGAGTACCAGCCCGCAACGGATTCCTCCCCGGCGAAGAACGTACCCAAGCCCCTCAAGACCGTTCCGCACCGTGAGGAACCAACGTTCCAGGGCGCCTACGAGACCTTGCGCGCATACTACAGCGCACAGATTACCGCTCTCAAGGATGGCCGCTATGCAGATCAGGCGATTGAGCTGACCTACCATGCAGATAAGCGCGCTATTGATGAGGTCAAGGCGGTCAAGGAACTGTACGAGAAGAATGGCTGGTACATGGAGTTCACGTGCAGCATTTCAATGCAGAATACGGAGCCTCGAACCGCCCTGAAGAACGGTGAGGGCTACGTAGAAATCATGATGGACTCCCAGTATTCTTCCACCGCCGTTCATATGCCCGATGGCACCGAGCGCAAGGTACCGGAAATTACTCAGGTATCCATTCCGCACGTGATGCTCTACACCGAGGGTAAGTGGTGGCGAATCAGCAACAGCTATGCGGAGGCGCGTTTGGCTGGAGGCAACGGCTCTTCCGACTCGTCTAGTTCCGGAGGTTCCAGTTCTAGCGGTTCTTCGGGTCGCGGCTCCACTAAGGTCTAATTCTGCAGGGGTCTAATACCCCCGGTCGAGAGCAACCCCGCCTCATCAATTCCATACGCACGAACTCAAAGTCGTGAAGGTGCCCCCTCAGCACCTCACCGACTTTGGGTTATTGTGCCTTAAAGACAATGTCCAGGGTTTTTTGACGAAGTTTTAAAACCAGTCTTCTATAGTAAGAAGTGGATACTTCATACCGCCGCAGTTCACGCTTCGGCACACTCGTATCCCGGTACTTCCCCTGTACCGCGCACCATACAAAACGATGAGGAAGAGTCTCTCGTACGCATCGCAGCGTTGCGAGCTACCTCGATCAACCACTTTCAGGAGATACCATGTCCTTCCGGCCGAGTGCACACACCAGCTTCTCTGCTAACGACCGAAACGGATTGACCCGCCGCGCCGCGCTCTTGGGCGGCCTGACCGCCGGCGCTTTCGCCCTGGCAGGATGCGCCTTCAACAAGGATATTCGCCCCACCGGTACCGGTGATACTTTCTCCGGTTCCCCGAGCGCCTCCGCCTCCCCCTCGGCATCTGCGTCGGCTTCGCCTTCTGAGTCTGCCTCGGCTTCAGCATCCGCTTCTGCTTCGTCGTCTTCGTCTTCGTCCTCGTCGAGCCGTAATAGTGCGAAGATTATTCCGTCCGACGAGTTCTTGAAGGACTATAAGAAGTACATTGGCGACGTCAAGTACGAATACAAGCCCGCCATTGCACACTATGTTGAGCCGACCGACACCTCCCCTGCGAAGAATGTCCCGATCCCGGTCATTGATACGGTGGCTCAGCGTACCGTCTCCCTCGAGGGCGCCTACAAGACCCTGGCTGCTTACCAGAGCGCGTACATTGCCGCGATGTACAGCGGCGATCTGCAGTACCTCAAGGGTCTGGTCCACGGCGCTGACAGCGGTCTGGTCAACAATCTGAAGGCTATCGCTAAGCTCTACGCTGCGGGCGGTTGGACTAAGGACTACGAGAGCAAGCTGAGCATCCGTGACGACAAGGATGCGAAGGCTCTTGCCTCTTCCGATTTGGCTGTTGTGGCGTTCCCCTGCCGGGATGTTGTCAAGGAATACACCATCTACCAGAAGGGTACCGGTGAGGTTCAGAAGGCAAGCACCCTGGATGTCGTGATTTACGTGGTGTACGCCGAGGGCAAGTGGCGCGTGACCAGCCGCGAGTACTTCGTGTCGGAGTACAGCGACCGATTCCGCCAGGTCTTTGAGGGCCCCTCCTCATCGGCTTCGGCAAGCAAGTCCAGCGGCTCCGGTAGCTCCGGTGGCTCTAGCTCCGGTAGCAGCAACGATTTCAAGGTCTAGGATCCGAGACTAGGTCCTGAGAGCAACACCCCTAA
>NZ_CAXOMR010000013.1:0-57668 GCF_964210535.1 Rothia mucilaginosa
GTTTGAGTGGGTTACCCACCGCAGCTCTACAGTTAGTGTGCGGGTTTTATGCCGCGATGCCTGCTCGGCGTTCCTTCGCCTCAGCCTTCTGGTGTGCCAGCACGCCCTCCGCAAGGCGACGCTTCTGACGCTCACGAGCAGCTTCCTTCTCGCGCTGTTCAGCAGCCCAAGCAACCGGGTCAATGTCGATTGCCTCGTAGTGCCATTCGCCAATGTAGTCACGAATCGGGGCAACCAAGGTCACGGGAATACCGCGGCGCAGGTACACCTCATGGTCGGTGTCTTCAAAAGCGTGGATAATGCGGTTGCCGTCAGCAATCAGGGACTCAAGGATGGAGTCCTTCCATGCGGGGCTATTGGAGCCATCGTTGCCGGGCTTAGCAAATACGTGCTTGGGTTCCAGACCAGCGCGGGTGATGAACTGGTTCAGCTCCTTCATGTAGGTGCCGTCTCGGCCGGTAATCACTACGACCTCTGCGCCGGTTTCTGCCGCGATTTCGCGAACACGGTCGGCAACTTCAACATTGACCGTGGCGTTGCGGATAGCCTTGAAGAATCGGCGGTTGCTGGCGAAGAAACCGGTCAGGTACTTGTCCATCTGATCTCGGTTACTGGCAAGGGTGCCGTCAATGTCGACTGCAATCAGATCCATAAAGGTCTCACTTTCGATCCGTACGGGAAGAATGCGCCTGGTGAGGGCGCGGCGGAAGATTCCCGTGCGGTGTGGCTGGTAAATCGGTGTGTCATAGACGCCCCGGTGAAGGGCGTAGTCTTTTTAGAATACCTTATTTGCGTAAAGTAATGTCCTATCGAATGTCATTATTACAACCACCCCGTTGATGTCATGCAGCATAAGAACGCTGGTGGCGTAGGCTAAGAGCCCACACCACCAGCGTCAAAAGACTAAAACTGTCTCAAGGAGAGAGTTAGAGCAGCGCACCGGATCCGCGGCGCACCAGCACCATGCCGGCGGGTGCCACAATACGCAGCCACTCATCCGAACCTACGTTCGCGGCAAACAGCGGCAGATCCCCGGTGAAGCCCTCCGGGATGAAACCGAACACGCGCAGGGCGAATGCCGCACCGGTCGGCACAAGCACGGTATCGAACTCGGGCAGGTACTCCAGCACCATATCGGAGGACCAAATACGCGAGCGCACCGTAGAAAGCACCGCGGCGCCGGGGTTCTCGGGCAGGGCGCGCTCTACCGCCTCCAGGCCCTCTGCGGTGGCGCGGTGGAACTCTTCGACCGGGACGGTGCCGACCTCGTACCAGCCGCTGATCGGGGCGGACTTACCCGCCCAGCTAGCGTTGACGGTCACCGGAGGCATGAACAGCACCAGCTGCGGGTTCTCCTCGTTAGCCTGCTCTTCTGCCTGCTTCTGCAGACGCGCCAAGCGGTCCAGCAGTGCCTGCGCCTGAACGGTCATGTCCAGGGTGGAATCAGCCAGCAGGTGCAGGGCACGCAGACCCATAATGACCGGGGTGTTCGAGGAGGCGTCCTCCGGTTCCAGGGAGCAGGCGAATACCGCCACCACGCGGCCGCGCGCGGTCAGGCGGATAGCGGCGTCC
The DNA here is from genome assembly GCF_964210535.1 of Rothia mucilaginosa. Lineage (GTDB taxonomy): Bacteria > Actinomycetota > Actinomycetes > Actinomycetales > Micrococcaceae > Rothia > Rothia mucilaginosa_F. Next base: position 1,573 of record NZ_CAXOMR010000013.1, read on the forward strand.
GGGTTGACCGCCAGGGCGCGAGAAATGTAGGTGGCAAGGTCCTTCACCACTGCGGCACCCTGCGCGCCGCCGGGCAGAATCAGGAAGGGTTCCTCCACGCCTTCGTGGGGGTTGTACTTGAGTTCAATGGGTGCCGCCGCGTTCGGTGCGCTGTTCTGGTCGGGAGCGTTCTCCTGCACGGGGGTATTGTCAGGGGTGGTTTCAGACGGCGTAGTCATTTCTGCTCCTTTTCGGCGTTAGCCTGCTCGGTGGCAAGGGGTGGGTGATATCTGCGATGGTGTGTTAGGCAGACGTTCCGGATCGACAATCCGGGTCATCGTTCCTAGTCAATGTTCCGAATCAACCTGTCGTGGTTGTCTCAGAGTATGCTCTCCCACTCTACGCCAGAAACCGGTTCATTGAAAACGTGCGAGAATAAAACCATGACCAAGCCCACTGTGACCCAAAACCTCATGCGGATGCTGGACCTCTCCCCCGTGGAGGCGGCGCCCGCCTCCTTCGGTAGCGATGAAGTGTCTACCGGTGTGACGCTCACCCGCGAGCAGCCGCGCACTTTCGGTGGTCAGGTTCTCGCCCAGTCGATTATTGCCGCCGACCGCACGGTGGAGGGCAAGGACATCCACTCGATTCACGCCTATTTTCTGCGCCCCGGCGATATTGAGCGTGAACTGTTCTTCGCCACTCAGCGCCTGAACGATAGCCGCTCCTTCTCGACCCGCCGCGTGCAGGTGTTCCAGGATGAGGCACCCATGTTCTCGGCGATTATGTCTTTCCAGGCTGAGAGCCGCGGCCCCGAGCACACCGCGGTGACCATGCCGGAGGTTCCGGGCCCCGAGTCCCTGCCGAAGGTCAGCGACTACCTGGGCGAGCTACCGCATCCGATTGCGCAGGCGGTGGCGTGGGAGCGTCCGATTGATATGCGCCACGTGGATGCTCCCCTGTACACTCAGCCGGATTCCTCCTCGACGGAGCCGCGTGCCTGCGTGTGGTTCAAGACCTTTGACCGTCTGGTACACGCTGATGGTTCTGAGGCGTCGGAGGCGGAGCACCGCGCCGCTATTGCTTACGCTTCGGATTACCTGCCCCTGGAGCCCGCGCTGCGCCGTCACGGCAAGTTCTGGCTGGAGCCGGGCCTCAAGAGCGCCTCGCTGGATCACGCGATGTGGTTCCACCGTTCGGCGCGTGCCGATGAGTGGCTGCTGTACGTGCTGGATTCCCCGAGCGCGCAGGGTGGCAGGATGCTCGCGCAGGGTTCGATTTTCAATCGTTCCGGTGAGCTGGTGGCGACTGTGGCGCAGGAAATGATGTTCCGCCTGCCGGAATACCGCTAAAGTTCCGATACAAACGTTAGAGCATACAGAAAGACCGTGTGAGGTGGTTGTCTCACACGGTCCTTCTTATGTTCTAGTGTACGGTCTAGAAGCCGTTAGGAAGCTCTTATTTAGCTTCGCCGTCAATCACACCGTCCGGGGAAATGTGCACGGTGCTCTTGGTGCGGCGGGAAACAAAGAAGTCACCCACGAATACCAGACCGGTCACCAGAAGACCCAGTGCTGCCATCCATACTGCCGCCACGCCGAAGATTATCGGGAACAGCACCACGAGCAAGCCCAGAATAAGGGTACCAATAGCAGAGAGCTGCAGGTGGCGTCCGGCGGCGTAGCTCAGGTATTTCATGGCCTGGGCAGTCATCAGACGAATCAGCGCCCACATAATCATCCACGTACCCACAATGGTCGGGATGAAGGTTGCCTGTGCACCCACCGAGGCAGTCAGCAGAATCAGGCCAGCCACCACGGTCAAGATGCCGTCAACCAGGTCCCAGCCGGTACGTGCCTGCTTTGGCGTGCCGAAGTAACGTACCAGTTCAAACACGCCACCAAGCCACACCGAAATGGAGAACACATAACCCAGAACTACCAGCGGAATAGCGGGATTGGCGAACATGTAGATTGCCGCTGCAATCAGCAACAGACCGGTAACCAAGGACATCCAGTTATATTTTGAAAGCATAATGCTCTTCTCTTCGTAATCACATGTGTCAGTTGTACTTACGCACATACCCATTATAAACCGTAAATATGAAGTCCGCCACGATATATCGGTCGCCACTGAGCGAACTATTTCTACCGGTGAACACACACCCCTCCCCAGCGCACACAGCGTCCAGCAGGCACAGCAAAGCCCCGCCTCCCCACGCTTCACAACAGCGCAGGAGGCGGGGCTCGCTACCGAATCAACCCTAGCGGGTCAGCTTACGGTGCACCACGCGGTGCGGCTTAGCAGCCTCAGGGCCGAGGCGCTCAATCTTGTTCTTCTCGTAGGACTCGAAGTTACCCTCGAACCAGTACCACTGATCCGGGTTCTCATCGGTGCCCTCCCACGCCAGGATGTGGGTTGCCACGCGGTCCAGGAACCAACGGTCGTGAGAGACGACCACTGCACAGCCGGGGAATTCCAACAGCGCATTTTCCAGGGATGCGAGGGTCTCAACGTCCAGGTCGTTAGTGGGCTCATCGAGCAGCAGCAGGTTACCGCCCTGCTTGAGGGTCAGCGCCAGGTTCAGACGGTTACGCTCACCACCGGAGAGCACACCCGCCTTCTTCTGCTGGTCCGGGCCCTTGAAGCCGAACGCGGACACGTACGCACGCGAAGGCATTTCAACGTTGCCGACCTGGATGTAGTCCAGACCGTCAGAGACGACCTCCCAGAGGCTCTTCTCCGGGTCAATGTTGGAACGGTTCTGGTCAACGTACGAAATCTTCACGGTCTCGCCGACCTTCAGGTTGCCGCCGTCGAGGGGCTCCAGGCCAACGATGGTCTTGAACAGGGTGGACTTACCCACACCGTTAGGACCAATCACACCCACGATGCCGTTACGGGGCAGGGAGAAGGACAGACCGTTAATCAGGGAGCGGCCGTCGAAGCCCTTCTGCAGATTCTCAGCCTCAATAACCACGTTACCCAGGCGGGGTCCCGGAGGAATCTGAATCTCTTCGAAGTCAAGCTTGCGGGTCTTCTCAGCCTCCGCAGCCATTTCCTCGTAGCGTGCCAGACGAGCCTTCGACTTAGCCTGGCGGCCCTTAGCGTTGGAGCGGACCCAGTCCAGTTCCTCGCTCAGGCGCTTAGCGAGCTTAGCGTCCTTCTTGCCCTGAACCTCAAGGCGGGAGCGCTTCTTCTCCAGGTAGGTGGAGTAGTTACCCTCGTAGGGGTACAGGTTACCGCGGTCAACCTCAGCGATCCATTCTGCCACGTGGTCGAGGAAGTAACGGTCGTGGGTAATCGCGATGACAGCACCCTCGTAGGACTGCAGGTGCTGCTCCAGCCAGAGCACGGACTCTGCGTCCAGGTGGTTGGTGGGCTCGTCGAGCAGCAGCAGGTCAGGCTTCTGCAGCAGCAGCTTGCACAGTGCCACGCGGCGGCGCTCACCACCGGAGAGGTGGGTGACGGGCATGTCAGCGGGCGGGCAGCGCAGCGCCTCCATAGCCTGCTCCAGCTGGGAGTCGAGGTCCCATGCGTTAGCGGCGTCGATAGCTTCCTGCAGCTGACCCATTTCTTCCATGAGGGCGTCAAAGTCAGCGTCGGGCTCAGCCATCAGAGCGGAGATTTCGTTGAAGCGGTCCAGCTTGGACTTAATCTCGCCCACGCCCTCTTCAACGTTGCCCAGAACGGTCTTCTCTTCGTTCAGCGGCGGCTCCTGCATGAGGATACCCACGGTGTAACCGGGGGTCAGGCGTGCCTCACCGTTGGACGGCTGGTCGAGGCCAGCCATAATCTTCAGGATGGTCGACTTACCCGCACCATTCGGACCAACCATACCAATCTTGGCGCCGGGGAAGAATGACATCGTCACGTCGTTAAGGATGACCTTGTCGCCCACAGTCTTGCGGGCCTTGATCATCTGATAAATAAATTCAGCCATAGTTACCTATTTTAGCGTGGATTTGCCGGGCAGTACGAGAGTTTTTGGTTGCGTGCTAGGCGGGGTACCGTGCGGGGCACTAGACTCGAAGCTATGAGTACAAACCCCTCCCCTAAGCTTCTACGGCCCGAGGACTTGGAGCAGACCCTGTACCGCCTCGCGCTCGCCATGCCGCTGGCAACCTCCGACCAGCCGTTCGGGCCCGAGCACACGGTGTACCGGGTGGGCGGCAAGATGTTCGCCATGTACACGGAGGGTATCGGCTACCCCATCGTGAACCTCAAAACCGACCCGGAAGAATCCGAGGTGCTGCAGCGCATCTACCCGAGCATCATTCCGGCATGGCACATGAATAAGCGGCACTGGATTTCTGCGGGAGCCGGCGAGGGTGTCACCGAGCAGGTTCTGGAGGAACTAGTCGAGGATGCGTACCTGCGCGTCATGTACTCGCTGCCCAAGGCGAAGCGGCCCATCGAGTTCCGCGAGCGCCCGGTACCCGAAAAGCATTAGGGTCTGAAGGAATCTTTTAAATAGCGGAGCGGGTGAGCTTCGGTCCGGACCACCGAGTTGCTCACCCGCTAAGCAAAGCACTTTTCTATCCGCGGCTGGGAGGGTCATCAACCACGATGAACGCTCGAACCACCAAGCTCCCATCCCATATATTGCGGGGTCCAGTACCATGCACCACTTGTGTGAATACGTGATAGTTGAGTCGGCTCCCCTGCCAGACCTTCCTATGCAGAGGAGGTACTCACACGGGTGCGCTGAATATTCCCTTGAGTGACTCGGCTGTCTCATGCGATGTAGCCGAGAGGGGATCGCTGTCCTCGCCCGAACTACCGGCACGGACGAAGTGTGCTCTCGGGAACAATAATAACCTTTTTGCATTAAAGTGTCACTTTCGGATTGAAGGATATAGAGGGCATTTATTGACCACAATTCAGGTGTTTTATAGCGCCGAACCCACATATCCAATCACCACGAAATACCTACAGATTTTATGCCCCGAAAAATCAAGGAGGGGCCGCGCCGACCCTCCCTTATATCGCCTCCACATGGGCTAATACCCACTTAAAGCAATATTCAGAAAAGTTAGCGCGACCCCTCACTATATGAGATAAATTCTTCATCTCACATGGGCTTCAGCCATAAATCCGGTCAGACGCAGACAAACACAGATGTTAGTCGTCGAATTCCACCTTCTCGAAGCTCATGGTGCCATCAGCGTGCGAGACAACAGTGTTCGGGTCACGCTCACGACGAGCTGCCGCGTACGCATCGTGGCTTGCCTCATCAACCCAGCGGGTCACCACAAAGTAGTCGCCGCCCTCATCCAGGGGGCGCCACAGCTCAAAACCCTCAAAGCCGGGGAAAGAGTCAGCAATGTGGCGGGCAGCAGCGAAGCGCTTCTCCAGCTCAGCCTGGTTGTCGCCAACGACAGCAAGACGGTGAACCTTAACAACGGACATGTGTCCTCCTTCTGTTGAGTACGTGCTTTCAACGATGAAAGCGTATTACCACCTCGCACCACCTATAGGTAGGCTATGTTCTTAGCGAGGTTACCCTCAGAATAACGGTTCGCGGGCACAAAAAATAGGGGTCAGCGCCAACTAACAATTATATGACGCTAACCCCCATCCAGAGGTTTACGAGGCGCTCGCGAGCGCTTGTTCGGCCCCTAGGAATTTGCCTCGGGCTGGGCTGTATCTGTCTGAGTCGCACTATCAGCCTGCGGTGCGGGGCTCTTCTTTGCCTTCTTCTGAGCCGCCTTCGCCGGGTTCGCAAAATGCACCCCGCGCTCAGCCAAGAAGCGGCGGTCCTTCTTATCCCACTGCTCCACCGGGTACGCCTCCAGCAGGTCCGGGCGGCGCTCCAGGGTGCGCTCAATCTGACGGTCACGACGCCAACGCGCAATCGCACCGTGATTACCCGACAGCAGCACCTCCGGCACCTCACGGTCACGCCACACGGCGGGCTTCGTGTACACCGGGTACTCCAGCAGGCCACCCGTATGGGACTCCTCCTCCAGGGAGGCGGGGTTGCCCATCGCGCCGGGAATCAGGCGGGTGATCGCCTCAATCATTGCCATGACCGCGACCTCACCACCGTAAAGCACGTAGTCGCCCAGGGACACGGGCATCACGCGGAAGCTCTCCTGCGCCCAGTCCAGCACACGCTCGTCAATGCCCTCGTAGCGCGCCGGAGCGAAGACAATATGCTTCTCCTCCGCCAGCTCGTACGCCATCGCCTGATCGAAAACGGCACCCGCCGGGGACGGGACAATCAGCAGCGGGCGAGTATCAGCGGCGGGCCCAGCACCTTCAGTAGAGTCTTCGGAAGCATTCAGAGGGGAGGCGGCAAGCACCTCATCCAGAGCCAAACCCCACGGCTCCGCCTTCATCACCATGCCCGCGCCACCGCCATACGGGGTGTCATCCACCGTGCGGTGACGGTCAAACGTGTACTCACGCAGATCGTGCAGGTGCAGATCCACCAGACCCTTCTCGCGAGCCTTACCCAGCAGGGACAGCTTCAGCGGCTCCAGGTACTCGGGGAAAATCGTGACCACATCGTAGCGCACGGACTACTCCCCCGCCTGCTCGGTCGCCTGCGCAGAATCCTGCCCAGCGTCCTCGACCAGGTCAATCAAACCCGCCGGAGGGGTCAGCAGCACAAAGCCGGGCTCATCCTCGGTCGAGGGAACCACCTCGGGCACAATCTCCTCAACAAAAGGAATCATGATCTCTTCACCCGCGCCGGAGGCAAGACGCGGCGAACGAGCCAGCTTAATCAGCAGCAAATCCTGAACCGGCATGGTCTGCAGACCGGTTACCTTACCCAGCGGCTTGCCCACAGCCGGGTTATCCACGGGGCTCTCCCCCTCGGGCACATCAGCGAGCAGGTACACGGGCAGGTTCACCAGCTCCTGCTCGTAGAAGCCCTCTTCATCGCCCTCATCCTCGGGAACCTCGTAGACCAGGCGGCTGCCGCGCAGCTCCTCAGCCTGGTTGCGGGTAGTCACCTCATCAAAACGGACCACCAGAATCTTCTTGTTCCAGCGGGCACCGGCAACCGTCAGCTCACCGGTAGGCGCCACCGAAGCGGCAGCAGAGCCGGGCTTGAAATTCTCGATACCGAGCACCTCACCGCGGGCAAAACGCTCCTGCGGGGCATCAGTAAAGAGCTGAACCGTCACCTCACCACGAATACCGTGAGGCTTACCGATACGAGCCACCACAACCTGCATAATTTTCCTCCGCTGGATACAAGCTAAAAACCTACGCCGCGCACGTGCACGGCTCCCACTATTCTACCGGGCACTTAGGGCGGGCGCATTCTGCAGTCTCGCCACCTCTCCTCCGCGGTGACCGGCGCGAGCGCTCGCACAGATAACTTTGCTGATAACTCACGCCAAGAACTCACGCAGATAACTCAGACCGAGAAAGCGGGTACGCGAAAGCCCCCGCCTTCCGGAAAAATTCCGGGAGCGGGGGCTTCAAGCGTTTACGAGCTAGCGTCGCTTTTTGTCGGTGTCGATAATGTCGATACGCATCGGCTCGCCATCAGAAATAGCGTCCATCACCAGACGGATGCTCTTGGCGGTACGACCAGACCTGCCGATCACTCGGCCCAGGTCATCCGGATGCACGCGAACCTCAAGGGTTTCACGGTGACGCTGAGTGCGCAGGCGCACCTTCACGTCCTCCGGACGATCGACAATCCCTCGAACCAGGTGTTCGAGTGCGTCAGCCAACATAATTACTCAGCTGCTTCCTCAGCCTCAGCCTCGGGTGCTGCTTCCTCAGCAGCCTCTTCAGCCTTCTCAGCCTTGGGGGTGATAGCCTCGGGCAGGATCACGGAACCCTTTTCGGGAACAACGAACTCAGCCTTAGCCTCGACGGGCAGAACCTTGGACTCTGCCTTCTCGCCCTTGAATGCAGCCCAGTCGCCCGAGAGCTTCAGCAGAGCCAGAACCTGCTCGGTCGGCTGTGCGCCGACGGAGAGCCAGTACTGAGCACGCTCAGAGTTAATCTCGATACGCGAGGGGTGCTCGGTCGGGTGGTAAATACCGATCTCTTCGATGGTCTTACCGTCGCGCTTAACGCGCGAATCAGCGACCACAACGCGGTAACGAGGATCGCGGATCTTACCCATACGCTTGAGACGAATCTTAACAGCCACTTTAGTGGTTACTCCTGTTTCATAATTTGGTGCGAGGCACGCGGTTCAGCACCCGTGGGGCGGGCCATTCACGGCGCCTCTATGGACACAACGGCGCGCGAAGAGAGGGGTCGCGCGTCGCCGGGTACTCAGCTAGGGTATCAGAGCCCGAGATTTTAAGCTAGCGACACGGAAAAATAATTGCCACAGGCACCGAACATCACTTTTAAACAGCGTTCTGTGCCCAGTAGCCCCCTGCGCAACCGCCCTGTAGCCGCCGCTAGTCGAGGTTGCTCATCTCCAGAGTCTCCCCCGTCTCCAGGGCGCGGTAGCACTCACGCAGACGCTCCACCATCGACGGACGCACGTAGCCTTCCAGGTTCTCCGGAGCAACCCACTCATAGGTCACCAGCTCAGCATCCTGCAGGGTAATCTTCGTATCCGCCGCAATCACGCCGCCGTCATACATGTAGTAGGTCGAATCGCCCCACACGCCCAGCGACAGGCCGTGGAAAATCAGCAGCACACGGCCCAACTTCAGGTCCAGGCCCAGCTCCTCCACAATCTCGCGCTCGCAACCGGGCTTGGGCGCCTCGCCCGCCTCCACGGTGCCGCCGGGAAGAATCCAGCCGTCCTTATAGTTCGGCTTCACCAGCAGCATCTCGCCGCGCTCATTACGAATCAGCGCGCCCGCCGCCAAACGGCGCGTGGGGAGGGTGGCGATAAAAGCCTTCAGCTCTTCATCGCTCAGATAGGAATCCTTCATGGCTTCTTTCCTTTAGCGGTCGGTTTTCTTCGCAGCACGCTGCCTGATGCTACGCACTATACCCAGGGCACGCTCACGCAGTCCAGAGGGTGCCTGCTCCGTGGACGGGGCGGCATCCTCCACCGTGCGGTAGTGGCCTTCACGTAGGTCATCAATGAGAGTGCGCTTGGTCGGGGGCTGCTCACCTGCAGTGTCACCCGGATGCACCAGCTCAGCATCCGCAACCGGGCGGGCATGCTTCTTCAACTGGGTCTGCTCGAAAGAACGCAGAACCGTCGGAATCAGAGCCGACTCGACCGTAGCGTTCAGCGCAAAGAGCGCGGCAGCCACCGAGAACTTGCGGCTCGCCTTACCCCGCGCGCGGCGGCGGCGCGCCACATTCGCCAGGGTCAGGGCAATAGCGCTCTGAGCCGTCACATCCGCGCCCAGGACAAGACCCACACGACGGGTCTTCGCACGAATCTGCTCCGGAGTCAGGCGCTTGCGGCGCGAACGCGGAGCGGGGCCCTGAGTGGATGAACTCTGCGGTGCGGGGCTCTGGGATACCGGTGCCTGATGCTTGGTATCCTGCGATGCATTCGGCGCAGGTTCGTCGCCCGCCGCGGCATCAGCCGAGGTCGCCTCAGCCTGCGTTGCGGAAGACTGGCTGGAGTACGGTGCGAGGGCGGCCCTCAAATGGGCAAGAACAGCTTCTTCTTCCTCCGGGGTGAAATTCCTGCCACCCGTAGGCTGCGCGTCGTCCTTATCGAAATCGCGGTCCTGCTCGTAGTGGCCCTCGAAGTCGTCAAACGCCTCAGAGTCCAGGAAGTCTTCTTCCTCAGCGTCTTCCGGGAAAGACATGTGAGTGTACTCGAAGGGAATATGACCTTCACTAATGGCGTCCATCCACTCGGCGAGGGTCACGCGGCGACCGGTAGCCACCAGGCGGTAGCTACGCTCCAGGGGCGAGGTGTAGCCGCCCGGGTAGGGCTCGATTTCCTCGTCGTCCTCGAAGGAATCGGCCTCTGCATCACCGAGCTCAGCCGCCTCATGGTCAGGGGCAAGCGCCTCGGCAACCGAGTCATCCAGGGGGAAGATAACGTCCACAGCTTCAGATGCCTGCGCATCAGTAGCTTCAGACTCAGCAGGCTCAGCAGAACCGGCAGGCTGCGCGAAGCCCTCGTCCTCGTTGCCGAAGACGCGCGCGGTGCTAATCGATGCCACATCAAAACCGGTGGTCGGAACCAGCGCCAGCTCGGTAGGAACGTCCAGTAGCTGCAGCACCGACTCCAGCGCCAGGGTGTTGCTCGTATCGCGCAGGTACGCGTTCAGGCGGCGGCCGGTAATGGAATCAGCTTCCACGCCAAACATCGCCATAACATTAGCGATGCCCTGCTCAATTTCGTCCTCATCGGAACCGAAAATCTTCGAGCCCGAAAGCTCCGGGGCGCTACCGGGAAGCTCCGAGAGCAAATCCTCCAGCACGCCGCCAAAGCGTGCGACTTCCTCGCGGCTGAGGGCACGGTTCAGGCGCTTAGGCACACGCTGCCAGGTGAACTCCTCCACGATATTCTCGTAGGGTTCACCGAACGCCTCCAGGTACCACTCCTCATCCGAGTAGGGTTCGCGGGCGGGCTCCTCGTACACCACCAGGTGCTGCTGGTTCGCGTTGCCCTCAGCAATCAGGGCGTTGCAGTTCAGCAGGCCCAGCAGAGCCATCAGGTCCACCGGGTCGGCAGAAATGAGGGTCCACTCCCCCGCCGGTGCGGCAACAACCTGCCGAGTACCGGCAGGAAGGTACGCCAAAAGAAGCCCGGTAATCATGTCAATGGGCAGGTCAACGAGCATTGCGGCGTCGCCGTCCACCAGGAACTCCAGCTCGCCCTGTCCATTGGGTAGCTCCTCCCACACGGTCGCCTCACCCTCCAGGGCGGCACCAGTGACCGGAAGCTGCTCCACCAGCTGCGCCACGTAATCCTCAACGGGAGTACCCACGTGCAGGTGACCGTCAGCGACCTCCAGCACGTTCATGTAACCCTCATCATCCACGGCGCAGAGCACGTAGAGCTGCACCTGATGCTCGCCCATCTCGTAAGCAATCAGCTCCGGGGAGGCGGCGGTCGCCTCAATGAGCGCGGCAATCAGCTCCTCATCGGTGGTGGAGCGAGCCATGATGCGGCGGCGCTGAATCTTCTCCTCCAGCTCCATGGTCTGCTCGATGCGCTCATTACGCTGCTTCTCGGCGGTGCGCTCCTCATCCTGGGCGCGCAGGTACTCGGGGCTATCCGACTCACCGGTGCCGGCGGGTGCGGGGGCATCCTCCCACATGTCGGTGAGCTTATCGACGGTCCACTCTTCGCTCTCCAGGGCGGCGGCGAGGCGGTCAACCTTCGTGCGGTCGTTCCAGGCGCGCTGCGTATCGGGGTCTTCTGCCTTCACCTCATCGTGCATGCTGCGGGCTTCACGAATGAGGTTCAGAATGGTTGCGGCAACATCGTCAACGGCGGGGTCGTCGCTCTCACTCGAGTAGACCAGGTCACCCGCCAGCTCGGCGGAATGCTCACCGTACTCGAGGGCGATGCGCGCCCAGACGGGGGTGTACCCGGGAAGGATGCTCGAGTCATCATCGAGGTCACCCGCGAAGTCACCCTCAAGGTCGCCCGCGAAGTTATCTGCAAGTTCATCTGCAGACTCGGCAGCAGATTCAGTAGCAGGTTCCTCTACAGAATCATCAGCGAAGGCGCGCTGAGACCACGGCGTGACCTGCTCATTCAGCTGATCATCTGTGTTCTCTCGATCCCAATTCTGCTCGTTCTGAGCCATTGATACCTTCCCTTCACACCCATTCATGCACCCAAACCGGGCACCATACCGGTACGGGTGCGCCCCGTAACCACGTGCGCACCCGTACCACCCCTTGCGGGGCTCATATTTGCTCTTACTGCAGGAACTTCTCGAAGCCCTTCGGCAGGTTCATGCTGGACAGATCCATCTCCTGGTTCTGAGCCTGCTGACCGAACGCAGCACCGGCGCGTGCCTGCTGCGCCTTAGCTGCTGCCGCCTCCTGAGCCGCACGCTTCTGCGGGTTGCCGGAGCGAGCCTTCTTCTTCTTGTTGTTCTTCGCGTTCTTACGAGCGCCACCCGCCGCAGCCGCCATACCGGGCATCTGCATACCGCCGGGCATGCCGGGCATCTTGCCCGAAGCGAGCTTCTTCATCATCTTCTGAGCCTGAGCGAAACGCTCCATCAGCTGGTTCACCTCAGACACGGTCACACCCGCACCCTTAGCGATACGGGCACGGCGAGAACCGTTAATGATGCGCGGAGCCACACGCTCGTGCGGGGTCATGGAGCGAACAATCGCCTCCACGCGGTCAATCTCGCGCTCGTCAAAAGCCTCAAGCTGCTGGCGCATCTGAGCCGCGCCGGGCATCATCATGAGCAGCTTCTTCATGGAACCAAGCTTACGAATCTGCTGCATCTGAGCCAGGAAGTCCTCAAAAGTGAAGTCTTCCTGATCGATGAACTTCTTCGCCATGCGGTCGGCTTCAGCCTTATCCCACTGAGCTTCAGCCTGCTCAATCAGAGTCAGGATGTCACCCATATCCAGGATGCGGCTTGCCATACGGTCCGGGTGGAACTGCTCAAAGTCAGTGACGTTCTCACCGGTGGACGCGAACATAATCGGCTTGCCGGTCACCGAAGCCACCGACAGCGCCGCACCACCGCGGGCGTCACCATCCAGCTTGGACAGGACCACACCGGTGAAGTCCACGCCCTCGTTGAAGGCGTTGGCGGTGTTCACGGCATCCTGACCAATCATCGCGTCGATGACGAACAGAACTTCGTGCGGCTCAATCGCGTCACGAATATCGCGTGCCTGCTGCATGAGCTCGGCGTCAACACCCAGACGACCCGCGGTATCGACAATGACCACGTCGTGCAGCTTAGCGCGCGCCTCAGCCACACCGTCACGAGCCACCTGCACGGGGTCACCGGTGGGTACGTCAAACTCGCTGGTCACACCGGGGTGCGGCGCGTACACGGGCACGCCCGCACGCTCACCAACGACCTTCAGCTGGGTCACCGCGTTGGGGCGCTGCAGGTCGGATGCAATCAGCATGGGGGTGTGGCCCTGGCCCTTCAGCCAGTGAGCCAGCTTGCCCGCCAGGGTGGTCTTACCGGCACCCTGCAGACCCGCCAGCATGATGATGGTCGGGCCGCTCTTCGCCATGTTGATGCGGCGGGTCGAACCACCGAGGATGCTCACCAGCTCCTCGTTCACGATCTTCACGATCTGCTGGGAGGGGTTCAGCGCCTCGGAAACCTCCGCACCAAGAGCGCGTTCCTTCACGTGGGCGGTAAATTCGCGGACCACGGGGACGGCGACGTCAGCGTCGAGCAGGGCGCGGCGGATTTCGCGGACGGTTGCATCAATGTCTGCCTCGGAGAGGCGGCCCTTGCCGCGCAGGTTCTTAAAAGTTGCCGTCAAGCGGTCGGAGAGAGAATTGAACACGAGCCGTGATCACTTTCTTAACGTTGAGGTGGCCCCCAGCCGCGAAGGCGAACGGGGATGGTTAGTCAGTCTTTAAGGATACAGGATGCGCGCTTTCTCCCCCGCCTCCACCTGTGGATAAGTGGCGCCGGTTCACCCTGAGCTCAGGATTTATGCCGCAGGGCGTCTCCAGTCGAGGCGCACCGGGAGCCCGACGGAAGCTTTCAGCACACGCTCCCCGCCCCACCGCAGCGCTCCCAACACGTCAGATAGATTAGATTTTCTAGACAGCCTGGGTTAGAATTCTAAAGGTGTTACGCACGAATGCGTGATACGCCCGAGTGGCGGAATTGGCAGACGCGCCTGACTCAAAATCAGGTTCTTCGGAGTGTGGGTTCGAGTCCCACCTCGGGCACCAACGCAAAAGCGGCGGGAAAGTTTGAAGCTTTCCCGCCGCTTTTTGCATATCTACCCTATGCATTCCAGGTTCTACGCCCATCCGCGCATCAGATGCGGCAACACTAGAGATAGATAGAGACAGATCGAGACGCAAGAAACCGCCGCCCGACCGTGAGAATTCACGACCGGGCGGCGGTTCTATATACCGAGCGTAGCCTGAGTATTACCCTCCGCTACGCATCGAAAAGATCGGTGAGCGGCTTAGCGCTTGACCTCGTTCTCCTCGTAAGGACGCAGAGCCTCACGCTCACCCTCAGCACCGTAGACGCGGTGTACCTGAACCATGTTGGTGGTACCTGCCCGGCCTGCGGGAGCACCGGCAGCAACGACGACCAGGTCGCCAGCTTCTGCCAGACCATTCTTGAGCAGGTACTCATCCACGAAGGTGAAGATAGCTTCCTGATCAGTAATCATCTCAACCTGCTCAGCTTCAACACCCCACAGCATGGACAGGAAGGAACGAACCTTCGAGCTGGTGGTGAACGCGACAATCGGGGTCTCGGGACGCAGACGTGCCAGACGACGTGCGGAGTCACCGGACTGGGTGAAGGTTACGATGAGCTTTGCGTCCAGCTGGTCGGCAATGTTCACTGCTGCGCGGGTGATTGCGCCGCCGCGGGTGCGGGGCTTGCGGTCCAGTTCGGGCACGCGGTACAGGCCGCCCTTTTCGGTGTCCTTGACGATTGCAGCCATAGCCTGCAGGGTCAGAATCGGGTACTTACCGACCGAGGTCTCACCGGAGAGCATAACTGCGTCTGCGCCGTCGAGGATTGCGTTAGCGCAGTCAGAAACCTCTGCACGGGTGGGGACGGGGTTGTCGGTCATGGACTCGAGCACCTGGGTTGCCACGATGACGGGCTTTGCCCAGCGGCGTGCCATGTCGATTGCCTTCTTCTGGACGAGGGGAACCTCGGAGAAGGGCAGCTCAACGCCGAGGTCACCACGAGCAACCATGATGCCGTCGAACTTGTCGATGATGTCCTGCAGGTTCTCAACAGCCTGGGGCTTCTCGATCTTGGCGATGACGGGTACGCGGATACCCTCTTCTTCCATGATCTTGTGGACGGGGTCAACGTCTGCACCGGTACGGACGAAGGAGAGCGCAATGATGTCTGCACCCATCTTCAGTGCGAAGCGCAGGTCGTTCGCGTCCTTCTCGGTCAGCGCGGGCAGGGAGACTGCTGCGCCGGGCAGGTTGATGCCCTTGTTGTTGGAGATGGGGCCGCCGACGACCACGCGGGTGCGAACGCGGGTGGGGGTTACCTCAATAGCTTCGAGGCGAATCTTACCGTCGTCGAGCAGGAGCTTGTCGCCGAGCTTTACGTCGCCGGGTAGGCCCTTGTAGGTGGTGCCACAGATTTCTGCGGTACCTTCAACGTCTTCGGAGGTGATGGTGAAGTCTGCGCCGGGCTCAAGGTATTCCTTGCCGTTTGCGAAACGCTCGAGGCGAATCTTGGGGCCCTGCAGGTCGGCGAGGATCGCAACGTCCTTACCAAGCTTTGCAGACTGTTCACGGATGGTGTCGTAGCGTGCCTGGTGCTCGGCGTGGTCACCGTGGCTCATGTTCAGACGGGCGACGTTCAGGCCAGCCTTGATTGCCTCGGAGATCTTCTCGGGGGACTCGATTGCCGGACCGATGGTTGCAACGATTTTTGCGCGCCTCATGTACCTAACCTTTGTGTGTTGTTTTGTGCGACCACTGAGGGTTCACACTGATTTTCCGGGGAAGACTAACGTCAAATTCCCAATTATTCCCACGCGTTCTAACAGGTAACCACATGCCGGATGCGTGGGACTCTTTCTCAATTATAGGGGTTTTACGCCCTCTTGGGTATGTTTCTCCCAACTCTTTCCATCGAAGAAATTGTGTTTCACGTCGCATTTTGAACATCACCTCTCCCCCGTCGAGCACACCACGAGAAGCCGGCTTCCACCCCCACCTCGCCCGGAAAGTAAATTAGGGTGCTTTTTACCCATATAAACCCCTTGCTGCGCAATATTTAGTCACACTCGAGAACATTCGATCGTATTTCAAAAACATAGAGACACTCAGAGTGGGCTATGAGAAGATAGATAGGGCTCCAAGAGCTAGGCGATTTCACATTTTCGCGCGCCTAGCCTATATTGGAACCCATAATTAGTATTTGAAATGCGAAATATATCTGGAAGGTTCACAGATGACTACTCGCGTGCTGATTATCTTCGGCTCCACCTACGGCTACACCGAACAGTACGCCACCTGGCTGGCAGAAGATCTGCGTGCACTCCCGCAGGCTCCCGAAGTTGAGACTGTCCCCGCCTCCAAGGTCACCCCCGAGCAGGCAGAGGCATTCGACGCCTTCGTGATCGCCGGCAGCGACTACGGTGGATTCCTCAACGGCGCACCGGCTCTTCGCAAGAAGATTCTGCCGATCATTGCACCCAAGAAGAACCGCACCGCATTCTTCACCGTCTCCTTCACCGGTGAGTACTCGAAGAAGCTGCTCGACAAGGCCGTCGCCAAGAGCTACACCCCCGAACTGACCGAAGGTCGCCCCGTCTACCACCTGCGTGGCGGCATCGACTTCGACAAGATTTCACTGGCTCACAAGACCGCCCTGAAGGGTCCCGTGCGCGCATGGCTCATGGCAAACCCGCACCCGAACGAAGGTATTCAGCAGATGCTCGAATGCTACAAGACCGGCAAGGCTGAGTACATCGATCGCGAGACCCTCAAGCCGCTGATCGAGGACATCGCCAAGTTCCTCTAAGCCCTTCGGGAAACATAAGCTTTCGCCTCTTCCCACCCGCTCTTTCAGCCGGACACCAGAACCTGAAAGAGCGGGCGGGAAGAGTCGAGAAAAACGTGCCGACAGGCACCATATACGTGGTCGATGACTCTTCATCTCTCCTGCATCGACCATGAAACTCCGGGTACCGGTGCGAGGCCGCGCCAAATACAGTACCCGGAACATGAGGGGTGGGTCTTTGTGTGTGCGGCCCACCCCTTTCCTTATACCCGCAAGCCAAAGCCTCGGCAGCGTAGCCTCCGACAGAGCAGTCCACAGAGTGAAATTCTCAACGCCCCGGCGTGTCGCGCG
The DNA here is from genome assembly GCF_964210535.1 of Rothia mucilaginosa. Lineage (GTDB taxonomy): Bacteria > Actinomycetota > Actinomycetes > Actinomycetales > Micrococcaceae > Rothia > Rothia mucilaginosa_F. The sequence goes on from NZ_CAXOMR010000013.1 coordinate 18,435, forward strand.
CCTAAAATTCTTCGCAAAAATTCAAGCCCATAAATGCACCGACAAGCCGCAAAACTAAACAGGTCCCCCAAAGACGCCAATTTGCTGTGCACTCCGTGAAAAATATGCCACCAGAAAGGCGTCCCCAAAACATTGCGCACAGCAGTGCAAATACCGTAGGCTGTTAGCTGTGTCCACCGGTTGACACAACAACAGTTGATATACCCCAATAGTCAACTACCCACATATTCGCTCGTAAGCCCGAACACACAAGGCTACATCGACACATCCACCTCTCAAATACAGGCAAAACTATGAAGAAACTCCAGACTGCCGCGCGCTCCGCGGCAGCCCGCTCCATCATGGCGTCCGCAGGTGCACTCTCCCTCGTCGCCGCCTCCCTCACCTCCGTTCCCGCAGCCTTCGCCGCTCCCAGCGCGAGCGCATCGGCACAGGTCAACACCAACGCATCGTACGAGGAGCTCACCTACGCTCCCGCCCCGGATGCCTCCCTCGTCGAACGCTCCAACCCCGCTATGGGTGCGGGTGAACGCGAACGATTGGGCACCGCGAACGCACGCACCGGCGCAACCTCCCCCGCCTCGACCGCAACTCTGAGCGGCATCTCTGCGACCCAGAGCTCCGCGCAGGGCCTGGCGGCGGGCCAGCACCTAGCGCAGGGCCGCTCCGCGTGGACCCCCACCGGCGGTACCCTCGGCATGGACGTCTCCTCGCACCAGCAGAACGTGAATTGGGCGAGCGCCTACGCCGCAGGTTCCCGCTTCGCCTACGTGAAGGCAACCGAGGGTGCCTACTACACCAACCCCTACTTCGCTCAGCAGTACAACGGCTCGGCGCAGGTCGGCATGGTGCGCGGCGCCTACCACTTCGCGAACCCCCGCACCTCCTCAGGTGCCGATCAGGCACGCTACTTTGTGCAGAATGGTGGCGCGTGGACTGCTGACGGCCAGACCCTGCCGGGTCTGCTGGACATTGAGTTCAACCCCTACCCCGCCTACGGCAACACCTGCTACAACATGACCCCGGCGCAGCTGACCGCCTGGACCCGCGATTTCGTGGACACCTACCGTTCGCTGACCGGACGCGCCCCGATGGTGTACACCGCAACCTCCTGGTGGTCACAGTGCGTGGGCTCGAAGCAGTTCGGCACTCTGCCGCTGCACCTGGCAAGCTACTCGACCGTTGTGGGCGCAATTCCCGCAGGTTGGAGCGGCTACGACATTTGGCAGTTCTCCGCTTCGGGCCCGTTCGTGGGTGACTCGAACTTCTTCCCCGGCACCGTGAACGATCTGAAGGTTCTGGCAAAGAACCCCAACGCGGTGCACCGCAACTGGTCGAACGGTCAGGATTCGAATGTGGTGACCACCGCGACCGGTTCCATTGATATTCGCACCGGCATCGGTAACTTCTGGAATAAGAATCGTTCCTTCTACGGCAACCCGATTGGCACCGAGTACTCTCTGGGTCACGGCGTGTATGCGCAGAAGTTCACCAACGGCAAGACCATCTACTGGACGAACTCTCACGGTTCGCACTGGCTGGTCACCAACGGCGGCCTGGATTATAAGTTCCGCTCGGACGTGGCACGATTCCGCGGCCTGACCACCGACGAGGAAACCCGCTCCGACACCATCGCGGTCTCCTTCGCCAACGGTGAGGGTGGCTACTGGTCCAACGCGTACGGCACCCACATCATCAATGAGCGCGGCTCCATCTACGCGACCTGGCGTGCAGCTGGCATGAGGGGCGTGCCTACCACTGACGAGCAGAATCTGGGCAACGGCATCATCAAGCAGGAATTCACCGGCAGCACCACCTACGTGTGGTCCGCACAGACCGGCACCCACCGCCTGCACACCGGCGGCGCGTTCTACCACCGTTTCCTGCAGCACCGCGGCACCTGGGGTGCACCGGTGACCGATGAAACCGCCACCTCCACGGGTGCTCAGGTGCGATTCGCCTCCGGCAAGGTACTGCTCTGGTCGGATGCGTACGGTGCGTACGAGACCAACGGTAACGGCGCAATCTTCAAGCACTGGGAGAAGAATACCGCTCGCTACGGTGCGGCACGCGGCGACGAGTCCTACGCGAACGGCGTGTACTACATGGACTTTGAGCGTGGCACGATCCGCTGGACCGCGCGGCGCGGTATCTACTAAGAGCGTGGCATTTACTCAACGGCGCGGCAGCTAATAAACACTGCAACGCGCATATAAAAACGAGGGGCACCTGGCAGAGGTGCCCCTCGTTCTTTTGCTACAGGAAGCATCTTCTGAACAACACAAAAATCAAGATGCGTTCTGCAGCGGGTGGGTTACCGAGTGAGTAGAGAACCCGGCTATGTTACCCGTGCCGGCAGGTAAATTTATAGTGTGGCGGGCGAACCACCACGAAGTCATGCAGTGTCCTAAAAGCCCCGGATTAGTGTGGCGGACATAGTCCCCATTGACTATGTCCGTGGGGCCCACACTAATCGTTGGTGAGACCTCAATCCGAAGGTGTCTAGAGGGGCGCCTGGCCGGAATTAAGGACTCAACGGTGAATAACGGCACGGTACGAAGATGCTGAAATTCACCCGGGTATGGCGTTCTGGGAGAAGGAATCGATATCTAGGAGGGCCGAAACCTTCACACGTCATATCCCGTTACATCTAGGGTAGGTGCAGGGGCGTTCGAAACCTATCTCTTCGGCAAATATTACGCTTCAACCAGTGGTTGAATGTTTACAATACAAGTATGCATTTTGAGGCCTATAGATGTCAAACAAAATGCTATATTGAACTAATTTTGTGAAAATTTTGAGATATTCCCCGATATTTTCAAAAATAAATTCCCGCGTATATTACGTTTAGGTGCCTAGTACTCACAGAGGTTTTCAGCTCCTCACGATAACGGCTCTCAAAACTCGGAACCCTAAAACGCCGCGTTAAAAACACTAAGGCGCACCCCGCGTCGTATGCACAGCAGAAAGAGTACCCCTACTCCCCCGCCACACGGGATGCGCCTTAGGCGCTATAACCATCGAAGCTACCGGCAGGACCTCACGAGTGAGACCTTGAAGCCCCGCCGGGCGCCTCGACCCATCCGCTAGCTTAGAGGCTAGCGAAGTCCAGAACCATACGGCCGGTAATCTTACCCGCCGCCATTTCCTCGAAGACAGCCGGTGCCTCGTCAACCTCACGCAGCTGAACCACCGGAACCACGATGCCGTCAGCACCGAACTGGAATGCCTCCGCCAAATCCTGACGGGTACCCACCAGGGAGCCCACCACGCGGATGCCGTCCAGAATAATCTTCACAATGGACAGCTCCATCATCTCCGAGGGCAGACCAACAGCGACCACGGAACCGCCCGCGCGAACCGACTCAACAGCCTGGTTGAACGCAACCTTCGACACTGCGGTCACCACGGCAGCGTGAGCGCCGCCGCCGGTCAGCTCGCGAATACGAGCCGGAACATCCTCAACCTCACGGCCGTTGATGACGTGGTCAGCGCCGGTCTCACGAGCCAGAGCCAGCTTGTCATCGTTGATGTCAACGGCGATAACCTTAGCGCCGAAGACCTTCTTAGCGTACTGAACAGCCAGGTTACCCAGACCGCCAGCACCGTAAGCAACCAGCCACTGACCCGGGCGAACCAGCGACTCCTTGATTGCCTTGTAAGTGGTCACACCAGCGCAGGTAATGGAGCTAGCCTGTGCCGGGTCCAGACCCTCCGGAACCTTCACAGCGTAGTCAGCGGTCACCAGGGTGTACTCGCTCATGCCGCCGTCAACCGAGTAGCCTGCGTTCTTCACAGAACGGCACAGGGTCTCACGACCCGAGGTGCAGTACTCACAGTGGCCGCAACCCTCGAAGAACCAAGCCACCGATACGCGGTCGCCTTCCTTCAGGGACTCAACACCCTCGCCGACCTTGACGACACGGCCGATGCCCTCGTGACCCAGAATACGACCCGGAACCTCACCGAAATCGCCGGAAGCCACGTGCAGGTCAGTGTGGCACACGCCCGAGTACTCAATCTTCACGAGCGCCTGGCCGTAACCGACAGCCGGAACGGGAACCTCACGGACAACAACCGAACCGTCAACCTTCTCAGGGACAACAACAGCCTTCATGGTTTCCTTGCACATGACCTAAACTCCTTAGTCATCGGTGGCCGCGCTCAAGCCGCAATCTGCAATCTGCGCTGTGCAACCTAGCGGGGTGGGCGCGTGTATTCTTTACATTTCCACCGTAAAATGATGAGCCGCCAATCTAAAGGACCTTCCCCGAATATGACAGAGGGGTTAGATAGAGGCGTTCTCACGAGCAAGGATGATCTTTCGATAAGGTCTATTCCGACCAATGCGCTAAACCGCCAAAGGTTGATATGACGCTATGACGAAACAACACAGAAGATGAGAATGCCTCCCAAACAAGCGGTCTGGGAGGCATTCAGAAAAAATTTAAATATTAAGTTTGAGGCGCATACCACCCTAAAGAAAGGGTTCAATCTGCACCTATACAATTCACGGTGGATTCCAGCCGCCGCCTAGAAGCAGAAAGCAACCTCAATATAGCCGGCGCCACGCTCACCCGGACCATTCGGAGCGTTCAACGCCCAACCCAGATCCGTCACACGCACCGTAGTATCCATGAACGTACCGCCGCCAGCACCACCACCAGCCAACTGCACCGAACCCACCGCGTAGCGGGCACGAGCCGCATCATTATTCCACTTCTGCGACACCACACGAGCCGAAACGCTCAACGCAGCACCCGAGCCGCCGCCACCATAACCGGCGCCACCGCCTCCAGAAACCACCGACTGGTAGCCGTTAAACAGCTCGCCAGCGTTCGACGGGCGGTTATCGGTACCCTCCGGGGTCTGATCCCACTGGTACGAATAGCTCGCCACACCATCGGCGCCCTTCGCACGGAAACCGCTCGCACCCGCCGCACCGGCAGTCGCAGTGCTCACCAGCTTCTGGGTGGAGGTGCTCGAAAAACCAATCACCGAACCATCGGTGGTCGGCGGGTTCAGCTTCTCGCCGCCAGCACCACCCACACCGCCGGCAGCGCCCGAACCCGGGTTCACCGTCAGAATCGGCTCGGACTGCGCCTCATACGAGGTGAAACCAACAAAACCGGGCGAACCGTCGCCGTCACCGGAACCCGCGCCGCCACCGGTGCTGAACTGGTGCTCGCCACCGGAGCTATCAAGCGAATAGTGCGCGGTCGGGCGCACAGCACCCGCATTCGCGGGGTTCGGCAGAACCGTCGCATACGACGCCAGAACGCCAGCACCGCCGCCACCACCGGCAACAATCATCGGCACGCCATCCACCTCAATAGCGGACGAACCACCGCCGGACGCCGAATACAGCACAGCGCTCATGCCGCCGCGACCGGTCACACCACCAGAAATGCGGGTCAAATCATTAATCGCAGAAACAACGTTCGCGGGAACCGGCGAAGAAGCCTTCGAGGAGCCGCCCACACCGTAGCCGTCGCCGCCCTCAGCGGGCTTCAGCTCACCATTACCGATACCGCCCGAACCGGCGGTCAGAGTAATAGTCTGGCCGCCGCGCACAGCCATCGAGCCCTCAACCATGGCGCCGGAACCGGCATCAGCCACAGTGTAGTTCGTGCCGCCAGCACCGCCCACAGCCACAAAACGCATACGCTTAGCACCCGGAGGAACCGTCAGCACGGCAACCTTCTTCACGCCGTCACCGGCAGTGACCATCGTCGAATCCTCGTAAGGTCCGGTGCACTCGCCTTCCTCATCAGAAGCCGCATACGCCGGAATCACCGACGACGCCACAACAACCGGGGCAGCCCACGCCGCACCAGCCACCAGGCGGCGGCGAGACAGACCAGGGCGAGAAGAAGGAGAAACGGGGCGCAAAGAATCGCCGGCAGAAGAGCTCACGATAAAAATCCTGTACGTTGAGTGGGTGTTTCTAAACGCAGACGCGACGGGCACTCAAAGAGCCTCATACTCCTTACGCGGAGCCTCATGCCCCTTACGCAGGCACCCGCCACACGCAATACCTCTATTATGCCTTCTCAACGGCCCAAATCCGTACAGGGCACCGGCATGTGCCACCATGAGAACATCCACCAGCAATAAGCAGACAGCAGGCACAAATAGCGGGCATAAAAAACCGCCGGATGGGGGCGCTCCCCCATCCGGCGGTTTTTCTATGAAATTTAGATTGAGCTAGGAGCTCTTCGTCGAAGACTCAGAAGGGTCAGAATCCTCGGCGGACTCTGCCTTCTTGGATGCCTTCTCCTCAGCGTCCTCTGCGGTCTTACCCTCGACGGGCTTCGGAGCGAACTCCGCAGGAGCCGGCTCAATACCCGCGGCAGCCTTCGCCGCCGCGCGACGACCAGCCACCACAAAACCAGCGGCACCCAGCAGAACCAGCAGCAGAGCCGTCCATACGTGAATACGAACGCCCCAGAGCATCTCCGAGGTATCGATGCGCAGGAACATCTCAATGAAAAGGCGACCCACGCCGTAGTAGAACACGTACAGCCACAGGGTCTGACCCAGCTTCAGCATGCCCTTCTTGCCCAGCCACAGCAGTAGTGCCACGCCCAGCAGGTTCCACAGCGACTCGTACAGGAACGTCGGATGGAACAGCGTACCCGCCGGATACTGCGAGGGGAAATTACCGCTCGAAGTGCTAATCTCCAGGCCCCACGGCAGAGTCGTCGGCTTGCCGAACAGCTCCTGGTTGAACCAGTTACCCCAGCGGCCAAAGGCCTGGGCCAGCAGAATACCGGGCGCTACCGCATCCGCGAATGCCGGGAAATTCATGCCGTAACGGCGGCAACCATACCAGGCACCCAACGCACCAACCGACACGGCACCCATAATGCCGATGCCGCCCTCCCAAATCTTCAGGAAAGCCCACGGATCAGCAACATTCGGACCGAAATAGCTACCCGGGTCGGTAATCAGCACGTGGTAGGCGCGGGCACCAACAATACCCGCCGGAATAGCCCACATCGCCACGTCAAACACGCGCTCAGGGGTACCACCCGCAGCCTTCCAACGGCGAGAACCCAACCACAAGCACACCGCCATACCCGCCAGAATACACAGGGCATAGAAATGCACACGGAACGGGCCCAGCTGCAGGTACGAAACGCTCGGAGAGGGAATCGAACCCAGCGGAATCGAAGCCAGCACGTTAGCTACCGGCACACTCGCCAGCGACAGCACATCAGACATTAGCCTTCACGCCCCGCCAGCTCACGGGTCAGCTTAGCCACCGCCTCAACACCGCCAGAAGCCAAAGCCTTCACCAGCGCGGTACCGACAATCACGCCGTCCGCATACTCGCCGATCTCCTCAACGTGGGCACGAGTCGAAACACCCAGACCCACGCACGCACGAGGCGCACCGGCAGCCTTAATGTCCGCAACCAGGGTGCGAGCCGCCTCCGACACGGAGGTGCGGGCACCGGTCACGCCCATCACGGACACGGCGTACACGAAGCCGCTCGACGCCTTCGCAATGGTCGCCAGGCGCTCCGGCGAAGAAGACAGAGCGGCAAGGAAAATACGATCCAGACCGTACTCGTTCGACGCCTCAAACCATGCCGATGCCTCATCGGGAACCAGGTCCGGGGTAATCATGCCCGCGCCGCCGGCAGCCGCCAGGTCGCGCGCAAAGTTCTTTACGCCGTACGCCAGAACCGGGTTCCAGTACGTCATCACGACGACCACCGCGTCGGTAGCCTCGGTAATGCGGCGAACCGCCTCAAACAGCTGAGACAGCTTGAAACCGTTCTCCAGCGCCACGCCGGTCGCCTTCTGAATCACCGGGCCATCCATGACCGGATCAGAATAGGGCACGCCCAGCTCGATAATGTCCGCGCCGTTATTGCCCAGAGCAATCGCCGCATCAATCGACTCATCCAGGGACGGGAAGCCCACCGGCAGGTAGCCAATCAGCGCCGCACGACCCTGCTTCTCACACTCAGCCAGACGAGTCGCCAGGGGCGAATCGGGGTTAGCAGTCGGGAAAGTGCCATCCAGCACCTCAAACGGTGCCGCCTGAGAAATAGCGTCCTGGTAGCTCATTACTTAGCCTCACTTTCAGCCTGTGCGTTCTCTGCAGCAGCGGATGCGGCCGCTTCCTTATTACCGGTCATCAGGGTCGAAGACGGAATCGCCTTACCCAGGCCGAACCACTTCAGCGCGGTCTCCATGTCCTTATCGCCACGACCCGACAGGCACACAATCATGGTCTTCTCGCGTGCCGCCTCCGGATCCTCAGCTGCCCAACGCTGGCACACGCGCAACGCGCCCGCCAGAGCATGCGAGGACTCAATCGCCGGGATAATACCCTCGGTGCGGCAGAGCAGGCTCAGCGCATCCATCGCCTCGGTATCGGTCACCGGCTCGTAGGTCACGCGACCAATATCGGACAGGTAGGAGTGCTCCGGACCCACGCCGGGGTAATCCAGACCAGCCGAAATCGAGTGGGACTCAATGGTCTGGCCGTCCTCATCCTGCATCAGGTAGGTCATCGCGCCGTGCAGCATGCCCGGGCGGCCCAGAGTAATGGTTGCCGCGTGACGGCCAGTCTCCACGCCGTCGCCGCCAGCCTCAAAACCGTAAATCTCAACCGAAGAATCGTCCAAGAACGCGTGGAACAGACCAATCGCATTCGAACCGCCACCCACGCAGGCAGCAATACCATCGGGCAAGCGGCCAGTCTCAGCCAGAATCTGCTCGCGCGCCTCCGCGCCGATAGCGTCGTGGAAGAAACGCACCATCGCCGGGAACGGGTGCGCACCAGCCGCAGTACCCAGCAGGTAGTGGGTGTTCTCAACGTTCGCAACCCAGTCGCGCAGCGCCTCGTTAATGGCGTCCTTCAGGGTGCGGGAACCGTTCTGAACCGCAATCACCTTCGCGCCCAGCAGCTGCATACGAGCCACGTTCAGTGACTGACGCTCAGTGTCTTCCTCACCCATGTAGACCACGCACTCCATGCCGAACAGGGCTGCAGCGGTCGCAGTCGCAACGCCGTGCTGACCCGCACCGGTCTCCGCAATCAGACGGGTCTTACCCATGCGCTTAGCCAGCAGAGCCTGACCCAGCACGTTATTAATCTTGTGGCTACCGGTGTGGTTCAGGTCCTCACGCTTGAGGAACACACGCGCACCAGCATGCTCAGAGAACTTCGGAACCTCAGTCAACAGCGACGGACGGTTCGAATACTCAGCAGACAGACGCTGGAACTCGGCAATGAACTCGGGGTCGTTCTTCGCCTCGTTGAAGGTCGCCTCCAGCTCATCCATGGCGGCAATCAGCGACTCGGGCATCCACCGCCCGCCGTACTCACCAAAATAGGGGCCGGGGGCATTCTTCAACGACTCGCCGTTGAGGAAAGCTTCTGCCAGGTTCTCGCTCATCACTATTCCTTCCCTGGATGGTTGCCGCCGGACGCGCGCCGCGGGTAGGGCGGGGCATCAGGCCTGATCACAACGAAACACCACGCCAACCGCGAATAGGGCGGGGCGGCGTTCGCACATATCCCCCTATAGTACCCGGGTGCGGGCAGTGAACAATACCTTGAGGTGCACATGACCATTCCTAGGACATGTGACGTTCGCCGGGATGCGGGCGCTCGCGGGTGTGGGTGGTTCGCATGGGAAGGTTTAAACGCTGGGAAGAAGCGGCGAGGCAGGGGCGCTCGGCTGGGTCTGGCCGGGTCGGGCAGGGTCTGGCAAGCGCGGCGGGCTACAGCAGCTCGCGCAACTCCTCCATCTGCTGAGAAAGCACCGTCGACACACCACCGCGCATCGACACCCCGTACAGGGTCTCCGCAATCTGCATCGTGCGCTTCTGATGCGTCACCACAATCAGCTGCGAACGCTCCCCCAACTCACCAATCACCTGCAGCAGGCGCGAGAGGTTGCGGTCATCCAGCGCCGCCTCAACCTCATCCAGGGCGTAGAACGGCGACGGGCGAGACATATAAATCGCAATCAACAGCGCCAGCGAAGCAAGCGAACGCTCACCGCCAGATAGCAACGACAGGCGCTTAACCTTCTTACCTGCCGGGCGCGCGTGAATCTCCACACCCGAATTCAGCGGATCGGACGGATCGTCCAGCTCCAGGTGGCCCTCGCCTCCCGGGAACAGGGTCTCAAAGATGCGGCGGTAGTGGGTGTTAATGTCCTCCATCGCGGCGGTGAACACCTCCGCAATGTGGCTGCTGACCTCGTCCATGACCGTGTTCAGGTCGCGGCGGGTCGCCTTCAAATCCTCAATCTGCTGGTTCAGGTAGGCGTGGCGTTCGGACAGCGCCTCGTACTCCTCCAGCGCCAGGGGGTTAATGGCGCCCAGCGCCTCCAGTTCGGCGCGGGTTGCCTTGAGGCGAGCGCGCACGCTCTCGGTGGAAGCTTCGGTAGTCTCTGATGCCGTTTCGGTAGCGTCGTTTTCGGAAGCCTCCTCAGCGGGCACATCAACCGGCAGCTGCTCGGAGTACTCCTCCTCCAGCTGCTCCAGGGTCAAACCGGTCATCAGGCGGGCACGCTCAGCCAGCGCCTGCACGCGCTCCTGCACACGTGCCGCCTCCGTCTGGGTGCGCGCCAGCAGGGTCAGCGCCGCCGCGTGCGCTGCCTGCAAATCCTGCGCCTCCTCGTTCGTGCTGGTCAGACCCTCCTGGGCGTTCTTCAGGGCGCCGTTCAGCTCGTGCAGCTGCTGCTCACGCTCGCCCACCTGCTCGGCAAGCACCTCACTCAGACGCTGGGCGCGGCGCTCAATTGTCGCAGCGGGAGCCTGCTCCCCCGTGCCCGCCAGGTAGGAATCCTCGCGGGTGCGCGCCAACTCGTAGGCGGTACGCGCCTGTGCCACGGATTCCTCCGCGGCGGTGAGGCGCTCATTCAGGCGGGCGCGCTCATTCTGAATATTCTGTGCGGATGCTTCCAGGGACTCTGCCTGGGCGCGGGCGCGGGCATGCTCGGCGCTCGCCACGCCCGCCGCCTTCGCAGCCTCGCGTTCTGCTTCAACCGCTGCCTCTGCCGCGGTCTGAGCCTTCTGAACGGTCTGCTCGGCTTCGTCTAGTTCGGCGCGGGTGCGGGTCACGACCTGGGATGCGGCGCGGTATGCGGCGGCAAGTTCCAGGGGGCTGGCACCCTCAGCCGGGTAGAGCAGGCTGTAGCGGGTGTGCTCGGTGCCCGCGGGGTCAAAAATACGCCAGATAGTGCACTGACCTGCGCGGGTATTCTCTGCGAGCAGGTGCAGGGCGTGCTCTGCGGATGCGGCATCCGGCGCGAACAGCACGCCCGCCAGGCGCTCGCTCAGCGCCGCAGTGACGCGCGCCAGGGCGTGCTCGTCAATGCCGGCGAGCGCGGCGGCGTCCTCGCTGAGCGGTTCAATGATTTCGGTTGCGGGGCGGATACCCAGCTCGCGCAGTTCGGTGGCGCAGGACTCGGGCAGTTCTACTGAAAATTCCTTCGCGGCAGATTCACCGGCATCACCACGCATGTCGCCGTGCATGTCACCACGCAGCTGCGACACTTCGGCACCCTCAACCGGCGCGCTCAACGCCGCGGTCGCCAGCGAGGTCAGCGCCGCAGACGCCGCACGGGCATACTCGGGGTCAATCTGCACGGCATCCAGCACGCGCAGCAGGCTCGCGCCCCCACTCGAAGAATCCAGGAGCTCGCCGGTCTCGGGGTCGAACACCGCCTCGGCAGATTCAGCACCGGGCTCGGCGGGCGCCTCACCCAGGCTCTGACCCAGCGCCTCACGCAGGGTTGCGGCACGCTCAGCCGCTGCCGCGTAGGCGCGGGTCGCCTCCACCGCCGCGGCGCGGGCGGCATCCAGCCGAGCCTGCGCGCGGGCACGAGACTGCGCCGCCTCACCCGAGGCGCGCTCAGTCTGAGCCACCTCGCCTGCCGCCTTCTCAACATTCTTCAGCGCCGCATCGTAGCGCTCCTCAAAGCTGGCGTAGCTTTCCACCGCGCGCTCTGCCTCTTCGCGGCGCTCCTCCAGCAGTTCCAGGGCGCGTTCGTATCCGGCGCGGGCGGCGGCGGTCGCCTCGGTCAGTTCCACACGGTAGGTGCGCACGCGCTCGGCGGCGATGGACTGCACGGTGCGCACGCGCGCGGCAGACTCGCGCAGGGTCGACACAGCCTTCTGGCAGGCGGTGACCTCGGCGTTCAGGCGGTTCTGCTCCTGCTGATGCTTCGCGGACGCGGCACGTGCCGCCTCCAGCTGTTCTTTCAGGGTTTCGGCGCGGCGGGTACCCTCTGCCTCGGAGGCGAGCGCCTGCGCCTGCTCAGCCTGCAGAACACCCAGCTGACGGGCCAAAAGTACCGCCTCCAGCTGGCGGATGCGTGCCTGCAGCTGGCGTGCAGTCGCGGCGGATTCTGCCTGCTCGCTCAGCGGCTGCAGCTGCGAATCCAGCTCGGCAACCAGGTCGCTCAGGCGGGTAACGTTCGATGCCACAGACTCCAGCTTGCGGCTGGTCTTCTCCTGGCGGCGGCGGTACTTGACCACGCCCGCCGCCTGCTCGATCATGTCGCGGCGCTGCTGCGCGGTGGCGTGCAGGACCGCATCCAGCTGACCCTGGCCGACAAGCACGTGCATCTGCTGACCCAGACCCGCCTCCGAGAGCAGGTCCTGAATGTCGGCAAGGCGCGCCGGGGAGCCGTTAATCTCGTACTCGCTGCCACCGGAGCGGAACATGGTGCGCGAAATCTGCACCCGATCAGCGGGAATGCTGAGGGTGCCGTCAGAATTATCGAAAGTCAGGGTGACTTTGGCGCGGCCCAGGGGTGCACGCTGGGCGCCGTCGCCCGAACCCGCTTCGCCGGAGCCCGCGAAGATAACGTCCTTCATGCTGCCGCCGCGCAGGCTCTTAGCGCCCTGCTCGCCCATAACCCAGGCGAGCGCATCCAGCACATTGGACTTGCCGGAGCCGTTGGGGCCGACCACCGCATTAATGCCGGGGGTGAACTCAAAAGTGGTGGCGGAGGCGAAAGACTTGAACCCGCGCAGGGTCAGCGACATCAGGTGCACAAGGGGCCTTTCTGCAGAAGAACTGGTGTGTGCCGGGCACGTTCTGTGGTGCGTGGCGGCATCCCTCTAGTGTACGCGGTGCGGCAGGCGAGCGGCGTGAACGTGCACGGGGTGAAGGGGGTTCAAAGTTCCTCATTGTGCATCATCTTACGCGCGGGGTGAACGGGCGCGTTCATATTGGGTCTACGGATACGGGTTCGCCCGGTCGGTGCGGTAGATTGGAATGAGCATCACGAATTCTGCGGGGCCGCTGTTCGCATCCCCGCGTTTTTCTATGTATCCCACTGACTTCTATTTTCAAGGGCCACACCATTGATGAATGCATCCGCCGATAAGGTCGGCACGAACTCTGACATTCGCCACGCTAATGCAGCTCTGCTGTCTATTACCCATGAGCTACCTCCGGAGGTCGTCACGAGCGACTACTTCGATGAGCAGCTGGCCCAAACCTATAAGCGTCTGCGCATGCCGAAGGGCCTGCTGGAGCGTCTAGCCGGTATTAGCACCCGCCGCGGTTGGGCTGAGGGCCAGACCTTCGAGGACGGCGTGGTTGCCGCAGCCGAGAAGGCTATTGAGCAGGCGGGTATTGACCGCTCCCAGATTGGTCTGCTGATTAACGCTTCGGTGACTCGCGATAACTTTGAGCCCGCCGTTTCGGTGGGTGTGCACGACCGCCTGGACCTGCCGCGTCACGCCCTGAACTTCGATATTACGAACGCCTGCCTGGGCTTCGTGAACGCGATGACCGTCGCCTCCACCATGATTGATGCGGGCGCTATCGACTACGCCCTCATCGTCGCCGGTGAGGACCCCTCCCCCTGGCACCGTACCGCGGTGCGCATCCTGAACAACCCCGATTCGACCCGCGAGGATGTGCTGGCTCAGTTCGCGACCCTGACCCTCGGTTCGGGTGCGGCGGCGGCTGTGATTGGCCGTGCTGACCGCCACCCGGAGGGTCACCGCATCGTCGGTTCGGTGTCCCGCGCGGGCACTGAGCACCGTAACCTGTGCATCGGTGGCGAGGCGGATCAGGGCATGAACACTGACGCCGAGGGCCTGCTCAAGCACGGCCTGGAGCTGGTGGCGCAGGCGTGGGAGCAGGCGCATCAGGACGGCTGGGAGTGGAACGACATGACCTCCTACGTGACCCATCAGATTTCTAACGCCCACACGAACGCCATTATTGAGGCGGTCGGTATTGAGCGTGAGCGCATCCCCTTGACCTTCCCGAAGTGGGGCAATGTGGCTGCGGCGGCTCTGCCGATGACTCTCGCCGAGTGCGCGCCGACCTACACGGAGGGCGACCGTATTCTGTGCATGGGTGTGGGTTCTGGCCTGAACACTGCCCTGCTTGAGATTCAGTGGTAACCCGGTAGCCAGCAACCTTTAGCCGGTAACCCGTTAGCTTTTGCGGTAGACATTCACCGATTCGATCCGGAAGGATTCCCAGCATGCGCCATTTGAACTTCCCTAAGGCTCAGCCCCCGTATAACCCGGAGGAATGGGCGGGCGTGAACCCGCGCTACTCCCACCTTCTGGAGGTGCCCACCACCGCCCCCATTGAGCAGCGGGCGCAGCAGGCTGGCGCGCGCCGCTGGCACTACCTGGATAACCTTCCGGTGCTGGTCGAGCAGGGTTTGGAGCCGATTGGCACGATCCTGTGCGTGCACGGTAACCCGACCTGGTCGTACCTGTGGCGTACCGTGCTGGATGCGGGCGTGAATGAGCGCGCCCCGTGGCGTGTGGTTGCGGTTGATCAGATTGATATGGGTTATTCGGAGCGCACCCACCTGGATTTGGAGGGTGAGCGCCGCTCCCTGACCGACCGTATTGCTGACCTGGGTGATTTCACGAAGGCACTCGGTCTGGATGAGACCGATAAGCCGGTCGTGACCCTCGCTCACGACTGGGGTGGGCTGGTGTCCTTCGGTTGGGCGCTGGAGCATCGCGAGATTCTTTCGGGCGTGATGCTGACGAACACCGCGGTCTACCATGACGGCATTGAGAATATCCCTGCCGCCCTGCGCCTGGCGTTGGGAGTGCACGAGTGGGGTACTCACGATTCGACCGCATTTATTGATGTGACCTTGGGTTTGGCTCAGAATGAGGGTCGCCTGCCTGCGCCGGGTTCTGCCGGTGCCGGGGCGCTTGATGGTGCCCTGCCGCAGCCGGTGGGCAAGCAGCCTAAGCGCCTGTACCCGAGCCCTCTGAACGAGGCGATTTACCGTACGTACCGTGCGCCGTACACTCATTCGGCGTGGCGTGAGGGTGTGCGTAATTTTGTGGGTGATATTCCGACCGGTACTGATATCCCCTCCTACGCTCCGATGCAGCGTATTGCCGAGCAGATTCGTGACCTGGATGTGCCCGCGTTCTTCCAGTGGGGCACGAAGGACCCGGTGTTCCAGCGCCGCTACCTGTTCGACCTGATGGAGCGCATGCCGCAGGCGAAGGTGCACCGCTACGAGAAGGCCTCGCACCTGGTCATTGAGGATTACGATATTGCCTCCCCCATGATTTCGTGGCTTGCGCAGACTTTCGGCACGCTGGAGGATGGCGCTCTGGTGCCCCCGCACAACGTTGAGGCGGAGCATCGTGCCGCCCGCGCACGCCGCCACGGTCTGACTACCGGCGAGGGCACTGCCGCTGAGGGTGCTGTTCCCGCGGCGTTCCGCCCCATGCTCGCAGCCCTCACCGAACGCGCCGACGACGCCTCCACCGCCGTGGTGGACATGGATCCCAAGGGTGACGGCACCTCCGTTTCTGTGACCCTGACCTGGGCTGAGCTGAACCAGCAGGTCAACGCCGCCGCGACCCGCCTGCACGCCCTGGGTGTGCGTCCGGGCGACCGCGTGAACCTGATGGTGCCTCCGGGTGCCCGCCTGACCACCCTGATTTACGCCTGCATGAAGCTGGGCGCTGTCATTGTGGTGGCTGATACCGGCCTGGGTATTCCGGGGCTAACTCGCGCGTTGAAGGGCGCTAACCCGAGCTTCCTGGTGGGTATTCCCGCCGCGCTCAGTGCCGCCCGTACCCTGCTGTGGCCGGGCGTGCGTATTTCTGTGGAGCCGCTGGGTTCGGTGCAGGAGAAGCTGTTGGGCGTTGCCGGTTCGGTGTTTACCGCGCCCGCCGCTGACGGTACTCCGGGCGCGCCGGTGCCCACCCCGACCGTGGTGGAGTTCCCCTCCCCCGTGCCGGATGCTGATGCGGCGGTGCTGTACACCTCCGGTTCGACCGGCCCGGCTAAGGGTGTGGTGTACACGCAGCGTCAGCTGGCGGGTATGCGCGATGCCATTGCGAATACGTACGGTTTTGCGCCCGGTAGCGGCCTGGTGGCTGGCTTCGCGCCGTTTGCGCTGTTGGGCCCGGCGCTGGGTGCTACCAGCGTGACCCCGACGATGGATGTGACCCGCCCGAAGACTCTGACGGCTTCTGCCTTGGCATCGGCTGCGGCGGCTATTGATGCGTCGGTCGTGTTTGCTTCCCCCGCCGCCCTGGTGAATGTGGTGGCGACCGCCGATGAGCTGAACGCTGAGCAGCGTGCGGCGTTGGCTAAGGTTCAGACCGTGCTGAGTGCTGGCGCGCCGATTCCCGTGCCGCTGCTGGAGGCCCTCTCCGCCCTGGTGCCGAACGCCTCCCTGCACACCCCGTACGGTATGACCGAGGGTCTGCCGGTGACCGATGTGTCTTTCGAGATGATTCGCCAGGCGATTGCTGAGGGCACCCCGAATGCTGCCGGTGAGGTGCTTGACCCGTTCGCCCGTGACGGCGTGTGCGTTGGTTTCGCGGTGTACGGTGCGGCGGTGGCTATTGCGCCGCTGCTGCAGGACGGTTCGGTCGCGGATGAGCTAACCCATGAGCCGGGTGTGACCGGTGAGATTCTGGTGTCGGCGCCGCATGTGAAGGACCGCTACGACACCCTGTGGGTGACTGAGGAGCAGTCCATTAGCACTCCGGGTTGGCATCATACCGGTGACGTCGGCCACTTGGATGCTTCGGGTCGCCTGTGGGTTGAGGGTCGCCTCGCGCACGTGCTGCTGACTTCGCAGGGCGTGCTGACCCCGGTTGCGGCTGAGCAGTCCGCCGAGTCGCTGCCCGAGGTGCGCCGCGCCGCCCTGGTCGCTGTGGGTCCTGCAGGTACTGCCGCCCCGGTGCTGGTCATTGAAGCGTCCGCGAATACTGCCGCTTTGGAGGCGCGCCAGTCGGCGTCGGGCCTCAAGCGTGCCCTGCTCGATCGCGTGCCCGGCGCTCGCCGCTTCCCCATTGCGGAGGGTGTGGCGCCCTTCGAGCTGTCGCAGCTAGTGCGTCAGAAGGTTGCCGAGGATACCGGCGTGGAGCTTGCCGCGGTGCTGGTGGTGCACGAGCATCCTACCGATATTCGCCACAATTCGAAGATTGACCGCCCCGCCCTGGGTGAGTGGGCGTCGAAGGTCCTTGCGGGGGCGTAAGCGCCTGCCGGATCCCTAAGTCTAAGGAGTATGATGTCCCCTCATTCTTCGCGTGAGTCTGCACCCCGTTTGTCTGCGTCCCGTGAGTCTGTACCCCGCCTGTCGACCTCGCATGCGGTGACTTCCCCGACGGCTCGGTTCCGCAAGCCGGCGCAGCCGCTGGCGGCACGCTACACCGACCCCGCCCCGCGTTCGTTGCGCCCGATTGAGGAGCCCGATTTCGCGCCGCGCACTGGCGAGCGCATCCTCTTTACCGGTGCGAGCGGCCTGCTGGGTCGTGAGAGCGTGCTGGCGTTGCTGCGTGCCGGCTACGATGTGCGCGTTTTTCAGCGTGGCGATTCGGGTATTGCGGCTCTGCTGCCCGATTCGGTGCGCCCGCGTTTTGAGCAGGTGCGCGGCGATATTACGAATGCGCAGGCTGTGGATCTGGCGATGACCGGCGTGAACGGCGTGGTGCATGCCGCGGCGAAGGTTTCGGTCAGCGGCGAGTGGACTGATTATGAGCGCATCAACATTGAGGGTACCCGCACCCTGTTGCAGGCGGCGCTGAACCATTCGGTGGGTTCGTTCCTGTACATTTCGTCGCCGTCGGTGGCTCATGCCGGCGCGGCGATTGTGGGTGACGGTGCCGGCGTGGCGTCCCCGGAGCATGCGCGCGGTAACTACGCTCGTTCGAAGGCTGCCGCTGAGCTCCTGGCGCTGGAGGCAAACGGCACCACCCTGCCCGGTGGCGGGATGTTGCGCGTGGGTGCGTTGCGTCCTCACCTGATGTGGGGTCCGGGCGATACCCAGCTGGTCGAGCGTATTCTGGAGCGTTCCGCCGCGGGCCGTCTGCCGCTGCTCTCTGGCGGTACGGGCCTGATTGACACGCTCTACATTGATAACGCCGCGGATGCCGTGGTACGCGGCTATCAGCGCCTCGACGCTTTTGCGGGCAAGGCGCTGGTGGTGACGAACGGTCAGCCGCGCACTATCGCCGAGCTGCTCGGTGGTTTCTGTGAGGCGGTGGGCGTTCCCGCCCCGCGTTTCTCGGTTCCGGCGAAGGTTGCGGCTCTGGCGGGTAAGGTCATTGAGCGCGTCTGGGAGCGTCTGCCGAAGAACGTGACCGCCGGTGACGAGCCGCCCATGACGGAGTTCCTTGCGGAGCAGCTCTCGACCGCGCACTGGTTTGATCAGCGCCGCACCCGTGAACTGCTGCAGTGGGAGCCCTCCGTGTCGATTGAGGAAGGCTACGAGCGCCTGGGCCTGTTCTACGGGGACAGGTACAGCCGCTAGGTGCAGGCGATAGGTACAGCCGCCAGTTGCTTCTTGTTAGGGTGGTTTTCGGGTTGACTCCCCGGCCCCCGGTTTATACAACTGAGGTTTATACAAATGACGGCGTAGCTACATCCCCCGTACGGGAGGAACGTAGCTACGCCGTCATTCGCATATCTAGCGTGAGCTTGTGCCTGTCGTAAGCCTTTACCTGTCGTAAGCTTCTACCTAGCGTGAGCCTTTATCTAGCGAGAACGCGGCGCCCGCTGGCAGTGCGGGCAACGGTAGGACGAGCGGTTCTGGAAGGGCTCACGCACTATCAGGGAGGTGCGACCCGCCTCCGCGCAACGGTGGCAGGGCTCCCCGGCACGCCCGTAGGCGTTCAGCGAGCGCTCAAAGTAGCCCGACTCCCCCAGCACGTTCACGTACAGGGCGTCGAAGCTTGTGCCGCCAGCCGCCAGGGACTCGCGCAGCACCTGGGTGACAGCCTCCAGCAGTTCGCGGGTTTGCGCGGCGCTGAGGGTGCGTGCGGGCTTCGCGTAGTGCAACCGCGCACGCCACAGCGCCTCGTCGGCGTAGATATTGCCCACCCCGGAGATGACCGACTGGTCCAGCAGCACCTTCTTAATGCCGCTGGAGGTGCGCAGGAACTTACGGCGCACCGCCGCGGGGTCGAAGAACTCGTCCAGCGGGTCGCGGGCAATGTGTTTGACCGCCTCGGGCACAAGAAAACGCTCAGGTACTTCGCTCTGCCCCAATTCACCGGGCGCTACTTCATTCGCTGCAACCGCAGCGGGTACGTCCGGTACCAGCGGGCTGAGGAACATACCGCCGAAGATGCGCTGGTCCACGAAGAGCAGACGCTGCCCAGCGCTTGCCCGGTTGGTGCTCGCCGCGCTACCGGTAGCTCCAGCCGGTCCTAGCTCGAGCGCCACGCGCAGGTGCCGCGGCTGCTCATCAAACGCCGCACGAGCCCCCAACTCATTACCCGAGTCGCCGCCCGAGTTGCTGTCCGATTTGCCGCCCGGCTCATCGCGCACGAGCAGCTGACCGCTCATGCCCAGATGCACCACGAGCGCCTCGTCGGCAAGCGTGCCATCCGACTCGCTCAGGGTCAGCCACAGGTATTTGCCGCGGCGGTATGCACCGCGCAACGTCCTGCCGGTGAGTGCCGCCTCAAAGTGGGCGGGACCGGGCAGGTGCCTGCGCAGCGAACGGGCATCGACCACGCGCACCGCCTGCACGGGCCGACCCAACGAATGGTCGGCTAGACCTGCGCGAACGGTTTCCACCTCGGGCAGTTCGGGCATGGGTTCTCTCCCTTCAACGGCCCGCGGGTAATGCGGCGGGCCTACACCAGAACGCGGTACGCCTGCTCAGCGGCAAGGCGCTCCGCCTCCTTCTTGCTCGGACCCACACCGGTACCGGCCTGCTGGTTCGCCACAATAGCGACCGCAGTGTACACGCGCGCGTGGTCGGGGCCCTCGCCGGTGACCTCGTAGCGCACGTCTCCCCAGCCGCGGGCGGTGGCGAGGTTCAGCAGCTCGGTTTTCCAGTCGCGTCCAGAGTTCAGGACCTTCTCGTCGTCGAGCAGCGGCGCAATCAGGCGCAGCACCAGGTCACGAGCCGCCTCGCGACCGCACTCCAGGTAGGTCAGGCCAAAAATCGCTTCCATGGTGTCGGCAAGGATCGAGTCCTTATCGGCGCCGCCGGTGTGAATCTCGCCCTTACCGAGCAGGATGTACCTACCCAGATCCAGGTCGCGTGCCACCTTCGCCAACGCCACAGTCGACACCACCACGTGGTGCAGCTTCACGAGCTCACCCTCGGGCAGGTCAGGGTAGCGTCGGTACACTTCTTCAGCGATCGCCAGGGAAAGCACCGAATCGCCCAGGAACTCCAGGCGCTCATTATGCTCCACTCCGGGATTCTCGAAGGCGTAGGAGCGGTGGGTTAGGGATAGCAAAAACGTCTCGGCGTCGATATCGACTCCGAGACGTTTACGCAACTCCCTAGTATCAACACTAGGAAATTCAGTCATAAGGATTCACCGCTTCTTAGGCGTCTGCAACCTTACGGCCCTTGTACTCCAGGAACAGGGCGTTGCCTGCAGCGTCGGTTACAACCTTTGCCTGGTGGGGCAGGCTGTAGGTCACGCGACCGTTTTCAACGGTCTTAACCAGCTGGGGCACGGATGCCTTCCACTGGGAACGGCGTGCGCGGGTGTTAGCGCGGGACATCTTGCGCTTGGGAACAGCCACAGCTATCTCACAATCTCTAGTAACAACAATTTAGTTTTCGGTATCTGCACCGAGCAGGCCCTGCAGGGCCGACCAGCGCGGATCCAACACCTCGTGATGATGCCCGGGGTCATCCTCCAGGCGCGCACCGCAATCGGCGCACAGACCCTGGCAGGTGTCCCTACAAACAGGCTGGAACGGCAGTTGAAGGATTACTGCGTCCCGCAGAGCCGGTTCAAGGTCGATGGAATCATCCTCAACGGCGTACTGCTCATCTACTTCGTCTTCGGGGCCGCCAGCCGGGGCCTTCTCAAAGACGAAAAGCTCTTGAATATTGGCCGACATCTCGTAATCAATCGGATCCAAGCAGAGGCTACACTCGCCGTGTACATCCACAACGACGGAGCCGGTAACTAGGATACCATCAACAACAGACTCCATACGAATATCGAGGTCAATATCCGAACCCTCTTCCACGCCGATGAGCGTGTTACCCAGGTCTGCCGGTGCGGGCAGGACCTCAGCGAGAGTTTCCATGGTGCCGGGGCGGTGAATCAGGTTAGTAACCGATACCACCAGCGGCGATGCGTCTGCACGTGAAATGGCGTTTCTCCTTACGAAATGTATAAACCAAAGTCCCATTTTAGGGGTCATTCGCACCGTTAATCAAGATTAAGCGCCTTTTAAATCTCTTTAAGTGGCGCTCACCTCTTAAATATCCCCTTAAGGAGGCGCCGCGCGGCTTTTAATCGGACGGTCGGGGGTACTGCAGAGATAGTTAAGCACCCGGTTGGCGGTGCGAGTTATTCTGCCGGGGCCCTGCCGGTGGGCATGTCGGGCGTGTCGGATGGGTGCGCACAAGGTGGTGTGCGCCTGGGTTGATGAGGCGTTTTCCTAGGCGCTTTTCTAGGGGTTTTTCAGCGCGCGGGCGACCGACTCCGGCACGAAGGGGGTCACGTCACCACCCAGCGACGCCACCTCACGAATAATCGTGGACGACACCGCACCGTAGCGGTCCTCACCCGCCAAGAACACCGTCTCAACCTGCGCCAGGTGGCGGTTCATGCTCGCCATCGGAGCCTCATAACTGTAGTCCGTCGCCGAACGCAGACCCTTCACCAGCACCTTCGCGCCACGCTCCGCCGCGTACTCGGCAAGCAGCACGCCCGGCGGAATCGGCTCCACGCTCACGCCCTCAATGCCGAGCTCCTGCAGAGACTCACGCACCAGCTGCACACGCTCCTCCAGGGAGAAACGGTACTTCTTGGAGCTATTGTGCGCCACGCCCACGATCACCTCGTCAAAGAGCTGAGCGGCGCGGGCAATGATTTCCAGGTGGCCGTGGTGCACGGGGTCAAAAGATCCGGGGCAGAGGGCAATCATGGCGGTCCCTTCACGAAATAAATATCAGACGTTGGAATGAGTAGATGCGGGCGAATTTAGGATGCGGATTAGTGGCATGCGGACGAGCGCAGGATGCGGGCGGAAAGGTCAGGCGGCAATTTTAGGCGGCGAGCTCTTCAGCATCCTCGCCAGACTCGTCGCCCGCCTGCTCCTCCACCTCGTCAGGTTCCACATAGTAGAGAACCGTCTCGCCGTGCTGACGGGTCGAAAAACAGTACAGGCCCTCGCCCCACACCGGCTCCGCATCGCGCGAAGAACGCTCCACCACGACCACGGCACCCTCGGCGAGCTTGGGGGTGAGCGCCTCCAGCAGCTCACTGACCTGCTCATTCGGCATGGCGTAGGGCGGGTCAACAAACACCAGGTCCCACGGACCGGAAGCGGACTTCACGTAGGTTAGCGCCTGAGACTGCTGTACGCGCGCCGCAGAACCGGTAGCGCCAGAAGAACCGGTGCGGCCCATCGCCTTCTCCACCGCGGCAACGTTCTTGCGGATCACCGCAACAGCCTTCGGGTATGTGTCCAGCAGAGTCACGGAGGCGGCACCGCGCGAGAGCGCCTCGCAACCCAGCGCACCCGAGCCGCCGAAAGCGTCCAGCACGCGGGCGCCACGAATAATGTCGTAGCTCTCTAGCTTCGAGAAGAGGGATTCCTTCACCCGGTCGGTGGTGGGGCGAGTATTATCCCCCGGAACCGAGGCAAGGCGAACGCCTCCGGCGGCACCGGAAATAATACGGCTCATAGGTCTCTCCTCTTAACTAGTGTGGTGTGTTGACGTCACGGTTTCAGCGAGTGGTGGGCAACGCAGGTTGGTGGGCGGGGCTGGTAGGGCGTTCTGCCCCGTTAGGCGCTTATCCCCTGCCGAGGAACGCCTCACGGTCAGCGTCCAGGGCACGGTCAATCGTACGCGCCAAAGACGGATGCTTAGCCAGCGTCGGGTCCTTCTCCACCACCGAGCGGGCATCCTCGCGGGCACGCTCAATAATGTCGGCATCGGCGAGCGCCCGCAAGAACCGCAGGGTGCTCTTCGAGCCCGATTGTGCAGCACCCAGAATATCACCCTCACGGCGCTGAGCCAGGTCGATGCGGGAAAGCTCAAAGCCGTCCGTGGTGGAGGCAACCGCATCCAGGCGCTCGCGGGACACGCCGCCCTCCTCCTGGCGGGTAACCAGCAGGCAGGTGCCCGCGTAGCCGCCGCGGCCCACACGACCGCGCAGCTGGTGCAGGCCCGAGATGCCGAAGCGGTCGGCATCCATGATGATCATGAGCGTGGCGTTCGGGACGTTCACGCCCACCTCAATGACGGTGGTGCTGATGAGCAGGTCAATTTCTCCGCGCTCGAAAGCGGTCATGACGGCGGTCTTCTCAGCCGGGTCCATGCGGCCGTGCAGGGTGCCGATACGCACGCCGACGAGGGCGTCCTCGGCACTCAGGTAGGAGTACATTGAGGCGACCGAGGTCAGCTGAACCTTGCCGTCGCTACTGGCGCTACCGCCCTGGCCGAAATAGCCCTGGGCTGAGTTGCCCGCGCCGGTTCCAGCACCGTTCAGGCTGGATGCGCCAAAGAACGCGGTGCCCTCCTCCAGGCTGTCGCCGTCCTCCCCGATTTTGGGTACGACAACATACACCTGGTGGCCCGCGTCGATTTCTTCGCGAGCGCGCCTCCACAGGCGGGACGCCCAGGCGGGCTTCTCGGCGAGGGGCACCACGTGGGTCGAGATTTTCTGTCGACCGGCGGGCAGGGTGTCGAGCACGGACACATCCAGGTCACCGAACACGGTCATGGCGACGGTACGCGGAATGGGCGTTGCGGTCATGACCAGGCGGTGCGGCAGGGCACCGTCGGTGCCGCGCAGGCCATCACGCTGCTCCACGCCGAAACGGTGCTGCTCGTCCACGACGACCAGACCCAAATCGTGGAAGCTCACCTCGTCGGAAAGCAGGGCGTGGGTGCCAATCACAATCTGGGCGGTGCCGTCGGCGAGTTCCTGCAGTACCTTGCGCTTGGCGCGGGTGCCCATGGAGGCGGTCAGCAGGCGCGCGCGCACGCGACCGGTTTCTTCCCCGCCGCCAGTCGAGCCGTCAGAGTCTTCGGGCGCCGCCATATCCCCCAGGATGTCCAACACCGAACGCAAATGCTGCTCGGCAAGCACCTCGGTCGGGGCGAGCATCGCGGACTGGCCGCCCGCATCGGCAACCTGCAGCATGGCGCGCAGAGCCACCACGGTCTTACCGGAACCCACATCGCCCTGCAACAGGCGGTTCATGGGCGATTCACTCGACAGGTCGGCGGCAATCTCAGCACCCACCTTCTGCTGCCCCTCGGTCAGCTCATAGGGCAGAACCTGAAGCAGCTGATCGGCAAGGCCGCCCTCCACGGCGGGGCGCGGCTGGGTCAGGTGCGCGGCACGCACCGAATGCAGGCGAGCCAGCGCGCTCTGCAGCACGAACGCCTCGCGGTAACGCATCTGCGCCTGCGCGGCACGCCAGGTGTCCTCCGAATCGGGGGTGTGCAGGGCGCGGTACGTCCACTCCAGCGAGGGCACCTTGCGGGCGCGACGAATCGTGTACGGCACAGGGTCTTCAAGCTCTTTGAGCGGCACCTTTTCGAGCAGCTGCGCCATGTAGCCGCTGATGCGGTCGGTGGGCAGCTTCACGGGTGCACGATAGACGGGCACGGGGGCGGTGGCGGCGTCAGTGACGTCCGCGTCGGAGGCGTCCTTCGAGAGCAGGGCGTAGTGCGGGTTGGTGAGGGTGTATTCGCCGCGGTAGATGCCGACCCTGCCCGAGAACATCATGGTTTCACCCTCGCGGATTTCGCGGGCGGCGGTCCAGGCATTGAAGAAGGAAAGCTTCATCTGCGAACCGATGAGCGCGCCGGGTTTCGTCATGCTGGGTGCGGGCACGCCAAAGAGGCCTCCCTGCGAGAAATCATCCTGGCCGTAGCTGTCTGAGTAGCCGCTATAGGAGGCGGGTTGCGTTCCCCTGCCTTGTGCCGGGTTCTGGGCGCTGGGAATCTGGGCACTGGGAATCTGGGCGGCAGGGTTGTGCGTGGAGTTAGCGAGCGCGTTGATGCGCGGGTTGTGCATCCCGGTCGCCTGCCAACTCTGCGCGGGCACGCCGGATACTCCGGATGCGCCGGGGCGGTTAGCACGGCCGGGCACCACGGATACGGGACCGCCAGCACCAAAACCAGCGGCACCAAAACCGGCGGGTGCCTCCTGCCCGGTGGCGTCGGAAAGCCGGTCGGTGATGGTCACTTCCGTGATTTTGCCGCGGCGCGCCGCCATGGTTCGGGTGCTCACGTGCACCACGCGGGCGATGATGGTGACGTCCTGGCCCTCAACGAGTTCGGCGAAGGAGCTGAGCTCACCGCGCGGCAGGTATTTGCGCGGGAAGTATTCGAGCATCTCCCCGACGGTGTGCAGGTCCAGGTGCGTGGAGATTGCCTTGGCGCTGGGCGCGGGCAGGTACTTTTTGAGCGGCGCATTTTCGATGCGGTCTTCGGAGGCGTAGCGCGCCAGGGCACGGCTCTTAGCCTCCGCGGCGGCTGATGCGGGCTTCTCAGCCGTAACTTTCTCGGCCGCAACCTTCGCAGTCGTTGCCTTCTTCGCGGAAGTCTTCTGGGCGGGGGCTTTCTTCGCAGAGCTCTTCTGCGCTGGGCTCTTCGGCGCAGCGGTCTTCGGCTTTGCCGGAGTCTTCTCGGTGGTAGCGGGTTGAGCGGCAGGCGTGTTCTCTGCGGAAGCCGTCTTCTTCGCTATGGTCTTCTTGGTCGCGGGCTTTTCAGCTTCCGCCTCGGGCGCGCTCTTCTTCGGCGCATTCTTCTTCGGCGCAGGCTTCTGCTCGCCCTTTTCGCTTGCCTTCGTTACCTTTTGCGGGCGCGCCGAAATATCCCGCGCGGCAGTTTCGCTCTCCTGCGGGATCGGTTCGTTCTGAGTTAGTTCCTTCTGAGCTGTTTTCTTCTGCGCTGACTTCTTCTGAGCAGGCTTCTTCCGGGCAGGTTCCCCCGGCTGATGTGCTTCCGGCTGAGTTGCCTGCCGTGCCGCCAACGCAATATCGACCAGCTCGTAGATAGCGTCGTCGGTCATGGTGTGCGCGGCGGGACCCAGCGAATGTTTGAGCGTCTTGAGTGCCTTACGGTAGGGTGCGCTGGCGCGCTGTGCCGCGCGTTCGCTCAGCTCGGCGCGGCTCGCCTTGCCCCGGGCGTAGGCGGCAAGATCGCGCACGGTCAGCTCGGCGGTGGTGCGGAGCTGTTCATCGCTCAGTAGCGGCGCATCCTTTTTCCGTTGCCGAGCTCGGGTCGCGGAATCAGCACGGGTCGCAGAACCGGCACGGGCAGGCTCCACAACCGTTGAATCTACGGACTCAGAATCTACGGGCTCACTCTGCGCTGCCTCAGCTTTCGCGGGCTTATTTGTCGGCTTAGTTTTGACCGGAGCAGGCTCAGGAAGACCCAAGTCCAGGGCTTCCTGCTGCGGGTTCACGGAACGTCGGGCGGGGCTCATGCTCCGCCCTCCGCACCGCACGCGTGGTCGGCGTGACGACCATCCACCAGGGAGGAAATACGCTCATCCGACCACTGACCGTAGCCCATAATCAGCTCGCGGGCGGGGTCGATGTCGGGCACATGCACGTGCAGCGCCCAGAGTCCAGCCGCCATGTCCAGGGGCGTAATGAGCAGACTGTCACCCATGGCTTCAAGTTCGGGGCGCAACTGCGCCAGGGCGAGGGGCTCGCAGGTCAGCGTACCCATGAGCTCCCAGCCGATCTGCCCCGCCTGTTCTGCGTGCCCACCTTCTGCGTGCTCGGCAGGTTCAGCGCCCGCCTGTTCAGAACCCACTCGTGCCGCAGAACCGGCTACAGAAGTCACATCGGCAGAGGGGGCACGCAGCATGGACTCCACCTGCGCCTCGTTCAGGGTCGCACCTTCCCAACGCGGGTTGGAGTGCACCACGGCAAGGTAGAAGCCGAGCGCGCCGGCATCCACGAAACCGGCAAGCTCGGGCGAGGGCGGGAACTGCGCGGTGCGTTCCAGCGCGGCACGCATCAGCGCACGTCGACGCTCTTTCAGCACCTCATCGGCAACTTCTGCGTCCTGCGATGCATCATAGTGTGCGTCCAGGCGGGCGAGCTCCACCATGACCGACAGCATCGTGGAGGGCACCATCTGCTCCCCCACGCTGGCACGAATACGCTCAGCCGCGAACGCCATCGCGCGCGCCTCCGCGTGGGCGTACTCCAGTTTCACTTCGCGGTGCTTCGGCAGGGAACCGCCAGCCAGCACACGCTCGTAGTCTGCTTCCAGGGCGCGCACGAGCGGCAACTCGGCAGCCGCATCGCCAAGCTCCTGGGCGAGGTTTCCGGGCAGGAACCAGTAGCTGCGCACCGCCTCCAGCGCCCAGGCGCAGAGCAGGGTACCGGAATTGCCGCGTGCCACGCGGGATGCGCGCATAATCGCGTGCTCGTAGATTCCGCCCAGCTGAATCCACAGGTGGGCGAGGGTTTCCTCTTCGGAGGCGCCCGCCGCCTCGGGCACGCACGCACCCTCCCCGACGGGAATTTCGCCAGCGGGAAGAACCTCGCTGGGCAGAACCTTACGGGGCAGATCCTCACTGGGCAGAACCTGTTCCATGCCCCGCTCAAACTCTTCGGTCAGGGTCAGCAGGGTGTGGGCAATATTGGAGCCGGTGTCCTTATCGGGCACGGGGAACCCGTTGAGTTCGTTGAGCGCCTCGCGGTAGCGTTCGATGGTGGTGCGGGCGGCGGTGGACCACGCTACGCCGAAGCGGTAGGCGCGCACGCAGGCGCGGCGGTAAATCTCGCGTTCTTCGGTGCGCTGGTTCTGTTCTGCGTTCACGCTACCCTCCTCGTCGGTTTCGTCAGTTTCGCGCGGTTCTCGGCTGAGTTTGTGGCTAGTTCCCGACTGATTTCCCGGTTAGTTCCCGACTGATTTCTCAGCGCCCGCGGCACGGGCGGGATCCAGCCTATTTCGTACTTCTATTCTAGGCAATTTCGGTTAAATGTACGGTATTGTCCGTCGTCTATCCCGCGGGCTGAAAGCACGGACTAAACATATAAACCGCACGCACCTCGCGGCACTCGGTGAAGCTCCTACGCGGAAGCCCCGTAGTGCTCCCAGCCCATGCCGTCCAGGGAGCGGCCGTCCATGACCACCGCCGCGCCGGTCACCGCATTGTGGCGGCGTTCGGCACCGTAGAGTTCGGCGCTCAGGCCGCGTTCCGGGGTGTCCGCAACGCAGGTACCCAGGGGCACAAACTCTTCGGGCACCTCACCGGGGAAGGTCGCCAGCAGGCCGTGGTCTTCTCCGCCGACCAGCACGAAGGTGCGCGCCAGGGATGCGGGGCTCTCCCCCGCCTCGTTGCGCTCACCAATCGCCAACAGCAGGCGCGCCAGCGGTAGCAACGGCTCGGCGAACGCATCCACGGCGGTGCGATCGAGGCGCATCTGCACCCCGGAGGCGGCGGCAACTCGTCCGGCGTCCTTGACGAGTCCGTCGGAGAGATCCAGCATGGAGCTTGCCTTATGATGGCGCGCCACCTCACCGGCGGGGATGGGGCTGACCGGGTGGTGCTGCGAGTCGACGGCGCGCTCGCAGACCGCAATCATGTGCGCGGCCTCTTCGGGGCTGAGGGTGCGGGCAAGCTCGATGAGCCCTTCGGGAAGAGCGCCAGCACCTTCCGGTTGCTGCTGAGCCCACGCCCGACTGACCGTGCCCAGCACCGCCTCAGCCTCCTGACCTGTGGCAATGGCACGCAACAGTGCCGTGGCGGGCAGGGAGAGCGGGTTGAGTAGCAGGCGCAGACCGGCATCGGACCAGGCGGTACGTCCCGCCAGGGCGATAGTGTCGCCGGGGCGTGCGCCGGAGCGCAGTACAGCGCGATCCGTGTAGCCGAGGGCGGTGACGGTCACCGACATTTCGGTGGAGTCGCCAATATCGCCGCCGCCAATCACGCATTCGGTGGCTCCGCAGGCGTTGATTCCGTCCACAATGCCGTGGGCGAAGTCGTCAATCCAGCCGTAAGGAGTGCTACCGGGCAGGCTCAAGGAGATGAAGAGGCTCGCCGGGCGCGCACCCATGGCGGCAACGTCGGCGAGGTTCTGGGTCGCGGCTTTGCGCCCCACATCGTAGCCGCTACTGCGGGCGGGTTCCAGAATGAGCTCACCGGCCTCACCCGCCCGTGCGATACCGCCGGGCCACAGGTTCATAAAGTCCTGGTCCTCAACGAGAGTGTCGGTGGTGACCACGGTACGCTGACCGGGCGCAGGCACGGCAAGGACGGCACAATCGTCACCGGGGCCCACCTCGAGGGGTTCGATGCGCCCCGCCTGGCGTGCCGCTGCGGCAACCTGCTCGTTGTGGGCGTTGATAATCGGCATGAAAGCGCGCAGAACGCGGGACTCCCCCAGCTTTGAGAGAGGTGTCTCTCGCATGGGGTTGTCCCGCGTTTCGCTAAAAGTCTGAGGATTCACATCCTCTATTATCGCGTATTCTTACGCGTTATGTTCGCCTTATGCTCCGCGGCTGAAGTAGCGGATTGCCAGAGCAATCAGCACCAAACCGATGAGCGAGAAGAGGATCAGCGGTGCAATACCGGAAAGTCCGGAATCGTCCGCATCCGCATTCTTCACGGCCTGCTCCTGGGCGGCGTTCGCGCCGTCAGCCTTTGCCACGCTCTTTGCGGAGCGGCTGGCGCTAGCCGAGGTGGAGGAGCTAGGCGACTTCGAAGCCGATACCGAGCTTGAGGAGCTCGAGGGGCTTACCTCGTGGGAGTGGTCCTCTTCGGTCTTATTGCGCGAGAGGTATCCAGCAACCCAGTCTGCCGCACCCGGGATGGAGTCATTCGAGCCGTTATTGGCTGCAATTCGTCCAAGGGTGGTACCGCCGGAACGCAACGGATCGTCATCGTCGCCATCAAGCCTGTCGCTCGGTGCCTTGCTCGGTGAAGAGCTCGAAGATCCCGAAGAGGAACTTGAGGATTCAGAGGAGTTGCCCGGTCGCGGAAGCTCAATGGAGATGATGACATCTTCCCCAGAGACTTCCTGACGATTGCCGGGGACGGTCACCGGGTTGTTCGCCGGAGGAATCGGAGCAACAGGTTCGGTCTCGATCGGGGTAACCGATTTGGAGTCCGAGCTGTCCTTGTTATCCTCTACCGGAGCTACCGGAATCACGGGGATGACCGCATCCTTGGTCGGCTCCTGCTTAGCTTCCTTGGAGGGCTCCTGAGTCGGATCCTGAACCGGGGCCGGGACGACCGGAACCTGAGAAGGATCCTGGGTGGGTGCCTCAGTCGGCTCGGGAGTTACGTCCTTGGTCGGTTCAGGAGCGGGCTCCGGATTCGGCTCGGGAGTAGGTTCAGGAGCGGGATCCTGGGTCGGCTCCGGGGTCGGTTCAGGAGTTACGTCCTTCGTCGGCTCGGGAGTAGGTTCAGGAGTGGGCTCCGGATTCGGTTCCGGAGTGGGGTCCTGAGTAGGCTCCGGGGTCGGCTCGGGAGTAGGTTCCGGGGTGGGCTCTACCGTAGGCTCAGGAGTCGGATCCTGAGTAGGCTCAGGAGTTGCATCCTTGGTGGGTTCTGCGGTGGGCTCCACAGTAGGCGCAACGGTCGGCTCCGCAGTCGGAGCTACAGTCGGCTCAACCGTCGGAGTTGCGGTAGGAGCAACACTCGGTTCAGCACTTGCGCTAGGAGCTACGGTCGGCGTAGCAGTAGGTTCAGCGGTCGCATCCTTAGAGGGCTCTACGCTAGGACTCGCTGTAGCACTCGGGTTTGCAGTCGCACTAGCAGAAGCGGTGGGCTCGGCAGTAGGCTGCGCGGTAGCGTTCGGGGTAGGAGTCGCATCCGGGCTGGGCGTAGCACTTGCGGAAGGCTCAGCACTAGCGGTGGGCTGAGCACTCGAAGAAGCGCTAGGCTGAGCGGTGGGCTCTGCCTGCGCTTTGTCAGTCTTATTGTCCCCCTGAGCGGTGGGCCATGCGCTCACGGTTGCGAGCGTGGGTACTGCCGTCTGAGAGGAAGATGCCGCGTTTGCGGTGGGGTCCAGGGTTTGGCTTGCGGTGGCGGTAGGGTTGGGCGGAACCTGAGACGCTGCCTCCTGCACATCTTGAGCAAATGAGGCTACGTAGGGGCTTCCGGAAGCAACCAGTGCTGTCGCCAGACTCGCAGAGACCACCTTACGGTTTCGTTTTCCCAAAGGTTGTCCTTGACTTTCTGATACGTTGTGAGTGAATAGATACCCAATCGCTAGGGCAGATTGGATATGCCTTCATCTATTCTACCGAATCGGCTTTTTCTTCATTACTCATTTTAGCGCTTTCATACCAATCTTTGAGCTTCAAGATGTGCAACGACCATCAACGACATCTTTTCGTTACCTAGAAGCATCATTTCATGCACTTATGAGCAGAATTACGTTTTGCCTTATCAATACCGCTTTAAAACTTGCACTCCACCATCCAAGCAGCCCCGAGGTGGGTGTAAGTGATTTTTCTCATGAGTGAAAAACGAGCGATTCTCATAAGCTTTTGGGGCTCAATACGTACCAATTACCCCTCCCGCACAGACTGAACTTGCCCACCGCGCAAAAAGCGCCCCGGCGCGAATCCCTCAAGAATCCGCACCGAGGCGCCTTACAGCAGGGGCTACTCCCCCACCGTTACGTATTCAATAACTGAGCGCAGTCAAAACGACAGCGTGCCCAAGAACTAACGCAGCTTCAAGAACAACTAACGCAGTCTCAGAACTAACGCAGCCTCAAGAACTAGCGCAGACCCAGGGGTCGTTCCATCGCCAGGGTCAGCAGCTCGCTAATCAGGTCAGTGTAAGAGATGCCGGTGTTCTCCCACATGGTCTTGTACATCGAAATCGGGGTGAAGCCGGGCATGGTGTTCACCTCGTTGATGACCAGGCGGCCATCCTCGGTGTAGAAGAAGTCCGCACGAGACAGACCTTCACCATCCAGCGCCAGGAACGCCTTCACAGCCAGCTCACGCAGACGATCCTGCACATCCTGCGGCAGGTTCGCCGGGCACACGGTCACAGCGGAAGACTCAGAAACATACTTCGCCTCAAAGTCGTAGAAGCCGTGATCCTCGTCCACAACCTCAATCTCACCGGGGTAGGATGCGCGGGGCATCTCGCCGTGGTGGCCATCGAGCACAGCGCACTCGATTTCGCGGCCCACAATACCCGCCTCAATAATGATCTTCGGATCGTGGCGGCGCGCCTCTTCAATCGCGGGCACGAGCTCCTCCACCGAATCCACCTTGGTAATACCGAAGGAAGAACCTGCGCGGGTCGGCTTCACGAACATGGGGAAGCCCAGCTTCAGCACGCGCTCCAGAATCTGCTCGCGGTCCTCGTGCTCCCACTGACGGTTGGTAACAACCTCGTAGGGGCCGACCTCCAGGCCAGCGGACTCGAAAGCAACCTTCATGAAGTGCTTATCCATGCCCACAGCGGATGCGGTCACACCGCAACCCACATAGCGCAGGTCAGCCATTTCCAGCAGACCCTGCACGGTGCCGTCCTCACCGAAGGGGCCGTGCAGCAGCGGGAACACAACGTCCACCGGCGCGGTGCGGGTAACGTTACCCTCAGCATCCACCAGGGTCAGGCGGGAATCGCCGGCGCCCATCGGCAGGAACACCTGCTGGGTACCCTCGGGGAACTCTGCGGTACCGCGAGTGCCAGCGGTCAGCTCGGCAAGCTGCTGCTCGTCGGTCAGGTACCAGCGGCCGTCACGGGTAATACCGATAGTGATGACGTCGTAGGCGGTGCGGTCAATAGCGCCCAGAACGCCGGCAGCGGTAATGAGCGAAATCGGGTGCTCGGAGGAGCGGCCACCGCACAGCAGGGCGACGGTCTTCTTCTCGGTCATATATTTCTCCTAGTCAATGTTCCCCTACCCTTAGGTCCGGAAGGTGGAACGGCAATGCGTCAATAATCCTAACGCACGAATACCGTCGCGGTCACTGATGCGTTTCTCACGCACCGGTTTTCCGCAACGGTATCCGTCCTCGGATGTCTACATTCAATCTTCTTCTAGTATGTCCTGGCACACAACCCGAATCAAGGGGTGCCAGCACACCAGAAAGCTTCAAAACCTAGTGGCCCTCATGCTTGAGGCGGCGACCCAGCAGCTGAGGCGCCAACTCCTCAATGCCAATACGGCCCGAAAGCACAGCCACCACAGCCTCAACAATGGGCATCTCCACGCCGTGGCGACGAGCCAGCTCAGCCACCACCGGTGCCGACTTAATCGACTCAGCCGTCTGGCTCATGTGCTCGTGCAGGCGGTCAGGGGTAACACCCTGAGCCAGCAGGCGGCCCGCCGTGTGGTTACGAGACAGCGGCGAAGAGCAGGTCGCAATCAAGTCGCCCATACCGGCAAGACCGCTCATCGTCGCAGCCTCGCCGCCCAACGCCACCGCCAGGCGGGTAATCTCCGCCAGACCGCGCGTCATAATGGACGCCTTCGAGTTATCGCCATAATTGCGGCCTTCGCAAATACCCACGCAAAGGGCAATCACGTTCTTCACCAGGCCACCAATTTCAGTACCAACCACATCCGTGTTGGTGTAAGGGCGGAAGTAACCGCACGCAATCGCGTGAGCAACAGCCTCAGCCACCGGCAGGGTACGAGCCGCAACCACGGAGGCGGTAGGCTCCTCCCCCATGATTTCCTTCGCCAGGTTCGGGCCCGAGAGCACGCACACGCGGTGCGGAATATGGCCGATCGCGCGCAGATCAGCACCGCGCAGAGCCATGGATTCTTCCAGCTCCTCGGTAATGACCTGCGACATGCGCAGACCCGTACCGGTCTCCAAGCCCTTCGCCAAAGACACCAGCATGGCGTTCGGCTCAATATAGCGGGCGAAGCTCTGCAACTGCGAACGCAGAACCTGCGCGGGCAAGGCAAGAACCACGATATCGGCGCCGGTCAGCGCCGCGGGGGCATCCGCCGTGAAGTGCATGTTATCCGGCAGCTTCATTCCCGGAAAATAGCGGGCGTTCTCGCGGGTGCGTTCGCACTCAGCCATCACCTGCTCATCACGACCGATGAGGGTCACGCGGGTGTCATCGCCGCGCTCGCGGGTAGCGTCCGCCGCGATCTTAGCGAAAGCGGTGCCCCAGCTACCGGCACCGAGCACCGCAATAGACTGTACGGTTGCCGGAGGGGTAAATTCAGGGCTTGCTGCGGGGGTGCGTCCAAAGAAGGTCACGAAAACACCTGCCTCTCTTCCTTGTGAGGTTATTGTGCGAGTCCCTGACAGGCGCCTCAGCAAATAGCCGCGGCTTCTGTCAGGGCCTCTACGATTTTCCCATCTGGGATGCTACTTTTCGTCCGGTTCGCCGAGCGCGCCACCAACCGGACCCGAGGGGGTACCGGGTGCTTCACGACGCTTCGTGCGCGGGTTCCAACGACCCTCAGGAGCCTTCTCACCGCGGATCGTCTCCAGCTCGGCGGTAATAGCGTCCAGCATGGCGTCGGTGACCACGCCCAGTTCGGTGCGGGTGTGCTTAGCCTCGGGGCTGGTATCCTCAACGAGGGAGGCGATATCCAGCGCCTTGCCAACCTTTACGCGAACGGTCTTGCGCGGGAACAGCGAAATCTTACGCTTCTCCTTGATGCGGCCGTCCTCGCCAGCCTCATCCACGTAACCGAGAATCTGTTCATCACCCCAGTGCGCCACCGGGTAGACGGGCGCACCGGTCGCAAGAGCCAGACGAGCCGCGCCGGTACGCGCCTGCATGGGCCACAGCTGCGGATCATGGGTGGTGGTGCCCTCCGGGAAAATCACGACGGCACCGCCAGCCTCAACAATCTTGCGGGCAGTAATCAGGGACTTACGCGCATCCACCGAACCGCGAACCACAGGAATATGCGCGAGCTTGCGCATAATGTAGCCGAGCACGGGGGCGCGGAACAGCGAATCCTTCGCCAAGAAGCGCGGCAGGGCGCCCTCAACGAAAGCAGGGAAAGCCACAGTCACCGGGTCAAGCTCGGTGGTGTGGTTAGCCACGATAATGTACCCGCCGCTCTTAGGCAGGTTCTCACGGCCGGTAATCTCAACGCGCGCGATGAGCTTGTACAGCCCGCGCGCAGCGTTACCGAGCACCTTGTACAGAGCATCACCGGAGGCGGTGGGCTCAATCTCAGGCAGAGCCTGCTTTCCCTGCTGTCCGCTCACTAGTCCTGAACCTCAACTTCCTCGGGCTCAACAACGACGATTGCTGCATCGGGCTTGGGAGCCTTCGACGCCTTGCGTGCCAGCACCTCAAAGTTGGCACCCAGGCCCTTGAGCTTCTCCTCGAAGTTCTCGTAGCCGCGAGCAATCAGCTCAACACCGCTCACGTGAGAGGTGCCCTTAGCAGTCAGAGCAGCAATAATGTGGGAGAAGCCGCCGCGCAGGTCCGGAACCTCAATGTCGGCACCGGTCAGCGGGGTGGGGCCAGAAATAATAGCGGAGTGACCGTAGCCCTTACCCTCGAAACGGCAGGGCGTGCCGCCCACGCAGTCACGCATGACGACAATATCTGCGCCCATCTGCTTCAGCGCGTTGGTGAAGCCGAAACGCTCCTCGTACACGGTCTCGTGCACGATGGACGCGCCCTTAGCCTGAGTCAGCGCCACGACGAGGGGCTGCTGCCAGTCGGTCATGAAGCCGGGGTGCACGTTGGTCTCAAAGACGATGGGCTTCAGCTGAGCTCCGGGGGTGCGCTGAGCCGGGTGGGTAAAGCGGATGCCCTCGGCGGTCACCTCGTACAGGCCGCCCATCTTGCGGAACTGGTTCAGGAACGCGGTCATGTCCTTCTGGGCTGCACCGCGCACGAAAATGTCGCCGCCGGTAGCCAGCGCCGCAGAAGCCCAAGAAGCAGACTCGTTACGGTCGGGCAGGGACGCGTGATCGTAGCCGGTCAGCTCGTCCACGCCCTCAATGACGATGGTGCGGTCCTCGTTAATGAAGATAATCGCGCCCATCTTCTGCAGAACAGCAATCAGGTCAATAATTTCGGGCTCAATCGCTGCGTTGCGCAGGATGGTCTTACCCTTAGCGCGCACACCGGTGAGCAGAACCTGCTCGGTAGCACCCACGGAGGGGTAGTTCAGCACAATCTCTGCGCCCTTCAGACCCTCTTCGGGAACGATCAGGGTGGTGCCGGTTTCGTCGTCCTTCTCAACGACCGCGCCGAACTTGCGCAGTGCAGACATGTGGTAGTCAATGGGGCGGTCACCGATCTTGCAGCCACCCAGGTTGGGGATGCGCGCGGTGCCGAGGGTGTGCAGCAGCGGACCCACCATCAGAATCGGGATGCGGGAGTTACCACCGAAGAGCTGAATCTCCTCTGCGTTCTTTGCCGCGGTGGTTGCATCCTGTGCGGGGTTGAGGGTGAGAACACCGGCTTCACGGTCGTAGTCGACCTTCGCACCGTGCAGCTCCACAAGGGTGGTAACGATTTCGACATCGCTCAGGTCAGGGACGTTACGCAGGGTCGAGGGGGTCGAACCGTGCAGTGCTGCGACCATCGCCTTGGGCACCAGGTTCTTGGCGCCTCGAACGTGAACCTCACCAACGAGCGGAGTGCCACCTTCAATGCGAAGCTTGCTGATGTTCTCAGTCATTAAAAATCCTTTGTGGAGTCGGCTGGTTTACGCCGAACTTTAACAGTGTGCCGATACGCCGCGTTCTGTCGTGCCGCGCCCCTGCCGGTAGCAGGGCGAAACGGGCGCATATATTCATCATTATTCTAAGCCCTGCGTAAAGGTGCTCCAAACACTGAAGAACCTTTGGAACTCGTGACTGGGATTTTTGTGTATGTGAAAAACCGGTCTGAACCCTCAGAATCAGAGCCGGAAAAAACAAAAAGATACACAAACATTCACACTAATGCAAACATTTTCTAGTTCTTCACCGAAATTTGACGCTAGTTTCGTCTTTTTGACGCACGAATTTGAACTTGAGAGCAACCTCACCCCTACAATAACGTGCACACTCGTGCCCGCTGAGCGGCGCCTCCACTCTCAAGGAGAAGCCAACCAGCTCTCAACTGCGGCATCGGCGCCGGCATTGCCGTTGCTCCTCGCAGTACGGGGCCACACGGCAGGGAACGGGCGTGCAAACACTGCATACAACCTTGCGATGATGCCCAACTAAAACGGTTCGGCTTCCTGGTTCACTTCAACTTCAAAAATTCACTTCAACATCACCGTAAATATTCGAAAGTCAACCGAAAACCACGGCGCATCGCAACCAACCACAGGTTACTTCGCGGCTGCATCCGCGAACTACCGGAGGACCCCAAAAATGACACATCACAACACTGCATCACGCATTTCGCGCCGTCGCCTCGTACAGGGCGCTGCATGGAGTGCCCCCGTCATCCTCGCCAGCGCAACCGTCCCCGCATGGGCGGCAAGCGGCGAGCCCACCTGCTCCCCCGCCCTGACCCTCAAGCCCACCGCAACCGGCTACGACGACAAGGCAGGCGCATACACCGAATGGCTCGTCCCCGAAGGCGTTGGACGAGTCCGCTTCGACCTTGTAGGCGGTGCCGGCGGTGCCGCAACTTCCTTCACCCCCCGCTACCTGACTGACGTCACGAACGCTTCCCTGGCTGGCGGCGGTGCCGGTGCACAGCTCAGCGGCGTTCTGGCGGTCAAGTCCGGCGATATCCTGCGCGTCTGGGCGGGTAACGGCGGCGTCGGCTCTGCATCCGGCGCGCAGCCCGCACTCGGCGGCGAAGGCTACGCTGCAGGCGGCGACTCCACCGGCTCCAGCAATGCAACCGGCAGTGCGCAGGTAGTGGGCACCGACAGCGGCTACGTGTACGGCGCGTCCGGCGGCGGTTCCTCCGCGGTCGAGCTCGTTCGTGACGGCTCAGTCACCGTCGTAGCCGTGGCAGGCGCGGGCGGCGGCGGTGCACAGCTGGGCACCCTCACCACCCACCAGCACATCTTCGACACCCAGCCCAAGGACCAGCTGAACCCGGCACTGCGTATCGCCATGGAACACAGCGATGCCAACAACACCGCGGGCGGTAGCGCAGGCGGCGACCTGGGCACCGACAACCCCGGCCAGGGCGGCATGCTCATGGCAAGCCCTTACCAGGAATTCAAGCCCCTCGACGAGGACGACAAGACCCTCGACATGCGCTTCATGGTCACCGGCGGTACCGCCGGCCGCTCCGGCGTAGCGGGCACCCTCGGCGAGGCACTGGTCGGCGTCCTCGACGAGAATAACGAGCTGAAGCTCATGCCCATGTCTACCTCCTGGTTTGAGTCGTACGATTTCCCGCGCTACTACCTTTACCAGGGCGACTCCGTGCATGAGGGAGAGAAGGGCACCGGCGGTGCGAACGCAACCGGCTCTTACCGCGGTAAGGGCGGCTCCGGCGCGCTGCTTTCCCGAACCCACGGCAAGCTCTCCCTCACCTCCGTAGCATCCGGTGGTGGCGCCGGCTACGGCGGCGGAGGCGCAGGCCTGAACATCTGGACCGTTGGCTCATACTACGAGGGCGTTTTCGGCCGTCAGGTGCAGTTCGAGGGCGAAGGCAACATCTACTCGCTCAGCGCCCTGAGCAGCGGCGGCGGCGCAGGCGGCAGCTACATTAACCACGAGGTGGTTTCTGACTTCGCTCTTGCCACCGCACAGAACGCGAACCCGACCGCGGGTGTGCGCTCCCCCGGTTCGGCGGCGCTGTACAGCTGTACCGAGAACGCAACCTTGAACACCCCCATCACTGAGGGTGCCTAAGCTCTAGGTATTGAATAAATACGCCTCCCCGGAAGTTCCGGGGAGGCACATTCATATGTGTGCCAGGTTTTTGGGTACAG
>NZ_CAXOMR010000014.1:0-57379 GCF_964210535.1 Rothia mucilaginosa
ACACTCACGTCATACTAGGTTCCTCATGCAACGGCCGCTTGAGGACGCCGAAAGGAAATCATGGCACAAAAGATTATTGCCGCTGACGGTTCTGTCTACGTTAAGAAGAAGCCTTTTTATCTCCGTTGGTGGTTTATCACTCTCGTTATTCTTTTTCTTCTTGGTGGTTGCGCTTCGATGATGGGCGGCGGATCCAGCAAGTCGACGAGTGCGAGCGCTTCTTCACCTTCGGTAGCTGCTGATTCTTCTGCTACTACTGAGGCTTCTCAGAAAACTGGTACTGAATCCTCTCCCGTAGCTGGGGCGGAATCCAACGCAAAGCAGAATGATAACAGCGTTCCCACTGAATATAAGTCTGCTTTGAAGAAGGCGGAGTCTTATTCTCGCACTATGCACATGTCCAAGCAGCGTATCTACGACCAGCTCACCAGTGAATTCGAAAAGTTCTCTCCTGAGGCTGCTCAGTACGCTGTAGACAATGTGAAGGCTGACTGGAACGCGAATGCCCTGGAGAGTGCAAAGAGCTACCAGAAGACTATGAACATGTCTCCTGAAGCAATCCGTTCTCAGCTGACTTCTTCCATTGAAGGTTTCACCGAGGAAGAAGCGGAGTACGCTATCTCTCACCTGAGCTAATTCAATAGATGATTCATAGAAGCCGCCCGGCATGGAACACATTCCATACCGGGCGGCTTCTATATGGTCAGCTTGAACCTAATCGTTCAGGTGCAGCAGCTTCAGCGAGTGCTCATACTTGATCATGAGGCAGGTACGAGTCGGTTCCTCCAGAAGCGCCAAACGCTGCGGGTCAGTATTATCCGCAATATCGGCAAGCTTCACTAGACGAGCCAAATCATTCACACGCACCCGGCTCAGATACGACTCACGCGACTCACCCGGGCGGCGGGTCAAGGCCTCAATCGCATCCACAATACGCGCCGAGAAATAACGCGCCAGATACGCGAGGGAAACGCCGGTATCCTCCACCGTGTCATGCAGCAGCGCCACGATCTGCGCTTCAGCCTTCAGCTCCTCCAAAGACACATCGGGGTCAGTGGCGGCAGCCATTTCAGACACAAGCTTGCGCGCACCAAGAGCCACACGGCGAGGGTGGGAGATATAGGGCCAGCCGTTACGGTCAGTCTGCCCCTCATGCGCCTTATCAGCGATGCTGTCTGCCAGGCGAACCATCTCTTTGTAGTAGTTATTCGACATGAGAACCTCCGTTGGTTTGAACTCCTGCGAGTTGATGGTCCCAGCGGCGTTTTCCGTACCAACGCGGCACGGGTGGTAGCTGGTACCAACACTTTACTCCAGCAGCTACGCGGCGGCGGCAGAACTCGCCCGAAAAACCCCTAATACGTCAAATATGACGCGCCGAAGAAGAAAAGAGGGTGTTTTTCTTTCTGAAATTGTGGGTTTGGTACCCTTTCTGCCGCGTATCTGCGGTTGGTAACAGGCATTCAGGAGGCGCCCGCCACCTCCGCGAAAGTGTCCGCCGAACCCTTTGGTACCACCCGGTGTAACTCGCCCAAAATCTCATATGGTGGCGAAAAATTTCTAACTTTTTCTAGCGAAAATCGGCGCGCAAACCGCCCAACACTAAGGCAGTTTAAGCGTGTTTAGCACACACCGATACACACTCATCAAACGAAAAAATCGCGCGCCCTCCGCGCCCTGCTAAAACATCCAAAAACCCGTATTTTTGCGCGAAAATACGCGATAAACTGGGGGCAACCAAACATCGGAGAACACCATGGCAGAGCTCTATGAGCGCTTCGTCGCCTTGTATCCCTACCCACACGAGCGAATCCGCCACGGCGCCCCACGAGCCGAACTTAACCGGCGATACCTCGAACACCTTTACGAGGGCAAGAACCGGGGAACAACCCCCATCGTGGTTGCCCTCGACCCGACCCTGCTCGGGACCATTGAGAATAACGTCTCCCTGCGTACTTCAACACCCGTGCAGGACATCACCGCTGACACCGTCGAGCGGTACGCACACGACCTCATCACCGACCATCACCATTACCTGGATCAAGTCGGTGTAGAAGTTGCCGCGCACGAGGCCTTCCGGCACCTGAACGAGAGCACCTACCTGCAGACCTACCGCCTCCTCATGGAAAACGGCGAACTCGGTGAAGACGATATCGCTATGCCGCTAAAAGCGGAGTACCCCTTCGAACTGACCGCAGGCATCATCAATGAGAAGGTCAAAGCCACCGACATTGACAGCGCCGCGGAACTGCTCATCATGGACCTGCCGCTGTGGGATGCTTCCGGCGTGTTCGCCTACCTGCCTTTCGGCGGATGGGACTCCAGCCCCAGCCCCGAGGCGATGCTGTCCATTGCCCGCTACTGGTTTGAACGCGATGACGCCTACCCGGCTGTTATCGCCTCGGACTTTATCGAGTTCTACACGCCTGTACCGGTCACAACCCGCCGCGACGCAGAGATTCTGGCGGTTGAGCATACGATGGTTTCCTCGGCGATGCCGGTGCGTGTCTACCGCGGCTTCGACAAGCTCGTGGAGGCGCTCTACGGCCAGCACGACTGGTACCTGTGGTGGGAGCAGCTGCCGGCGGCGCTCCTCATTGAAACGCCCTAAACCACCCGCCTAAGCTAGGCGAGGCAAAGCGAAGGGGGCGGGATGAACCTGCACGGTTCACCCCGCCCTTCTCGCGTATCTGCGCTATTTCAGCTCGTCCACGTGTCGTGCCCGCAAAGCACGAGCGGTCGCCGTCGCGTAATCAACCGCCTGCACCACCCACGGAATCAGCAGCCGCCAATACATGCGCTTGGGCAGATTACGCGCCACCGCCGCCCGGCGCAACGCACCCCAACGGTCCATGAGCGCCGGAATCGACCGGACCATCAACGCAATCAGCAGACCCAGACGCTCGGGAGAAAGACCCACGAAACGTAGCGGCGAACACAGCTTCACAAAGCCGTCAATCAGAACCGGCAGGGGAGTGCTCACCAGCAGGGTACGGGAAGCGTAGAAAGCCGTCAGCATGGTCGCGATAGCATCCGCGCCGGAAGCGTACTGGCCCGTAAACACGTAATAGGCGACCATGATCAACAACAGCAGAGACAGCGTGCGAACCACCAGCCACAGCTGGGAGGCGGGCACACCAGCCCACAACGCGCACAGCGTGGAGGCAACCAAAGCCACCAGCGCCACCTGCCAGCCAGTCACCGCCAATAACAAGAACAACCCAAAGAAGAGCGTGCCCTTGAGCCACAGCGGCGCCCGATGCACCGGCGTGTTCAACGGCTGGTAGAAACCTACCAGCAGAGTACCGGGGTTGAAATCCGAGCCCTGGCCGGCGGGGCGAGGATTCACGCGCGGCGTGTTAGCGCCCATGCGCGCCTCCTGCCGAATCCAGACCTTCGGTAGCGCCCTCGTTGGGGAACCCTTCGGCACACCACGTGCGGTACTGCTGCACCAGCTGCGCCGCATCCCCCTGAGCGAGCAGACGGCCGTCATGAATAATGACAGCTTCATCGCAGGAGGCCGCCAAATCCAGGTCGTGCGTGCTGAGCACCAGCATCTGATCCAGCGACTCCAAATGCTTCAGTAGCCGCGCGCGATTACGCAAATCCAGCAGGGTGGTTGGCTCATCGAGCAGAAGAATCTGCGGGCGCGCCGCCAGCACACTGGTGAGAGCGACCAGCTGCTTTTCGCCTCCCGAGAGGGTGAAAACGCTCTGGTCCTCCAGACGCTCGAGGCCGCGCTCACGGAGCAATTCACGAATCCGCTCGCGGCGCTGCTCACCGCTGAGGGCACTACCTTCAACGGCTGCGGCACGGCGCAGGCTCAGGTCAATATCTTCGGCAACGGTGGGCATAATCAGCTGCGCCTCCGGCTGGGCGAAGAGCATGCCCACACCCTCAAAAGCACCCTGCGAATTACCCTGAGCGCCCGCACCCTTCGAGCCGCGACTCGGCGCCTCCAGAGTGTCAACACCGTTCACGCGCACAATACCCTCATCCGGGTGGGTGAGCCCATTGAAAAGCCCCAGCAGGGTAGACTTACCGCTACCGTTCAGACCCAGAACCGCGGTGCGCTTCGCCGTGAACCGCAGGCTCACATCCTTGAGGATACGGCGATGCCCGCCTTCGGGCAGCTCGGTGAAAACACTCACCGATTCAAGCTCAAGGGCGGGCATGCTGGTAGAGGCGCTCACCGCCTGCTCGCCCTGCACCTGCTGCGGTGCAGGCTGGCGCGTGGAGCGGCGAAAAAACATAGCTATCCTCTCGTGTGGTACATCGTGTGGCTTTAACGCTGGGCAGAAGCCAGGGACGGGAAGGCGCGGCGTACCGACAAACCAACCAGAACCGCGATCGTGGACTTCACCAAATCCCAGGGAACGAACACCATCGCCGCGCTGAACGCGGCATCAAAAGTCATGTGGGCGTTCACCATCATACCGGCGATACCGCAGGCGGTCAGAACCACAAAACCGCAGAAGTTTGCGACCAGAGCCATGAGGAAGGTTGCACCAATCGAACGGGTGTTGCGGGTGAACAGGTAGGCGAGGGTACCGGCAATAGCGGCGAAGGGCAGGAAGCCGAGCAGGTAGCCGGCACTTGGGGAGGCGAGCGTACCCAAACCGGCGCCGCCCTTAGCGAAGATGGGCAGGCCAGCGAAACCAACCAGCAGGTACAGCGCCACGGAGGCGGTGGCACGCTTGCCGCCGAGCACCTGAGCGGTGATGTAAATGCCGAGGGTCTGGAAGGTGAAGGGAACCGCAACGCCGCCCAGGCTGACGGCGGGCATGATGGCGAGCGCGGCGATGAAGCCCGCGAACACTGCGATGAGAGAGAGGTCGGTGGCGAGGGAGGTCTTTGCCGCTACGTTACGGCGCGGTGCCTGGGATGCCGGGGAAGTCTGGGTTGCCTGGGCTGATTCGCGCGCGGAATCGGTCATTGAGGTGGTACTCCTTTGATACGTATTGCTCTGCAGATTTTTCTACAGAGTTGAGGGTAGCGGTGGTTGACTGCTTGTCACAACCCAGTTTTGAACAATGTTCTATGAATGGTGTCCGGTATGTATAGTACACCGCACACCACAAAAACAAAAGGTGCCCCACATGCGCACTCGGCACGCCTGCACTAAAATTGATGAGGTGCTCTGCGCGCTCGCCGCTTCTAACCCGGTGAATCCCGCCCACCGAGCACTATCAACCCACACACCAGACCGCCATCCGGAAAGGCACCCATGATTGCTGTACAGAACCTCGAATTGCGTGCAGGCGCGCGCCTGCTCATGGAAGAGGTCACCTTCCGCATCGATAAGGGCGACAAGATCGGTCTGGTGGGCCGCAACGGTGCCGGTAAGACCACTATGACTAAGGTGCTTGCCGGTCTGACCCTGCCCGCT
This sequence comes from Rothia mucilaginosa, assembly GCF_964210535.1. Classification (GTDB taxonomy): domain Bacteria; phylum Actinomycetota; class Actinomycetes; order Actinomycetales; family Micrococcaceae; genus Rothia; species Rothia mucilaginosa_F. The sequence goes on from NZ_CAXOMR010000014.1 coordinate 5,390, forward strand.
GACGGTACGGTGACCCGCAGCGGCACTATCGGCTACCTTCCGCAGGACCCGAAGGTGGACGACATGAGCCAGCTGGCTCGTGACCGCATCCTCTCGGCGCGTGGCCTGGACGGTGTGGCGCGCAAGATGCGTCAGGCGCAGGAGGACATGGCGAGTGAGGACCCGGCGGTGCGTGCTAAGGGTATGCGCCGCTACGACCGCCTGGAGGCTGAGTTCATTGCCGGCGGCGGCTACGCGGCGGAGTCGGAGGCGGCGGTCATCACCTCCAACCTGGACCTGCCGGAGCGTGTGCTCGCCCAGCCGCTGTCTACTCTGTCGGGCGGTCAGCGTCGCCGTGTGGAGCTGGCGCGTATTCTCTTCTCCAATGCGGACACCATGCTGCTGGATGAGCCGACCAACCACCTGGATGCCGACTCGATTCTGTGGCTGCGCGATTTCTTGAAGAACTTCTCGGGCGGCCTGATGGTCATTAGCCACGATGTTGACCTGATGGAGCTGGTCGTCAACCGCGTCTTCTACCTGGACGCGAACCGCTGCGTGATTGACCAGTACAACATGGGCTGGAAGAACTACTTGCTTCAGCGTGAGCAGGATGAGCACCGCCGCAAGCGTGAGCGTGCGAATGCGCAGAAGAAGGCGAATGCTCTGATGGAGCAGGCGAATAAGATGCGCGCGAAGGCGACGAAGGCTGTTGCCGCTCAGCAGATGATTAAGCGTGCTGAGAAGCTTCTGCGCGGCCTGGAGGAGGAGCGTCAGAGCGATAAGGTTGCGGCAATTCGCTTCCCGGATCCGGCGCCGTGCGGTAAGACGCCGCTCTCTGCGCAGGGTCTGTCGAAGTCCTACGGCTCTCTGGAGATTTTCACGGACGTTGATTTGGCGATTGACCGCGGTTCGCGCGTGGTGGTGCTGGGCCTGAACGGTGCCGGTAAGACCACTCTGTTGCGCATGCTGGCTGGTTCCACTCAGCCTGATACGGGTGAGGTCGTGTACGGTCACGGCGCGAAGCTGGGCTATTTTGCGCAGGAACACGAAATTCTTGATGGTGACCGCACTGTCTTTGAGAACATGAAGTCCGCTGCGCCGGATCTGGACGACACCCGTGTGCGCACGATTCTGGGTTCGTTCCTATTCTCCGGTGATGACGTGGATAAGCCTGCCGGTGTGCTTTCCGGTGGTGAGAAGACCCGTCTGTCCCTGGCGACCCTGGTGGCGTCGAGTGCGAACGTGCTGCTGCTCGATGAGCCGACCAACAACCTGGACCCCGCCTCGCGTGAGGAGATTCTGAACGCGTTGAAGGCGTACCAGGGTGCCATTGTGATGGTTTCCCACGATGAGGGTGCCGTGGAGGCGCTGGATCCTGAGCGTGTGCTGCTTCTGCCGGATGCGGTGGAGGATTTGTGGTCGAAGGATTACCAGGATCTGATTTCGCTGGCGTAAAGGCTGGCGTAAAGCAGTATTCACCGACATAAAAGCATGGGGGAGGCTCCGGTGCCGTGTGGCGCCGGGGCCTCTTTGCGTGTATTGCTCGTTGTTTTATTGTCCGGGGCGTATCGTCCGGGGTGTATTTCTGTGTTCTGAAGATACGTTGCGGAAGATGTTGTCGGTATTTCTCTCGTGAATAGTGCCGAAAAATGTGACCTGACCCGTGGGGTTGTATTGTTTTCTGATCATATGTGGTGTTATTGCGTTCCCGTACATGGGAACTGTGGGTTATGACACACGAAACTCGTGCCGTATTTGACGGGAAATAATGTTGCCTTGTGGGTTTTCCCGAGGGAAAGAAAAGCTCTCAGGCGATATTTCAGGGGGTCTGTGTGGGCTTTTCGAATTTTTCATGTGTCTCTACATACATTGTGGGAAAAATAGTAGAAACCCAACATGCAGGGGGCGTAGACTTATAACTGTTCCCGCCATTGCGAGGACGCAAATGCGAAACATTAGGGCTCACTACCGATGGTGAGCTAACGCGGGGGAGAAGAGATTCCCGCCCGCTCACGAAGGAGAACTGCCAATGCACAACACTGAGTTCGAGAAGTACCCCACCTCCGGTGAAGAGAACGTTGAGGTTGACGTCTTCTGGCCCATCCAGGACGCTTAATCTCTCACCCCGATAGGTCGGGATAAGGATTAGAAAAGCGCCCCGCCGCTTCCGTAGGGAAGTGACGGGGCGCTTTGCTGTCCTCTTTGATGCTGTTCTCATGGAGGATTTGTATAACGTTATGCGGCGTGAATACCCAGTCCGAACATTTGCAGGGGGTATTCGGTAAAGCCCATCATGGCTGCCGCGTACCAGGCGACGTACCCGGTCAGTGCTAGAACGAGTGCCTTCTCGCGTACGCTGCCAGCATCACCCAGGATCGGGAGCGCCATGTAGCCGCTCTTTTTCCATAGGGGGGATGCCACCAGGGGCTTGATGACAATGGGGTAGAGGGGTAGCAGTCCGCGGGTTGTCAGCAGGTCGCCGATCAGGTGAATGGTGGCGCCGACCGAAATGGCCCAGGGGAGTAGTGCTAGCGAATCGGTCGTGTAGGCAGCGTACCCGAGGGCGACGGCACCGATCCATCCACCCGGCGCACCGAGCACACGTAAGGCTAGACCGCCCGAGAATGCGGCAAGAAGTAGCGAAGCCCAGGGGATTCCGTTGTAGCTCAGGTTGGCGCTGAAATAGGCAATCGCCCAGAAGGCTACCAGGCCCAAAATAGAGTGCGTTCCCTTGCGGTGTCCACCGCTGACTGCCCCGACAATGCGGGCTACCCAGCGTGAAATGGGTGGAATGGAGTTGGCGATACTGCCGTTGTGGTGGTCAATATCCGGCAGCATGCCCGCACCGGCGCACGCCAGGGTGGTCACGATGAGGGTGGGGGTATCGGGAACCTGCACCACTCCCGTCTCGACGAGCACTAGCCAGCCAGCTGCGGCGCTGACAGTGTGCGAATAGCCCATCATGGGGAGGTGCCTCCTTGGGTGTGATTGCCTAGTGAGCGTGATTGCCCGGCGTGCCGGGATGTTCACCCGAGCTCATTAGAACAAATATAGCATATATCGAAATTACTTTCGATATTCGGGGTTACACTTCAAACGGAGCTACCTCCCACGTGGCACTACCCTTCAAACGGAAGAGTCTGCTTCCAGAACTCACGCTCACGCAGGTAATTTTCCAGCCAGCCCACGTGTTCGGAGCATGCCAACCAGATTTTGCGGCGCTCGGGGGTGTGCACCTTCGGGTTGTTCCAGAGCAGCTGAAATTCTGCCGCCTGCTGGCAGCCCTTGCGGGAGCACTTGGCGTACTCGGGCTGTGCATCCTGAGAAAGTGAACCGAGTAGATCCATGTTTTCTTATCCTTACTATTGCGCCTCTACGTGCGGTGTTATTCCGTGCCCGCGCGAGCCCGCAGAAAGGGGGCGCGGGCTGTTCCGCTTCAGCTAGTGTACGCGCCCGATGAGGTATGCAAAAGAAGGGGAGTGGGTGTTCGGTGTTCAAGAGTGGAGTGTAGCCTGCGGCACCTTTGCGCTAAAACGCGGTAAAATAAGGTTTGTCTGTCCATCCGTCCATACCCCAACCGTGGAGCCGCTGCATCGGCTCTAATCGCGAGGGGTCGACTCATCAAGGAAGCTCATGAGCGAGAACACTCCCAAGACCGTGCTGGTCACCGGCGGCAACCGAGGTATCGGCTACGAAATTGCCAAGGAATTCCAGGCAGCAGGACACAACGTCTGCATCACCTACCGTAGCGGTGAAGCCCCCGAAGAATTTTTCGCCGTCAAGGCAGATGTACGCGATGCCGACAGCATTAACGAAGCATTCAAGGAAATTGAGGCAGAATTCGGCCCTGTGGAGGTGCTGGTCGCTAACGCAGGTATCACCCGCGACATGCTGCTGATGCGCATGAAGGAATCCGACTTCACCGACGTGGTCGACACCAACCTCACCGGTTCTTTCCGTGTGGTTCAGCGCGCCATCAAGGGCATGCTGAAGCTCAAGCGCGGCCGCATCATCCTGGTTTCCTCCGTGGTGGGCCTGTACGGTTCCCCCGGCCAGGTCAACTACTCCGCATCTAAGGCGGCACTGGTCGGCATGGCACGCTCCATCACCCGCGAGCTGGGCGGCCGCAACATCACCGCTAACGTGGTGGCACCGGGCTTCATTAACACTGCAATGACCGAGGTTCTGCCCGAAGAGACCAAGAAGAACTACCTGGCATCCATCCCGGCCGGTCGTTTCGCTGAGGCGGAAGAGGTCGCTCGCGTGATTCGCTGGCTCGCATCCGATGAGGCTAGCTACATTTCTGGCGCTGTCATCCCCGTTGATGGCGGCCTGGGCATGGGTCACTAACCCCCACCCGTACGGACTGCATGAAGCGCCCGAGCGTGGGCGTACCCTTTCTAGACTTAAGGACATAAAACTATGGCACAGCTGACCGGCAAGACCATCATCATTACCGGCTCCTCCCGCGGCGTTGGCGCAGACACCGCACAGATTCTCGCCGCTGAGGGCGCGAACATCGTGGTGAACTACCGCTCTAAGGCACCGCGCGCGAACAAGATCGTCAAGGCCATTGAAGAGGCTGGCGGCAAGGCAATCGCAGTGCAGGCTGACGTGACCAACAGCGAGGACCTGCAGAACCTCGTCAACACCGCCGTGGAGACCTTCGGCTCCCTGGACTACCTGATCCTGAACGCTTCGGGCGGCATGGAAACCGGCATGGGCGAAGACTACGCAATGCGCCTGAACCGTGACGCACAGCTGAACCTGGCACGCCTGGCCGCAGAGAAGATGCCCGAAGGCGCACGCATCGTGTTCGTGACCAGCCACCAGGCGCACTTCATCCGCGAGGTTGAGACCATGGATGAGTACAAGCCCGTCGCAGAGTCCAAGCGTGCCGGTGAAGATGCACTGATCGCCGAGATCCCCGCACTCTCCGAGAAGGGTATCTCCCTGGTCGTCGTGTCCGCTGACATGATTGAAGGCACCGTCACCGCAACCCTGCTGAATCGCCTGCACCCCGGCGCTATTGAGCAGCGCCGCGAGACCGCCGGCAAGCTCTACACCGTCAACGAGTTCGCGCAGGAAATCGCAAAGATGGTCACCGCAGACGTTGAGACCGGCCACGTTGAGCTGGTCGGCGGCGCACGCGGCTTCATCGACTAATAACTCTGTAGCTATAGGTGCCGTTGCGGATGCACCCGCACCCCTGACAAGGTACATCTGACAAGGTACATTTGATGAGGCGTGCCGTCTTCGACGTGGCGGCACCTATAGCCCCTGAGCTCCCTATAGCTCCTAGATTTTGCGCGAGGAACCCAATGTGGGGTGCCCGCGTACTATGTGCGCCAACCGCTCCGATAACCCGGCACGGGTTGCGGGGTGAGGGGCGCATCCCATCCATCTAACTCACTGGAAGAAGAACCATGAGCACCGTACTCAACCTTCAGAATGTCTCCGTGATTCGCGGCGGCCGCCCCATCCTTAACAACGTTTCGTGGACTGTGAACGAAGGTGAACGCTGGGTCGTTCTGGGCCCCAACGGCGCCGGTAAGTCCACTCTGCTTTCGATTGCGGCAGCCCGCCTGCACCCGACCAGCGGCGAGGTTGAAATCCTTGACGAGACCCTCGGCGCTGTTGACGTGTTCGACCTGCGCCCGCGCATTGGTCTGTCCTCCGGTGCTTCGGCTACCCAGATTCCCGCCAATGAGAAGGTCTCTGACGTTGTCGTGACCGCAGCATACGCTGTGTCCGGCCGTTGGAAGGAAGAATACGACATCATGGACGACGAGCGTGCGACCGAGCTGCTGGCTGAGTGGGGTGTCGATACCCTCGCTGACCGCACCTTCGGCTCCCTCTCTGACGGCGAGCGCAAGCGTGCACTGATTGCCCGCGCCCTCATGACCGACCCCGAACTGCTGCTGCTGGACGAGCCCGGCGCAGGTATGGACATTTCCGGCCGTGAGGACCTGGTCGAGCGTCTGACCGCACTTGCCGCTGACCCCTACGCACCGGCTACCGTGCTCATCACCCACCACCTCGAGGAAATCCCGGCGGGCTTCACCCACGCCCTGCTGATTCGTGACGGCGGCGTGGTCGCTGCCGGCCCGATCCTGTCCACCATTACCGAGGCGAACCTCGCCGCAACCTACGACATGGATCTGGCTCTGACCGTCACCTCCGCGGGTCGTTACTCCGCGTTTAAGCGCGCATGAGCCGTGCCCCGAAGCAGCTGAGCGCCGAACAGATCGCTGAGCGTGCCGAGCGTGTCTACGCCATCGAGTCGGTCACGGCTCTGGCGCAGGCACCCGAGCAGGCTTTGCGCTACTACACGCAGCTGACCGACGTGAAGCTCCGTAGCGCCATGGAACCGCAGTGGGGTATTTACATTGCGGAGTCCTCGAAGGTGATTCGTCGTGCGCTCGCTGCCGGTCATCAGCCCGTTTCTTTCCTGATGAGTGAGAAGTGGGCTGATGATTTGGCGGATGTTTTGCGCTCGCACCCGGACACTCCCGCGTATGTGGGTAGTGAAGAGCAGCTGGAGCGGGTGACCGGTTTTCATCTGCATCGTGGTGCGTTGGCGGCGATGGCTCGTCCGGCGCCGCAGCCTCTGGAGCAGTTGCTGCAGGGTGCCTCTCGCGTGGCGATTTTGGAAGATATTGTGGACCACACGAATGTGGGAGCTATTTTCCGTTCGGCTGCCGCGCTGAACGTGGATGCGGTGCTGGTGACTCCGCGGTGCGCTGATCCGCTGTATCGCCGCTCGATTCGCGTGTCGATGGGTACTGTTTTTCAGGTGCCGTGGGCTCGCTTGGAGTCGTGGCCTGCTGACTTGCAGACCCTGCACGAGCTGGGCTTTAAGAGCGCGGCGTTGGCTCTGGAGGAGGACTCACTGACCCTGGAGGAGCTGTCTGCTCGCCGGGATGAGAAGCTTGCGCTGATTCTGGGCACGGAGGGGCACGGTCTGTCGCCCCGCACCTTGGCGGCGTGTGACGATACGGTGATGATTCCGATGTCGCACGGTGTGGATTCTTTGAACGTTGCGGCGGCGAGCGCCGTGGCGTTCTGGGAGACTCGCCCGCGTTCATAACCTGAGGTCTCACCTGGTTATTAACCCGCGTGAGTGCCTTCTTCGGGTGCCCTTGCGGCGTGTCGGTTGGTGCCTGTGAGGGAACGTACTGGGATTTAATCCGTGAAGGTGGTACCCTTAATGGGTTGTGCGCGCCCAATGCGGGCACAATGGTGATGCGCTCTGAGATTTTCTCGATAGCTGCACATCGAAAAACCTACTCCATCTATATAAGGGCTACTGGCAAAATCCAGTAGCAGAAGAAGGTAATCAATGAAGGCAGAAATCCACCCGGACTACAACCTGGTTCTGTTCCGCGACCTCGCATCCGGCAAGGTCTTCCTGACCCGTTCCACCATGACCTCGGACAAGACCGAGAAGTGGGAAGACGGCAACGAGTACCCGATCGTCGAGGTTGAAATCTCGTCCGAGTCGCACCCGTTCTACACCGGTAAGCAGCGCATCATGGACTCCGCAGGTCGCGTCGAGCGCTTCAACGCACGCTTCGGCAACTTCGGCAAGAAGTAAATCTTCTGTCCCAGTTTTGCTCTATAGCGAAATCAATGCCCCGTTCTCCTTGGCTTTCAGGGAGGCGGGGCATTGTGCGTTCTGCGGCACATAGCAAAATAAATCGCGTGAACGTGAGGAAAGTTGTAGTATAAAACCTTTCGTTCGCCGGTGCGCAGACCCGCTGACAGCGTTACAATGGGAAAGTATTTTGCGAGCTGTGCATTTTCTGTGCCCTCCAGCGCCGCCCCGTATCGGCGGGTATTCTCCGGCTCTCTGCATTCTAGAGACTTCGCTGGGTGCACTGCGCGCCTCGCGTATCACCACCTCAAACAAAGGACAACTTAATGAGCGACGCTCACTCTGAACCGTCGCAGAAGAAGAAATGGGTCAAGCGTATTCTGCTGATCCTGCTGATTCTTCTGCTGGTTATTACCCTCGGTATTGGTTTCTTTATTTGGCGTGCTGGCCACACCTGGGATAGCAAGACCGAGAAGTTTGACTCCATCACTAAGGTGGATGAAGACCTCAGCAAAATTAAGGAGCAGCTTGGCGAGGCTAAGAAGCTCAACGTGACGGAGCTGAAGGCTCCGACCGTCACCAACTCGGACACCGGCAAGAACGGCACCAACGCTAGCGGTGAGAACAGCTCCGATGCTGCTGCGGCTCTTGCAGCGAACGCCAGCGAGCACGATAAGAACGGCGACGGCATCCTGGATGACGGTTACAGCTACAATGTCGTGAAGGGTCCGGGCAAGAACATCCTGCTGCTCGGTAGCGATACTCGTTCCGGTTCTGAAGCAGCTCAGGTGAGCGGCTCCCGTGCAGATAGCATCATGCTTGCTCACATCCCTGCTGATGGTAAGGGCGTGTACCTGGTCTCGATTATGCGTGATACCTGGGTGAATATCCCCGGTTACGGTTCGGCAAAGATTAACGCGGCGCTGAACTACGGTGGTATTTCTCTGCAGGTGGCAACCGTTGAGAACCTGCTGGGCATCAAGATTGATCACGTGGCTGAGATTGAGTTCGAGGGCTTCAAGGCTCTGGTGAACTCCGTTGGTGGCGTGGACGTTCAGGTCCCCTTCAACTTTGATATCAACATTTGGTCCTTCAAGCAGGGTATGCAGCACATGGATGGTGGCGCGGCACTTGCGTTCGTGCGTGCTCGTTACCAGTTCGCTGATGGTGACTACCAGCGTGTTCGTAACCAGCGTGCGTTCCTGCGCGGCCTGTACAACACGATGAAGGCGAAGGGCGCGTTGAGCAACGTGGGTTCGTTCCAGTCTGCTGTTGAGTCTATTGCAGGTTACATGCGTGTGGACTCCGGTCTGGATGCGGCGCAGATCGCTCAGATTGCGGCTCCGGTGCTGACCAGTGGTGACACCACGATGCGTATGACCACCCTGCCGAACGCGGGTCCGGGTTGGTCTTACGACGGCCAGTCGATTGTTATCGTGAACCAGGCTGCGAACGCTAACCTGTCCTATGCTTTGCAGCATGACAGCATGGATCAGTTCATGGCAACTTATGGTCAGGACTAAGGTCTGACTCCTTGCGGGGGTGAAAGCTGATGAGGCGTTCACCCCTGCTGGTTTTTAACCGATTCCAGAAAGTCCCGGAATGCGGGCCACCCGGAGGGGCCTTCGTTAGCGTTTAGAGAGCCAGCCGTTCATAAGAGCCCGCTGGGGCGCACGAAAGGGGCGGCTACCTCACCGTGATGGTAAGGTAGCCGCCCCTTTTGTATCTTTGCGTTGTATCTTTACGCTCTGTCGTGGAGGAGTTTATGCCTTCGAGTCTGCTTCTTCTTCAGACTCGTCGGTCTCTTCGTATTCTTCTTCGTACTCGTCGTAGGCTTCGTAGTCATCGTAGTAGGGCTGACGACCAAAGTAGAAGGCAACTGCCGCGACAGCGCCACCCAGAATCGCGATGAGGATGCCGAGCATCGGGGTCCATAGCATCGAAATCAGGCCGGCGACCAGAACTGCGAGGCCTGCACCCTTGACCAGGTTCAGCAGACGTTCGCGCTCGGAGGGTTCGTGGTATTCCTCTTCCTCAATGCTGTACTCGATAACCGGCTTCTCCGCGGCAGGTTCGTTGCGGGTCGGCTCGGGTGCGGAGGAGCCACCGGTCAGGGAGCTCATGAAACCGCGACGCTTCTTCGGAGCCTGCTGTGCAGAGGACTCCAGGTAGTGGCGTTCGCCTTCAGTGGGGACGAATGCCGGGGGCACCTCGTAGTCTTCACCAACGGGCAGTAGAGCCGGAACGTTGTTGGGCAGGGTCTCGTACCATTCCTGCGGAATATCGGCGGGGCGTGCAGCCTGAACGGTCAGGGACAGTTCGAGGGTGTTACCGCGAATAGTGCCCCATGCGCTGGTGAGGCGGTCGTTCTCGAACGCGTAGCGAATCACGGGTGCGAGCTGCTCAGACATCTGGGTGCTCAGGCGGCCCACGAGCTTGCGGTCGTGGCGCACCTCCACGCTGTCAACCACGCGGCCGTCGGAGGTCTTCAGCTGGTTAGCTTCCAGGGTCAGAATGACGCGACCCTCACCGCTGGGCGGCAGGATGCTGTGCAGGTATTCGGAATGCTCCTTCTCATCCAGCACCTTCATGGACGGGCCCTGGGGGAGAAGGGTCGCGCGGGTCGGTGCGTCATTGAGGGGGAAGAGCGAGCCGGGTGCGGACAGCGAGAGCACGCCGGTGCTCTTCACGTGCATGCCGCCGCCTTCAGCGCGCACAGCAACAGCAGAAAGCTGCAGGTGCGCAATCGGCTCATAACCGGAGGCAACCACGCGGGTAATGGAATCCCAGTACGCGGCGGAGTCCTCCACGCTCATGCGGCCCACCTTGAACTCGTCAATGTAGACGGCAATGCTATTGGGTTCGTAGGGGTTATCCGGTTCGGGAACGAGGCGCGCTTCACCGTACCAGATACGTTCACGGTCGATGTGCAGTTCCTCGAAAATTTGGAGGGTTTCTGCTTCGTAGTAATCATCGGTGACGATGTTAACGCTACCGCGGTCACCGAGTGCGTAATCGACCACTGAAAACTCCTTCTGATATGTCTAAGCGAGCGGATACCTAGTCTATTCTCTCATGCTTTCAGAGCGGACAGCTCACAAAAACGGGTGACATTTATCTGTCTTTTAGCACCGGGTGCATATAGTTTTGTGTTTGGGGGAACCAGCTCCGGTAACGCTGGCCCACGTCGACGCGCTCAAGAGCAGCGAACCCTCCGCGTAGAGCCTCCCGAAACAAGAATTTCGGCTGAGAAAGCTACGAAAAAGACCGCCGCCCGACACCACCCAGTTCACAACCGGGTAAGTGCCAAGCGGCGGTCTACATCAATTAGCCTGAGAACCTCACAGGGCGGTCATAGCACCCCGCTCAGCTACTCAAACCATGCAGCTTAGTCCTGCAGGGAAGCATTGAACTTCTGAGCCACAATCGAACGGCGGCCGTGGTCCTGAGCCTCCAGAACCAGACGGCGCAGAGCCGACGGTGCCTCGGGGTTCGCCTCCAGCCACTTCTGAGCCAGCGCAACGGAGGGGTTACCCTCAACACCCAGACCCTCGGTGGAGCCGGTGTTGTACGGAGCCTTCGGGTACAGGCCACGCACAATGCGGGTCGCCATACCAATCGAACGGGACGCCCAGAGGGGCAGCAGAGCCTCGAAGTAGGAGTCGTAGTAGGACTCACGCAGCTCAACCGGACCGCGAGCAAAACCGTTAATGGTCGAAGCCAGGGCGTCGTTCGACAGCGACTCGTCTTCCATGATGGTCTTGTACGCGGCAGCCTTACGCTCAGCGTTCGGCAGGGCAGCAATCGCGTACGCGTAACCATTCGAAGAAATCGAGGAGGGGCTGTACTTCGCCGCACGGTCCAGATCCTCAACGGTGACCAGGTCGCGACTTGCGAGCGCACCCAGTGCACTCCAACCCAGGTTCTGGTCGTAAGGAATGCCAGTTGCGTCAGCAATATCGCCGGTGGTGTCTTCGAAAGCACCGCGGGCAATATCGCGGCAGAGCTCTTCACCCTTGGTCGCGTTGGTGGAGACCGAAATCAGGGCGCGCAGCAGAATCAGCTGCTCGTCGGAGCCGGGCTTAGCCTGCGCCAGTGCGGCTGCGAATGCGTCGTAGAGAGCGTCGTAGAGGCGCTCGCGGCCGGTGGGTGCGGAGAAGGTTGCGATAGCGACCTGTGCGTTGTTGACCATGGTGCCCAGCAGGGATGCGCTCGGTTCCTTGGAGACGTTGCGTACGACTGCGTCGACGTAGGTGGTGACAGGCAGGCGTGCATCGCGCACGTTCTCCCAGAGGGAGCCCCAGATGAGGCCGCGGGAGAGTGCGGATTCGAGGGTGGAGACACCTTCGATAGCTGCCTGCAGGCCGTCTTCGTCGGTCAGGGCGACCTTGGCGTAGGTGTGGTCTTCTGCGTTGAGCATGAGCAGGTCAGCTTCGCCAACGAGCTTCTTCTGCTCCTCGGTGAGCTCCACGCGGTGCTCGGAGACGGGCTCTGCCGGGTACTCGAGGGAGAGCAGGCCGGTGGAGGTGAGCTTGCCGTCGGTCAGCGCGAAGGTTTCCAGCTTTGCCACGTGAGGGCGGCCCAGACCTGCGGGCTGCTGTGCGGGCAGTTCCTGGGTGAGGATCAGGTCGGTGAGCTGGCCGTCTTTGCCGTAGACGCGCTTGGTGCCCAGTGCGGACACGCCGGAGGTCTGCAGCCATGCGTTAGCCCATGCCTGCATGTCGCGGCCGGACACCTCGTTGAGTACCTGCAGGAAGTCGTTCAGGGAGGTGTTGCCCCACTCGAAGCGCTTGAAGTACACGCGTGCTGCCTCGATGAAGGTGTCGAAGCCGACGTAGGCAACCAGCTGCTTGAGCACGGATGCGCCCTTTGCGTAGGTGATGCCGTCGAAGTTCTGCGATGCTGCTTCCAGGTGGGGGATGTCAGCGACGATGGGGTGGGTGGTGGGCAGCTGGTCCTGCATGTATGCCCATGCCTTGCGGTTGTTCGCGAAGGTGACCCATGCGTCGTTGAAGTTGTTGGCTTCCTTAGCGCCGAGGGTGCCCATGAAATCTGCGAAGGATTCCTTGAGCCACAGGTCGTCCCACCACTTCATGGTGACGAGGTCGCCGAACCACATGTGTGCCATTTCGTGGCAGATGGTGTTGGTGCGGCCTTCGAGGTCGTCCTCGGTTGCGCCGGAGACGAAGATGTAGTCTTCGGTGAAGGTGACCAGGCCGGGGTTCTCCATTGCGCCGATGTTGTATTCGGGCACGAATGCCTGCTCGTACTTGGGGTACGGGTAGGGGTAGTCGAAGAGGTCCTGGAAGAAGTCCAGGCCGTTTTCGGTGACCTTGAAGATGTGGTCGTAGTCGAAGTGCGGCTTGAGGGACTGGCGGCAGTAGACGACCAGGGGAATATCACCGCTGTTGACCTTGCTCTTGGGCTTGTAGGTGGTGGTTGCGGTGAAGTATTCGCCAGCGACGATTGCGGTGATGTAGGTGGAGATCTTTGCGGTGGGGGAGAAGACTCGCTTGGTGATGGAGTCGTCGGTGGGGTCTACGACCTGGGATTCGAGTACGCCGTTGGAGCTGACGACCCAGTCCTTGGGTGCGGTGATGCGGAAGTTGAAGACTGCCTTCAGGTCGGGCTGCTCGAAGTTCGGGAAGACTCGGCGGCAGTCGGAGGGTTCGTACTGGGTGTACAGGTAGACGCGACCGTCGGAGGGGTCGAAGTAGCGGTGCATACCTTCGCCGGAGCGGGAGTAGTAGGAGCGACCGTGGATGGTGAGCACGTTTTCTGCCTGCAGGTTGGGCAGGGTGATACGTGCGCCGTTGACGACATCTGCCAGGTTCAGTTCGGTGCCGTTGAGCTTAACGGAGTCGACGCTGTGGTGGATGTAGTCGATGAAGGTTTCTGCGCCGGGGGTGTTGCAGGAGAATCGGACAGTGGTGACGGTGGGGTAGGACTCGAATTCGGGGTCCTTGGCGTTGGTCAGGTCGACATGCACGTCGTAGGTGTCGACACTGATGAGAGCCGAACGTTCTGCGGCTTCTTCGCGGGAGAGGTTCTCATTATTCATGCTCTTTATTCTAGTCGGTATGACCGGAAATATGGCAGTTGAACGGGCGTGCCCGTCATATTAGTTGAGGTGGGAGGGGCTGCGACGCGGTTTGAAATAAACGATACTCAATATGTGACACAGAACATACTCTTTCGATTTGCGGAGTGTTCAGAAAACCCGTATAGTATTACGTGTTGCTTCGAACGGCACCGAAAGGAAAACGTTCGAAAGTCACCTGCGCGGGTGGCGGAATAGGCAGACGCGCTAGCTTGAGGTGCTAGTCCTCGTATTAGAGGGTGGGGGTTCAAGTCCCCCCTCGCGCACAGATAATCCCCGGTTCTTCGGAACCGGGGATTTTTGTGTGCTCGGTTGTATGTCCGGTAAAAAGCACGCAAAAAACAGTGGGGTGAGGCTCCTTGAAGGAACCTCACCCCACACTAGCTACGCTAAGGAAGCTAGAAGAACAGCTGCATCAGCTGAAACTGAACGAATCAGTATCGTTCGAAGAGATTACTCAGCCAGACGCTCCGGGTCGGTGGTGACCAGAATCTTCACAGCGGTCTCGTTGTGGTGGATCAGGGTGTCGAAGCCCTTGTCAATCAGGTCTTCCACAGCGATCTTGCCGGTGATGAAGGGCTTGAGGTCAATCTTGCCGGACTCAACGAGCTTGATGGTCTCCGGGTGGGAGTTCACGTATGCGATGGTGCCGCGGATATCGAGCTCCTTGAGCACAATCTTCTGAACATCCAGGGAAGCGGGCTTACCCCAAATGGAGACGATGACGACCTTACCGGTGGGCTTGAGGGCATCCAGGATTAGGTCCAGTGCGGGCTGAACGGAGGTGCACTCGAACGCGATGTCGGTGCCACGGCCGTCGGTCAGCTTGTGAATCTCAGCCAGAACGTCGGTCTCTGCGGGGGAGAAAGCGTAGTCAGCAACACCGGAGTCCAGAGCCTTCTGGCGACGCAGCGGGGACAGCTCGGAGATAATAACCTTAGCGCCCTTAGCCTTCAGAACTGCGGAGGTCAGCAGACCGATGGGGCCAGCACCGGTAACCAGTGCGAATGCGCCCTCTTCGAACTCGCCTGCACGCTCAACAGCGTGGTAGCCAACGCTCAGGGGCTCAATCAGTGCAGCCTCGTCCAGGGGAATGTTGTTAGGAATCTTGTGAACCCAGCGGCGCTTGACGGCAACCTTCTCGGACAGACCGCCACCGCGACCTGCCAGACCGATGAAGTTCATGTCCTTGGACAGGTGATAGTCCTTGGAGTCGGGGCCGGTGTAGACGTCATCGCGAATGATGTAGGGCTCGACGACAACGTGGTCGCCAACCTGCAGGTCGTCTACGCCTTCGCCCAGTGCCTCAACAACACCGGAGAATTCGTGACCGAGGGTGACGGGGGAGTCCTCACCAGAAATGGGGTGGGGATGACCGTGCTGGGGGCAGAAGATGGGGCCGTCGAGGTATTCGTGCAGGTCGGTACCGCAAATACCGCACCATGCGACCTTGACCAGAACCTCGCCCGCAGCGGCTTCGGGTGCGGGGATGTCTTCAATGCGGATGTCGTTACGGTCGTAGAAGCGTGCTGCCTTCATGGGATGGAGCTCCTTAGCGTGGTTGTGGCGCTCACAGCGGTGTGTGCTTGCCGGTACGGTTCGCATCCATGGGTCTGTCACAGCGTTGACAGAGGCCCAAACGACATGGTTTGGACCGGTTGTGAACTGTCCTGCCGGCATTCGCATCGCTAGCGCCGGATGGTGATGGGTGCGGCTGGATTGTCGCTCCCATGTGCTTAACGCTACTCCACTGAATCAAAGATTCCTAGGATATATACAAATTTTCTTTTATGTGACACAAATTTCTTTTTGGGCGTTTTCGACTCCATCACGCCCGAGCATCTAGCGCCCGGCGAGCGCAGACGGTAGCGTAGAAGCATGACTGACGCGAACGCACAGGGCACCGCCGCCCACACCCAGCCCACTTCTGACAGCTCCGGTCGAACGGCACCGAACCGACCCGCCGCAATAACCCGCCACTACGACGCGCCCGACGCTGATTGCGTGCGCGGTAGCGAGTACTCCGAAATCCTCGCCCTCGAAACCGAGCAGCGTAAGCATGCCGCTGACCACCGCCGCAAGCGCTTCCACGCGCATCCTGAGCGGGAACATGCTGACCACGGCGAGCGCCACGGTCATGGAAAGGGCCACGGCGTGCATCACGGTCACCGCCTCGACGAAGACAGCGGGCTGGCGCATATTCGCCGCGACCTCGCCGAATCCGTAGCCACCCGCGCAGACTCCCTGACCTCAATTCTCAAGGCGATTCACGCGCACCCCGAGACTGCCTACGAGGAGTATTTTGCCTCCCGCACGCTCGTTGATGCGGTCCGCGAAGCCTACCCGAACCTCAGGATTGAGCACCCCGCCTACGGTCTGGATACCGCGTTCAAAGTGGAGCTCACCAGTGCCGACTACGACCCCGCCACACACCGCACCATCGCGATTCTCTCCGAATATGACGCGCTGCCGGGAATTGGCCACGGCTGCGGCCACAACGTCATCGCGGTATCCGGGCTGGGCGCTTTCCTTGCCCTAGCGGATGCGCTCGCTACCGGCCCCGAGGCGTTCAGCGGCAGGATCCTCTACTACGGCACGCCCGCCGAGGAATCCGACGCCGGTAAGGAGCTGATGGCACGCGCCGGCGCGTTCGAGCAGGTGGATGCCGCCATCATGGTGCACCCCTACTTTATGGATGTGGCTGATCAGGCGTGGTTGGGTCGCCGTGAATGTCGCGTGACTTATACGGGCGTGAGTGCGCACGCTTCCTCGCACCCGTTTATGGGTCGTAACGCCCTGGATGCGGCGAATCTGGCGTATCAGGGTTTGGGTTTGTTGCGTCAGCAGATTCCCGGTTCTGACCGTATTCACGCGATTATTGACCACGGCGGGGACGCCCCGAATCTGATTCCTGCCTCCGCGAGCTTGCACATTAATATCCGTTCTAAGCACGCGCCGACTCTGCGTGCGCTGTCGCGACGGGTTGAGGAGGTGCTGCGCGGTGCGGCGCTCATGGCTGGCGTGAGTGCGGAGGTGACGTGGGATTCTTCGCCGATGACTATGCCGGTGCGCACGAACCGCCCGCTGTTGAAGCGGTGGGTTTCGGCTCAGCGGTCGGTGGGTCGTCACCCGTACCCGCCGGGCACGGTGAGCGATACGTTGGCGGCGTCTACTGATTTCGGTAATGTGAGCCTGCGTGTGCCCGGTATTCATCCGCTCATTCAGATTGCGCCGGAGGGAACCGGTATGCATACGGTGGAGTTCGCGCACTGTGCGGACACTCCGGCGGCGGCGGATGCTGCCCTGGATGCGGCATTCGGGTTGGCTTCTGTGGCTTTGGACTTCCTGGTTGATGACGAGTTGGCTCAGGCGGTCCGTGCCGATTTTGAGGCTTCCGGAGGTGCGGTAGATGTGGAGGGTTACTTTAGCGACATGTGACCTTGCTCAAAAGGTCAGAACGTCATTATTTGGTTTTGTGAGTGAAAAACACCCCTCATAGCCCATAAAGTCACCAGCACCCATCGAAAAAAGCAAAATAATCCAACACAAAACGCAGAATCTGCGGCATAATAGAAAGTAACGAAGCGAGCCCACCGGGGAAGAACACCCACTCTAAGGAAATTCAACTCTGAGGCACACACCCGCTTCCTTATAAACCCCGCGAGAATCCTCTCGCACCACACGGATAACTCTCACGAAAAGAGGGCATACAGCAATGAACGGTGTCAACAACCCCACCAAGCTCGGCGTCATCGGTGCAGGCGGCGTCGGTAGCGCAACCGCATACGCAGCTATGGTCCGCGGCTCCGCAGACGAAATCGTCCTGTACGACATCGACGGCAAGCGCGCACACGCTGAAGCACTGGACATCGCACACGGCGCAATGTTCGCACACGAAGCAACCGTAACCGGTGGCGACGACATCGAACTGCTGCGCGACTGCGACATGGTCATCATCACCGCTGGTGCTCGCCAGAAGCCCGGCCAGCCCCGCCTCGAACTGGCAGGCGCAAACGTCGCAATCCTCGAGAAGCTGCTGCCGAACATCCTGTCCGTAGCACCCAACGCGATTATCATGCTCGTCACCAACCCCTGTGACGTTCTCACCATCGTGGCTCAGAAGATTACCGGCCTGCCCGCAAACCGCGTGCTGTCCTCCGGTACCGTTCTGGACTCCTCCCGCCTGCGTTGGCTGATCGCTAACAAGGCTGGCGTCTCCATCAAGAGCGTTCACGCAAACGTTGTTGGTGAGCACGGTGACTCCGAGTTCCCCGTCTGGTCCGCAGCAAACATCGGTATGGTTCCCCTGACCGAGTGGGAGCAGGACGGCAAGCAGCTCTTCACTGAAGAGGTCCGTGCAGAGCTGGCAACCGAAGCTATGCGCGCAGCATACAAGGTCATCGAGGGCAAGGGTTCCACCAACTACGCAATCGGTATCTCCGGTGCACGTATCGCTGAGGCATTCCTCGGCGGCCAGAACGCAGTGCTGCCCGTCTCCACCACCATTGCAGGCGAGCTGTACGGCTTCAAGGACGTTGCACTGTCCCTGCCCACCATCGTGAACCGTGAGGGCATCCAGCGCGTGCTCGAGGTCCCCATGAACGAGGCTGAGCTGGCACAGCTGAAGGCATCCGCTGAGGCAATCCGCGCATCCGCAGCATCCCTGGGCTTCTAAAACCCCGGCTTCTCATTCTCTCGGGCTCAACCCGCAAGAAGCAAACATTCAGTAGGCGCAGCGTCAAGCTGAGCTAACCGACAGAAGAACCCGCCGCACCCGGCACCTGCTCCCTTGAGGAGTGGGGAAGCTGGGGACGGCGGGTTCGCTGTGTCTGTAAGGTTTTTATGCGGGGCTTGATGTGCCGCGTGCATGCTTGGCTTGCCCAGCCTGGCTTGACTAACCGGGCTTACCGCTCTGGATTTGGTGTTCTCTTCACGGCACCGAATTTACCTGCCGATTGACCTGCCGCGCCCGTTCATAGTTCTGCGTTTAAACCGCCGTATGACCGCCCGGCGCACACCATCGGCCTGTAGGTAGTAGAATAAATGGCATGAGCATTGATCCTCGCACCGAACTCACCCGCCTCCTTGACGCGCTGGAGGCGCACCTGACCGCCGTCGTAAACCGAACCGGCGAGCACGACCCCGCCGTCGATGAGGCGTACGTAGAAATCGCCAACGCCTTCGAAGCCTACGAAGATGCCCTCTTCGAGGCTCACAACGAGGTCACCCCCTTGAGCGTCTACGGTGATGAAGACGAGGACGACCTCGAAGAAATCCTCGACGATGAAGACGACATCGACGACGATATTGAGTACGAGGACTAAATCCTCGCCCATACGTTACGGACCGACCCCTGACCGGTACCCCCTATGCGGGGTAATACGGCAGGGGTCGAACCGTACCCGCAACACCCGCGCGGCTCTTGTTTGAGTTCCACTGAGCGGCCGCAGAAAACCTACCCACCAGATACCCACCGAGCATGTACCGAGAACGGAGATACCCGTGAGCGAACCCCGCACTTGGCGCGATGCCGCCCTCATCCTCCGCACCCAAAAACTCGGCGAAACCGACCGCATCATCATCATGCTCACCCGCGACGGAGGAATCACCCACGCAGTCGCCAAGGCTGTACGCAAACCCACCTCCAAGTTCGGTGGGCGACTCGAACCGTTCATGCACACCGACCTGTCTTTCAGCCGCGGCAGAACGAACCTGCACACTATCACCCAGGCGGCGACTCTGCACGCCTACACCGCGCCGATTATGGCGAACTACGATGCGTACACGTGCGCTTCCACCATCGCCGAACTGGCAGAAGCACTCACCAAAGACACCGATAGCACCGCCGACATTTACACCCTGACTCACGGGGCGCTTGCCGCGCTCGCGCACGGGCAGCATGTGCCGCAGAGGATTCTGACCCGGTACCTGGCGCGCAGCATGAACGCCGCCGGTTGGCCGCTCATCGGTGAGAATTGCACCCGATGCGGTAACCCGCTCGTGAACGCAGAGAGCCAGGACGCGGACGGCGCAGAAAATACCGGTGCAGACAACGTCCCCAACACTGCAGGTGGAAGCGGAAGGTACATTGCCTTCCATACCGCCCACACCTACGGGCACCACACAATCCTCTGCCCCGAATGCGCGCCCGCTACCGACACGCCCCTGACCGGCCTGCGTGCCGAAGAGCTCGGCTACGCGCTCGCCACCGCATCGGCGGATCCGCGCGCCTGGGCGACTATTGATGCGGCGCCGGTGCCGGTCGCCTCCAAAATTCTGGGTCTCTACCTGAAAACCACCCAGAACCTGCTCGAACACCCCCTCAAAACGGCGAGCGCCCTCGAGGCAGAAATTCCTGCATCGTAAAAGATGCACGCCGGTGCGGCGATTATGCGTCAGCCGTGCGTCAAACGGAGGACAAAATAAACCCCGAAGCACCCGCCCATGCGCGCTGTGTCACGGTAAAATAGCTAACAGCACGCCAGCGTTTATTTCTGGCGCATATCTAGGCAAACGACCCCGGGGGAGAACCCCGCCAGGGAAGAAAGGCACACATGGCACGCACCCAGCCCGTACCCCCGCCCGCGCACCCCACCGGGGCAACCCCTCCGCCGATTCCGAAGAAGTTCATTCCGCAGCATGTCGCCGTCGTCATGGACGGTAACGGACGCTGGGCAAACGAACGCGGCCTGCCCCGCACCGAGGGCCACCGCGCCGGCGAGGCGGCACTGCTGGACGTCGTTGCGGGCGCTATCGAGATGGGCATCCCGTACGTGACCGCCTACGCGTTCTCCACCGAAAACTGGAAGCGCTCACCCAGTGAGGTCGCGTTCATTATGCGTTTCTCTACCGAGGTGTTGCAGCGTCAGCTGGAGACCCTCAAGACCTGGGGTGTGCGCATCCGCTGGGCTGGCCGCCGACCCAAGCTGTGGAAGAACGTCATCGAAGAGCTCGAACACTGCGAGCGCGAAACCATCAATAACACCGTCTGCACCCTCACCATGTGCGTGAACTACGGCGGCCGCGCAGAAATCGCTGACGCGGCGGCAGCTATCGCAGCGGACGCTGTGGCGGGCAAGATCAAGCCCGGCAACATTACCGAAAAGACCATCCAGAAGTACCTGGACGAGCCCGACCTGCCCGACGTTGACCTGTTCCTGCGTTCCTCCGGTGAGCAGCGCATCTCGAACTTCCTGCTCTGGCAGAGCGCTTACGCCGAGATGATTTTCATGAACGTGCTCTGGCCCGACGTTGACCGCCGCACCCTCTGGGAGGCTGTCGAAGAGTACGCGCGCCGCGACCGCCGCTACGGTGGCGCAGTCGACGCTGTTGCCAACGACAAGTAGCCCCTGGTACACCCGGCTCATAGCCCCATAAACCACCCACACCCTCCAACCTTAGGGAGAACAAATGCGCATCTACCCGACCTTCTTCAACATCTTCTTCAAGGGCATGGACCCCGAGAAGGCACACCACGTCGGCTTCTGGGGCGTTCAGACCCTGCGCAACGTCGGCATCACCCGTGCGCTGCGCAAGTACTTCCAGCCTACACCGGAACTGGCAACCACCGTCATGGGTATTACTTTCCCCTCGCCGTTCGGTCTGGCTGCTGGCTTCGACAAGGGCGGTAAGGGCATTGCCGCGCTGGCTGGTATCGGCTTCGGCCACGTCGAGATCGGTACTATCACCGGTCAGGCGCAGCCCGGCAACCCGCAGCCGCGCCTCTTCCGCCTCGTGGAAGATAAGGCGGTTATCAACCGCATGGGCTTCAACAATGACGGTGCCGCAGCGGCTGGCCCGCGCGTTGCCGCCGCCCGCGCAGACCTCGAAACCGAATACCGCGGCGCCGTACGCCCGGTCATCGGCGTGAACATCGGCAAGACCAAGGTCGTCGAGCTTGAGAACGCTATCGAGGACTACCTGATTTCTACCCGCACCCTGGCACCGCAGGCAGACTACCTGGTCGTCAACGTTTCTTCCCCGAACACTCCGGGTCTGCGCACCCTGCAGGCTATCGAGTCGCTGCGCCCGCTGCTTGCCGCCGTGCGTGAAGAGGCAGACCGCGTATGCCCCAACCGCCACGTGCCCCTGACCGTGAAGATCGCACCGGACCTGGTCGATGAGGACGTTATCGAGGTGGCAGCCCTTGCTAAGGAGCTGAAGCTGGACGGCATTATCGCCACCAACACCACTATTGCCCGCGAGGGCCTGGGCCTGACCAGCGACATGACTAAGGTCAAGGAAATCGGTGCTGGCGGCCTCTCCGGCGCACCGCTGAAGCCCCGCTCCCTGGAGGTGCTGCGCCTGCTCAAGCGCGAAATCGGCGACGACCTCGCCATCATCTCGGTTGGTGGCGTGACCACCGCCGAGGATGTGCAGGAGCGCCTGGACGCTGGCGCTGACCTGGTGCAGGGCTACACTGCGTTCCTGTATGAGGGTCCGCTCTGGGCGGCACACATTAACCGCGGCCTGGTGAAGCTGCGCCGCGCTCGCCGCTAAAGGGTTTACAGGCGGGAGCTTTATGCTCCCCGTTGTGCTGAAGGGGGCACCGTTCTCTACCCGTAGGGGGTGGAGGCGGTGCCCCTTTTGTGTGCCTGCTCAACGTGTAAGAGGCGGTTGTGTTGGTATCTGGGGGAGGGGGTCTGAAGTTTTACTTGAGATTCTGTTAGCGTTTGGTGTGTTGTGGATTGCACCCTGACCTGGAGCGATAGTACTATCAGAGTGGTGCAGCACCGATGATTGCGCCACTACATTACACCTTCAAAGGAGATATAATGTCAGGAAAAGGTATTGATAGCAATATAAGAAATGTATTGGAATTTTTGGATGATGGTTATGCATATGGAATTCCAGATTTTCAAAGGTCTTACGCCTGGGGCGATGATAACCTAGACGATTTCTTTAAAGATATCAACAATATTGATATAGATGATGAAAATAGCTACCATTTTATTGGCTCAATCATTTCATATGATGATGAATATAGAGGCATTGGAGATAGGGATGCTAAGGTAAAGCGCCGTTCTATAGTTGATGGACAGCAAAGAATAACGACGACACTCATTCTACTTTGTGCTTTGCGTGACTTCGCTTTTAATGAATCCGTGAAGGAAAGCCAAGAAGATGGAGATGAAGGTGTTGAAGATTTAGAAATTTTATTTGATGACGTTGATCAGTTTCTATATCCTTCAAGCAAATTTAAGCGTAAGCACAGGTATCCTAAATTAGGGCATAACTCAGATAAAGCAAAAGACACCGTTACCCTTGAACAGCTCCTAAGGGGACCGAAGAATAACACTGCATGGAATGAATTTTACAAGGATTTAGTTTCCTTGAAGTCAAGCAATAAGAAGGTTCCTGGGTTTACCCTCAAAAACGCTTATAAAAAATTTACTTCATATATCGAAAATATTGTTAGTGATTTATCTACGCCTACTCAAAAAGCAGATGCTCTAATTTCTCTCAGGAATAAGATATATCTCCTAACCTATGTTGATATAAAATTGAATGATATATACTCTGCCTATAATATTTTCATGACTCTAAATGATAGGGGTGTCCCCCTAACTAACGCAGACCTTATCAAGAGTCATGTACTTCGTAAAATGCATGATAAATCACTGGATTCCCTGAGTATCGTCTGGAAAGAAACTATGAGTATTCTTTCTGGTATATACAGTAAGCATGCTGAAAAAAGCCCTGATGACTGGGTTTCATCTAACAAGGGGGAGATTGATGAGGATAGGTTCTTTATAGCTTACGCGCGTGTTTTTGGTTTTGCTGGAGTAGGTGATTCCAAAAAGACCCTGAACCAGAAAAATGTTTTTAGGTACTATGAGAAGGCGCTTTCTAATGAGGTAAGTGTCGATAAATTCATTAACTCTATAGAGAAAGAAGCAAAAATATATCGACTTGTTTATGATCCCAATTTTTATGTAGATAGTGACATTAGCTCTAACGATAAGAGTAAAAAGAATCAGATGGGAAAGATTGTCGATCCTCTAAGTGCTTTGAATCTTATGGGAATTAAGCAACATGCAACATTTGCTTACTTGCTACTCAGGCTATGCATTAATTCTCATAATGGAAATGGAGAGAAGCCGCTACTTGGTATCAAGGTTGCTGTTGACGTTTTTAATATGCTCGAAAAATTCCATTTCTTGTATAACGGCATTTTTAAGCTGCCAACTAATGCCATTGTGCGGATTTATGATAAGGCTGTAGATAGAATAACCATGAAAACCATGGAAGATGATGGTGGGGATATTGATCTAATCAATAAGAAGAAAAATGAAATTAGAGGTATATTGAAAGATATGGAGACTGATTTCAAGAATCTTCTTGAGAAACGCGGGGTTGACGAAGATAACTTTATTGAAAAGTTTAAGTCCCTTAAATATGTCGAGGGAAAGCGTTCTGCCGCACTAAATGGTCAAGATTACTTTGCGATGCGAAACTTTGAACCCGCAAGTGGAGATAACAGGATCGTGAAATATGTTCTTTCAAAGTATCAGCCTAATTTGCGAGGAAAGCCAGGAGACTTTGTTAACATTGAACATATATATCCCAGGAGTCTAGAAGGTGAAGTTGCTGATAATATTGGTAACTTGATGCTTCTGCATGAAAGCGTTAATCGAAAATTGGGCAATAGTGCGGTAAAGGATAAAGTTTCAACATTAATGAAATTTTATAATAATGATACTCCGGAGATTTTTGAAATATCAGATACTTGGGAGCCGAAGCTCTTTGAAGGGCGAGCTGAAAAGATGGCAAAGCGTGGCTTTAATGTAATCTGGAAAATTTAATCTTTGATTGAGGTGGGGCGTGTCTGCATGTAGACATGTCCCACCTTTTCCGTCTTAAGTATTTATTTCAAGACAATAAATGTGTCAGGTTTTAGCTTTATCGTTCATTGCTCAATATTCATATAATTATTTGATATATAAAGCATTGAATTGTCCGAATGGTGGCGATTCGTTGCTATTACACCCATTGCAAAGCAAACGACTGTAAATATGCGGTAGGGTTTTATATGTAGCCTCCCGCGGCGCATTGTTGCACCTGTCGGGTACGCTACGCGGCTGGGTTCTTCCGGCGGTCAAGTAACGACACCATTTTTACCAGCCTGATAAGTGCATACACACCATCACCGACGATAGGAGCGCACCGTCTTGGAGCCTCGTACCTTTCTTGACCGTACCCGAATTCATCGCCGTACCCTGCTGGGTAGCGGCGCATTTGTGGGCCTGGGGGCCCTGCTTGCGGCGTGTGGCCAGCAGGCAAATAATGAGGCGGCAGCTTCTTCTACTGCCGTGCCGAGCGAGACCGCTTCGGCGTCTGTAGCGGCATCTGAGTCGCCTTCGGCGAGCGCAACCCCGTCTACTGTCCGAGGCTATTCGGGCGGTTCAAAGGCACCCGATGGTGAGTATCGCCCGGCTGATAAGTACGGTCCGGCGCAGAACGTGCCCAAGCCTGCTGAGCCTGAAGACGGGTACCGTGAGAAGTCTGTTGAAGGTATGCGTAAGACTTTGGACGCTTGGGTCAAATGGGGTAATTATGGCGTGCAGACTGGTGATTATTCGATGGCTCGTCAGTTTGTGTCGCCGACTTTTAAGAGCGAGTTGGAGGCTTATGAGGGTGTCGAGAGGCTTTACCAGCATGGTGGTTGGGTGATTGATGGTATTGAAAGCTTGACTGCTGATGGCGCGCCGTGGTCTGAGGACGGGGAGACTTATTTTTGGAAGGCTTACCATGTCTGGGAAAAGGAGATTTATGTCGCGGCTGATGGTAGTTGGCGCTCTTGGACCAATGAAGATAAAACTAACGACACTTATAAACTTGAGCTAAAGCACAACGGTCAGAAATGGGAAATTATAGGCTACGAAGGCGTGGATAATTAATCGTGGAGAAATTTTTGAAGGATTCTGATGTGTTGAGTCGCCGCGCAATGTTGAGTGGCGTTACTTTCTTGGGTGCGTCCGCTCTGCTTGCGGCGTGTGGCCAGCAGGCTAGTAACGAGGCGGCAGCTACCGCAACCGCGGCGCCGAGTGATTCGGCTTCGGCATCTGAAACTGCTTCTGCATCAGCCACTCCGTCCAGTGTTCGCGGCTATTCGGGCGGCTCGAAGGCACCGGATGGTGAGTATCGCCCTGCTGATAAGTACGGCAATGCGCAGAATGTACCCAAGCCTGCTGAGCCAGAAGATGGGTACCGTGAGAAGTCTGTTGAAGGTATGCGTAAGACCCTTAAGGCGTGGGTTGAGTGGGCTAACTATGGCACCGAGACTGGTGATTATTCCGTGGCTCGTCAGTTTGTGTCGTCGGAGTTTAAAGATGAGTTGCAGGCATATGCCGATGTTGAGGATCTTTACGCTAGCGGCGGTTGGATTATTGGTGGAGTTGACTATTTTGAGGCTGATGGTGCGCCGTGGTCTGAGGGTGGGGAGACGTATTTTTGGAAGGCGTATCGTCACTGGGATCGTGAGATTTATGTTGAATCTGATGGTAGCTCGCGTAGCTGGGTGAATGAGGATAAGACCAATGACACGTTTAAGTTCGTGCTGAAGCATAATGGTGTTAAGTGGGAGATCATGAACTACGAACACGTGGAGGGCTAACCATGAACCCCAACATGCTGAACCGCCGCTCAATGCTGACCGGAGGCACACTCATCACCCTCAGCACCCTACTCGCCGCCTGCGTGCCGCACGACATCACAACTGCAGGAGACGGATCCACAGCCTCCGGCAAGCCTGCCACCAACAGCAGCCCAAGCAGTAGCGCCGGCAACAACGCCGGTAACGACGAATACCGTAAAGCAGATGCCAAAGGCCCCGCCCAGAACGTCCCCAAACCCAACGCCCCCGAAAACGGATACCGCGCCAAGACCCCCGACGGCATCCTCAAAACCATGGACGCCTGGAACCAGTGGATCAACTACGGCGTCCAAACCGGCGACTACAGCAAAGCCCGCGAATTCCTCTCCACCTCAAACGACGGAGAACTCAAAATCTATCGGGAAATAGAAGCGCTCTACCAGCGCGGTGGATGGGTCATCGACGGCATCGAACACTTCGAACCCGCCGGCATACCCCGGAGCGACGACCATCAAACCTACTACCTGAAAACCAACCACGAATGGGACAAACACACCGAAGTGGAACCCGACGGCCACCAAGAAACCTGGAGCAGCGACAAGGAAGAAGAAATCTACATCTTCGCCCTCGAACACCGCGACGGCAAATGGCAGATCCTCTACTCCCGAATCGAAGCCTAACCGTACCGGCGTCTAGCCACGGTTATACGCCCAAAAGCCACATGTGTTTCGAAAAGCCACCAAAGAAGTGGCTTCTCGAAACACATGTGGCTTCTCACGTAAGAGAGTCGCGTAAGAACATAAAAATAGGGGAGAGGCCTGAACATTCAAGACCTCTCCCCAAGCACCTATAAGGCACTAACGACTTAGTGCGGGTACTCGCCGTACTTCACCATCGGAACCGGGCGGCGCATACGACGAATCATCATCACACGGTTAAACGCATACATGCCAGAACCGCGCTGAACCTCGCCGAACTTCGCAATCAGCTTCTTCTTCAGGCTGCGCCACAAAATGAAGTAGTCAACAACCCACAGAATCATCAGCGCATACATTGCGTAGACGGAACCGTAATAAATCGGCGCCGCCGCAGAAGACGTACCAGACACACCCTGAGCAATCCAGCCACCAATGAGCAGAACCAGCAGCACAGCCAGCATAAAATCGCCAAGGTTACGGCGCGCATCCACATAATCACGGATATAACGACGCTGCGCACCACGGTCCACGGCGGGCAGGTAACGCTGATCGCCACCCATCAACGCATCATTCTGACGCTCACGAGCCTTCGCCATCGCCTCACGTTCACGAGCCTTCGCCTCCTTACGGTCATTAACAACCAGAGGCTGACGACGAGCCGCCTGCTGCTCCTTACGCGAAGGAGTAGGACGGCCCTTCTTCGGGGTGAACTTCGGATTAACCGGAGCCTGAGGCTCCTCTACAACCTGCGGCTGAACAGCTTCCGCTTCAGCCTTCTCTTTCTTACGACCAAACACCCTCCCATCATACCCGAACGGCACACACCAAACCCGCCCCCACAAGCGCACACCAGCAACTGAAACGAACCCAACCGCCCGCCAGCAGGGGTAAGGATGGGGGTAAGGTAGAAACATGACTATTGAATTCACCCACCACAGCGCCCTCAGCGACGCCGTCACCAAAAACTTCGAAGCAACCCTGCAGACCCTCACCGAGCTCGTCGCCATTCCCTCCATCGCCTGGGAATCGCACGACCTCACCCAGGTAGACCGTAGCGCCGAGGCAGTCGCCGCGCTCGCAACCAAGGCAGGCTTCGACAACGTACGCATCGAACGCGCCACCTACACCACCGCAGACGGCACCGAAAAGCAAGGCATGCCCGCCGTCATCGCCTCCCGCCCCGCCGCAGAAGGCTACCCGACCATCCTGCTCTACGCCCACCACGACGTGCAGCCCGCCGGCAACCTCGACCTGTGGGACACCGACCCCTTCGTCGCCACCCGCAAGGGCGACCGACTCTACGGCCGCGGCGCAGCAGATGACAAGGCAGGTATCCTCGTGCACCTCGCCGCGCTCGCAGCCCTCAACGAAACTCTCGGCGAGGACTTCAAACTCGGCGTAAAGCTCTTCATTGAGGGCGAAGAGGAGGCAGGCTCGCCCTCCTTCGTCTCCTTCCTCAACACCTACCGTGAGGAACTGTCCGCCGACTACATCGTGGTCGCAGACTCCGCCAACTGGCGTGCCGGCGTACCCGCACTGACCACCTGCCTGCGCGGCGTCGCATCCGGCGACATCGAGGTGCGCGTCGGCAGCCATGCCATCCACTCCGGCATGTTTGGCGGCCCCATGCTCGACGCACACACCCTCATGGCGCAGCTACTCGCCACCCTGCATGACGCCACCGGTGCCGTAGCCGTCGAAGGCCTGCACCGCGCCCCCGAACCCGAACTCGAATACGCCGAAGCAGACTTCCGCAACGACTCCGGCATCCTCGACACCGTACCCCTGGCAGGCACCGGTAGTGTTGCATCCCGCCTGTGGACCCAGCCGGCAATCTCCGTCATCGGCATGGACATCCCCTCCATCGCAACCTCCTCCAACACCCTCGCCGTCGTATCCCGCGCACGCATCAGCACCCGCCTAGCCCCCGGCGACAACCCCGAAAACGCACACCGCGCACTCACCGAACACATCAAGGCACACGCACCCCACGGCGCCCAGGCGAACTACACCGCCGTAGACTCCGGCATGCCCTTCGCCACCGAAGTCGACGCAGACGGCGCACAGACCGCCCTCGACGCAATGCGCACCGCCTGGGACGTCGAACCCGTACAGACCGGCATGGGCGGCTCCATCCCGTTCATCTCCGACCTCAAGGACCTCTTCCCGCAGGCACAGATCCTCGTCACCGGCGTAGAAGACCCCGACACCCGCGCACACAGCGCCAACGAGTCCCTCTACATCCCGGACTTCAAGAACGCAATCCTCGCGGAGGCGCTACTGCTGAGCGCACTCGGCGCTCGCTAGTCGTTCGCTAGAGACGCTAGAGATACCCGCGCTCACCAGGGGACAGCCGCGCAGAACGCGCTCGCTAAACCAACCCGCAAAAAGTGGGGGAGAAGGGCCACCAAACCCCAACCCCCACTTTTTCGGTATCCTAGAAGCAGAATTACTTATAAAGCCCCCACGCAAACGCTCACGCCCCCGGCGAACTATGCACACCCTAGGTTGTGCTCAGCTCTCCCCGGCGCGTATCGTGAAGGCTAAAACGCCCACACGCACCCACAGTGGCGCACCCGGGCAACCAACAAAACAAAAGGACAACACCAATGAGTGAAACCACCACCGAACTGCCGACCCACGGCGTCAACCTCACCGAAGTAGCACAGACCAAGGTCCGCGCCCTCCTCGAACAGGAAGGCCGCACCGACCTGCGCCTGCGCATCGCCGTCCAGCCCGGCGGCTGCTCCGGCCTCATCTACCAGCTCTACTTCGACGAGCGCGTCCTCGACGGCGACGCAGTCCGCGACTTCGACGGCGTAGAAGTCATTGTCGACAAGATGAGCGCACCCTACCTCGACGGCTCCACCATCGACTTCGAAGACACCATCGAAAAGCAGGGCTTCTCCATCGACAACCCCAACGCAGCAGGCTCCTGCGCATGCGGTGACTCCTTCCACTAAACCGAAGACACCCCAGCGCTAAGCACCCCACGGTGCAACACGCCTAACAAACCCCCGTCTCGCATACTGCACCCAACCATGCAGATACGCGGCGGGGGTTTTACACTTAACACATGACTACGCACGAAATCACCTGGAAATACATCCTCAACCAGCTCGTCAAACACCAAAACCTCACCGACACCGAAGTCGCCTGGGCAATGGACCAAATCATGACCGGCCAAACCGAACAGCCGATCCTCGCATCCTTCCTCACCGCCCTCCACTCCAAAGGCGAAACCCCCGAAGAACTCGGCGCACTCGCAGCCGGCATGATCGCCAAAGCCGAAACCGTCGACATCGACCCCCACGCCGTAGACATCGTCGGCACCGGCGGCGACCAGCAAAACACCGTCAACATCTCCACCATGGCAGCCCTCGTCATCGCAGGCACCGGCGCCACCGTCGTCAAACACGGCAACCGCGCCTCCACCTCCAAATCCGGCTCCGCAGACGTCCTCGAAGCCCTCGGAATCCGCCTCGACATGCCCATTCCCGCAGTCGCCGAATGCGCTCGCGAGACCGGCATCACGTTCCTGTTTGCGATGACCTTCCACCCGGCAATGCGCCACGTGGGCCCGACCCGCCGCCTGCTGGGCATTCCGACCGCGTTCAACTACCTGGGCCCCATGACGAACCCGGCTCGCGTGAAGTCCTCGGCTATCGGCGTTGCGAACCCGGTCATGGCTGAGAAGATGGCTCACGTCTTCGCGGAGCGCGGCGATCACGCCCTGATTTTCCGCGGCGATGACGGCCTGGATGAGCTGACCATCGCCACCACGAGCCGCCTGTGGGAGGCTGTAGACGGCGAACTGACCGAGTACCGTTTTGACCCGACCGAGTACGGTCTGCAGAACGCACCGCTGGAGCAGTTGCGTGGCGGCGACGCCGAGTACAACGCGGGCGTTTTCCGTGCAATTTTGGCGGGGGAGGGCGAGGCCCCGAAGAGCCCGCTGCGCGCCATTCACGACGCTGTGGTGATGAACGCTGCCGCTGGCCTGGTCGCGTACCGCCCGACCAACGGCGAAAGCTTTGAAGCCCGCTTCACTCAGGCGTTGGCTGATGCACGCGAATCTATTGCATCCGGTGCAGCAGAGCGCGTGCTCAACGCATGGGTAGAGTTCAGCTCCAAGCACGCAGAATAGAGAAGCCCAGTAGCTGATGATAGGCACCCGAGATGGGGCGCACCGGATGGTGTGAGCTCGTCTCGGGTGCTTGTCGTTTAACGGGAGGCGTTGAGGAACCCGAAGGTTCGGGGCATGCGAGCGTACTGCTAGCTGAGGTGCGCGGAGCGCAGAGAAAGGTGCGAGGCTCACGGAGCTCAGAACCGCGGACGGAAGAGCGTAGTCGCAACAGTCGCATTACGGGGACCGCAGTTCGACCCGTGCCAGCTAGAGCGTAGAAAGCACCGGTGAGCAGCCGGTGGGGTAGTGAAAAATAGGTCTACTTTACATAATGTATATTATCGGCTTTTTAGGGAGGTCTGGAATGAACCCAAGATTCCCCGTATCTAAATAAAGTCTTAACAGTTCATGTATTAACCTCACCCGGTCGCCAGAACTGTCGCCAGCACTCAATCCACCTGAAATAATGGATATACCCCGCATCACGAAGGTGCTGTCGCCTCGTGTGCAGATTCAACGTCAACCACGCCGGTTGATGTACACCAAAGGAGAAAACTCGTGGATTGGCTCTTTGAGACACCCTGGACACTCTGGGTTGCACTCGCCCTCGTTTTCGCCGTCATAGAAATGCTCAGCCTCGACCTGTTCTTTCTCATGCTGGCGATTAGCGCAGGCATCACCGCAGCAATATCGCCCTTCGTGGATAACATGCTGATTCGAACCGTTATTTTCGTGGTGATCTGCCTGATTCTGGTTCTTGGTCTGCGCCCGCCGCTGCTGAAAAAGCTCAATAAATCAGCCACCGGAGCTGTCACTAATGCTGAAGCACTCGTTGGCGCTGAGGTGCGCGTCACTCAAGATGTGACTAGTGAAACTGGTTTGGTTGTACTAGCTGGCGACACCTGGACGGCGCGCACCGCCTCCGGAACGCTCGTAGCAGGATCACACGCGAGGGTACGAGCCATTGAGGGTGCTACCGCAATCGTAGAGCCTCTCCCCCATGACTAAGATCATCTGACTAAGACCCATCTGAATACCGGCTCCAAAAGCAGGTTCAGATACCCCAAAAAACACACCATATAATTCACCGATAAGGAGAAACAATGCCTATCAGCCTTATTCTGACGGTCCTACTCATCCTCTTCGTGCTGACGATGCTCGCCAAGACCGTGCGCGTCATCCCGCAGGGACGAGCCGGCATCGTCGAACGACTGGGCAAGTTCCACGCCGTTCTCAACCCCGGCCTGCACATCGTCATCCCCGTAGTTGACCGCGTGCTGCCCCTCATCGACCTGCGCGAACAGGTCGTTTCCTTCCCCTCGCAGTCCGTGATTACCGAAGATAACCTCGTGGTCGGCATCGACACCGTCGTGTACTTCCAGGTCACCGACCCCCGCTCGGCAACTTACGAAATCACCAACTACATTCGCGCCGTGGACGAGCTGACCAGCGCAACCCTGCGTAACGTCGTCGGTGGCCTGAACCTGGAGCAGACCCTCACCTCCCGCGACCAGATCAACGCGGAACTGCGAGGAGTACTCGACTCCACCACCGGCCGCTGGGGCCTGCGCGTCTCCCGCGTGGACATCAAGGAAATCCAGCCCCCGGTGTCCATCCAGGACTCCATGGAGAAGCAGATGCGTGCAGAGCGTGACCGCCGCGCCGCAATCCTCACCGCAGAAGGCCAGAAGCAGTCCGACATTCTGACCGCAGAAGGTGAATCCCGCGCAGCCATCCTGCGTGCAGAGGGCGAAAAGCAGGCACAGATCCTTCGTGCGGAAGGTGACGCACAGTCCGCAATCCTGCGCG
This sequence comes from Rothia mucilaginosa, assembly GCF_964210535.1. Lineage (GTDB taxonomy): Bacteria > Actinomycetota > Actinomycetes > Actinomycetales > Micrococcaceae > Rothia > Rothia mucilaginosa_F. Next base: position 38,297 of record NZ_CAXOMR010000014.1, read on the forward strand.
CAAACGGTGAAGCCGAAGCCGTGCAGAAGGTCTTCGCCGCAATCCACGAATCCAACCCCAGCCAGCAGTTGCTCACCTACCAGTACCTGCAGACCCTGCCCAAGCTCGCCGAAGGCGACGCCAACAAGCTCTGGTTCATCCCGACCGAACTCGGCGATGCACTGCGCGGCCTGGGCAACGCGTTCGGCACCCTGCCCGCATCCGACCTTGCGGACGCACCCAAGAAGCCCGCAGCAGAGGCACCCAAGAGCGCACCGCAGGCACCCGGAAGCTACGGCATCAACGGCTAAACGCGAAATCTAACGCATAAAAAGGCGTGAATCACCAAAAATCACGCCGAATAAACACCACCACGCTGGGCGGGTGGAGACTATTACCGATATAATGGATGTTTTGTAAACGTTCGAGGGAATAGCTCTCCCCCGCCCAACGTTATGCCTAAAGCGCCAAAGAGCGCACCCGACGACACTGGAGGAAAAATGAGCGATCGTAGCCTGCGCGGTATGCGCCTGGGTTCCCAGTCGATGGAAACCGAATCGAACGTACAGCCCGCGCCCCGCCAGCGCGTCGAATACCGTACCGCAGACGGTGACCGCGTTTTCGTGACCTTCGCGGCAGAAGCCGAAATCCCCTCGGTCTGGACCGCAAAGTCCGGCAAGGAAGCATACCTCGTCAACGGCGACTCCACCGCAGACGCCGAAGAAGAGAAGCCCGCACGTACCCACTGGGACATGCTCATGGAACGCCGCAGCATCGAAGAGCTGGAAAAGACCCTGGAAGACCGCCTGGAATACTACCGCAAGCACTACGCGCTCTAAAAGCACCGTAGACACGCCGTAGAAAGGCTATAGAAGCCCGCTAGGAGCCGCTTGCGCTCTGAGAGCGGGCTTCTTTTGTTGGTGGTGGTTCGCGTCGGTACGTGAGCCAGGAAAGAGCGCCAGAGAAAACAGAAAAAGACCGGGGCAGATACGTTATGTATCTGCCCCGGTCTTTTGTATAAGTCTCAGAACGAGTTACTTGCCCAGAGCTTTCTTCAGCTTCTGAACGCGGTTGGTCAGACCCCAGCGAGTCACCTTAGACATCGAGTCAAAGATGATGTTGCCGTCCATCTTCGAAGCGCCAATCTCACGCTCAACGAAGGTAATCGGAACCTCAACAATCTTCAGACCAGCCTGCTCGGAACGCCACGCCAGATCAACCTGGAACACGTAACCCTTCGAGTCAATACCGTCCAGGTTCAGACGCTGCAGAGCCTCACGGCGGTACGCGCGGAAACCAGCGGTAATGTCCTTGATGGAGGTGCCCAGAATCAGGCGGGTGTACAGGTTAGCGCCGCGAGAGAGAATCTGGCGGTGGGCCGGCCAGTTCTTGGTCTTGCCGCCGGGAACGTAACGCGAACCAATAGCCAGGTCAGCGCCCGCCTCCACGGCACGAACCAGAGAAGGAAGCTGCTCAGGCTGGTGCGAGCAGTCAGCGTCCATCTCAATCAGAACGTCGTAGCCTGCCTCAAGGCCCCAATCGAAGCCAGCAAGGTACGCGCCACCCAGGCCGTCCTTAACGGTGCGGTGCAGAACGTGAATCTGGGGGTCCTTAGCCGACAGCTCATCAGCAATCTGGCCGGTGCCGTCGGGGCTGTTATCATCCACCACGAGAATGTCCACCTCGGGAGCTGCCTTGCGAAGACGCTCTACCACGATGGGCAGGTTCTCCTTCTCGTTATACGTCGGGATGACAGTTAGAACGCGCATATTACTCCCTCACAGGTGTATATAAAATAGGCCGGTAGATGTCCAGTATACCGGGTAAACATCTAGATCAATGAATTATTGAGGGGTTTTAACCCCTTAAAAAGCCTCTGACAAGCTAAAAATTAGTTACTTTCAGTGTAAATAGATTCCAGGATGGGCAGAGGAGACTCTTCATCCAACACCGGCAACAACGGAATACGAGCGCGGGGGTCCGTGCTCCAGGATGCGACGCGGGAGTCGGGTGCTTGGACCATGAGGGCTTCGACGCGCCATTGTGCGACGTATGCGGGGGTGTCGGGGGTGAGCTGGCCGGTGAAGGGGTTTTCTTCGTGTGCGAGGCGGTATACGCCGCGGGTGAGGGCGGCGAAGGCGCTGCGTGCGGAGATGCCGTGTTCGTCGTTGACGAGTTCGCGGATGAGGGACCATGCGCCGGGTGCGTACAGCTGAGCATCAGAACCCAGTGCGATGGAGGTGCCGGCTGCGTTTGCGCGGCGGGCTACGGAGGCTACCGACTCGCGTGCTTCTCCCCCGGCGTGTGCGAGGAGTGCCTGGACGGTGTCGTTGGCGGTTTCGTCTTCTTCGGGTTCGCAGACGCTGAGGCCGAGGTTGATGCGTGCTTCTGCCAGTTTAGTGAGGTATTCGTCGGTGATGGGGTCCTGCGGGGTGCTGATTGCGGCGTCGAGGCGGATGGAGAGCCAGGGGCGGGTTCCGCGTACGGCGAGCGCGGCGTCGGCGGCGTCGGCAAAGCTGGTGGATGCGTCGATGGAGAGCAGGAGTGCGGCGTCTTCGGCTACCTGTGCGGCTGCGGGTGCCTCGTCGGGTGCGACGAAGATGCCGACCAGTTGCAGGCCTTTGACGGCGCGTTCGCCTTCGGTGAGGGGGCGCAGTGCCTTGATGGCGCTGATGAGTTCGTCGGTTTCAATGCCGGTGGCGTTGAGGATGAGGCGAATGTCGGGGGTGCCGTGTTCGGCGCTGTAGTAGCTGAGTGCGGAGACGAGGTCGGGTACGTCTTCCATGCCGGCGAGTACGGTGTGGGTGTGGTAGCCGGCTGCGCGGTATGCCTGCAGGTAGTCGAGGATTTCGGGTGCTTCTTTGCCTGCGACCGGTGCGAGGGCGCGCGCAAAGGCGGGGGTCAGCAGGGCGCCGTCAAGTTCGGTGATGGTGGCGGACTCGTCGGCAATGGAACGTGCCCCGGAGTCGGAGCCAACCCAGCGGACGAAGCCGTCCTCAACCAGCATTGCGGTTGCGTACGGGTCGACGGGGCTGTACACGCTACCATCTACGAAAATACGGGTAGACATTAGAATCCTTTCACCATTGAGGCACGCCGGAGCGCACATGAAGGCGGGCACTTCGATTGTGCTCGCGTAGCTCAGCTGAGCGTCTCTTTCGAGTATAGAAGCACCCCCGCTGCCTGCGGTAGTTCGTTCGTCCTTAGATGACGTGGAACAACTTAGGCGCGGGGGTGGTAGCCCGAACCGTTCGGGCGGGATGTATCGCTAGGCGCGGGTTAGACGTCCAGTGCGACAACGCCGCGGCGTACCGCCTCGATGGCCTCTTCACAGCGGGCACGAATGACCGGGTCCAGGGAGCGGATGTGCGCGATCTGGTCCAGGGCGTCCAGTACCTGCTTTGCCCAGCGCACGAAGTCGCCGGCAGCAAGGCCGGTGTCCTCGATTGCCTTAGCGAGGTGCGCGCCGTTCGCCCAGGCGTACATGGGCTCGACCAGCCCGAAGTCGCAGGCGGGGGTCGGGTTGACCTTGAACTGTTCCTCGGCGGCGTTCAGGTCGGCGAGGCGCTGCGTAATCGTCGCAATGGGTGCGCGCAGGGACGGGTGCGGGTAGTGCGCCAGGTACTCCACCGCGTCGCGCTTACCCTGGTAGGTCAGCGCGGCAACGGTTGCAGCGATGGCGGCGGGTTCCAGCCCGTCGAGGAAGTGCGCGTCCAGGCACAGGGCGGTCAGCAGGTCGCGCTCGCCGTAGATGCGACGTAGCGCCTGTCCGCCGGTGGTCAGCGACAGCTCGCCGTCCTCGGTGCGTTCCACGTAGCCGTAGCTCTCCAGAAGGCGCGAAATGCGGTTGAAGACCTGCGCAATCGTATTGGTGCGGCGCGCAATCTGACGGCGCAAACCTTCCGTCTCAGAATTGAGCTTCTGCCAGCGCTCAGCCCAACGCATGTGGTTCGCGCGGTCGGAACAGCCGTGGCACGGGTGGTTACGCAGCTGAGCCTGCAGAGCCTCCAGCTGCGCGTCAATACTGTTCTGACGAGCCGGAATGTTCTGCTGCGCGAGCGCACGCGGGGCGCGGCCGTCGTAGAGCGCCTGGCGCATGCGGCTTGCGGTGTCGCGGCGTTCCTTGGGGGTCTTCAGGCTCAGGCGCTTGGGGATTTTGATGCGCGAGACCGGTTCGATTGCGCCCTCGAAGTCGCGGGTTGAGGCGGTGCGCTGGTGCGCCTCCTCGGTGACGATGCCGATGCGCGGGTCGGCGTGCGAATCGGAGCGGGTGACTACGACCGCGTAGCCGCGGGAGCGGCCGTGCGGAATGTAGATGATGTCGCCGGGCAACAGCTGCTGGATGCTGTGGTGCGCCTGGGCGCGTGCGTGGCGTTCGTTGCTCTTGGATGCCTTCTTTTCCAGCTCGGCGATTTGGCGGCTGAGCTGTACGTATTCGGTGAAGTCGCCCAGGTGGCATGCCATGGCTTCGCGGTAGCCTTCGAGGGCGCTTTCGTTTTTGCGTACGCGGGAGGCGACGCCCACGACCGACTTGTCTGCCTGGAACTGCGCGAAGGAGGACTCCAGGATTTTGCGGGTGCGTTCGGCGCCGTAGGAGGCGATGAGGTTCGCCGCCATGTTGTAGGTGGGGCGGAATGAAGAGTTCAGCGGGTAGGTGCGGGTGGAGGCGAGGGTTGCCACGTGCTCCGGGGACATGCCGGGGCGCCACATGACGACCGCGTGGCCTTCGATGTCAATGCCGCGGCGGCCTGCGCGTCCGGTCAGCTGGGTGTACTCGCCGGGGGTGATGTCTACGTGGGATTCGCCGTTGTACTTGGTGAGCTTCTCCAGGATGACGGTGCGTGCGGGCATGTTGATGCCCAGCGCGAGGGTTTCGGTGGCGAAGACCAGCTTGATTAGGCCCTGTGCGAAGAGAGTTTCTACAACCTCCTTGAACAGGGGCAGCAGACCCGCGTGGTGCGCGGCGATACCGCGAATGAGGCCGTCACGCCACTCGTAGTAGCCGAGGGTGTTCAGGTCGCGGGTGTCCAGGTGAGCGGTCGCCTCCGCAATGTAGGCGCGGATAGTCTGCTGCTGCTCGGGGGTGGTCAGCGTAATATCGGCGGATACGCAGTGGCTGACCGCACCGTCACAACCGGCACGGGAGAAAATGAAGCAGATTGCGGGTAACAGGCCCTGCTTGTCGAGGGCGCGCACCATCTCCGGGCGGGTAATACGCTGCGGACGCAGAGGCTTCTGCTCGCCGCGCGCATCAAACTCCCGGTCGTTACTGAAACGATCATTGCTGAAACGGTCACGACGGTTCGAGCCGCCGCGCTCGCCGCTACTGAACGTCTCATTGAGCCAGCCCTCACGGCGGTGGCGGAAGCGTTCACGCTTGCCGCCGTAACGACCGCGACCCGGACCGGAACGGAAGCCGGGACGTAGCGCCTTCAGCTGCGGGTTCAGGCGCAGACCGGCAAGCAACGGGTTAGCGTCCGCCTCCACGGATGCGCCGCGCTGCTTAGCCTTCTGTGCCTTCTTCGCCTGCTTGCGGGAGAGCTTCTCCTCCGGCTCCTGGTTCTTGCCATGTGCCGAGTTGTCTTCGGGTACGAACAGGTCCACCACACGGTGACCAACCATCATGTGCTGCCACAGGGGTACCGGGCGGTGCTCAGAAACAATAATGTCCGTGCCGCCGCGCACCGTATCCAGCCACGCGCCGAACTCCTCAACGTTCGACACCGTCGCCGACAGGGAAATAACGTTCACATGCTCGGGAAGGTGAATAATCGCCTCTTCCCACACCGCGCCGCGGAAACGGTCCGCCAGGTAGTGCACCTCGTCCATCACCACGTAGCCCAGACCGGTCAGCGTAGTCGAGTTAGCGTAGAGCATGTTGCGCAGCACCTCGGTGGTCATCACGACCACGGGTGCCTCCGTGTTAATGCTCGTATCGCCGGTCAGCAGACCCACATAATCTTCACCGTACGCGCGCACAAAGTCGTGGTACTTCTGGTTGCTCAGCGCCTTAATGGGGGTCGTGTAGAACGCCTTCATGCCGCGGCGCAACGCCAGGTAAATACCGAACTCACCCACGATGGTCTTACCCGCACCCGTAGGCGCGGCAACCAGGACGGAGCGGTCCGCCTCCACGGCGGCACACGCCTGACGCTGAAAATCATCCAGCGGGAAATCAAGGGACGCCTCAAACGCGCCCAGAGCGCTCTTAGCGTACGCGGCGCGCTCTCGGGATGCGGCGTATGCGGCAGCGTAGTCGGTGCCGGAGGAATCGTCAGGGGTGTGTGCGTCAGAAGTGTGCTGTGCGTGGTGCTTGCTCATAGTATGTCCAGTGTAACCGCTTGCCCGCCGCGCACCTTCCGAAAGCGTCACGGACGGGCACTAATCCGGTATGGGCGAACAGCGAGCGCATCCGGCGCGGTATAACGCTCCCTGTGAATCTCGCTATGGAGGTGCCGCGCGAGCCGGCATTGGAAGCTTTCCCGGCATGCGAATCTGGGCATGCGAATCTGGGCATGCGAAAGGGGCGGGGCACAGAACCTTTCTGTACCCCGCCCCTCGGCGATATCACTCAACGCGAGCTATTGAATTAGGAAGTCTTCTCGTCCTCGAAGTAACCCATCTTCGCCAGGTCCTCGGCGCTGGTTGCAGTGTTCAGGCTTGCTTCATCCGAACCCTGCGCCAGCTTGGCAAGCTTGCGGTCGCGGCGCTTGTCGTTAATCATGCAGATGCCGATTGCTGCGAAGAAGAAAATCAGCAACGGCGCCATGAGCACGAACATCATCATGATGTCGCTACCGGGTGCGGTCAGTGCCGCAATCACTGCGACCAGGACGACAACCCAACGCCAAGCCTTCAGAATGGTCGTGCCGCGAATCAGGCCCAGCATGTTAATGCCAACCAGAATCACCGGGATGATGAAGGCGCAAGAGAAGGTGACGACGAACTTCAAGATGAAGGAGATGTACAAGCCCGCGTCAATGTAGTTACTGTCGTTGAGGGGGGTGAACTTCAGCAGTGCGTAAACCACGCCGGGGAGAGTGAAGTACGAAATCGCCACGCCGCAGCCGAACGCAAAAATGGATGCGGTGAGGAAGCCGAAGAGATACTTCTTCTCCTTGGTGTGCAGTGCCGGCAGCAGGAATCGCAATGCCTGGTACAGCCAGACGGGGGACGCGATCACCAAGCCGATGTACATACCGACCTTCAGCAACTGGTCGAAGGGGGATGCGACGGAACCGTAGTTCAGGTTTGCGTTGCGGCCGGTTTCTGCGTTGATCTGCTGCAGGGGCGCAGAAATCATGTCAATGAAAGGCTGGTAGAGGAAGACCGTACCGATGATGGCGGCGATGATAGTTGCGATAGCCGCCTTGATGAGGCGGTCGCGGAATTCGCGCAGGTGTTCCTTGAGTTCCATGCGTGCTTCAGGATTAAGTTTGCGGTTGCGCACGTCCTGGTCAGGTGTTGCCACGTGGTGTCCTCTGGGTGTCGGTGCCGTGTGTGATTCGGCTGAGGGGGTCTGGTGGGGTGTTTATGGGGTGGTGCCGCAAAACCCGTGCCGGCCGGTGGGCTGGCACGGGTTTGGTGCGTTGGGGCGGGACCGTTACTTGGTTTCGGTCTTGCCGTCCTTGCCGTTGTCTACGACCTCAGCGGTGACGACCTCTTCGCCGTCCTTCTCGCGGGGGTCCTTCTTGGAGTCGTTCTTCAGACCCTCAACTTCGGTCTTGAAGATGCGCATGGACTGACCGAGGCTACGTGCCATACCGGGCAGCTTGGGTGCGCCGAAGAGCAGGACGATGAGGAGGATAACGACGATGATGGTCGCGGGGTGGCTGAAAATCTGGCCCATGGTGGTGTGCCTTTCTAGTTAGAGCAGGTCTCCGATGTTTTGAGGTTGGCCGAGTCGATCTCGTCGGGAGACCCGTCGCTTGATCCGCTCAGACCTGCGTGTCTGCTTACCTTGTTCGTAGTTATTGTATGCCTCGGTGATGGGTGTGAATACCCCGAGGGTGGTGTCTCGCGGGAGTTTTCGGCTTGCGTTCGCTTGCGCGGCGTCGAATTGTCCCTCGATTGACTCGACCCAGGTTACGGTTTCGTCAAGGAGTGTGAAACCGCGAGTGAGTGCTTTGTAGGTGAACCATGCCAAATAGAGGAGCGAGCAGATGATGAGCGCGCCCCATAGCAAAATCCAGAACCACCAAGACATGAGCACCATTATACAAGTTTTAGGTTAATGTTTTGGCCCCTTGGACGGGTTTTTAGGGCGTTTTTGCTTGTGGGTGAAGTTCTATTTTTCTGCGGGCACACCTGCAGGCACATCTACAGACGCACCCCTGCGGCTACTCGCGTTGAGGATGCGCAACTGCTCAAGCAACGCCGCGCGCAGATGCGCCGGGCCGACGAGCTCCAGGGCGCCTCGGTGCGCGATAACGGTATCGAGGATGTTCTTATCGCCGGCACCGGCGATGTTGTTGTAGTGCACGCGGACGTGGGTGGTTTTGGTGCCTTTTCGGGCGTGCTCGGCGCTGCGGCGCTTGTAGGTTGCGGTGAGGTTTTCGAGGGTTTCGCCGCTGGGGGTGTGGTCGGTGGGGTGGATGCGCAGCTCGACACTGGGGTTGGTGGTGGTTTTGTGCTGCTTGGCATGCCAGTCGTTGACGGTGCTGTCGTGGTTGGGGCCGATGTAGTGGGCTTGTGCTTCGCCTGCGGGCGCGTAGCTGCTGATGCGGGTGAGGCGGAAGTTGCGCCAGAAGACGGGTTCGACGGGGGTGGGCTCAGCGCCGGCGGAAGCGGCCTTCTCCCCCGCCGCGCTCGCGGGCCTCACGTTCTCAGCGGCAGGGCTCTCAGACAGCGTGGCGAGGTGGCGTGCCTCGCTGGCGCAGCACCACGCGTGCAGGTAGAGGCGGTCGCGGTGCAGGGTGAGCGCCACCGGGTCGACGACGCGTTCCGCATCGCGGGTGCTGTTGCCGTAGGTGATGGTGAGGGCGCGTCCGCTGACGAGGGCGGCGCGCGCATCCTGCAACAGGGGGTCCTCGGGCGCGAAGAGCAGGTGCTTCGCGTAGTCGGCGGTGCGCGGGTAGGCCTCCGCGAGCGCGGCGAGAATCGCGGCCGGTCGCGGGTCGCCGGGGTACATGAGGTCGGCTGCGGAGAGCGTGAAGACGAGGATGGCCAGCTCGGTATCGGTGAGGCGGGCGTAGTTGAGCAGGGTGAGGGACGCGGCGCCGTCGCCGAATTCGGGGAGCAGGTTGGTGCGGGCGGGGGTAGGCGCGTCGGGGTTCTTAGCCTCGGAGTAGAAGGGCACCTCGTCGAAGTCTTCGTAGATGGCGTTGATGATTTTGTCGAGCTTGGCTGCGTTGTCGTTGTCGACGCGGTAGAGGGGGTTGAGCTTGTTGAGGGGCATGGGCGCCTCGTCGTGGACGTCGGCCCAGCGGTCGGCGCGGTGCAACGCGAGGATGAGGTCGTCGAGGGCGTCGAGGGCGTCGTTGCGGGAACGCTGGGTTGTGGGGAACCACTTGGTGGGGGTTTCGGGTTCGCCGGTGTGTAGGGCGATGAGGTCGCGCAAAAGTTCCTGCTGGGCGGCGTGGCTGTCCTGCTGGCGGCCGGTCACGGACGCACCGGATGCGGAGTTGCCGGTGTTGTGGCGCGGCTGGATGAGCCATCCGGCGCAGGTGGCGTCGATGGCGCTGTCTACGGCGCCGTAGGAGGGCACGGTGAAGGGTGCGGCAGGGTCCCCGGTGCCGGGGTTGGGGTCGAGTACAGCGAGAGTCTCTTCGTAGCCGCTGATTTTCTTGAGGCGGGTGCGGGCCTCGTAGGCGGGGTTGATGGGTGCGGGGTCGGTGCTTGAGAACACGTCGAGGCTTCGGATGCGGTCGGTGCGGTAGGTGTAGGTCTTGCGCTCTTCGGGGGTTTTGTTGCCGAGGGGGAAGTGCGCGACGAGGTACCAAGACCCGTAGCTGTAGATGAGGCCGGCGACGCTGACCTTCTCGTAGGTTTTGATGTCTCCATCGCTGCCCTGATAGGTGAAATTGAGGGTCTTGCGCTGGGCGTAGGCGGTGAAGAGTTCGTAGAGGTGCGGGTTGTCGCTGAAGTGCAGGCGCTGGATGTGTTCGCGGTAGGCGTGCAGGTCGCGGGCGCGCTGTTTGACGGTTTTGATGAGGGGCGGCTGGTTGTCCCGTTTGATCTCTTCGATTCGGGTGACGTTAGCCGCGGTGAGCGCCTCGTCGGTGAGGTGCTCGCTGGTCAGCGCAATCTTGCGCAGGATGCGGTAGGCCTCGTCCTGCAGTTCGGTACCTTCCCAGCCGCGCAGCTCGGCGTTGAGGAGGCGGAATTCTTCGGCGGTGGGGTTCCACGCGGTCAGCGAGTCGGGGGCTTCTGCGTTGAGGCGGTAGCGTCCGGAGGTGTCGGTGGTGAAGTGGGTGATGCGCGCGCCGGCGTCACGCAGGGTCTGCTTAGCGCGTTCGAAGGCGCGTTCGCTCGCCTCGGAGAGCGCGGCCCCCGGGGCGGAAGTCTTGATGCCCAGGAGGCTGAGGAATTCGTCGCGGCTGATACCGTTGCGGCGGGTGGCTTCGTCGGGGGCTTCGGCGACGGTGGCGAGGCGGTTCAGGGTCATGAAAAGCTGAGCTGCGGTGGACATGATTCCATCATACCGTGTGTGTTCCGCGGCACTTACTCAGCGTGTGGGTACGCAAAAGCCCGGCGCCCCTCCCACAAACGGGAGGAGGCACCGGGCTACATGTCTCTAACGCAAGATGCGTGAGAACCTGGCTAGTCCTTAGCGGACGTCCAGCAGGTCCACCACGAAAATCAGGGACTCGCCGGGCTTAATGACCGAGCCAGCGCCGCGGTCACCGTACGCCATGTCGGCGGGAATCTCCAGGCGACGACGGCCGCCGACCTTCATGCCGAGCAGGCCCTCATCCCAGCCGCGGATAACCTGGCCAACGCCCACCTGGAACGGCAGCGGCTCGCCGCGGTTCCAAGAAGCGTCGAACTCTTCACCGGTGGAGAATGCAACACCAACGTAGTGGGTGAGCACGCGGGAGCCGGGAACAACCTCAGCGCCTGCGCCCTCGATCAGGTCGGTGATGACCAGCTCGGTGGGGGCGTCGCCCTCGGGGAAATCGATTTCGGGCTTTTCGCGGTCGAGGTTACGCTGACCGAAAGACATGGGTGTCTCCTTTGATTGGTTCGAAATGAATCGAAATAGTGGGTGCGCCCGCCGCCCATACAGGATAGGCGGCGAGCGCGGTATAAAACCGTGAAGTAAAACTACGGTAAAAACGTGGGTGCCGGGTTACTGTGCGGTAGCCGAAGCGGTGGCCGCCGGGGTTGCGGTCGCAGAAGCATCAGCGGTTGCCGAGGCGGACGCCTCCGCAGCAGCCGCGCTAGAAGCCGCCTGAGCACGCTGCAGGGTCTGCGGGTTCTCCTCCGCGCCCAGAATATCAACCACGAACACGAGGGGGCCCGAAGGCTTGGAGCCGCCGGTGTCGTTACCGTACGCCAGGTCCGCCGGGATGACCAGCTCAACGCGGGAGCCGACCTTCTTGCCCTTCAGACCCTGAGTCCAGCCCTTGATAACGCCCTGCAGGGAGATACCCATCGGGGTGGCGGCGTTGTAGTTGCCGTCAACGACCTTACCGTCGGAGTACTGCACGCCAATGTAGCGCACGTACACGGTGTCGGTTTCCTTGACCTCGGCGCCCTCGCCCTCGATGAGGGTCTTAGCGGTCAGCTCGGTGACCTCCGGCTTGTTATCGGGCAGCTTAATTTCAGCCTTGCCGGTGGACTCATCCAGGGTGAAGGACGGCAGCGACGGGTCAGCCTCAACAGCCTTACCGGTTGCGTACTTGGGCAGCTTTGTCTTCACGGTGTACACCTCAACGTTGGTTGCGGCGCCGGGCGAAGCGGTCGTAGTGGTCACGCCCGCGGTGCTACGCTGCTGCAGAACGTTGGTGGTGTACGAGAAAGAACCGCCAACCTTAATCTTCTTCAAGGTTTCGTACACCTGCGGTGCAGCCTGCTTCAGCTGGTCGTTAATGGGCAGCAGAATCGGCTCGCTGGAGTATGTGGAACCGTTAAGCTTGCCGTCGGTGCCGTTGAACACGGCAGCCTCAACGAGCACGTAGTCACCATCGTTGATGGAGTCGCCGTTACCCTCCTCAATCACGTATGCGGAGGGGCTAGAAGCGGCGAAGGGAGTCGCGAAAGACGCCTCAGGCTCAGCGGTTGCGTGCTTCAAGGTGTACTGCACCTTGGACAGGTCGCCGTTGCTGGACTGTGCGCCACATGCGGACAGTGCGAGCGCGAGAGCTGCCGCGCTGGCGCCAAAGATAGTGAGCTTAGAGCGTTTGGTCATGGTTATCCTCTGGGGTTTTCTGTGAGAGTGGGGCGTGTGAGTGCCCGTGTGCCACAGAACAGTTTACAGGTATAGGTTTAGCTGTTTTATGCTACGGCACGTAGCTGTGTTCAGGCTGTGTAGCGGCCGGGGTGTTCCCGAAGGCCCAAGAACCCCGACCGCTGGCGGGTTTCCCCTCATCAGGGCGTTTCTAGCGGTGCTGTTTAGGGGGCCGTCTAGCAGGGCTGTTTAGCAGGGCGGCGGGAATGCCGCCTCCTGATGCTGACGCGCCTTAGACTCCAGCAGGCTCAGCACCTCTTCCAGCTCCTCGCTGCCGGTAGCGAACGGGTCCTTGCACACCAGCGTGTGCTGCGGGTACGCGTTGAGCTTCAAATGCACCCAATCCACGGTGAACTGCTCCCCCGCCGCAACCGCCGCATTAATGAAACGCGAACGCTGCAGGGCGCGAGTATTCGGCGGCTGAGTCTTCGCCGCCTCCGCGGCACCCTCGGGCAGGATGCGCTTGACCGCACCGCGACGAACCAGCGCATGGAAGACGCTACGCTCCGGGTCGATATCGTGGTACGCCAAATCCAGCTGACGGATGCGGGCGCTCGCATAATCGGCGGGCTGACCAGCCGCGCGGGCGCGGGCAATATACGCGTCCAGGAGCTTCTTCTTAATCGCCCAGTCAATCTCCGTGTCAATGCTGCTGTAGTCGCCGGACTCAATAGCGTCCAGGGTGCGTTGCCACAGGTCCAGGGCGTATTCCACGTGACGGTGGTGCGCGCCGTACTGCTGCACGTACTGGCGTGCCGCATCCAGGTAGTGACGCTGAACGCTCAACGCCGTGTAGTGCTTACCGTCGGTGGTTTCGAAGGTTGCGGTGCCGGTCAGATCGTGGCTGATAGCGCGCAGAGCCGCCGGAACAGACACAATATCCAGGCTCGTAACCGGGAAGCGATCCTCCAACATACGCAACACCAGGTCGGTACTGGCAATCTTCAGCAGGGTCGTCGGCTCCGCCATATTCGAGTCGCCATTAATGACGTGCATGCGGCGGAACTTCGAAGCGTCGGCGTGCGGCTCGTCGCGGGTGTTAATGAGCGGACGAGCGCGGGAGGTCGAGGTGGATGCCGCCTCCCAAATGTGGTCGGCACGCTGCGAGAACGAGTACGACGGCACACCCGTGCTGGATGCCGGGTCGGTCGAACCGGGCACCGGGCCGCCCTTCGGGTGGGTCTTACCGGCACCAACCAGAATCTGGCGGGTCACCAGGAACGGCACGAGCTGGGCAATTAGGTCGTTGAACTGCAGTTTGCGGCTGATCAGGTAGTTCTCGTGGCTGCCGTACGAGTTGCCCGCCGAATCCACATTGTTCTTGAACAGGTACAGTTCACCGTCGAGGGGGCGGCCCTCCGAACCGGCGAGCAGACGCTTGCGGGCGGTACGCGCCAGGTCAGCAAACAGCAACTCACCGGCACGTTCCTGCGCGAGCAGCTCATCAATGCTGCCGCACTCGGCGGAGGCGTACTCGGGGTGCGAACCCACGTCAAGGTAGAGCCTACCGCCGTTGGGCAGGAAGACGTTCGTTGAACGCCACTGATCCAGGACGGGCTTGAAAAGGGCGGCGGCGGATTCTTCGATGCTCAGCCGACCGATTCCGTGCGGGACGTAGCTGAGCCCGAATTCGCTTTCAATGCCGAAAATACGGTGTTCCATGATGCTGACCCGGCGCAGGTGCGTCGGTTACTCGCCGCCCTTCTGGACGAAGCCGGTGACGAAGTCTTCAGCATTCTCAGCCAGCAGGCCGTCGATTTCGTCGAGCAGCTCGTCGACCTCGCTCACGTCAGAAACCACGTGAGAGGCGGCGAGGGTCAGTTCCTGCTCCTGCTCGGTTGCGGTGGTTTCGGTCTGCTGTGCGCTGATGCGTTCGCGGCTCATGGTTCTCTCCTTCAAGGGTTTTGTTCAGGCCGGTTAGGGGGCGGTCTGAACGTCAAGTGATGGGGTCAGGCGGGGTGCTTAGACGTACTGCTGGAGGCGGTACCGGGCTGATATCGGGGCGCTGCGCGCCGACTGTCACAACCTAGATACTGCACCCTACCTGTGGGTTATGTGGTTTTTACTCTTCCGAATGGGGGTATCCACCCCAGGGAAGAATATGAGTTTATGTGGGTTTGCGGCTGCGAGGCGTTACTAGCGCAGGCGGTTCAGCAGCGCATCCGAATGGTTCACCTCATCCAGCAGCGGCTCCACCTCGGCGGCACCGTAGCGGGTCGGCTCCATCATCGTAAAACGAGTCAAATCCTTCGAATACCTGCCACGGCACGAGACCGTATCCCAGTTAATACCCAGAATCTCCTCGGGCCAACGCGCCATCAAAGTGCCACGCAAAAACGCACGAGTCTCACGCGGCGGCTCGGTCGTCGCACGCTCGACCTGCTCGGCAGAGAACAGCGTGCGCATGCGCCCGCGCGCCACCAGACGGTGATACAGGCTCTTCGACGGGTCAATATCAGCGTACTGCAAATCCAGAGCCTTCAACTTCGGATTCGCATAATCTACGCCCTGAGCGACATAACCGCGCACCAGCGCATACTTCGCCACCCAGTCCAGACGATCCGCCAGCGAGAGCGGGTTGGTCTCCAGGGCATCCAGAACCTCGCCCCACAGGTCGAGAATCTGCGCGGTCGCAGCATCCACGCCCGCCGGGTTCGACTCTTCGTGCGCACGGGAGGCCTCATAGTAGGCGCGCTGAATCTGCAGGGCGCTCGCCGAACCGCTCGTCGACACCGGGTTCGGCAGGGTCGCCGAAGACGGCGCCAACGGCAGCTGAACCGACAGCGACAGGTCGTGGCTGACCGCGTGCATCGCCGCTACCGGATCGGACAGGCGCACACCCGGCAGCACAGGGTGCTGCTCGCTGTGCGACTCAATCAGGTTCATCACCAGCGCCGCCGTACCGAACTTCAACAGGTTCGAATAGTGCGACATGTTCGCGTCCGCCGGAATCACGTGCAGGCGGCGGTACTTCGACTCATCCGCATGCGGCTCATCGCGCGTGTTCACAATCGGGCGGCGAATCGTGGTCTCCAGACCAATCGTGCGCTCAAAGAAATCAGCACGCGAACTAATCTGAAAACCCGGAACCTCACCGTGCGTACCAATACCCACACGGCCCGCACCCGTGAAAATCGCGCGGGTCGCAAAGAACGGCAGGAGCGCATCCGCCACCTGCTCAAACGGAACCTCGCGGCTGATTAGGTAGTTCTCATGCGCGCCGTAGGACTGGCCCTTCGAGTCGGTGTTGTTCTTGTACAGCTTCACCTGCGGCAAATCCTGCGCGTGGTTGCCCAGCTCCACCAGCGACTCGTACGCCAGCGCGTCACCGGCAGCGTCATAGAGCACTGCGTCGGCGGGGGTCAGAACCTCCGGCGAGGAATACTCCGGATGCGCGTGATCCACATACAGGCGCGCACCATTAGGCAGGATCGCGTTCATGGTCACGCGGTCCCAGTCCAGACGCTCCGGGAAACCACCGCGACCGTGCACACCGGCGAGCGCATCTAGAGCGCTCCGCGGCTCGGCGGGTTCACCCGGTGCCTGAACGCCCGCCTCGCGCATAATCTCCAGGGCGATATCTTCGCTGGTCAGCTCGGTGCGGGTGTGCGTCATCTGGCTCGAGTGGGCGGTGGATGCGTCCTGAACCTGACCGAACGCATCACGCAGCGGCGATTCGGACTCGCCCAGCCACTGACCCTCGGGGGTAGCGGTCGAGTAGTTCTCTGCCTGGCGTGCCTGCTCGGCGGTCAGCTCATCCGCCAGGGCGCGGCGCTGCAGCTCCTCGCGGAAGGCGGCGCCGCGGCGGAACGCCAACTTGGCGTAGGTGTTGACCACCAGTGCGGACAGCACGGTCGGGTTGGTGCCCGGCGCGGAGGGGGCGATGACGCCGTACTCGGTTTCGGCACCCATAATGCGGTGCACGCCGTAGCTGGGGGTGGAGTTCATGGGGTTCTCCTGAAAAAATCTATACCATCTAAAGGCTTTGGACCTGCGGTAATGCTGGGGTTGATGCGGGATAAGCGCGGTGTGTGGGCTGAGCGCACGGTTGAGTGGGCGCGGGTTTAGCGCGGCGGCTCCACCGACACCAAGCGGCCACGCACACCGGCAACGGTAAGCGCATCCTCAATATCGGGCAGCGGCGGCAAGTCCACCTGATCCTCAAACTCGGCGCGTACCGCCTCCAGCAGGTGGCGGGTACCAATACCCACACCCGTTGCGTCCTCACCGGCGGTCAGCGCCTGTAGCTGCTCCTTAATCGCCGCCTTCTTCGCGCGGTCCACAATATTGCGAATCACCGCACCCGACGCGAAATCGCCGCGGTACAGCGTGTGCGTGGAGAGGTTCGCGCTCGCGCCAGAACCAACGACCATGGAAGAATCCACGGTCGCCACAGCGTACGCGGTGGAGGGGGTGCGTGCGTACAGCTGGCCTGCCGCCGCCGCAATCATCGAGGTCAGGGCAGCCTGCACGGATCCGGCGGCAGTCACCTCCGCAGCGTCCAGGGGCAGGTCCTCGGTCAGGTACAGACCGAAAATCTCTGCCGCACCGGCGGCATCCGGGCGGTTGATACGAATCTTCAGGTCGAGTCGACCCGGGCGCATCACGGCGGCATCAATCAGGTCTTCACGGTTGGTCGCACCAATCACGATGACGTTCTGCAGGGACTCCACGCCGTCAATTTCGGCAAGCAGCTGCGGCACGATGGTCGTCTCAATATCGGAGGAACGACCCGAACCGCGCATACGGAACAGCGACTCCATCTCGTCAAAGAACACGACGACCGGATGGCCCGCCTCCGCCTTCTCACGGGCGGCAACGAAAATATCGCGAATCTGGCGCTCGGTCTCACCCACGAACTTATCGAGCAACTCCGGGCCCTTAATGTTCAAGAAGTAGCCGCGGGTATTCGAACCCGGGTTCAGCGCAGCCGCACGCGCCGCCAGGGAGTTCGCCACAGCCTTAGCGATCATGGTCTTACCGTTACCGGGAGGGCCGTAGAGCAGAATACCCTTGGGCGGTGCCAGGTGGTAGCGCTCGAAAATCTCGGGGTGCAGGTACGGCAGCTCCACGGCGTCGCGAATCTGCTCAATCTGCGCGCCCAGGCCACCAATCTGCTCATAGGTGACGTCCGGAATCTCCTCAAGCACGAGCTCCTGCGAGCGGGATGCGGGCACCTGCGAAGTAATCATGCGGGTGCGGGTGTCGAGGGTAACCGCGTCGCCGGTGCGCAGCTGCTCAATATCCAGGGAGCCAGCCACGCGCGCCACCTGCTGAGCACCCGAAGAGGTATCAACCAGCACGCGCTGCTCATCCAGTACCTCGCGCACGGTCACCACGTCACCGAAGGGCTCGGTGTCCAGGGCAACGACCGCCTCGGTCTTGTCGTTGAGCAGCACGGTCATGCCGGGGGTCAGCGTTGACAGGTCAATGAGCGGGGACACGGGAATACGCATCATACGGCCGCCAACCTGCACGTCCAGGTACGTATCAATCTCGGCGGGGGTCTTATCATCAGCGACCTGCTCGTAGGTCATGGTCTGACCCTCATGTACCGCCAGCACAATCGCCGAGTTCAGCGGCGGCATGACGTTCTGTGACAGGGACGCGCGCAGGCGCTCCACCTGGTAGCGCATGCTGGTGATCGCCTCAACGAGCTTGCGGTTCTTCTCCCCCGCACCACGAATCTGTCGGCTCATATTGTCGCGGGTTGCCTCCGCCGCGGAGAGTCGACGCAGCACGGCGTCATACTCCTGCGCGCTGACCGGCTGGGAACCGGGCAGGGAGGTTGAACCGAACGCGGCGGAGTAGTGCGGCGCGGCGGATGCGGCACTGTGCGCGGTGCCGTGCTGCGGGGTTCCGTTGCGGTCTGCGGATTCGTGGGGGGTCACGGTCTCTCCTATGCGTGTCCGGGCGGGTCGGGCTGTTGCGGGCGGGCCCTTCGGATTGCCTCGATGCGCGGGCTCCGTCAGGGCCGCACCGAGGACGGGGTTGGTACTTTCAGTCTATCGAGAACGCGCGGCTCGGCTGGGGTTCGGGGCGCCAAATTCTCTGCGGGTTCACATGCTGACCCCGCAGTTCGCAACTGTTCCCCGCTCATCCCGTCGGTTTTAGATTTTTCCAGCGGTTCGGGGCTCATGTCCCGGCGTTTCAATGTTCAGAGGGGTTGGCCGGGGGCGGCGTGTGCGGAGCTTGAGAACAAAACCTGCGGGCGCGCCGCGGGGGCACCGGCTGATACCCGTGCCCCCGCGTGCCCGTATGAGTTATTCAGCCGCTTCGACGTCCTGAGCGGTCTCAGTATCCTGCGCAGCCTCGGCGGTCTTCTCAGGCTCCAGGCCGTTCTGCTCCAGCGCAATCTCGTTCGCGCGTGCGGCGTGAGCGGCGAGGTTCTTCGCATCGCGGGCTGCGCGGCGAATCTTCTTATCGGTCACCTCACGCTCACCCACGTTCATGGGGATCCACGCGTTCATATCCTCTTCAGAGAAGTCAGTCTTGGATGCGCGACGCTTCGGTGCCAGGCGTACCGCACCGTCAGCGAGGCGGCGGGCCACGACCAGGAACGCGGTGTGTGCCACCATGCGGTGGTCGGGGCGGACCGCCAGGCCCTCCACGTGCCAGCCGCGCACAATGGTTTCGTCGCATTCGGGTTCGGTGAAGCGGCCGTCCAGGCGCATGCCCTCAACCAGGCGGGACATCTGGGTTACGGTCGCAAC
>NZ_CAXOMR010000015.1:0-55229 GCF_964210535.1 Rothia mucilaginosa
ATATACGTTAAGGAGGTGAGGCTCCCCGGTCATTCGGGGAGCCTCACCTCCTTGTGTGTGGGTCCAAGTGCATGCGGGGCGGGGGTCTACCCTCCCTCGCTCGCGCGACGCTAAGACGCACAAGTCTATATAAGCAGCTGACTAGCGCAGATGAGCTAGAACAGCCGAACCGTTTATCCAAGTGTAGCCGGTTTTGCCGGTTTAGCGCGGCGACTTCGTATCATCCGCCGCAGCCGCCTGATGACGCTGACGGTACAGCACCACCGCCGAGGAACGCTGACGCGCCGCCGGGCGGGTACCGCGGGCAATATGCACCACGTCGCCACTGGTACCGGCTGCGAACACGCGCTCCGTCAGGCCCAGCTTCACCTTCGCGTCCTCAACCTGACGCTGCAGCGCCGCAATCTGCTCCTGCTGCTCCTCCACAAGGGACTCCAGCTCAATGATGCGGCGGATACCCTCCAGGGAGACGCCCTCCTGCGAGAGCTGCTGAATCTGCTGCAGACGGTTCACGTCACGCTGTGAGTAGCGGCGCGCCTTGCCGGGCGCACGCGACGGCTGAACCAGGCCGATACGGTCGTACTGGCGCAGGGTCTGCGGGTGCATGCCCGCCAGCTCAGCCGCCACAGAAATCACGAAAACCGGCAGGTCCACGCTGTGCAGCGGCTTGCCGCTACGAGACTTGGATGATGATTCTCGAGATGCCATGGTTTACTTCGCCTTCTTCAACAGATCCTTACGGGGATTCTCCTGGGGTGCCAGCTTCACGAACTTATCGAATGCTTCCTGCGCCTCTGCGCTCAGCTCGGTGGGCAGAACGATTTCGGGGATGACCAGCAGGTCGCCGTCGCCGCCCTTAGCCTTGAAGCCGCGGCCCTTGGCGCGCAGTCGGCGGCCGACCTGGCCGGGTGCCAGGCGCAGTTTCACGGTGGATGCGTCGGGCAGGGGCACCTCGATGACGGCGCCGTCAACGGCCTCGGCGAGGGTGACGGGCGCACGCATGATCAGGTTGTTGCCCTCGCGGGAGTACACCGAGTCGTCAGAGACGCGCACGGTGACCTTCAGGTCGGCGCCGTGCAGGCCCTTGCCGCGCAGGCGCACCTTCTGACCGTCCTTAATGCCGGCGGGGATGCGTGCCTCGGTGTGGGAGCCGTCCGGCAGGAACACGGTCACGGTCGCGCCGGTATATGCCTGGGCGAGGCTGATGCGGGTGCTGGTGGTGCTTTCCTCGGGGGTTGCATGCTGTGCGCCACCGAAGCCGCCGCCTCCCATACCGCCGAAATCGGCGCTGGTGAAGCCTGCGGAGCGTCGGGAGCCGCCCGCGCCACCGCCGAAGAGGCCGCCGAGCAGGTCGTCAATGTTGATGCCCGCACCGCCGCCACTGAAGCCGCCGAATGCGTCCGCGCCGGGGTAGCCGGTGTAGCCACCGCCCGCGCCGAAGCCGCCCATGCCTGCGGCACCGTAGCGGCGAATCTGGTCGTACTCTTCGCGCTGCTTCTTGTCGGAGAGCACGTCGTATGCTTCCGAGATTTCCTTGAACTTCTTCTCTGCTGCGGCGTCGCCGGGGTTCAGGTCGGGGTGGTACTTGCGGGAGAGCTTGCGGTACGCCTTCTTGATGTCGTTTTCGCTTGCGTCTTCGCTGACACCCAGTGCCTTGTAGAAATCGTCAGTTATCCAGTTTTCGCTTGCCATATGTTTGTTTCTCCTCTCGCGGTGATGCGCCGCCCTCCTCGGTTACGGGACGGCTAGCAGGGCACCACGTTCTTGTCTTAATGCTCTATATAAAAGTTTAGTCTACTTGACTCAATTTTGGAAGGGGCTAGACCAAAAAATAGCGCCCTCCAAGGGTTTTTCACCGCGACCGCAGCTCGCCACACCCCGAACAAACACCCCGGTAAACAGCTCCGGCAAAACAGCTCCGGCAAAACAGCCCCGACAAAACATCCAGGGTAAACAACACAAGGCAAACAACAGGGCGGGCACTCCCCCATCAGGGAGAGTACCCGCCCGTCGTTAGTTATTCAGCCGATGCTTAGCCGGTCACCTTACGGTGCGACGGCCACAGCCACCTGAGCGGTACGAACCACGCGGTCATTCACGCGGTAGCCGTAACGCAGAACCATGGAGATGTGGTCCTCGGCCACCTCTTCGGTGGGCTGCTGCAGTACAGCTTCGTGGATGTTCGGGTCGAAGGCGTCGCCTACTTCACCGAAGCGCTCCACGCCCTGCTTGCCGAGCAGCTCTTCGAGCTTGGTAGCAATGGAGGCGAAGGGGCCGCCCTGCAGGTCGCCGTGCTTGCGTGCGGCGTCGATATCGTCGAGCACCGGCAGCAGTGCGGTCACCAGTTCACTGGTTACGAAGCCTCGCAGCTGCTCCTTTTCGCGAGCGGTGCGGTTCTTGAAGTTAGTGAACTCTGCCTGCAGGCGAAGCAGGGAGTCCAGGCGCTCCGCGGCGAGTGCCGCGTCAGCAGATTCTGCCTCGACAGCGTCCTGGAGCTCAGCCTCGACGGCTTCCGCAGCGCCCTCGGTGGCTTCGACCGATTCAGCTTCGGGGTGGCCTTCCGCTGCGGGGGCGTTGAATGCCTCCTCCAGCGGGTCGGGGGTGATGTTTTCCTGCTCAGCCATGATTACTTCTTCTCGTCTTCGTCGATAACCTCGGCGTCGACAACGTCCTCGTCAGCTGCGGGCTTGGACTCGGAAGCGTCAGCCTGAGCTGCTGCGTAGAGTGCCTCGCCCAGCTTGGATCGGGATGCCTGCAGCTTCTCGAATGCGGACTTCACTGCTGCGTCGTCATCGCCCTCGAGTGCCTTCTTCAGCTCGTCGACGTCACCCTGAACGGAGGTCTTGACGTCCTCGGGCAGCTTGTCGTCGTTCTCCTTCAGGAGCTTCTCGACGGAGTATGCGACGGACTCGGCTGCGTTGCGGGTGTCAGCAGCCTCACGGCGTGCCTTGTCCTGCTCGGCGTGTGCCTCTGCGTCCTTGACCATGCGGTCGATGTCCTCCTTGGAGAGGGAGGTACCGCCGGTGATGGTCATGGACTGCTCAGCACCGGTGCCCTTGTCCTTTGCGGAGACGTGGACGATGCCGTTTGCGTCGATGTCGAAGGTGACCTCAATCTGGGGCACGCCACGGGGTGCGGGGGCGATGCCGGTCAGCTCGAAGGTACCCAGGTTCTTGTTGTCGCGAGTGAACTCACGCTCACCCTGGAAGACCTGAATGGTCACGGAGGGCTGGTTGTCCTCTGCGGTAGTGAAGGTCTCGGAACGCTTGGTCGGGATTGCGGTGTTACGCTCAATCAGCTTGGTCATCACGCCACCCTTGGTCTCGATACCGAGGGAGAGGGGGGTGACGTCGATCAGCAGAACGTCCTTACGGTCGCCCTTCAGCACACCTGCCTGCAGTGCTGCACCCATTGCCACGACCTCGTCGGGGTTCACACCCTTGTTGGGCTCGCGGCCGGTGAGCTCCTTGACGAGCTCAGCAACAGCGGGCATACGGGTGGAGCCGCCGACCAGGATGACCTCGGAAATTTCGGAGATGGACACGCCAGCTTCCTTGATTACGTCGAGCACGGGCTTCTTGGTGCGCTCGAGCAGGTCGCGGGTCAGTTCCTCGAACTTTGCGCGGGTCAGCTTCTCATCCAGGTGGATGGGGCCCTCGGGGGTCACGGACAGGTACTGCAGGGAGATGTTGGTGCTAGAAGCGCTGGACAGCTCCTTCTTAGCCTGCTCAGCTGCCTCCTGCAGACGCTGCAGAGCAATCTTGTCCTTGGACAGGTCAGCGCCGGTGTTTGCCTTCACCTGTGCGAGCAGCCACTCAACGATGCGCTGGTCCCAGTCGTCACCACCGAGGCGGTTGTCACCGCTGGTTGCGCGAACCTGAATGGTGGAGAAGCCGTCGTCGTCCTTGCCAACTTCCAGCAGGGAGACGTCGAAGGTACCGCCACCGAGGTCGAAGACCAGGATGAGCTCGTCTTCCTTACCCTTGTCCAGGCCGTATGCGAGTGCTGCGGCAGTGGGCTCGTTCACGATACGCAGGACGTTCAGGCCTGCAATTTCGCCAGCTTCCTTGGTTGCCTGACGCTCAGCGTCATTGAAGTATGCCGGGACGGTGATGACAGCGTCGGTAACGGTGTCGTTCAGGAACGCCTCTGCGTCGCCCTTCAGCTTCATGAGGATACGAGCGGAGATTTCCTGCGGGGTGTACTTCTTGCCGTCGATCTCGGTGGTCCAGTCGGTGCCCATGTGGCGCTTGACGGAAGAGATGGTGCGGTCGACGTTGGTCACTGCCTGACGCTTTGCGACGCTACCGACCAGAACCTCGCCGTCCTTGGAGAATGCGACGACGGAGGGGGTGGTGCGGGTGCCCTCTGCGTTAGCGATGACGACCGGGTCGCCACCTTCCAGTGCTGCTACGACCGAGTTGGTGGTACCGAGGTCAATACCTACTGCACGTGCCATATGTTTATTCACTCCTTAGGTGTTAGTGCCCCGCTTCTTCTAATGCGAGGCGGGATAGTTTGAAAGTTTTGGAGGCGGTCGGTGCTGCGCGCGCCGCCCCGTGTGGGGTGGTCTGCGCGGCTTCCTTGAGCCTCATGTACTCAAGTATGCACCCTCTCGGAAGGGCTGTCAAGAGACTTGAGCGAACTTTACTCAACTTTTTTTCGTGGGATTGTGTTAGGGGCGGGTTTTTCGGGGCGTCGGGGCGGTGTTTTACGGTTGATTTTGGGGCGGCGGCGAGGCGCGAATGGGCGGTTTTGCCGCGGAATTCCGGGGTTTTCGACCTGGGCGTGGGCGCGGGGCGGCGATTCAGCGCACGGCGGACAGCGCCGGGGTGATTGGGCGAAAAAATTTTTAAAAAAGTGAGAGAAAGGGCGAAAAACCCAAAAATTGGGGGCGAGAGGTGCCGGAAGGTGGCCTGGGAGCACCCTATATAGGGTGTGCGGGGGTGTTTTAGATTTGGAGGCTCAGCCTCTAGCAGCGTTGCTAGAGGCGCGCTTTGCGCAGGTGTCTCAACTACGAGCACCCACCATGAGACATCGCAGCGAGACGTCAGAGAATCACTCCTCTTATATGAGGGAGTTATATATGGAAGGCTCACCTGCAAGCTCCATTGCTCACTAGATGGAGGTATCTCCGCTTGTCCGACCCGTAATTCTCTAACCTTCACTTGTGGCTTGAGGCTACCCACCTGCCGTATGCTGGATACGACCATATCCTCTCAAAGTAGACAGGAGCTCACATGCCAGAGTCCACCCAAAAGACCAAAAAAAAATTTCCACGTTGGATACTGGAACTATTTACATTTATTTTCATTCCTTACCTCATAGTATACATATCTAGCCCAGTTATCTTCGGAATTCTTTTACTTATCGGTATACCTATTTTTATTTTCTTATATTTTCGCCTCACAAACTATATAATAGATTCAGAAAATCCTGCGGGGCACAAAAAAATGAACCTTCCACAGACCCCCAAGCCTGAGGAAAAACGCACCAAAAACCATTTTCTTAAGCGTTTCTGCCTTGCTATTCTTATATTAATCACCATAACTCAAATCTTCCTTCTCTTGGTAAATATTAATAACTATAGAGAAACAATGATAAATCTACCAGACAGCTTCAGCTTCTCGGCTAAAAGTCAGGAACTTTCGAATATTCACTCTCTTCAAAACATTATTTTCAAGCAGATGCTTGGAGTCATACTCCTAATTTTTCTCATTGCCTGTTTTTTCAGAGAATATATTAAATTAACGCTACAAAATCATATCTTACGAGTATTTGTAGCAACAGTAATATTTGGAGGCATACTCGCATTCGCTATCCCGTCCTTTTTGTATAATTACAGACTCATCGGAGAGACCAAAGACTTAACAACCGCACTACTTGGAGTTACAGGTGGAGTTGTTGCACTATTCTCACTTATCAAAAGTCATCAGAAGAGCGAGCTTGAACGTGAGCAACTGGAAGTGCAGAAGCAGAAAGATAACCGAGAGTATATTCGCCAGGTCCATGCAGCTCGCCGTGACCGTTATATCGAGGCGGTCGATAAACTATCTAGCGAGCATGCCCCCGTCCGGCTTGGCGGAGTATACGCATTAATTGCACTTATCGATGAATGGCTAACTGAAACAAAAAATATTCGCGAGCGTGAATGTCAGGTTATCATTAATAATTTATGTGCATATATTCGTTCACCATTCCCTCTTGCAGCAAAGGCTGAAACCTTTACAGAAATTAACATGTCTCAACACCCCAACCTCTCGAAAATAAATAGATATATAAAAGCAAATAAATCCTTTAGCGACAATAGGATTAAATTCATAGAAGAAAAAGAAATACGTCAGACCATCTTCAAGGAACTATCCTTAAGGATTGCTAATGAAAATAATGGACCCAGAAAAGAATTTGAACCTTTCATTTTTAATTTTGAAGGTTCCTCTATATTCTATCCCCTCAGAGGACTAAATTTCTTAAATGCAAATTTTTCTGGATCCACTTTCTATGGCAAGGCCGACTTTTTCGACGCAAGTTTCTTTTCAACGCTAGAATATGAAACAAATTTCTCGGACTCTACTTTTACTGGATCCGCAGATTTTTCAATAGCTACCTTCTGGGGAAGAACAAAATTTAATAGAGCAACCTTTGAAAAAGATGCCGACTTTAATAGTTGCCATTTTGAAAAAATGCGCCATTCTTTCGATGATAAGACTTTCAGCGAGGTCACGACTATAACCATTGGGCGCTCATATATAGAATCACCCATGTATAACTATCTCCTCCCCCTGGATTCTATGCCTTTTTATCGAGATATAGATAATAGCTATACAATAGTTATTGCCGGCATGGGTGCTGTAACAGATAAAAACTATGCACAGCATCTAATAGGCCTAGAAATATCTAAAGCATTAGGATATTAAAATATAAATTTAAATATTTTCAATCGATACCCCGCCTGCACCTCTCGTGCAGGCGGGGCTTCTTCTTTAACCAGCGCGAGCGCGCCAGGGTGGGGCTCTCCCCTATGCTGGATATAAGCCAGCACCGGAGCAGGAAGGGAACACCACCATGAACCTCAACAAACTCTTAACTGCGCTACGGCAACGCAAAAACACCCCGGCGCACAACCTACAGGCTGAACGGCACGAACTCTACACGCACGCCCTCGAACAATTCCTCGACGGGCAACCCGCCGTGCGCCTCGGCGGGGCATATACGCTCGCGAACCTCGCAGACGGATGGCTCGCCGATACCTCCCTCCCCGAGCAGGTGCGCCTCGAAGAAGCCCAAACCATTATCGACGCGCTAACCGAGTGCATCCGCACGCCCTACCCCCTCGCGCAGAACCGGCAGGCCCTAGAATCCGGTGAGGCACCCGAAGGGTACGAAGGCGACTTCACGCGCGATCAGGAAGCGCTACGCGAAGAGCAGCTAGTGCGCCGCACCGTCTTCATGGAGCTCAGCCGCCGCCTCGCCGCAATTACCGAGAACAATAAGACTGGCAACAGGGGAAGCAAGCACGGAGCGCCGTCGGTATCGCCCATGTGGGCTGATCTGCGCTTCGACTTTGGCGGCGCCCCCATCTTCTACCCGTTGGGGCAGCTGCACTTTCAGAACGCTGACTTCGCCTCCGCAACCTTCTACGGTCCGGCAGATTTTTCCGGTGCAACCTTCCACGGTGACACCAGCTTTTCAGTAGCCAAGTTCACGGCTGACGCATCCTTCGACAGCGCAAACTTCAACGACTGGGTGGGGTTCAGCGCCGCACACTTCATGGGCGCAGCAGAGTTCAGCGGCGCACGCTTTGCAGACACGGCAAGCATCGCAACCGTAACCTTCACCGGCGAGGTTGACTTCTCAGACGCGGTCTTTTCAGCTACGGCTGACTTCGCGGTATCCACCTTCAACTCCGATGCCGATTTCTCACGCTTGAACACCGCAGGCATAGCCAGCTTCGCGGCGGTCACCTTCGACGGAAAGGCAGTATTCACCGCCTCCACGTTCCACGATGAAGCACACTTCGCCGCGTCGGTCTTCAACCGTCCGGCGGTGTTCTCCAAGTCGCTGTTCGGCGGGGCCGCGCGCTTTGCCGGTATAACCACCAAGCAGTCCGCAATGTTCAGCAACGTACGCTTTGCGAGCGCGGCGGACTTCAGCGGGGCGTCCTTCACGCAGTACGAGGATTTTGGTGGGGCGCGGTTCGACGGCGACGCCACGTTCAGCCGGGCGTCTTTTATTGCGCTTCCGAGGACACGCTATGAGATGGACTTCCCGCAACACGCGAACTTCGATAAGGCCACCTTCGCGCAGGATGCCGACTTTAGCAAGGCGACATTCACGGCGTATGTCGGCTTCGGTGGGGTGACGTTCGCTCGGGCGGTGAGCTTCAACGGGACGAGCTTTGCGGGTGCCTACTTCCCGGGTGCGACGTTCGGTCGGGACGCGGACTTTACCTGTTCGACGTTTAACCATAATGCGAGCTTCGCGAATGCGACCTTCAACGCTAATGCGGAATTCCACGAGGCTTCTTTTAGAGGGCACGCGGACTTCCGCGACGCTGTGTTTACTGCGGATGTGAGGTTTAGCGGCGCATCCTTTGGCGAGAACGCAGGATTCTGCGGGGCGTCTTTCGGCGGTAATGCGAGCTTCTTTAGGACGGATTTTGCGGGGGCTACAGAGTTCAGTGAGGCTGTCTTTGAGGGGTATGCCGGGTTCAGCACGGCGGCTTTCAGCGCTGATGCCAACTTCAACGGGGTTGTGTTTGAGCAGCTTGCTTGGGTCGCTGATGCAGTCTTCGAGGCAGGCGCGGAGTTCGCTGGGGCGTCCTTTATGGGCGTTGCAGATTTCTGCAATGTATCTTTCGTGAAGACCCCGCCGGTCTTCGCAGCTGAAGATGCTGACTCGGGTGAGATGTGCCGGGCACGGTTCACTGCGCTGTCTGCTGGTCCGGAGTCTGCCGGTCAGGAGGCGCATAACTTCACGGTGTACGAGGGCAGCCGACCTATTCCGCTGGGCACAGCAATGCTTCTTAATAGAACGTTCGTTCTCCCACTCGGTGCGGTGCTGTACGACCCGGATTCCTGGGACGAAGAGAAGCAGGAGTACACCCGCATCAGTGAGCCTGCGCAGTAAAACCTAGCTCTCCCCCACCATCGGGGAAGCTCCTGCACACAGACCCCGTCCGCACATCCGGTGCTGGCGGGGTCTTCGCTTTTGACCAGTGACAGCCCAAGCCCAGCAGCTTTTACACTATGCTGAGTATGACCCGTTCCTTTCAACGATGACAGGAGAACCACATGCATCTAGCACCCAGCACCGCGTGGGCTTGGCTGATATCTTGCGCAGTCGTCATTCTGCTTTTCCCGCTCGCCGCGCAGTTCGGCAATTTCAAGGGGAAGCTGTCGAGCTTCCGCACCTGGGTTTGGGCTATCGCTCTCTTGGGCATTGTCACGGCTGGTTTTATGCCTTTCACCTTTGATACTGATATCACCCATTTTGAGGTTCAGCCGTTCATTTTCTTCATCACCGGTACCCTGCTGGGCGTTCTCTTTCTTGGGGAGGTCCACCGGTTAAGCGGCCTGAACAAGCAAGAACACACCCAGCGGGTGCACGCCGAGCGCCGTACCCGTTACAGCAAGGCAGTTGAGCAGCTGGCGTATCCGAACCCGGCAGTCCGTGCGAGCGCCCTCAGCGCTCTTGCGGGTCTGGTTGATGAGTGGCTCGCTGACGAGCAGCTCAGCGTTGAGGCGCGGCAGAAGGAGGGGCAGGTCATCGTCAATGCCCTCTGCGCTTATGTGCGTTCGCCGTTCTCGCGGGCGTTCAAGGCAGAAGCTTTTGAATCCGACACGCCGCCCGCTAACTATGCGGGTGATTTCGCTACGGATCTGGCGGCTTTTCGTGGTGAGCAGGATGTTCGCCGCAGCGTCTTCGTTGAGATGAGCAAGCGCAGCAGCACCCTTGCTGAAAATGAGAAGGGTGAGGTGGCTGTTGTCCCCGGCGCGTGGAGCGGCTTTGAGTTCGATTTCAGCCGGGCGGTTGTCTTCTACCCTCTTGACGGTCTGACCATTGAGGACGCCGATTTCTCTGCGGCGAGGTTCTGCAACGGTTCAGATTTCAGCGGGGCAGCTTTTGTAGGAACCGTGGATTTCAGCCGCGCAACTTTTGAATCTATCGCGGGATTCAGTGACGCAACCTTCGCTGGCGAGGGGAACTTCAGCCACGCAACCTTCGCTCAGAACGCAGACTTTGGCGGAGCGTCCTTCATTCAGAGCGCGCATTTCGACGGGGTGAAGTTCATGCAGAACGCGCATTTTAGCGGGACAGAATTCGCTCAGGATGCGAATTTCACTGGGGCGGCTTTCATCCAGAACGCTAGTTTTGGCGGAGCAAATTTTGCCCGGAACGCAGACTTCAGCTGGGCTGTGTTCGCTCAAAACGCGCACTTCATCGGGGCTACCTTCACCAGCAACACAAACTTCGGCGGGGCAGACTTTACCCGCCGCGCGTACTTCAGCGAGGTAACTTTCACCAACAACGCAGACTTCAGCGGGGTAGGCTTTGCTGGTGACGCGTACTTCGTCGAGGTGACCTTCACCAGCGATGCGAACTTCATCGGGACGACCTTCACCAGCAATGCATACTTTGGCGAGGCAACATTCACCAACAACGCGAACTTCACCAAAGCGGTCTTCACAGGCACCGCATACTTCAGCGAGGTGACTTTTATCCAGAACGCGCGCTTCAGTGAGACGGCTTTCGCGCAGGTCGCGCACTTTAGCCGGGCTACGTTTGAGGGGCTCGCTGGGTTCCGTGACGCAACCTTTGAGGCAGGCGCAGAGTTCTATGGCGCGTCTTTTGGACAGACTGCAGATTTCTGCGATACGTCTTTCGTGAAGAGCCCGCCACTCTTCGTAGCTGAGGATGCTGATTCGGGCGAGATGTGCCGGGCGCGGTTCGCTGCGCTGTCTGCTGGTCAGGAGGCTGCCGGTCAGGAGGCACATAACTTCGCGGTGTACGAGGATAGCCAGCCTATTCCGCTGGGTACAGCCGGGCTGAACGGCGGGGGCTGCCGTATCCCGGTCGGGGCGGTGCTCTTCGATCCGGCGTCCTGGGATGAACAGCAGAAGGAGTACACGCGCCTGAGTGAGCCCGCGCAGTAAATATCCAAAGGCCCCGCCACATTGAATGTGTGGCGGGGCCTCTGCCTGCGCGGCAGACGCTACCGAGCAGTCCGAGCGGAAAAAATAAAACGGTGCGAAAAACCCCGCTTGAGCAAGCAAGCTCTAGCGGGGTTTTTCGCTTCTTAGCTACCCGGATTCGTTCATTTCTCTCCAGCGGCATTACACCATGTCTGAGATAAATAAAACATAAATTGGGTAGCAAAAATCAGCGGAATGTGTGTCATCTGCTAAAATCAGCAGTGACAACGCAATTCCGCGTTGCCTCTAATCAATAAATTAAATAGAGAGGAGGTGAACTCCTATGGACAAGGACCATTTTTGGGTACTTGTTGAACGGGGTAGCTATGTAGCCACTCTGTTCCTTGCTCTCGTAGAGATGTGTGAGTCGATTAATGCTCATCTCTTCTAGAGATTCCTGTGTGGGGCTACTGGCGATGCTGGCACATCGCTGGTGGCTCCACTTTTATTTTATAGTCATTACGCATAAGGACAAGCCGTGTACATATGACCGTATATCTAATAATATATCGCATTTCTTAAGACATAACAACACGACAATATTAATTACGTAGCCATTGCACCCACCGCGAGAAACAATATCGGTCATTTTGAGAACTTCCAATCTTCAGTGTTTGCTACATCCGCGGAGAAACCCCACCTGCGTCTCTCAAGCAGGCTGACCCCTCATTATTGACTGAGCGCGACTCACGGCGAGTAGCTTTACCCTATGCTGGAAGGTGAATGTTCCTATCAGAGAGGACAGGAGAACCTAGTGCCCAGCAATAACACATCATCCGCTCCAGAAAACCCTGTAGCTCCGAAAGCTCAGGAGAAGCCTTGGTATATCCAGCACTTTATTAAGCTCCTCATTGGTTTTGGTCTGGGCGGCGGCGCGGTTGCGATTCTTCTGCCTTGGATGCTGTGGCTGCTCTGCGACATGAACTCTGGCAGTTCAGATCAGTTGCGCTTGCATCTTCTGTACATCACTGGTGGCATTATTGCGGTTCTGACTCTTCTGCAGACTAATTGGAAGAACCAGGGTGACCGTCTCAAAATTGATGCCGATATCAAAAAGAATGAGCAGGATGCCGAGAAGAACGAACGCGACCACATCCGCCAGGTTCATGCTGAGCGTCGTAGCCGTTATACCAAGGCCGTCGAGCAGCTAGCTGATGAGAAAGCGACTGTCCGTCTAGGTGGCGTCTATACCCTTGTCGGTCTGGTCGATGAATGGCTCGCTGATGACACTCTTGAGGTAGAAGAACAACAGAAAGAAGGACAGGTTATTATCAATAACCTTTGCTCCTATATTCGTTCTCCGTTCCCTCTCGTAGAGAGACTTGAAGAATACCAAGCTCGCAAAGATTTAGAAGAGCTCGAACAAGAAGACCCTGAGCGCCTCAGCAAAACAGAAACCTTGCTAATCAGGCTTTTTCGCGCACGTCTCAAAGAGCCTAACGAATATAAAAAAGCCGAAGATGTCACCGTAGACTATGCGGAGCTCCACGAAGAACAGGATATACGACGAACTATTTTTGTTGAGATGAGCAAGCGCAGCAGCACCCTTGGCGAAAACGAGAAGGGCGAAGTGACCATTACCTCTGGCGTATGGAGTAACTTTGCATTTGATTTCACCCGAGCACCGATTTTCTACCCTCTGAATAACCTCACAATTGAGGAAGGAAATTTCTTACATGCGAAGTTCTATACTGACGCTGATTTTCGCAAGGTTGTTTTTATCCGCGACGCTAACTTCAGCAAAGCAATCTTTATCCGTAATGCAAATTTCAATGGGTCCACCTTTACTGGCGACGCAGATTTTTTCGAAGCGACCTTTATTGGCTGCGCAGATTTCTTCCATCTGACTTTCACCACCGCAAACTTCATCGGAACAGTCTTCACCACCGCGAATTTCGTTGGGGCAATCTTCACCGACCTAGCGGATTTCAGCGATTCAACCTTCACTACAGCAAACTTCATCGGAACATTGTTCATCGAAGACGCGGTTTTTTTGGGGGCTGCCTTCGCCCACGGTGCAAACTTCGATGGAGCGACCTTTACTCAAAATGTGGACTTCAGCAGGGCAATATTTGAAGAGACCTCACCAAAATTTGCAGATGCGTCCAAAGAGCCAAGTGTAACGTTCCGAGCACAATTTAATGCTTTACCCGAAGAACAAGAAGTATCTGATTTCACGGTCGACGAGAGCAGCCAACCTATTCTGTTGGGTACAGCCGTACTGGACGGGGTAAGCTGCGGTATCCCAATCGGTACGGTGCTCTTCGATCCGGCGTCCTGGGATGCACGGCTGAAGGAATACACGCGCCTGAGTGAGCCCGCACAGTAATATCCAAAGGTCCCGTCACATGAATGTGTGGCGGGGCCTTCGTGTATGACCGTGCGAGACTCAAGGCAAGCACATTTACTCTATGCTGGAAGGTGAATGTTCCTATCAGAGAAGGCAGGAAATAGAAGCATGAATAAACCGAACGAGGCTCCCAGTGGACTTTCCCGACGTCACAGCTGGTGGAGCAGAAATTGGTTTTATACGGCTCTTATCTCGATAGCTATTATCGGGTCTTTCTGCGCTTTCTGTCTTCCCCTGCTCATCTCAGAACCATTCAGCGCTGGCGATAGCGTAGCGGCGCTCCGCCATGCCATCCTGGCAGCTACCGGCGGCGTCCTAGCGATGCTTACCCTCTGGGAAAACCGACGCAAAAATTTGCAAGAAAAAGACAAAAACGACATTGACCACACCCGACAAGTTAAAGCTGAACGTCGTAGCCGCTACGCCAAAGCAATTGAACAGCTAGCTGATGATAAATCTACTGTCCGACTTGGAGGCATCTATACTCTAGCAAAGCTCGCAGATGAGTGGTTGTCCGATGATAAAACTGTCCCTAGCGAAGATAGCAGAACAGAAGAAGCACAGATTATCATCAACACCCTATGCTCATACATTCGTTTACCCTTCCCTCTTGCAGGAAAACAAGATCTATTGGAGAAACTGACAGATACAAACAAATACAAAGGCGACTTAATAGCAGATCAATTCAAGCTTCGTGAGGAGAAGGAAGTCCGCCGAACCATATTCTCAGAGATGAGCAAGCGCCTCAGTAAAATCGATGAAAATCTCAAAGTAACTCCCGGATTTTGGAGTCACCTAAAGTATGATTTCAATAAATCACAGATTTTCTATTCCTTAGATAATTTATCCTTTGACGCACCTGACTTCAGGGATTCAGTATTTTATGAAGGGTCAAGTTTTACTTCTTCTACGTTTTCAGGGATTGCAAAATTCAACAAAACATACTTTGGAGAAAATATAAATTTTTCAGAAACAAGATTTAGTCAGGAAGCAGAATTTTCTGACTCACGTTTCCATGAAAAAGCAGAATTCTATAAAGCACGCTTCAAAAGAGCGTCTTTTTGGGACACGATATTTGAAAATGAAGCACTGTTTCAAGAAACAAAGTTCTATGAAAGCCCATCCTTCTTCAGGACAAAATTTTGCAATACAGCAGACTTTTTAAAAGCCTATTTTGAGAGCGGAGCCTACTTCGAGCTATCTGAATTTGGATTTATTCTGAGCAACAAAGAAAATGAACGTAAGTTAAAGATTATAAATAACGAAAAGTCCCTAAAGTTCAAATTTGATGATTCATATTTTATGGGAGACTCAACATTTTCAGGTGTCAATTTCCGTGGTAGCACATACTTCAACGGAACAACATTCGCAGACAATATTTCTTTCGAAAAATCACATTTCTTCAATGAAGCTGAATTTGAAAATGCAAAATCTATACAAAAAAGTAACCCAGAAACCGAAGAAAAAACCGAAGGAAAGCTAATATTTTCAGAAGCTTCTTTCCGGCACCCTGCCATGCATGACTTCAGGGTATCTAAGGACAGTCAAACTCTAATTAACATGGGAGTTGTAGACTTCACTCTCTTTGATGGCACAATTATTCGTCGTTCTATTCCAGTGGATTCTTACCTTTTCGAACTCAGCCCACCGGATAAAGAGAACAAGAGAGACATCAATATGAGTGGCGCTTCAGAATCAATTGAAGATTCTGAATAAGATATGCCGAATGCCCCGCCGGCCCTTCGTCGGCGGGGCCTTTTCGCGCCCGGTTCTGGTAGCGACAGCCCCGGCGGCGAGCGCATCCGCCCGTCACCGCGCCGCACAAAGCACCACCCCGAGCCCCCACTGCGTCCGCCCACCCGCCACCCCACCGATACACTAGAACCATGTACCGAATCATGACTGTCTGCACCGGCAACATCTGCCGCTCCCCCGTCGGCGAATACCTCATCCGCCAGCACGCCCAAGAAGCCGGCGTGCCCGTCACCGTCACCTCCAGCGGCATCAGCAACGAAGAAGAAGGCAACCGCATCGACCCGCGCGCCGCCGCGCAGCTCACCACCCGCGGTATCGACCCGTCCGCGCACCGCGCCAGCGTCTTCACCGTCGAGGACTTCGACCGCAACGACCTCATCCTCGCCATGGACGCACCCCACTACCTGCGCCTCAAAGCTCTCGCCCGCAACGAGGCCGACAAGGCAAAAATCCGCATGATGCGCAGCTTCGACCCGAAGGTCACCACCACCCACCTGGACCAGCTCGGCATCTACGACCCCTGGTACGGTAGCGAACGCGACTTCGTGTACACCACCGGCCTCATTGACGCCGCCGCACGCGGCCTCATCAACCACCTCAAGCAGGAAGGCGACGCGCAGTGAGCCAGCGTATCCCCCTGAACCAGAACCGCCGCGTCACCGCCACCACCGAAATCCTGGAGCTCTGCAAAGACATGCTGCGCCTGGAGCACGGCATCGGCAACGACTTCGACATGGACACCGCCGAATTCACCGAATTCCGTGCCCAGTTCCTCGCCGACTTCGCGCAGATCCCGCTGATCATCGGCATTGACGGCCGCAGCGGCACCGGCAAAACCAGCCTCGCCGCGCAGCTTGAGCAGGAGCTCACCGCCGCCGGGCACAGCGTGCACGTGCTGCACCTGGACGACTTCTACCCCGGCTGGGACGGCCTCTTCGACGGCGTGGAGGCGTGGGACGCGCTATCCGTGCAGCTGACCGAGGGTATTGCCGGAACCTACACCCCCTGGGATTGGGAGGCGGGCGCCCCCGGTGAGGAGCGCACCGTCGACCCGGCGGCTACGCAGGTCATCATCTGTGAGGGTGTCGGCGCGATTGCGGGCGCCTGCGAGGTGCGTATCCTCGTCACCGCCCCCGACGAGGTGCGCCGCGAACGCGCCCTGGCTCGTGACGGTGACACGTTCCGCCCGCACTGGGAACGCTGGGCGGCACAGGAGGAGGCGCTACTCGCCGAAATCCCGGAGGACTACGCGACCGTGGACTTCATCTACGACAGCGCGGCGCAGTAACAGCCGCCTACAAGACAGTAGGGCCCAATGCTTCGTGTATCTGGAAGCATTGGGCCCTACGGCTATTCAGAGGCAGTTTTACTGAGGCGCTGTTTTATTCAGGCATGGAAGCCGGGCTAGCGGATTCCATGCGGTCTTTATCCCAGTAGGTTGAAGTACTCTCCGGCGCGTGCGTGGAGGTCGTGCCGTCTTTTTCGTTACCCGGGTTGTTATTGGACAGCGCAGCAAGGACTACGAGCAAGACGCAAGCTATGAGCAGCAGGATGCATAGCAAATATTTGTAATAGTGGTTGCGCATCTGAGGTTGTCCCTCCGGTCGTATCGCGTGGTATGACCAACGTAAGTTATGCGGTCGCACCGAGCAATGCTTCTCAAGAATATTTCTCAAATATTTCTTCAGTGCCTGGGGCTGAGCGGCAGACGCACGGTAACCGTCGAGAAGGGGCGGTGTTATCTCTCCAATGGAGGGTGGATAACACCGTCCCTTTGCGGTACCCGGTATGCGTAGGGCGCAGCCACGTTTTCCGGAAGCGCCCTCAGGGTGTCGCACAGGCGCTCTCCGCAGCGAAGCGAGGAGGGGCGGAGCGTCTGTGCGACGGGTGCCCCTGCGTAGGCGCGGAGGAAATATGTGGCGTGCCCTCCCAAACCGAAAAAGGTCAAACGTTTAACTTACGAAGCCACACCCAATTCTGATACGGTGAAAAAGTTGTGTTTCCAGCCTGCGCAAGCTCATCCCCAGGGGCGGTACCGCCACATCCATGTTTTAGAGCCGCAGGCGCCGTTGCACGTGCATCACGCAGAAAGAAAAAACTAAGACATATGTCTTCGAAGTCGGTTAAGACCTCATTCGGGCTATCGCCCCTTTTCATTGTTGTTCTGGCGTTGCTGACCGCTATTGCGCCGCTTGCTACGGACATGTACCTTGCCGCGCTGCCCGCTGTCGCGGAGAACCTGAACACGACCAGCACGAACGCATCCCTGACGTTGAGCGCGTTCATGGTGGGTATGGCGCTCGGTCAGCTGGTTGTGGGCCCCCTCTCTGATAAGACGGGCCGCCGCAAGCCGCTGCTGTTCGGTGTGGTTGTCTGCTTCATTGCGACGGTGGCGTGTGGTTTCTCGCCGAATATTGAGCTGCTGATTTTTGCGCGTTTCATGATGGGCTTCACCGGTTCGATCGGTGCAGTGCTGGCGCGTTCCATCGTGACTGATACGACTCAGGGTCTGGCGACCGCTAAGCTCATGGGCATCATGATGATGATTAACGGCTTCGCGCCGGTGCTCGCGCCGCTGTTTGGTGGTTGGGTGCTGTCGTGGGGTAGCTGGCGCGATATTTTCCACGTGCTCGGCGTGGTCACCGCAATCATGATGCTCGGCGTGGTCTTCGTGGTGAAGGAGACCCTGCCGGTGGAGGAGCGCTACCAGGGCACCGCCCTGAGCGTGTACTCGGAGCTGCCGCAGGTGTTTAAGGTGCGCCGCTACATGGGTTTCATGCTGACCATGTGCTTCGCGTTCGGTGCGCTATTCTCGTATATTTCCGGTTCGACGTTTGTGCTGCAGAAGATTCTGGGCCTGTCCGAAACCCAGTTCACGATTGTGTTCGGCGTGAACTCGCTGGGCATTGTGCTGTTCAGCGCGATTGCGACCAAGCTCGTTGGACGTGTGGCGCAGCGCCGTATTGTGAACACCGGTGTGGTTAGCCTGCTCGTGGTGGCTGTGCTACTGACCGTCAGCTTCCTGATGGGCATTTCGCTGGTGCCGACGCTAATTCTGCTGTTCCTGCTGACCAGCTCGTGCGGCCTGATTTTCGGTAACGCTTCGGCGCTGGCGCTGAACGAGGCGCGCCACATGGCGGGTAGTGCTTCGGCGGTAATGGGCACGATTCAGGCGCTGCTGGGTGCGTTGGCGGCGCCGCTGGTGTCCATTGCGGGTGAGCACGAGTACCTGCCGATGGGCTTCTCCATTCTGGGTTTCGCGATCCTGACGGCGCTGGTCCTGTGGCTGACCCCGCGTAAGGATTCGGACTACTCGGCGGACGGCAAGAGCCACGGCGCCGGTGAAGGCCACGGTGCCCCGGCAGCGGGCCACTAGCCTGTTGTTGATTTTTGTATAGCTAAAGCCCCGGATGGGCGACCCGCTAAGGGGTTGCGCATCCGGGGCTTTGCTGTGCCCGTTGACATCAATACTGAGACTTAATATTAAATATGTTGTAGAATAGAAAATGAAATAGCTCGTAAGTGAGGACGAACCCCTTGAGATACACAAAAAAGGGGGTTGGCTCCACCCAACCCCCATCCCTCTACATATTTCCCCGCCTTGGCAACCTACATGCAACAAGTCAACCGAGGCAAGACATACGACAGGAGAGATTAAAATGATACTCCAAACAGCGGATATTGCTAATTTTGTAATGTTCATTGCGGCTTGCGCAACTATCTATGACATCTACATGACCCGGTTTTCCAGCTCCTTCAATAGCCGGTTCACGACTTTGTGGATTCATTTTTACGTGTCTACCCTGTGCTGGCATTTGGAGAGGAAGCAACCCCTTAACCGTCGTTCAACAACCTCCAAAACATACCTCACGCTCATTCCTGTAGCGCTATCTCAAGTAGCTATAATTTGCCATCTGATGATTTATCTTCTCCGCTAGCTCAACACCCCCAAATCAGCTGGTCAAGCTACTGATAATCTATGAGTAATAGCCCCGGATGGGCGACCCGCTAAGGGGTTGCGCGTCCGGGGCTTTGCTGTGCCCGTACATGAGCGCAGGGGCTACCGCGTTTTCCGGAAGCGCCCTCAGGGTGTCAGCCCGGACGCTCTCCGCAGCGAAGCAAGGAAGGGCGGAGCGTCCGGGTGACGGGTGCCCCTGCGTAGGCGCGGAGGAAACATGCGGCGCCCCGGCCCCGCCTCTTAGATATACACAAAGGGACGGCATCATCCTCGCTCCTACAGGGGCACCCGTCCTCGCTTCGCTTCGGACACCCTGATGTCGCTACGGATAATACCGTCCCTTTTGTATGCGGTTAGCTCTGCTGCGCCAGGTAGTTCAACAGCGTGGCGGTCAGCTCCGGGTCGTGTGCCAGCGCCGTACCGTTCAGGTGAGTCACCGGCGCAATCAGACGCACCGACGACGCCAACCACACGCCGTCCGACTCGAACAAATCCTGCGGGTAGAGCGGGCCGAAACCCAGCTCCCAACCGGCCTGGCGTGCCGCCTCGAACACCGCGCCCTGCGTGGTACCGGGCAGGATGCCGTGGCTCGGTTCGGGCGTGTACAGTACCTTCTTGCCGTCCTCAATCTTGGCGACCAGCACCGAGGAGGTGGCACCCTCCAGCACGCGACGCTCGTCGGTGATGAAGATGGCGTCGTCCGCGCCGCGCTCCTGCACGTACCGCAGAACCGCCATATTCACCGCGTAGGAGAGGGTCTTCGCACCCGCCAGCAGCCACGGGTAGGCGCTGTTGTCCATCGGCTCGTGGCCGCGCGGCAGCAGCATCGCCTTCACGCCCTCGGTGCGGCGCTTCACGATGGATGCGGGCACCGGCGACGCCATAATCAGCGTGTACGGGCCCGGCTGCATGGAGGTCACCGCCTGGGTGGGGCCGCGCGAAATAATGATCTTCACGATGTGCTCTTCACCCAGCGCCGTTTCGGCACCGGGGGCCGCCTCACGCATGAGGCGCTCCACCGCCGAACGCAGAATCTCGGGTTCCGGGTCGGGTAGATCCAACATGCGCGCCGATGATTCGAGGCGGGACAGGTGCATGCCGAGCTTACGCACGCGACGGTTGACGGACAGCATGGTCTCGAAGACACCGTCGCCGCGGGTGAAGCCCTGGTCATCAACGCTGATGAGGGGCACGGACGGGTCAACGAAGATGCCCTGCGGGTTCTGCTCGTTCAGAAGAATTACGGTACTAGACATAGTTTTATTGTACGTTCGCAGCCGAACCGTAGGCAGGAGGCGCCGTACCTTCCTGAAGCGACATCAGGGTGCCCGAGCTCTGCGAGGGCGGGTGCCCCTGTAGGAGCGAAGGAAGGGTGCGGGCGCCTCCCTAACCACGTCCAGAGCAGAGCAAACTAGCCCCAGAGGAACTGGATCGTACCCGCCACAATAGATGCACCGTACGCAACAGCGATAATGACGGCGGCGGCAATGCTCACGTGCACATCACGGGGCGAGTAGCTAGGCACACGAGCCCAGGTGCGTTCGCCTGCGCCGAAGCCGCGCGCCTCCATGGTGATGGCGAGGCGGGAGCCGCGGCGGATAGCCTGCACGAGCAGGGCGAAGCTTTGGCCGCCGAAGGTTTGTGCACGTCCAATGAGGGATTGGCCTGCGCCGAGTCCGCGGGCGCGGCGTGCCTGGCCGAGGGCGTTCCATTCGGCGAAGAGAATGCCGACGAGGCGCAGGGCGGCGACGGTGGCGAGCACGAACCGGGAGGGCAGTTTGAAGGTTTGTGCGAGGGAGTCGCCGAGGTCGGTGGGGTCGGTGGTGAGGACGAATGCGAGGGTGGGTAGGACCATGGCGAGGGAGCGGATCATCATGGCTGCGCCGACGGCGGCGGAGTCGGTGGTGATGCTGTTGAAGCCGAGGTCGAGGATGGTGGTGCCGGTTTTGGCGCTGAGCATGGCGACGGACCAGCCGGTGGTGATGACGGCGATGAGGATGGGCCAGAAGCGGGTGAGGACGTTGACGGGTCGGAATCCGACGAGGATGAATCCGAGCAGTTCGAGGGCGAAGAGGATTCCGGAGGTGAGGGGGTCGCGCACGATGAGTGCGGCGATGATGAGGGTGAAGGAGACGATGAGTTTTACGCCGGCGTTGAGGTTGCTGAAGTAGCTGGTTCGGTCGATGGTGCCGAAGAAGTCGGTGTTCATGCGTTCTCCTTTCCGGGGGTGGTGAGGGCGGGTAGGGTGATGTGGTTGCCGCCGAGTGCGGCGGTGTAGTCTTCGTCGTGGGTGATGGAGATGATGGCGGTGCCGCCTGCGAGTAGTTCGCGGATGAGGTCGACGAGTTCTGCCCAGGTTCGTGCGTCTTGGCCGAAGGTGGGTTCGTCGAGGATGAGGATTTTGGGTGCGGTGGCGAGTGCGGAGGCTACGGAGAGCCTGCGTTTTTCGCCGCCGGAGAGGGTGAAGGGGTTGGCGTCGAGTAGGTGGGCGAGGCGCAGGTGGGCCGCAAGTTCGTTGGTGCGTGCGGTGAGGTCGTCTTCGTTGAGGGGTTCGCGGGTGAGCGCGGCGAGTCGGCGGGGGCCGAGTTCGAGTTCTTCGCGTACGGTTCCGCGGATGAATTGGTATTCGGGTTCTTGGAAGACGTAGCCGATGCGGCTGAGCATTTGGGCGGGGGTCCAGGTGGGCACGTCCCAGTGGGCGCGCTCGCTATCGTGGTTGCTGCCGTGGTTGCCACTGTGGTTGCCGTCGTAGTTGCGCAGCGCGTCGGTAGCGGTGAGGGTGCCATCGGGTGCGGTGAGGAGCCCTGCGAGGGTGAGTGCGAGGGTTGATTTGCCTGCGCCGTTGGGTCCGAGCACGCTGAGGTGTTCGCCGGCGTGCAGGGTGAGGTTGATGCCGCTGCGCAGTACGGGCAGGTCGGTGGGTGCGGGTGCGGGGGTGTCGCCGAGGCGTTTGATGGTGCGTCGGCGTGCGCGTCGTTGTTTGGGGGTGGGTTGTGCGCGGGTGATGCTGAGGTTTTCGGCGCGCAGTAGCGCTTCGCCGTGTTCGCTATCGCTGTCGCTCTGCGGCGCACGCGGCACGTAGTTGGGTACCCACACGCCCGCGTCGATGAGTTCTTGGCGTGCTTCGGTGAGCACGGTGTCGGGTGCGCCGTCGTGGGTGATGGTGCCGCCTTCGCCGAGCACGATAATGCGGTCCATGTGCGGCGCCCAGATGCTCACGCGGTGTTCCACAACGAGCAGGGTCGCGCCGGTCGCCTCGGCAGCGGTGAGGATGCTGTCGCGTACTTCCTGCACGCCGGAGGGGTCGAGGTTGGCGGTGGGTTCGTCGAGGATCATGGCGCCGGGGTGCATCGAGAGGATGCCCGCCAGGCCGAGGCGCTGTTTCTGTCCGCCGGACAGTGCGCTGCTGGGGTGGTCGAGGGGCAGGTGGTTGAGCCCTACTGCGGTGAGGGCTTCGGCGACGCGGTCCCAGATTTCTTCGCGGGGTACGCGCAGGTTTTCGGGGCCGAACGCTACGTCGTTGCCGACGGTTGCCATGACGATGGAGGATTCGGGGTCCTGCTGCATCATGCCTGCGGTACCGCGCGCTTCGGCGGGTGCTTGCCCGTTGATGGTGATGGTGCCGCCGGCGGATTCGCCGTCGTCATCGTGGAGCACACCGGCGATGGCGTGCAGGAGCGTCGATTTGCCGGCGCCGGAGGTGCCCAGTAGCAGGACTTTTTCACCGGGGTTGATGGTGAGGTTGAGTCCGCTGATGACGGGTTCTGGGCGTCCGGGGTGGTGCCAGCTGAAGTTGTTGAGCTCGATGCGCGCCCCGCGCGGTGTTGCTTCCATGATGGTTCCTTAGCCTTTTGTGTGGCTGCTGTTGTGTGCCGAGTGGTGACTCGTGGTGAGTGACTGGTTGGTGGCTAGTTGCTGGTGGTTAGCGGCGGGTCTTGCCGGATGCCAGCGAGGAGAGCACACCGGTCTTGGCGAGGTTCTGCACGAGAATCCATGCGAGGAAGCCTGCGATGACTGCGCCGGAGATGACGGCGCACGCTACGTAGATGATTGCCTTGACCGGTTCCATGTCGGGGTAGTAGATGAAGATTTCGTTAACGCCCATGAACAGGCCGCTGAGCGCGCCGGCGAAGACTGCTACGAATGCGTCCCAGCGACGGTAGCGGAAGATTGCGAAGGCGATTTCAGCGCCGACGCCCTGGAAGAAGCCTGCGATCAGGATTTCGCCGCTCCACGCACCACCGGTGAAGAGCACGGAGATGAATGCTGCGACGATTTCGCCGAAGAGTGCCGCACCAGGCTTGCGGATGAGCAGGCCGCCGAGGGTGCCGCCGAGCAGCCACGCGCCGGCGACGATGGGGCGGAATTCGGGTGCTGCTACGAGTGCGGTTTTGGCGGCGGGGCCGACTGCGATGTCCCAGATCCAGAAGATGACGGCGCAGGCTACTGCGATAACTGCGGCGATGACGATTTCGTTGACTCGCCAGCGCAGGTTCGGCTTCTTCGCTTCTGCCTGGCTAGATGCCTTGGAGGCGGGGGTTACGTTCTGCGACATTGGTGGTCCTTCCTTCGTTGGAAGGGGAATGTCCTCGCCCTCTGAATGGACGAGGGCATCGAGAATAATTCGACTCCCTACGCCGGTACTAACCGGATCAGGTTCGAGGGTCTGCTTAGCACTCTCAGCGCCTCGGTGGCGCTCCCCTGTCGTGTGGGGTTCCTTGTCCGTACCGTTGTGGCGCGGGTGGGAACCCAGGTTCGATTGTAGGCTTGTCTGGCTGTTCGTGCCAATTTGCCGCTTTTTGTTTCGTTCTTCTGCCCGCATTACAGAATTGCACGGTGTACAATTTTGGGACGGAGAGGCTCCAAAGCGGCACGAACGCCTTAAACCCTATACGCTAGGGAGTGGCGCTCTTTTCTCACCCAACCCCGAAGGGGTTCACGGGCAGGACGCCGCATCGTATACAGCTAAGGAGATACACATGAACCCCGTCGCTAAGCTTGCTATTGCGGGTATCAACATGGGCGCTGCTGCCCTGGTTGGTAAGGGCCTGGGCGCAGCCTGGACCAAGGCTACCGGTAACCAGCCTCCCGCCATTTCCCACGACTCTGAAGACACCCTGCGTCAGGTCATCCTCTGGACCGTTCTGACCTCCGTCGTCGGTGCTGTAGTGA
This sequence comes from Rothia mucilaginosa, assembly GCF_964210535.1. Lineage (GTDB taxonomy): Bacteria > Actinomycetota > Actinomycetes > Actinomycetales > Micrococcaceae > Rothia > Rothia mucilaginosa_F. The sequence goes on from NZ_CAXOMR010000015.1 coordinate 24,431, forward strand.
GCTTCGGTATTGCTCGCCTGCAGCGTCGTTTCTTCAACTAAGACTTTGCGCCTTCCGCGCGAAAGTTCATGAACTAGGCGGTACGTATCTTCACTCGGTACGTACCGCCTGGTGTTCCATCTTCAGCACGCCCGCCCCACTTCAGCCGGTTTCACGCCGCCGCTACGCTGAAGCGCCACCTCGGCATCCGAAAGCACAACTATGACTATTTCTTCTCCCCGCCGTAAGACGAAGGCTCCGCGTAGGGTCGTTGACCACGCGAACAGCCGCCGTTCGGTCGCGTCCTGGGTCATGTGGGATGTTGGTTCGTCGAGCTTCGACTCGATTATGATGACCTTCATCTTCACCGTGTACCTGACCAGTAGCTACTTTGGCACGCCCGAAGAGACTTCTTCGGCGCTGTCGCTGGGTCTGACCATTGCCGGTTTCCTCATTGCGATTCTGGCGCCGGTGACCGGTCAGCGTAACGACAAGTCCGGCAGGGGCATCTTCTGGCTTGGCGTGAACACCATGCTGTTGGTCGGTTCGATGGCGGCGTGCTTCTTCGTGGGCCCCACCCCGCAGTACCTGTGGCTGGGTGTCACCCTGATTTCTGCGGCAAGCGTGTTCAGCGAGTTCGCGTACGTGAACTATAACGCGGTGCTGCCGCGTATCTCCCACCCGGAGAATATCGGTAAGATTTCGGGCGCAGGATGGGCTGCCGGCTACATTGGCGGCATCCTGGCGCTGGCTGTGGTGCTGTGGGGTTTTGTGCTGACCCCCGAGGTGCTCGGCCTGACCACCGATAACGCCCTGAATATCCGTGCGGTCGCGCTGTTCGCCGCCGCATGGTGCCTCATCTTCTGCGTGCCTCTGCTGGTGCGTATGCGCACCCGCGAGCGCTTCCTGCCGGAGGTGCTACCCACCCGCGAGCTGCGTTTCCTGGAGCTCGGCATGGAGCGTCTCTCCCCGGCTCGTCAGGGCGGTCTGCTCGCCTCCTACAAGGCGCTGTGGCGCACCATTAAACGGCTGAAGATGACGTCCCCGCAGACCCTGTGGTTCCTGATTGCTTCGGCGGTGTTCCGTGATGGCCTGTCCGGTATTTTTACGTTCGGCGGTATTCTCGCGGCGGGCACGTTCGGTTTCAGCACTTCCGAGGTGATCCTGTTCGGTATTGCCGGTAGCGCTGTCGCGGCGGTTGGCGCGATTCTGGGCGGCTACCTGGATGACTACCTGGGCCCGAAGGCGATTATTGTTATCTCGCTGGTCGGCATTATCTTGGCGGCTACCCCGTTGCTGTTCTTCCCCGAACCGGGCGTGTTCTGGGTATGCGCCCTGCTGCTGTGCCTGTTCGTGGGCCCGGCGCAGTCGGCATCCCGTACCTTCCTGGCTCGCCTGGCTGATCCCGGTACTGAGGGTGAGCTGTTCGGCCTGTACTCGACCACCGGTCGTGCCACCAGCTTCCTGGCGCCGATGCTGTTCGGTCTGTGCGTGAGCATCATGGGCGCGCAGATTTGGGGTGTGCTCGGTATTCTGATCGTTGTGGTGGCAGGTCTGCTCCTGCTACTGCCGGTGAAGGCGCCCGGTCCGTTGCGTATGCGTGCGGCTCGCCGCGAGCAGAAGCGTGAACAGAAGCGCCGCGACAAGGCAGCCCAGTAAGGCTGCTCGGTAAGGCGTCGCGGGGCTAAGCGTCCTTGCAAACCCCGCAAATACAAGCCTGCAGACGCAACCCCGCATACACACAGGGAGGGGCGGGTAGAAGAATGATCTTCTACCCGCCCCTCCTTCGTGCTTAAGCAGTGCCTATCGAGCAGTACCTACCAAGCAGTGCCTATCAAGCGGAGCTCAGAAAGCCGCGCCAGAGAGCCGTGTCAGTAAGCCGCAGTGGTTAGTCCTCCACCACGTCGTCCTCATCATCAGAGACAGCATCCTCAGAGGAATCCAGCGCAATCTGCTGCTGCTCCTCATCCAGAACCTCATCGCTAGTCATCTGAGCCCAGGTCGCGTCATCAATCAGCGGATCATCAATCACACGAACCCACAGCATCGAACCAGCCGCCAGAGCGCTCAGGTTCTCGTCATACGCCTCCGCAGGCAGACCCTCAAAGATCTCAGCCAGACGCGCAAACAGGTCATCATACGAAATGTCGCCCTCAGCCTGCAGCCAGCACTCAGCCGCAAAATCAGACAGCTCATTCAGCTCAGTGTCACACAGCAGCAAGAACGGGCCGTCCTCACCCACACGCACACCCGAAGTGCCCGGCATACGAGACACCGCAATCGTACCGTTCAAGAACACACCCGGCAGGTGATCCTCAACCGTGTACTTCTCCAGCTTCTCAACCTCATCAGCATTCGGCAGCTCACCGCCATTCAGCAGATCCTGAACCAGCGGCAGAGTATCCTCAACCTCCGAGTACACCAGGCGCCACACGCCACCGCAACGCTCCACCAGCTTAGCCAGCGACACAACACCCTCAGGGTGACGCGCCAGGCCCGAGCTCTGCTCGCTCAAGAACACCAGAGCCTCATGCAGCGGAACACGCTCAAAATACGGCTCAGACGCCGACTCATCACGAGAAATGAACACAATACGCGACAGCTCATAGCTGCGGTCATCACGATCAACCACGTTCAGACCCAGATCAACCGGGTTCTGCTGATCCTTCGGCGCATTCGGGTCAACAATCACAGACAGCGGCTTCGGGTACGGCGACACAACACCCTCATCCGAAATAATCGCAGTCTCATCAGTCAGGTACGCAAACTTCGAACCCAAGAAACGCGACGCAGTCGTCTTACCGCTACCAGAAACACCCACCAACGCAACAGCGCGCTTCGACTCAGGGTCGCCAATAACAGCCGCATGCAGCATCACACCGCGACCAACCAGCTGCTCAATCATCGCCAACGTAATACGGCTCGTCAGATCCTGCATACCCGAATCATCATCAGCCACACGCAGCGTCGACACCTTATCAAACGGACCCATCAACGGATTCGCCAAATCCATCACCGACTCATCAGTCGGCGCATGCACCAGCATCACCTGATCAAAACGAGACAACGAAGCATACGCCTCATCAGGAGTATCAAAAAACTCCGGAGCAAGAGGCTCCCACGCCTTCTTAAAACGCTCCACAAAAGAGTCCGACATATCAATCAGATACAAAGAAACTTCCGCGCCAGCAACACGCAGAACAACAGGCTTCAGATTCATCAAAAATCCTTAGAGAGTGAGAGATAAAAACCCGCACGCGAGTGAACGCACGAGCACAACAGGCGAAAACCGCCCCACGCGGGCGCACAAACACACAGCCTGCACGCCCGCACCCCAAAGCGGGAAAGACTAAGACTCCACAGAACTATCCGCAGGAATCATCGTCTGATGAAAATTCAAATAACTACGCGAAGCAGTCGGGCCACGCTGACCCTGGTAACGGTTACCATACGCACCAGAACCATACGGATGCTCAGTCGGGCTACTCAAACGGAAGAAACACAACTGACCAACCTTAGAACCCGGCCACAACATAATCGGCAAAGTCGCCATATTCGACAACTCAAGCGTCACATGCCCAGAAAAACCAGGATCAATAAAACCAGCCGTAGAGTGAGTCAGAAGACCCAAACGACCCAACGACGACTTACCCTCCAGGCGGGCAGCCACATCATCAGGCAAAGTCACCTTCTCATACGTAGAACCCAACACAAACTCACCCGGATGCAAAATAAACGGCTCATCAGGAGCCACCTCAACCAGGCGCGTCAAATCCTCCTGCGGCTGAGCAGGATCAATATGCGGGTACTTATGGTTATCAAACAGACGGAAGAAACGATCAATCCTCACGTCCACACTTGCAGGCTGAATCATCGACTCATCGAACGGTTCAAGAACGATGCGCCCATCAGCAATCTCTTGACGAATATCGCGATCTGAAATAAGCACGCTTAAAGGATACCTGGCAAACACCACCCACGTGCAGGCATCCACCAGCCCCAGTACACAGGCCTACATCACATTTCAACCCCGGTACCCCGCACACAAACAGCCGCAACACATTTCACCCCCGACACATTTCACCCCCGGCAAGCAGGCACGATACACTGAAAAAGATGCGGCTGTAGCTCAATGGTAGAGCGCACGCTTCCCAAGCCTGATACGCGGGTTCGATTCCCGTCAGCCGCTCCACAAGCCCCGGACCTTATGGTTTGGGGCTTTATTTTTTAGGTTGGATGCGGTAGTTGGGCCAAGAGTTTAGGATGCCGCTTGGGTTGGACGGGTCGAGGCGGTATGTTCCTTGCTCCTACAGGGAACCCGTCCTCGCTCCGCGTCGGACACCCTGATGTCGCGACGGAACATACCGGCCTCTCCCCTGCCTCTCTTCCCCTCTCCGGGCAGGTGGAGTAGTGGGTGCGGCTGCCGCGGCAGGGGTGCGAACCGCGGGCTACTCGGCTTGGGAAGAGTGTGCGCGGAGAGGGGGAAGGAATACTCGGGTTGGGTACCGCAGGCAGCTCGCCAAGATTGAATATTGGGTTCAGGGTACCTCACCGCAGGCTTGCGCACGGCTCAGCTATACCTTCCTGAAGCGACATCAGGGTGCCCGAGCTCTGCGAGGGCGGGTCCCCTGCAGGAGCGAAGGAAGTGTATAGCGCGCCAGCCTATCCCCTACACAAGCGAGGAACACACCCCGCAAGCCACCCCAAAACACTTGAAGAATGTTCAACTCACCCCACAGCTGTGCTAACCTAACCACAGAAATTCAATGAGAGATTTTCTCAAAAACAGCTACTCGACGACGAATCGTAGACCCGCATGACCCGCGAAACGCACCCCTACACCACCCCCGAACGTCCCCTCGACCTGAGCCTCTACCTCGTCACAGGCGACAACCCCCTCGAAACCGTCCGGGCAGCCAAACACGCCACCTGCATCCAAGTCAGGTCCAAACCCATCAGCGCGCGCGAGCTCTACCAGCTCACCGAAGCTATCGCCGGCATCATCCAGCCGCACCAGACCCTACTCGTCGACGACCGTGTCGATGTTGCCCTCGCGTTGCGTGCCCGCGGTGTGCGCGTTGACGGCGTGCACATCGGTCAGGACGACCTGCCCGTAGCCGACGCCCGCGCCCTCCTCGGTGCCGACGCGATCATCGGCCTCACCACCGGCACCCGGCAGCTCGTTGAAGAGTCCAACAAGGTCGCGCACCTCATCGATTACATTGGCACCGGGCCGTTCCGCCCCAGCCCCACCAAGCAGTCCAACCGCCCGCCCCTGGGCGTTGACGGGCTCCGCGAACTTGCCGAGCTGTCCGCCGTGCCGACCGTGGCTATCGGCGACATCACCCCCGAAGACTGCCCCGCCATCCGCACCACCGGAGTTGCCGGAATCGCCATGGTCCGCGCCTTCGTCGACAACCCCGCACTGAAGGCATAACCATGACCATCACGATTATTGGCGGCGGAATCATTGGCCTCACCACCGCGTTTGAGCTCACCGAACGCGGCGAGAGCGTGCACCTCATCGACGCCGAAACCAGCGACTACGGCACAGTCAAGGACAGCACAGTCGAGGACGGCACGGCGCTCTACCCTGCTGCCAGCCACTACGCCGGCGGCATGCTCGCGCCCATCGCAGAAGTGCAATTCCAGCAGGACGCGCTCTTCCCGCTCATGACCGCCAGCGCCGACGCCTACCCCTCCCTCATGGAGCGGCTCAGCCGCGCCACCGGCCTGCCCACCGGCTACGACACCACCGGCACGCTCATTGTCGCCGCCGACCGTGCCGACGCCGAGCACCTACAGCGCACCCGCGCCTACTACCGGGACATGAACCGCCCCGCGGACCCCGTCACGCCCACGCAGGCGCGCACCCTCGAACCGCTCCTGGCGCCGCGCATTGCCGGTGCCGTGAGCATCCCCAGCGACCATCAGCTGCACCCGCGGCTCATGAGGCGCGCCCTCAAAGACGCGCTCACCCGCCGCGGTGTAACCTTCAGCACCGAACGGGTCACCGACCCGGACGCTGGCGACATTATCTGCACCGGACTAGGGGCAACGCTGCACGGGGACTACCCGCTACGACCCGTCTACGGGGACATTCTGCGCCTGCGTGCCCCGCGGCCCATCCTCAAGCACGTGGTGCGCGGCTACGTGAACTCCCGCCCCGTCTACCTCATCCCCCGCCCCGGCGGAGAGCTGTGCATCGGCGCGACCAGCCGCGAAGACCACCGCACGCTACCCGCCATTGACGGCGTGCACCAGCTACTGCGTGACGCAATCCGCCTGGTGCCCGCTGTTGAAGAGTGCGAGCTGCTGGAGGCGAACGTCGGCGCCCGCCCCGGCACCCCGGACGACCTGCCCATCTTCGGGCACCGTACCCGCGCTGATGGCACCCGTCAGCTCGTGTCCACGGGCTATTTCCGCCACGGTATTCTGCTTGCCGCGCTCGCCGGCAAGGTCGGCGCGGAGGTCGCCTGCGGGGCGGAGATTCCGCCCATCATGCAGGCGTGCGACCCGGCACGATTCACCCACTAAACACAGTCCCCGCCGGATGCACCCGGCACCTTCACGAAAGGATTTCGCATGATTATCACCTACAACGGCGAGCCGCTAACCACGAACGCCCCCACCGTATTTGACCTTGTCATGGACCAGTTCGGTACCGAAAATGGTGTGGCTGTCGCGCTCAACCGCAGTATCGTGCCGCGTTCCACGTGGCTGGATGTGCCGCTAAGCGAGGGCGATAGGGTGGATGCCCTCACCGCCGTGCAGGGTGGCTAACCCGCCAGCCTGTACCGGTTAGATTCCCGCTGGTGAATACCCACCGGCAAAAAAAGAACAGACATTCTCGGTTTTCTTTCTACACCGGGCGCGCCGCCGCGCCCACACAACACCTAAACCCCGTTATCTAGACGTTCCCACAGAGGAGAACTCATGAGCCTCACACCGCTCACCATCGGCGACCGCACCTTCACATCCCGCCTTATCATGGGTTCCGGAGGCGCAACCAGCATGGACCTGCTCGAGCAGGCGCTCATCGCCTCCGGCACCGAAATGACGACCGTTGCCATGCGCCGTCACGCCGCAGGCACCCCCATTTTTCCGCTTCTGCAGAAGCTCAATATTGCGCCGCTACCTAATACCGCAGGGTGCCGCACCGCAGCTGACGCGGTGATGACCGCAATGCTCGCCCGCGAGGCGCTGGGCACTTCCTGGGTAAAGGTCGAGATCATCCACGACGAAGACACCCTGCTGCCGGACACCGTGGAGCTGTTGAACGCTTGCGAGCAGCTGGTCGCCGAGGATTTCACGGTGCTCGCGTACACCTCTGACGATCCGGTGGCTGCCGCTCGCCTGGAGGATGCGGGCGTTGCGGCGGTTATGCCGTTGGGCGCGCCGATTGGTACCGGTCTGGGCATTTTGAACCCGCACAATATTGAGCTGATTGCTTCTCGCGCGCAGGTTCCGGTGGTTCTGGATGCTGGCGTGGGTACCGCCTCCGACGCGGCGCTGGCGATGGAGCTGGGTTGTGATGCGGTATTGTTGGCGTCGGCGGTGAACCGTGCTGAGGATCCGGTTGCGATGGCTCAGGCGATGAAGTTTGCGGTGCAGGCGGGCGCGTTGGCGCGTGAGGCTGGCCGTATTCCGGTGCGTGAGCACGCGAAGGCGTCGTCGCCGTCGGAGGGTTTTGTCTCGTGGATGTAAACCTTGCCCCTACCCCGGTGAATCCGGAGCATGCGCGTCTGGATCGCGAGCGCACGGACCGTCAGCGTCGCCTGCCGGGCTTTGATCAGGATGCGGTGGCGGCTGCCCGCGTGTTGGTGATTGGCGCTGGTGGTTTGGGTTGTCCGGTGGTGCAGGCGTTGGCGGCGGCTGGTGTGGGGTATCTGCATATTGTGGATTCTGATTCGGTGGAGCTGTCGAATATTCAGCGTCAGCCGCTTTTTGGTGTGTCTGATGTGGGTGAGCCGAAGGCGGAGGTTGCGGCGCGCCGTGCCCTGGAGCTGTGCCCGTCGTTGACGGTTGAGACAACGATTCGGCATGTGGATGCGTCCTGGATTTTGGATCTTTTCGCCGCGTCGGCACCGGATTGTGTGGTGGATTGTACGGATACGTTTGCATCGAAGTATCTGATTGCGGATGCTGCGCAGGTTGCGGGTTTGCCGCTGGTGTGGGGCACAGTTTTGCGTTTTGGCGGGTCGGTGAGTCTTTTTGAGCCGGATGGCGCGCATTTGCGTGATATTTTTCCGACGATTCCGCAGACGGTGGAGTCGTGTGCGCTTGCCGGGGTGTTGGGTGCGACAACAGCTGTGGTGGGTTCGCTGATGGCGACGGAGGTGCTCAAGTTTGTGAGTGGTTTGCCGACGGCGGCGGGTACTCTGCTGACGTATGATGCCTTGTCGGGTACGTGTACGTCGTTTGGGGCGGTGCCGGATCCGGCGCGTGTGGTGCCGGTGGATTTGTCGGCGCATGATGTTCCGCAGGTTCTGCTGGATGTGCGTGAGGTGCCCGAGCGTGAAGAGTCGGTGAAGCATGAGGGTTCGTTGCATCTGCCGCTATCGCAGCTGAGCGACGCTGAGGGGTCGCTGTTGCCGGCAACCGACGTGCCCGCGGAGCTGCTGAGCTTGTTTGAGTCGGTGCGTGATCAGCGTGTGGGCGTTTTCTGTGCCTCGGGTGCGCGAGCGCAGCGCTTTGTGCAGGCGTACGCGGAGCTGGCGGGCGAGTACGGGGTGCGCCTCACGGCAATCTAGTGGTCCACCGGCGTAGCTATCCCTTCCGGAAGCGACATCAGGGTGTCCCTGCAGGAGCGGAGGAAGGGCCTAGCGCGCCAAGGCGCCAAGAGTCTAGGTGTAAGGAAAGCGGTATCGCCCGTAGTGACATCAGGGTGTCCGAAGCGAAGCGAGGACGGGTGCCCCTGTAGGAACGAGGGCGTATACCGCTTTCCGCTTAACTGGTAGGCGCTTAACTCGTAGAGACGGTTTCCCCATGTGCAGGGCGTAAAATCGTGTATAACACGGCGGCACGTCGCGCGGTTTGTTCTGCCCAAAAACTGCCCTGCCGCCTCCTGTTTTCGCACACTCACTCTAGGAGTTTTATGCTCACCGTCCCTACTGTGCCGCTTGTTTTGTGCACGGCTCTCATCGCCCTAACCCTGCTCATTAGCGGTATTGCTAAGGCGAAGGATCCGCAGAGTACCGTGACTGGTATTCAGAATCTTGGTTTGGAGAAGATCGCGCCGACCCGTGCGGTGTCGCTTGTCCTGCCGTGGTTCGAGATTGCCCTAGCCGCCGTCCTGCTGCTGTCGCCGGTGCGGTTGCCTGCGGTGATTGCGTCGGGTTTGGCACTGATTCTGATGCTGTTCTATACGGTGGTGATTGCGCGCGCGCTGGCGACGGGTCGTACTGCTGGTTGTAATTGCTTTGGCTCTGAGTCGAATGCGCCGGTGAGCCGTTACACGCTGGTCCGTAATATTGCGCTGCTGTTGGCGGCGGCTGGCGCTCACGCGGCGGCCCTGGCCGGTGGTGCAGGTGTGCTCTTCACGCTGTTCTCGTTGGATGCCTCCGGCTGGGCTTGGGTTGTTGGTGCGGCGCTGATTGCGCTGACCCTGGATGCGGTTCGCCGCGGTGATGCTCTGGGGCAGTCGGAGCCGCAGGCTCAGGTGATTTTGCCGGAGCCGGTGTATGACGAGAACGGCGAGGAGCAGTATGTTCGTATGCCGATTCCTCATGCGGCGCTGTACCTGGAGAATGGTCGTCACACGAATATGCGCGCGTTGGCTAAGAATCAGGCGCGTGTGCTGGTGTTTGTGTCGGCGACGTGTGCTGGTTGTGTGAAGTTTTTGAAGACGATGTCTTCGTGGCAGGAGCGTCTGCCGCAGGTGGCGTTGCATCCGGTGTATTCGAGCCTGGAGTCGTTGCAGACCTCGCGTAATGCGGGTACGTTGCCTGAAGGTTTGACTCCGCTGATTGACCGTGATGCTGGTGCGCGCGCGAATTTCGGTAATGGTGTGCCGTTGGCTGTGGTTTTGGGTGCTGATGGTCTGATTGCTGGCGGTCCGGTGGCTGGTAAGGAGGAGGTTGAGGCGCTGCTGGCCGATATTGAGGCGCAGTTCGCTGAAGCTGCTCGTCTGGCTGAGGAGGAGCGTGAGGAGCAGATGCGTAAGGCGATTGCTGAGGGTACGTCGAATACTGAGGGCGACCACCTCTAAACGCGCCCCTATCGTCCAGCCCCTGTAGCGCCTCTGTAGCGCTTCCGATAGCCCCGTCCGGCTCTTACTGCCCTTACCGGCAGACGCCGGGTGGGGCTATGCTAGTACGTAGCGCACACACCGCTTATACGCCGCGGTCACCTTGCCTGGTGGCTGGCGCGTCCTCAACCCTGTCTAAGGAGTTTTTATGGCAATGATGAGTTTCAACGCTCCGGGCGAGCGTGAGAAGTCCTTGTGGCTGGTCCGCAAGGAGAGCAACCCGAATCATTCGCAGTGGTACATTGACCGTTTTAAGGCGATGGAGGCTGAGGGCAATGATATGGCGGGTGAGTCTCGTCTGGTGAATGCGTTGGCTTCTCGTGGCGCGAAGATTCTTGATGCGGGTTCGGGTCCTGGTCGTGTGGGTAAGCAGCTGCACGCGTTGGGTCACCGTGTGACGGGTGTGGATATTGATCCTGAGCTGATTGAGGAGGCGCGCCGCGTCTGCCCGGATGCTACGTGGATTACGGCTGATCTGGTGGATTTGCCGGAGGTTCTGGGCATTGAGGGTGACGCCACTGAGGAGAATGGTTTTGAGCTGCTGGTGTGTGCGGGTAATGTGATGGGTTTCTTGGCTCGTTCGACTCGTAAGCCGGTGGTCGAGAATTTCCGCCGCGTGTTGGCGCCGGGCGGCCGTGCGGTGGTTGGTTACGGTTCGGGTCCGGGCCGTGATTATGCGTTTGAGCAGTTTTTGGCGGATGCCCGCGAGGCTGGTCTGAATGTGGATAACACGTATTCGTCGTGGCAGATGCACCCGTTTGTTGAGGGTTCTTCGGAGTTTTTGGTGGCGGTACTGTCCCGCCCGGCGGAATAGGTTCACCTATGCAACGAGCGCACTAAGCGTTCTGAGCTAGGCATGCAAAAGGCCCGGCGCCTGCCCCGTGTGGGGTGGGTGCCGGGCCTTTGCACATCCTCAAGAAGCGCATCCAGAAGAACTTTAAAGAATGGGTGTTCTAGTGGATGAGGTAGATGGTGCGGGCGAGTTCTTCGGGCATGAAGGATGCGGCGAAGAGGATTGCCACAATGATGACGGCGAGCGCGGTCATGAGGCTGGAGCGCCAGCCGGGGTGCAGCTCGTTGAAGGTGATGAGTCCCTTGTGTTCTTTGTCCATGTTGACCACGTTGATCTGCTTGTAGATGGTGGTTTGGGCGGAGAGCTTTGAGGAGACTTCTCGCATGGTTTTGCCGTCCCAGACGCGGCCGTCGATGCGCATGAGCTGTTTGCCGTCTTTGTCGACGGCCCACATGGCGGGGAAGCTGCGGTAGCGTAGGCGGCCGGCGACGGTTTTGAGTTTCTGGCCGTAGGCTTTTTTGGGGTAGAGCTTTTCGACGAAGATGGTGTGGTCGATGTTTTCGAGGGGTACGGCGAACCAGCCGAAGGTGCGTGCGCGGAGCACGTGGGTTTTGGTGATGACGATAATGGTGGGTTTGAGGACTGAGTAGAGGTTTACGCCTGCGATGGTGCCGATGAGCAGTACGAGGATGGTGTACGGCAGGGCGGGTCGCTTGTAGAAGATGAAGGCGAGTGCGGCGAGGAGCACGATGGTGCCAGGGAGTGCCGCTTCGATGCGCCTGCCGTAGGAGCGCATGCGGGGGTGGAATAGTTCGTTGACTTCGCCGTATTTGGCGGGGACTTCGTGAGCGCGTTCTGCCATATACACAACTTTAGTGTGTGCGGTGCGTGAAACCTAGCGGACTACCTGCGTTACCCTGGTTCTATGCGTAATTTTTCTCCCGTGGAGCGGGTTCTGGCAATGTGGATGGTCGGTGTTGTGGTGGCGGTGTCTGTGGCTGCTGCGGCGCTGGTTATGACGAATAAGCTGGTGTATGGCCCGACTGGTCAGGTGCGGGAGTATTTTCATGCGTTGCGTACGGGTAATGGTTCGTATGCGCGTGGTTTGTTGGGTGCGCAGATTCCGGAGGGTGACGCGTCTTTGCTGGATGGGGATGCTTTGAGGCGTTCAGTGTCTTCGTTGGGTGAGGTGTCGTATGAGGTGGTGGAGACCAGCGAGGATGGTGAGCATGCGACGGTGCGTGCTTCGTATTCTTTGGGGGGTTCGCAGCAGCATACGGATTTTCGTTTGCACCGTTCGGGCACGCATTGGGGCTTTTTTGATAAGTGGGCTATTGATGAGGCGTCTTTGCCATCGGTGAAGGTGAATATTCAGGGTGTGGAGGCTGCGACGATTAATAACCGTAAGGTTGCGGTGGATAAGGGTGTGGCGTCGTTCCCTGTGTTTTATCCGGGTGTGTATGCGGTGTCGTATGATTCGACGGTGTATACGGCGCAGAAGGTGAATGAGGTGGTGACGGCGCAGGATGCGAATCATGCGGTGCGTATAGAGTTGAAGCCGAGTGATAATGCGTTGGCGTCGGTGAAGGAGCAGGTGCAGGATCATTTGAAGAAGTGCACGCAGCAGAGCACTCTTTATCCTGGTGGGTGCCCTTTTGAGTATGCGTTTACGGGTCGTGTGGATTCTGAGGTGAAGTGGTCTGTTGAGAAGGTGGCGGATCCGCAGGTGAGTGTGAGTTCGGCGGGTGTGTGGTCGTTGAAGCCGATGTCGGGTACGGCGAGGGTGTCATTTACTCAGTTGGATTTGTATACGGGTGCGCGTTCGCAGGTGCAGAAGGAGATTCCGTTTACGTTGAAGGCGTCGGTGGAGGCGGATGCGAAGGCGGTCCGTGTCTCCTTCTAGACGTAGTTACTACGTAGAAAAGGGTCAGTATTATTCTCGCTCCTAACAGAGGAGAGGATAATACTGACCCTTGATTCTTTTATAGGTTCCTAGTTGATACCGCGCAGGTCCAGGACGAGTTCACTTTCGTCTACCTCGTCACCGGTCACGATGACGGGAATACCCCAGTCCTGCTGGTAGAGGTGGCATGCTGCGTGCTCGGGGATGTCACCGTCGGGGGTGCCGTCGCAGGCGGCGGCGCGGGCGGTGATGTGCAGGACTGCCTCGGTGATTTCGGGGTTGAGCACGAGGGTGCGGGTCAGTCCGGTGGAGGTGCCGGCGCCTTCCAGGATGAAGTTCTCGGGGGTGGATGAGATCTTCAGCTGGGTGGGGTCGCCCCAGCGGGTGTCGAGCTTCTGGCCGGTGGGCACGGTGAATCGTGAGGTGAATTCGAGGGTGCCGCCGGTGAGCTTGGTGGAGGGGCGTGCGGTGGTGATGGCGCCTTCGTCGACGTGCTGTGCCTTGGCGGGGATGGAGGCGCGTACGAGCTGGTGGGCGTTGGTTTCGACGATGATGAGGCGCGGTTCTTCGCCGGGTACTTCTTCGACGAGCAGGTCGGAGGGCTCGTCGAGGCCGCGTTCGAGGGTACCGAGGGTGCCGGTTGCGGGGTCCCAGCGGCGGATGGCGCCGTTGTAGGTGTCGGCGACGGCGACGGAGCCATCGGGCAGTTCGGTCAGGCCGAGGGGGTGCTGCATGCGGGCGGTGTCGGAGTCGCCGTCGACGAAGCCGAAGTCGAACAGGCCCTTGCCGACGGCAGAGGTGACCTGTACGCCGTCCTCGGTGAAGGTGACGTGGCGCAGGCCGCTGGTTTCGGAGCAGGCGACCCAGAGGCTGCCGTCGCGGGCTTCGATGATGCCGGAGGGCTGTGCGAACCAGGCGTCGGCGGCGGGGCCGTCGGCGAGGCCTTCGACGCCGGAGCCTGCGAAGATGCTGACGGCGCCGGTGACGGGTTCGTAGCCGAAGAGCTGGTGGGTGCCCGCCATGGCGATGATGAACTGGCCGGCTTCGCGGGAGTAGACGGCGTCCCAGGGTGAGGAGAGCGCGATTTCGGTGGCGGGTACGTCGGCGGGGATGTGGTTGGGGTCGCCGGTGATGGCGTTATCGCCGTCGATGACGCGCTGCACACCGTTGCCCGCGAGGGTGCGCACTTCGCCGGTGCGCAGGTTGATGGAGCGCAGGCGGTGGTTGACGGTGTCGGCGACCAGCACGTCGTAGCCGAGCTGTTCGCGCAGGTTTTCGGGTACGAGGGCGAGGCCGGCGGGCTCGTTGAAGCGCGCTTCGGTGCCGGTGCCGTCGACATGGCCCTTGACGGGGTGGTTTACGGGGTCGTCGCCGCCGCCGTAGGTGTTGATGACGGTGTTGAGGTCGGCTGCTACCTGCAGGATGCGGTGGCGTGCGGTGTCTGCGACGAGGTAGGTGCGCTCGCGGTTGCCGAAGAGGTTTGCGGGGCCGAATTCGGCGGGCAGTTCGATGGCCTTGCCGGGGAAGGCATAGGTGCCGACTGCCTTGGGGCGGGGCACGTAGGGGCCGTCGCCGCGGTGTAGGGTGCCCTTCGCCTCGTGTTCTGCGACGAGTTCACGTACGAGGGAGGTGAGGCCCTGCACGTGGCCTTCGCCGGAGAGATGCGCGACGATGTAGCCTTCGGGGTCGACGACGACGAGGGTGGGCCATGCGCGGGCGGTGTATGCCTGCCAGGTGGTCAGTTCGGGGTCGTCGAGTACGGGGTGGGTGATGTGGTAGCGGTCGACGGCTGCGGCGAGCGCTACGGGGTCTGCTTCGTGCTCAAATTTGGGGCTGTGCACGCCGACGGTGACGAGTACGTCGGAGAATTCTTCTTCGAGGGGGCGTAGTTCGTCGAGGACGTGCAGGCAGTTGATGCAGCAGAGGGTCCAGAAGTCGAGAATAACGATTTTGCCGCGCAGGTCCTGCAGGGTCAGGTTTTTGTCGCCGGTGTTGAGCCAGGCTCGGCCTTCGAGTTCGCTGGCGCGCACGCGTACGTTGCGGGTGGTGTTCTCGCTCATGGGTTCTCTCTCCTGTTGGGTGCGCCGCGTGTGGGCGCGTTGGTTTGCTGTCCCCATTATGCCAGCGTGGTGGGGGTGGTTCGCTGGGAGTTGAGCTTTGTGACTTGGGGGCTTAACGACCTGTCATATTAAGTCATATTGCGGGTGGTGTGTGGGTGCACAGAAGCGCCCCGCACGCATCACTATCGGATGCGCACGGGGCACTTGGTAAGCCCTATTCTGGCGGGCTGTTCTGGCTGTTCTGCCCGGGGGCAGGAGCTAGTCTTTACTTAGCGCCTGCGACCTCGGAGAGGTCACCAATCTTGGTGGGCTTGACCGGGGTCTTAGCGGTGCCGCTGAAACCGTCGATACGGCCGGGTGCCTTCGGGGTCTCAATGGTGGAGACGTCGGTCGCCTTCTCGAAGGTCTTAGTGTTCAGCACGGATGCGGTGCCGTCTGCATTGACGACGGTGTAGAGGTTGTCCTTGGGGTTGGTCTTAATCCAGGAGCCGTCCTCTTTCACGACGATGGTTGTACCGTTGGAGTCGATGCTGGTCCACACACCGGTGTTCTGGATGCTAACGATAGCGCCGTCCTTGGCTTCGAATGCGGCAAATTCATCGGTGTAGTAGACGGTGCCGTCGCTGGTCTGCACCTTCTTCACACCGGACTGCTCCTTGAGCTGCTCCAGTGCTTTCTTGCTGCCGGTGTAGCCTGCGGAGGCTCCCTGCTGGGCGGCTTCCTGACCCTTCTTGAGTGCTTCGGTTGCTTCGCTGGGCAGGCCGCTAGGTGCGCTGATGGTGCCCTGGGTGGTCTTGGTTTCTGCCTTAGTGGTTTCAGCTGCTGCGGAGGTGGTGCTTGCGCTGGTTGCTGCTGCGGAGGTGCTTGCGGGTGCCGAGGCAGTTGCGGAGGCGGTTGCAGAAGCGGACGCGCTTGCCGATGCGGAGGAGTTGGAGTTGGTGCCGGAGTTACCGCCGCAGGCTGCGAGGCCGAGGGCACCGGCAATGGTCAGGGACAGAACAGCAATAGACTTCTTCACTGTAGTTTCTCTTTCTGTATGCGCCGCTCTGCAACGGCGCAGTGCGTGGTGTGGTTGACCTGTACACGGGCTACCCGGCGTACGCCATCATGCTAGCACCGCGACCTGAAAGCTCCCTGAGATGTTGCGGGTGGCCCCTCCCCCGCTACTTTCACGGCTCTTCTCAGCGTAGCTTGAAGACGCAAAACGCCCCGCACGCATCACACTCGGATGCGCACGGGGCGTTCAATTTCTCGGGGCGGTCACCAAGTAGCTACCCCTGTACGGGTCTGCCTACTCGTGGGTCTTGGCGCTGGTCGGCTTCACGCCTTCCTTCGGGGCGGTGCTGTAGCCGTCCACGGGTGCCGGGGGCTTGGGCAGTTCCAGCGACTTGTAGTCCTGGGAGTATTCACCGGTGACAACGTTCGTGATGGTGGCTTCACCGTTCTCGTCAACAGCGATGGTGTCGCCGTTGGTCTTGATGACGCTCCAGTCGCCGGATTCGCTGACGCTGCTGAGCGATCCGTCGGGGCTAACGCGGATCCAGCCGCCGTCATCCCTAATCAGGATGTAGTCGCCGTTCTTAGCTTCGACGATGGATGCGCCTTCCTTCGTGTTGGTGTACACGGTGCCGTCAGCGTTGGTGCTCTTCTTAGCGTTGGGGTCCTTCTTGGCCTGTTCAGCACCCTTCTTGAAAACGTTGTATCGTTGCTTACCGATTCTGACTGCGGTGTTGTCGCTGGAGCTGCTATCGGTGCCCTTGGTATCTGAAGAGCTGTCGGAGGATGCGCTTGCCTTGGACTCGGAGGATGCGCTCGCGGAAGCGGTAGCCGACGCACTTGCAGAGGCAGTTGCCGACGCGGTTGCGCTGGCGGAGTTGCTCTGGCTTTCGGTGGGTGCCTTGATGTTGGTGGGGCTGCACGCGGCAAGGCCGAGCGTTGCAGCGAGGCTCAGGGACAGAACAGCGATAGACTTCTTCACTGTGTTCTCTTTTCTGGTAGGTCCCGAACTGCGCTGGGCGTCCGGGGTGTCCGTTATGGGTGGGACTTGTTGAGCGGGCGTTATTTCCCGCGTCCAGCCTAGCACCTCATTCTGGCGGTACTCTGCAAGCGCACAGAAACGCCCCGCACGCATCGCTATCGGATGCGCACGGGGCGTGCGGGTCTAGCTAGTCGCCAGCTAAGTGGTGGATACGTTTAGTTCGCAGCCATGCTGGTCGGCTTAACGGGGCTCTTCGGGGCGGGGAAATCTCCCACCGGAGCCGGGGTCTTGGGCACTTCCAGGGACTGGTAATCGTCCGAAACCTCCGAGGTCTTAACGTTCATAATGGAAGCCGCGCCATTCTCATCAACGTTAATGATTTCACCGTTAGGCTTGACAGCGGCCCAGCCGCCCTTCCCAGTCACGGCGATAACCTCACCTTCAGGGGTCACACGTACCCAGCCGCCGTCGTTCTCAATGCTGATGTAGCTACCGTTCTTAGCTTCGACAACAGCGATGCTTCCGTCAGGGTCAGCATACACGTTACCTTCAGCGTTCGTAGTCCTCTTGGTGGAGTGATCTTTCTTAGCTTCTTCGACGGTCTCCTTGTAATGCTCGTAGACCTTCGGGCCGTAGCTACTATCGGTGGCGTCCGTGGGCATGGAGGAAGCACCCGACAAGCCACCCTTCTGGCTTCCGGACGCCTTAGCGGAGGAGCTCGAGCTATTTGCGTTTGCAGAAGCAGATGCGCTTGCCGAAGTGGATGCTGAGGTAGCTGCCGAGGTGGTTGCAGCTGCGGACGCGCTGGAGGAGGCAGAAACGCTTGCCGAAGCGGACACGCTCGCGGATGCACTCTGGCTTTCGGCGGGTGCCTTGGCGTTGGAGCTGCACGCGGCAAGACCGAAGGTTGCGGCGAGGCTCAGGGACAGAACAGCCATAGACTTCTTCACTGTGTTCTCTTTTCTGGTAGATCCCCGTGCTATGCCGGGGAGACCTATAGTGTGGTTGTTTGTTGAGTGAGAGTTGAGTGAGAGCTAGATTCTGAGCGTCTCCCTAATCCTAACAACAGTTATGCGAAGCTTCCTATTTTCCCTAGGAGTTCAGCGCAACTTGAAGACGCAAAACGCCCCGCACGCATCACTGTCGGATGCGCACGGGGCGTCTTCTAGGTCAGGGGCTGTTACGCTCTGGTAGCGTCACAAGCCGCTGTTAGCTCTTTACAGCTTACTTGGGCTGTGCGGGCTTGACGGGGTTGACCTTAGCCTGTGCGGGCTTTGCAGGAACCTTCGGAGCCTTCAGGTCTGCCTTCTCGCCGCCAACGATGGAGGTTACTTCACCGGAAGCGTCCACGGTTGCCTGCAGGCCGCTGTTAGCCTGGATGCTCCAGGAGCCATCAGCCTTGACTGCGACCTGGCCGTTTGCGTCCTGGCGGCTCCAGGAGCCGTCAGCCTGTACAGCTACCTGACCTTCGTCACCCTGAATGGTCCAGCCGCCGTCCTCAGAGACAACGACGTCGCCCTCAACGGCGGAGGAGGAGTTACCCTCGGAGTCCTTGGACTCAGCCTTGGTGCCCTTCTCGTCGGACTCTACCTTGGAGGAGTTACCCTCGGAGTCCTTAGCGTTGACGGATGCCTTACCATCTGCGCCGACCTTGACGTCTGCGGAGTTGCCCTCGCCGTCGTTAGCCTTGACGGTGACGTTGCCGTCCTTGTCAACCTTCACGTCTGCAGTAGCGGAAGCGGAAGCAGCCGAGGTGGTTGCAGCTGCAGAGGATGCCTTAGCCGATGCGCTTGCGGAAGCAGTCGCAGAAGCAGATGCGGATGCAGTCGCGGTGGTGGTGGAAGAGGACTGGGAGCCACATGCGCTCAGGCCCAGTGCGCCTGCGAAAGCGATGGACAGAACCGCGGTGGTCTTCTTCATTGCGGGGGCGAATGCCATTGTTTCTCCTTGTGGTTGTTAGTATGGTGCGGCTAGTTGGCGACGTATTCGCGTCGTGCGCAGGATCCTTGTGGGGTCCCATAACGATTATCGGTTTAACCAACCGCGTTAATTCTATCGAGTTTGGGTCTGTTTATCCGGGTGCATGGGTGTTTATCCGCATTCTAGCGGGTGGCATAGCCCACGTTTTCACCCGGTTCGTCAGTCAGCTTCTTAGCGGCGGGGAGTGACGGGCTTGACCGGGTCCACGGTAGCACCGGCAGGCTTGAGGGGGACGCTGGGTACCTTAACCGCGCCTTTGCCGCCGGTCTGTTCCCAGGTGCCGTTGGCTTCTACCTCGATCACGCCGTTCTCGCCGGTCTGCTCCCAGGAGCCGTCAGCATCAACCTCAACGACGCCTCCATCGCCAACGCGCTCCCAGGAGCCGTCAGCTCGTACCTCGATGATGTCGCCGTTGGGGGCGTGGTAGGACCAGCCGCCGTCGGTCTTGATTTCGATGAGGGTGTAGCCGTTGGCTGCGCTGACGGTTCCGCTGTCGACGGTCACGGTGCCGTTACCGGCACCGTTGGAGCCGCTCTTAGCGGTGGTCTCACCGGCCTTCTCGTCGACCTTTGCGGAGGATCCGGAGTTGCCGGATGCGGAGTTGTTCGCTGCAGAGCCGCCGTTCACAGTTGCGTTGCCGCTAGCGTCTGCGGTGACGCCGGTACCGTTCGCGCCGTTGACGGTCACATTACCGTTGGCGTCTGCGGTGACCCCGGTACCATCAGCGCCACTGACGGTCACGCCGCCTTCGGTGACGGTGACGGTGCCCTGGGAGCTGCTTGCGGTGGCGCTCGGGGAGGCTGCGTCGCTTGCCTTGACGGTGACCTTGCCGTTGCCCGCGTTAACTGCTGCGTCGGCGGTGGAGGATGCCTTAGCGGTCGCGGTGGCGGTGGGTGCCGGGTTGGAGGTGTTCTGTGCACCGCAGGCGCTCAGGCCGAGCGCGGCGATTGCTGCGAGGGACAGGGCTGCCGCGCCGGTGCGGAAGCGACGGTTGGGGGTCTGTGCGGAAGTATGCAGTGCGGGGCGTGCCATGAGGTGGTTCTCCTTGTGCATCCCGGAGGGTCAATCGTCCGGGGTTTGTATGGTTGATTTTCCGGTTGGGTGGGGTCGCCGTGTATGGTGTGTGGCTTTTCCTTCGCCGGTGATTCCAGCTTAGGGTGTGAGTCTAAGATTGAGCTTTAGTTTGCTGTGTTTAAGCTGTGTCCGATCGGCAATGTATAAGTATTTTTCCCAGCGGGGTTTGATAATCGCGATTTCTCGCTCAGCTCATGCATAGCTTTCTGCTCAAATGTATAAATTTTCTTTATTTTTTCTGTAGCCCATCAGAGCTTCCCCTGTGAAACCGAGCTACTTTCTGTGTCTTATGCTCGAGTTAAGGGTTAGGGTCTTGAAGACCCACCTTGTGCACGCCCTCTGCCTTGCGCACGCTCCCCGCCGCACGTGCCCTCCCAATCCGCTAGCTGCACCACTTCGCCAGCCGCACCACCTCGCCTGTACCACCGCCTCCCAGCAACCTGTGCCCCCCAGCGCCAAGAGAGAGCATCTGGGCATACTAAAAGACCCCCACCATATTGGTGGGGGTCTTTAGCAGATTCAAAGTCTCAAGAATTACTTCTTCTTAGCGACTGCTGCCTTCAGCTTGGAGCCTGCGGTCAGCTTCACGCCGTGACCGGCGGGAATCTGGATGGTTTCGCCGGTCTGCGGGTTACGGCCGGTACGAGCTGCACGGTCGGTGCGCTCGATTGCCATCCAACCGGGGATGGTGATCTTCTCGCCCTTGGAGACGGAAGACTCGAAAACCTGGAACACTGCGTCGAGGACTGCGTTTACAGTTGCCTGGCTCTTGCCAGACTTCTCTGCAACCTCTGCAACGAGTTCGGTACGGTTCTTAGCCATTAGGGTGCCCCTTCCAGAGACTTAAGGTTTGAGTCTAAAGCGAGTGACCGTCGGTGACGACGGAAAACCGTTTAGGAACTAAAATACCAGATTTACCAGCTGGACTTGGTGATACCGGGCAGCTCGCCGCGGTGTGCCATCTCGCGGAAGCGCACGCGGGAGATACCGAACTTCTGGAAGGTACCGCGGGGGCGGCCGTCGATCTGGTCGCGGTTACGCACGCGAACGGGGGAAGCGTTGCGGGGCAGCTTCTGCAGTGCCACGCGCGCTGCTTCGCGCTCCTCGGGGGTAGCGTTCTCGTCGATCAGAGTCTTCTTCAGCGCGATACGCTTCTCGTTGTAGCGAGCGACGATGACCTTGCGCTGCTCGTTGCGAGCGATCTTGGACTTCTTAGCCATTCTTAGCGCTCCTCTCGGAAGTCAACGTGCTTGCGAACGACGGGGTCGTACTTCTTCAGCACCATACGGTCGGGGTTGTTGCGGCGGTTCTTACGGGTCACGTAGGTGTAACCGGTGCCAGCAGTGGACTTGAGCTTGATGATAGGACGGAGGTCCTTAGCCTTGGATGCCATTTACTAGATCTTCTCCCCGCGTGCGATGATTTCTGCAACAACGGCATCGATGCCACGAGCATCGATAACCTTGATGCCCTTAGCGGACACGTTCAGGGTTACCTTACGACGCAGCGAAGGAACCCAGTAGGTCTTCTTCTGAACGTTCGGGTCGAATCGACGCTTGTTGCGGCGATGCGAGTGCGAAATGCTGTGTCCAAAGCCGGGAACAGCTCCGGTCACCTGGCAGACTGCTGCCATGTTTCACTCCTTTATTGATTGACTTTTATGACGGTACGCAGTCGATGTTACTCGTGAGCGTCCCGCCACCAATGTAGAAGCACCGGGTTATTCGCCGGGCTAGAGTGTTTGAGATCGTCACGTGGGTGAGAGGCCACGCATCGATCCCCGCCGCGGGAAAAACGGTGAAGCTTATTAGTGTCGAGAGGCGTTTCCACCACTACGAACAGCGTTAAATTCTAGGTAAATACGGGGGTTCGTGCAAGCCTGCACGCCGGATTTTGCCTTAAAAATCCGCGGAATCTCGGTGTTCTGAGCCGATTGCACCTCGTTTAAGCAAAGCGCTCGATTCGCGGATGCACGCCTGCCGCCGGGCGGCAAACATACCTACCCATTCTACCAAAAATGGGTGTTTTTGCAAGTCCAGATGTTTTTAAGGGAATCTTTAACGCCCCTAGTCAGGCGTTAATCCGCAATTTTAAGAACGGGCGTTCTCGATGTGACCGGGGATAAATTACACCGGTGAAATTCATGTTGTGAGATTAACAGCTTAAGCCGGATTTAAGCCGTAAACAGCCCCGCGCCACCGCTTCTGACGGTGTGCACAGGGCTGTTAAACAGGTTTAAACACGCGTTTAAAGAGCTTTTAACTCTCGTTTTAACGCTTCCGCCCCGGTTTTAAAGGGCAGTTTAAGGGGTCGCAACGGTACGGGTAACGGCGGATTCACCGTTCCAGTTACGGCGTAGATGCGAGCGCAAATACGGTACAGATACAGCGCAGGGCGCTCCCCCGGCGTAGAGTTCTACGCCGTATCGTGAGCCACCGCGGTCCTAGTTCTTCAGCCTAATTATTCAGGCTTGCCGCGGGCACCCACTCCGGGTACTTGGGGGTCACGCCGTCACCGGAGCTCGTACCCTTCAGGCGGCGACCAATCCACGGCAGGGCGAACTCACGAACCCAGCGTGCCTCCTGCTCGATCTTCTCGCGAGCGGTCAGCTGCACCTCCGGGGGCAGTACCGATTCGGTCACCACGCCGGGCAGTCCGAGCTGCGCCAGCACTCGGGAAGCAAAGCGCTCGTGGCCCAGGTCGTTCATGTGCAGGCGGTCGTCAGCCCACAGGCGCCAGTCGAGGAAGTCAGTCCAGCGCCAGTAGTCGATAATGTGTGCGCCGTGGTCTTCGGCGATGCCGCGCAGCAGTTCGTTGTAGGTTGCGGTGCGGCCGCGGGTGCGGGCGAAGGGGCCCTGACCCTGCACATCCAGGCCCGTAATGGTCAGGATCGTGATGTCCTGGGCGCGCATGGCGGCGAAGGCTTCGTCCACGCGGGTCATGAGCTGGTCGATATCAACGTTGGGGCGCATAATGTCGTTGCCGCCGCCATAGAAGGTGACAATGTTGGGGCAGAGGTCCAGGGCTCGGGGCAACTGTTCATCCAGGATGGGACCGAGCAGGCGGCCGCGGATGGCGAGGTTTGCGTATTGTGCCTGCGGGTCTACTGCGCCGATACCTTCGGCAACGCGGTCTGCCCAGCCGCGCAGTCCGTTGGGGCGGCGGCGGTCAACGTCGCCCACGCCTTCGGTGAAGGAGTCACCGATTGCCACGTAGCGTACTGATTCACCGTTGAGCTTGCCGTTAGAGTCTAGGAGCGGGGTCGTCATTATGTTCTTCTTTCCGGGCGTCTGCAGAGTTTAGCCCTTCTATGGAAGAAGCCGGTACACCCGCGCGGTGTACCGGCTTCTTCGCTTAGCTTTCGGTGCGTCCTGTCTTCCAGTATCCCATGAATGAAACATCATTTTTGGGAATGGACGCCTCCTGCACGCAGATACGGCGCAGGGTCTTGACGACCGACGACTCACCGGCGATGAACACGTAAATCTGCGGGTTCTCATCATCTGCCAAGGTCCAGACAACCTCGGTTTCGTCGTCACAATCTGGGGAAGGCTCAGTAGTTACAGGGGCACCTTTAGAATTCCACCCGCCCAAACCCAGAGCCTTACGCAGACCAGCAGTCAGGGCTTCGCCTCGGGGCGCATCTTCGCGAGCACACCAGTTAACGGTGAGGTTCGGTAACTCACTCAGTGCAGGCAAGTGCGGATAGGGACCATCCCAGAGCGTGGTTAGGCTGTCGGTTGCGTGAGGCACTTCTGCGATGAGCTGGATTTCGGCAGGGTTCTGTTCCCCGGCAGCATAGTCCGCAAGGATAGAGAGCGCGGCGGGTACCGCGGTTTCATCCACCGCGAGGATGATGCGCTCGGCGCCACCACTCGACCAAGAGGCCCACAGGGGTTGACCAGCCAGGGGCGCGAGGATAGAGACTCTATCCCCCCTCTCAGCAAGGCTTGCCCAGGTAGCACCGGGGCCCCTGCGTTCAACCCCGTCGGAACTTACCTCAGTGTGGCACACAAAGTCGAGGGCAATTTCGGGCAGAGCGGAGTCGATACCTTGCGCGGCAGGTAGGCTTACCCCGGCAGGGATGAGGGGTGCGGTAGGCAGGGCCTCAATCACCTTGCGCAGAGCAGCATCAGGCTCACGCAGGCGGGAGGCGCGCAGAGTGTATGTACGCATCCAGCCGCGTTCGGTGTCGGGCAAGGCGAACCAATCCTGCCGCCATGTGTCGGTGAGGTCGATGTGCACCGGCTCAGGGTTTAGGCGCGTGATGCGTCCATACTCGTCGTGTTGGACGGCGGGCGGCACGAGCAACTTAACGTAGCCGTCCAACACGCCGCGGTAGGAACCGAGCTCGCCCTCACTCCTGGTAGTATCCTGTTCCCCCACCGCATGTGCGTCGGCATTTAGCCCACCCAACGCGACCGGGTTCACGGCGTAGCGCAGGGAGGGACCGGTCAGGCTGACCCGCACGTAGGAAGGGGTCAGCCGCTCCACACGGCTCACAGCCAGGGTGAAGATGCCATAGGCGTTATCACCATGTGTGCGCACGCGGCGGCGTTTATTTTGCATAACCATAGTTAGGCGTTTTTCTGTCCGATAGCTGAGCGAGGATGCGGTACAACCACCACGCTGCCGTCGTTAAACGGGTCGGCGACCTCTGCTTTCAGCCCGAAGATGGTGTCGAGGTTCTCGCGGGTGAGCACGTCGTGTGCTTCGCCCTGGGCAACGATGGAGCCGTCCTTCATCGCGACGAGGTAGTCGGCGACTCGGGCGGCGAGGTTCAGTTCGTGCAGCACCATGATCATGGTGGTGCCGCGCTGTTCGTTGAGTTCCGAGAGCAGGTCGAGTAGCTCCACCTGGTGTGCCAGGTCGAGGTAGGTGGTCGGCTCGTCCAGCAGTAGAATGTCAGTTTCTTGGGCGAGCGCCATGGCAATCCAGACACGCTGACGTTGGCCGCCGGAGAGTTCGGTGACCTGTCGTTCGGCGAGGGACATAGTGTCGGTGGCTTCTAGCGCCCAGGCGACCGCCTCATCATCTTCGGCGCTATTGCGTTTGAAGAGGCCTTGGTAGGGGTAGCGGCCGCGGGAGACCAGGTCTGCTACGGTAATTCCTTCGGGGGCGATGGGATGCTGGGGCATCAGCCCGACCATGCGGGCGAAGCCTTTCATGGAGTATTCGTGGGTGGGTTTGCCGTCGAGGGTGAAGTCGCCGTTGAGCGGCTTGAGTAGTCGGGAGACACCGCGTAGCAGGGTGGATTTACCGCAGCCGTTGGGGCCGATGATGGCGGTGATTTTGCCCTTGGGGAATTCGAGGGAGAGGTCTTTGACGATGGTGGTTTCGCCGTAGCCGAGGCTGACGTTCTCAACTTTGAGGGTGCGTTCGGTGATTTCTTTCATGGCGTCCTTTCTTCTCTAAGGCTTTTCCCAGAAGCCTCCTAACTTAGCCTATCCTAATTTCGGGTCAGAAAATAGCGAATCCCCCGCACTGTTCACACTTCTGTAGAACAGTTCGGGGGATCCGCTGTATTGACGAACTTTAGAAGTTCACTTTTCCGTTGACGAGCCAGCCGCCTTCTGCAGCACGCTGGAACACTTCCTGAGCCATGGTGCGGCTGTAGGTCTTGGAGACATGGTTGTCGTCGATGTAGACGTAGATGTTTCCAACCACGGGGCTGCACATGCCGTCCGGGCAGTACACGTCCTTCAGGTCCACCATGACGGCGCCCTGGTCGCGGTACTTGTCGAAGATTTCCTTCGCGGGGTTTTCTGCGGCGTACTTGTCGCTTGCGGGTCGTGCGCAGGAGCTCTTGTCGGCACCGGCCTTCTGAGCGCATTCGTAGATGTTGTACTCGAAGCGCGGGTTATCGCGCAGGCCGATAACCTGGATTCCTGCCTCGGTGAGACGGCGGACCGTCTCGTCGAGGCTCGGGTCAACGCGTTCATCGTTCGAGCGTGCCTGAGCAACGGTGGCGATGAGTACCACGGTCTGCGGCTTGCGCTTGAGGATTTCCTCGGTCATCTTGGCGTTGAATTCCGAGCATTCGTTGCTGGCATTGACGGCGCGGACCGGGTACTGGCAGCCACCGAGCAGGTAGGTCTGCAGGTTGGTCTTGGTCTGCTCGGCGATGGGCTTGAAGATGCTCAGCGCCTGCTCCGCGTGGGAGTTACCGATGACCATGGTCAGCGGCGCGTCTTCGGGGCCGTACTTCTGCATGGTGCAGTACTTGGCGAGTGCCGGGTCAGAGGGGGCGAAGCCACCGGCGCAGGGGTCGCTCAGTCCGTCGAACTGGGCCTTGACGTCACCACCGGAGGGGATGGGGTTGTCGATGAGTCCCTGCTGGGCGCCGCCGATTGCGCGGGCGCCGGGGTAATTTTCGCTGACGGTCTGTACCTTCAGTTCGGCGTTCTGCTCGGACTGGGCGTTGCGGTAGCCGATCCAGGTCTGTGCGGCGGTCAGGGGTACGCCGGCGACCAGGAAGATGGCGAGGATGAAGGCGAGCTGGTCTGCCCAGGTCTTGACGGAGAAGACGGTCTTGAAGCGCATCTTCATCATGAGCCAGGGTACGAAGGGATCCTTGCGGTAGCGCAGCGGCTTTTCCACGAAGCGGATGAGCATCCATGCCAGGCCAATGGAGGCAAGGATGATGATGGTGCCTTCGATGACGTTCACGCGGGAGGTGCCGACGGCGCTGCTGTAGAGAATGAGGATGGGCCAGTGCACCAGGTACAGGGCGTAGGAGATGTTGCCCAGGTTCTGCAGGGGTGCGGAGACCAGCAGTCGATCAATGCCCCAGCGGCTGTTGGTGCGGCCTGCCATGATGACGAGCGCGCCGGAGAGCACGGGCCAGAGTGCCAGGTAGCCGGGGAATGCTCGTTCAACAGGCAGGATTGCGCCACAGGTGACCAGGCCGATAATGCCGACCCAGCCCATGATGACGCGCGCCTTTTCGGGCGCCTTCCACTTGAGGGTGAGCATCGCCAGCAGGGTTCCGATGGCGAATTCCCAGAGGCGGGTGCGGGTGTCGAAGTAGGCGAATCCCTGGTTGGTGTCGGTTTCGACGATGGAGAAGGTCAGGGATGCGACGAACACCGTGTTGAAGATGAATACCGCGGTGGTGAAGAGGTTTCCGCGGAATCGGTGCACGACGTAGGCTACTGCGGCGAAGAGCAGGGGCCAGATGATGAAGATCTGTCCCTGGATGGAGAGCGACCAGAAGTGCTGGAAGGGCGACTTCACGGAGGCGTTTTGGGCGTAGTAGTCTACGGAGCTGAACGCGAGGTTCCAGTTCTGGAAGTAGAACAGGGAGCTCGTTGCGTCGGTAACGGTTTGCGACCAGCGGCTGGGCGCGAGCACGAAGAAGGACGCAATGGTGGTGCCCGCGATAACCACGGTGGCTACAGGTAGCAGTCGCTGGAAGACGTGCAGCCAGTAGTTGAAGAGTTTGAGGGGTTTACCTTCGTTGATCTTGCGCATGAAGGAGAGCGAGAGCAGGAAGGCGGAGATGAAGAGGAAGACGTCCACGCCGCCGGAGACTTTGCCGAACCAGACGTGGTAGAGCACCACGAGGAGCACGGCGAAGGCGCGCAGGCCCTGGATTTCGGGGCGGAATCCTCGCGATTCGATGAATTCTTCGAGGGGGTAGTCGTTGTTTTCGCGTGCTTTGACGGTGCGCAGCGCCGCGGTACGGGTGCCCTGCGAGGCGGTGGCCTGCGGGGTTCCGGAGGTTTCAGACATACTTGGTTCCTCAGGGCGGGTAGACGGTGTTTTGGTGCGGGTCCCTTAGACACTCGAGGACACTCGCTACAATAAAATCCTGATCCGCACCTCTGCTATGAGGCTGGTGCGAACCAGGATTTTTCTGAGCCCCCTACCGGATTCGAACCGGTGACCCTCTGTTTACAAGACAGATGCTCTGGCCAACTGAGCTAAGGAGGCAACTTGTCCAGTGTACCCTATTCTCGTGGTTGAATCTGCTTAGTTGTTCTTTGGCGGTTTGCTTGAGAACGCTTCTGGATTATGCCGGTTTGATGCGTTCGTTTCCTTCGCTTTCTCCCTTCCAATCAGCCCCTCTGTAGGAGGCTCCAGGCGCCGCTTCCAGCGCTTCGTCGGTTCCTCCCCCTCACCGTTGCGCTTCTTTATCACCGGCGCGCACCGCTCTTTTCAAAGCTTCGGATACATACAGAAAAACCCGGTAGCCTCACGCGGAGGTTACCGGGTTTTCGTATCGAAGCGGTTACTTCTTCTTAGCTTCGATCTTGCTCTTCAGGAAGGCGCTGAAGTCGTTGCTGGTGTACTGGTCACCATCAACGAAGACGGTGGGGGTACCCTTAATACCGTTCTTTGCGGATTCAGCGTTGACCACGTCCACGAAGGGGCGCCACTTGCCTTCGTTCATATCGGAGCCAATGGAGGCGTGGTACTTCGAGGCGATGTCAGCGATCTGCTGGTTGTTCATGTCGCCGCTACCCTGGTGAGTGAAGATCTCACGCTGGTAGTTCAGGAAGTCGCTGGTGCTGACCTGGTTTGCCACGGAGTATGCTGCTGCCGCGTTACGTGCGGAGTATGCGGTGGGCGAGGAACGGTCCAGGAAGGTCAGGTTACGGATTTCCAGGGTGATGGTGCCGTCTTCGACGAGCTTCTGGATTTCCTCACCGTACTTCTTCTCAAACTCTGCACAGTGCACGCAGTTGTAGTCCTGGAAGATGGTCACGCGAACGGGCTGGCCGTTCTTGGATGCCTCTTCAGCGGTCTGCACGCCCGGGGGCAGGGTGTTGACGGCTGCTGCGGTTCCGTTGACCATGGGGGTCACGGAGGAGGTCGAGGTTACAAGCTGCTTGAAGTCGCGGGTCTCCTGAGTAGAGGAGTTTTTGACGATTCCGTCCTTGGTCAGCACAATGCCACCGTATTCGTTGGCGCTGGCGGGCACGGGGCCGCTTTCAGCTACCTTGGTGTTCTTGTTGCCGTTGATTACGACGAAGCCGATGATACCTACGATGACGAGGACCACGGCGAGTACGCCGAGCTGGAGCCAGCGGCGGCTTGCCTGGCTGGGGCTCTTCTTGGCCTGCTGGGCCGCAATCTGGCGGGCTTTTTCGCGGGCGTCGGTCGACATGCCTGCTCCTTTGGTTGGGAATATGGGTGGCGGTTCATCCACTGTGCTAGCTTACTCCTTATGGAGTACGCACCCGTCAGGGCAGAGGTTCAGAGTGCCAGTGCTCGTCTGAGCTCGGCGCCTTCTGATCTCTGCTGGGCGTTCTAGAGCTTTAGCTTCCTGCTACGTATAGCAACTGAAAGGTATGTCGAGCAGTTCCTGTCGCGAGGATAGGTTCTGTCTTATCTCTAGTGTGGACGTACCGCGCTACCCGTCTAGCCTACCGAATGGGTGCCTTATCGGCTAGTTAATACTCTGACTGAGATACTGTGATGTGTGTTCTCACGCTCTCAGCTTATTTTCCTCGTAAACTTCTGTAGCATTGGGAGGCGCTCCTCCCCCACCAGGTATGCCGCTAGGCTCCCATCCGGTTCAGCTCACATCCTTAGGGGATGTTGTAGACTTCCACTCCCCCAATGAACGGGCGGGTGTCGAAGTTCCCCTTCCACTCCACGTTCAGGCCGTGCTTCTCCAGTACGGGGATAATAGTGTCCTTCATAAGCTCCACGGAAAGCTTCTTGTGAAGAGCACTAATCTCTTCCTTCTGCGCATCGCTCAGCGCGTTCCATTCATTTTCGTCCCTGGGGTAGGCGAGGAAGGAGCCGAACCCAACGTAGGTACCGCCGCTCTCAGCGAGGCTTTCGGTGTCCTGCTGGTGGAAGTAGATGTATCCCTTCCATTCACGGCTATCGTCGATCTCATCCCAGATTTCTGCGGAGGCGCAGGTACCGCAGCAGGTGAAGTTCTGTCGTGCGATAACTCCTTCTTCTTCGAGCGCTGCGAAGGCACGGTTGAGGTTGGAATTCTTCTGCTTCTCGGAGGTAATGCCCAGCTCTGCGGCGAATGCACGACGACGCTTGATGAGCTCTTTCACGTAGTCCTCTACGCGCTTCTCCCAGAACTTGCTGTCTTCGTTCTCCCCATCGTATTCCAGACCGAGTACGTCCATCACATAATCGGTAATGGTTTCTACGTACTGCTCAGTATCAGATTCACCCATAAACAGCAGGGGCCAGATAGGCCAAAGCAGCTCGGCTTCGTCTTCTTCGCTCAGCCCCCATTCTTTGGGGAAGGGCGGGTCGAGGCGTTCTTCGCTCCAGCGCTCGTAGATGCTCTTCTCATCGGCCATGGTGATGCTCCTTTGCGTGTTCTCTACTTGTTCGGGTAGAGATGTGGACTGCTCTTGTTGTTAAGGTACCAAGAGTTTCTCCACCGTGCCCTCTAGTTCGTCATTCAGACGGGATCTATGGGCTTCCCATCGCGTTACCTCTGCAGTAGGCTAGCACGCTGTCGGGCTGGCCCTGCAGCCTTGTTCCTCCTCTTCTCTGCTGCGTCTCTGTACTCTGCTGAGTTATGGGGCTTTCGCTCCAAAGAGTTTTTGGGTACACAAAAAGAGGGGAAGACCTATAAGGTCTTCCCCTCTTGAATAAAAAAACCCGCGGTGACCTACTCTCCCACACCCACAAAAGTGCAGTACCATCGGCGCAAAGAGTCTTAGCTTCTGGGTTCGGAATGGAACCAGGCGTTTCCCTCTTGCTATAACCACGGAAAATCTTCCGAATAAAAAACCTCAGCCTCCCGAAGAAAGCCCAGGGTTATTATCCAAAAACCATACAGTGAACGCAAACAACT
>NZ_CAXOMR010000016.1:0-54114 GCF_964210535.1 Rothia mucilaginosa
TTGCTACCGCCATCGGGGGAGGGTGCATAGGCTATGCTCGGGGTGCGAGCGCCTCCAGCACCTGCTGTTGGACCGCCGCCGTATTACTTGCCACCAGGGACACCGGATGCACGCCGGAGACTGAAACGCCCGCGTGCTCGGGCAGGTCACCCTCCAGGGTGGAGGCGACGCCGCCAGCCTCACGAATCAGTGGTAGAAGCGCCGCCACCTCGTAGAACGACAGGGACGGATCAACCACGGTATCCACGGCACCCTCAGCGAGCATACACGCCGCCCAGAACGAACCGTACGCACGGGAACGACCAACTGACCCCAGAAGCTGTACAAGCTCGCCAGAGCGGTCCACAGCGCCTTCAGAAGCCCCCTTCCAGGAGGCGAGGTCGGTGTACGCGGCAGACAGCTGATCCAGCTGAGTCAGCGAGGACACCTCAAGACGAGTCGCTTGTGCCAAGGACTTACCCGTGTACGCGCCCGAACCGCGAGCAGCCCACCATCGGCGACCCAGCGCGGGTGCAGACACCACACCCACCACCGGCTCACCCTGATCCAGCAGAGCGATCAGAGTCGCCCACACCGGCACGCCGCGGCGAAAATTATCCAGCTCAGCAATCGGCGCAATCACCCACTGGCGCGACGCCTGACCGTTATAGCCGGCATGCTCACCGGCAATACCGTCACGAGTACGCACACGCGACAGCTGAGCGCGCAGAAGCTCCTCAACCTCCTGCGCCACACCCGAAGCGTAATCGGCAGGTTCCTGCTCCTGTACTTCCGGTTCTGCGGGCTGCTGAGTAGCCTGCTGCCACGGAGCCAACGGTGCCGCGGCGGGTGCCGCCTCAGTGGGCTCTACCACCTCAGAAACGGGGGAGAAGACCGGGCGGTCACGAAAACGCATAGCGCTCACACGATCGACGCTATCGGCAAGAATATGCGCAAGACGCAAATCGTCGGTGTACTGCTGGGGACGGCTCATAGTAATGCTCTTCTTCAGTATCGGTGATGTAGTCAGCAAAAATGTGTGTGCGGGAGGGGCAGAGAACCCTGCAGAGAACCCTAGACGAGAGCGCCCAGTTCCTTCTCCGAATCGCCCTCTTCAGGAGTCAGCAACAGCAACTTACGCAGCGACTCCAGGCGGGCGGGGCCGCTCTCACCGGCGTGACCGGCGGCAACGTACGCCTCCAGACCGCACTCGGGAGCCTGCGCCGCGTGAGTACACGCCTTCGGGCAATCCGCCGCGCCGGGTGCCAGGTCCACGAACGCCTCCACCACGGTCTCCGGGGGCACATGCGCCAGACCGAACGAACGAATACCAGGAGTATCAATAATCCAGGTGCCCGGCTCCAACGGCTCGCCATTCGCATTCACCGGACGCAACGCCAACGCCGACGAGGACGTGTGGCGGCCACGGCCCGTCACCGCGTTCACATGGCCAGTCGCACGCTCAGAGCCGGTCAGCGCATTCACCAGGGTAGACTTACCCACACCCGAGTGGCCCAGAAGCACCGACACCTGACCCAGCAGCTCCTGCAGAAGCTCCTGAACAGGCGCAGACTCCAAACCCTTCGCGCCCTCCTGGCTCGGAGCCAAACCATCCGAAGACGAAGACAACACAATCTTCAAACCGCTCGCCGCATAGTAATCCAGCAGGTTCTGCGGGTAGCGCACATCGGTCTTCGTAATGCACAGAATCGGCTCAATCCCGGCATCAAACGCCGCCACCACGGCACGGTCAATGAAACCGGTACGCGGCTCCGGGTTCGCCGCAGCAACCACAATCACCAGCTGCTGAGCGTTCGCCACAACCACGCGCTCCGACGGGTCAGTGTCATCGGCGCTACGGCGCAGAACGGAGGTGCGCTCGCCCAGCCGCACAATGCGCGCCAGGGTATCCTTCGCGCCGGAGGTGTCACCCACCAGATCCACAAAGTCACCGGTCACAATCGCGGTGCGGCGCAGCTCCTTAGCGCGCGCCGCAACGAGGGTACGCTCCTTCTCGGTACCCTCATCAACGACGACCGACCAGCGGCCGCGGTCCACCGTAATGACCCTGCCACGAATCGCTTCTTTGAAGGTCGGGCGGTCCTTCGTGCGGGGGCGGGAACCCTTCTTGTTCGGGCGCACGCGCACATCCGACTCATCCCATTCGGAGAAATCGCGCACGTTCATGCGGGAAGAACCCATTTAGATGACCTCCTGGTCAGCGGTAGCATCAGCGGTGGAGACGCCGGCCTGCCATTGCGCCAGCATGTCCTCCCACATTGCGGTAAATTCGGGCATGGTCTTAGCGACGGTGGCTACGTTCTGTACCACCACATTGCCGCGGCGCAGACCAATAATCGCCGCGAAGGTCGCCATGCGGTGATCGTCGTAGGTGCGCGCCAGAACCTGCGCAGCCTCAGTGTCAGCGGGGATGGGCGCCTCAATCACCAGCGAATCAGCGGTGTCGTGGGCGCTACCTCCCAGACGGTTAATCTCGGCGGCAAGCGCTGCGAGGCGGTCCGTCTCATGACCGCGCAGATGCGCAATACCGGTCAGCTCCACGCGGCCCTTCACGAAAGCACAGGCAGCCGCCATGGTCGGCGCCAGCTCACCACCGGCAGACAGATCAAAGGAGAAATCGCCCTCGGGAAGCTGCGCCGGACCGGTCACGGTCAGACGGCCCTCAGCGTAGCGAACCTGCGCACCCAGCGCGGGCAGAAGCTCACGCCACATATCGCCCACCTGGGTCGTACCCGCCGAAGAATCAGCCGCGGGTGCAGGCCAATGAGGAATAGTCACCGACTCGCTAGTAACCACGGCAGCGGCAAGGAACGGACCGGCATTCGACAGGTCCGGCTCAATGGTCATCTCAAAGCCGGGGAAGGAACCGGGGTGAACCGTCCAACGGTACTCGCCACCCTCTGCTTCGTTGCCTTGGTTCGGGTAGTGCTCCTGCACCCGGATACCCATCTGGCGCAGCGCCTCCACGGTCATCTGAACGTGCGGGATGGACGGCACCGAAGAGCCCTCATGCACCAGCACCATGCCCTGCGGCAGGCGAGGCGCCATCAGCAGCAGAGCCGAAACGAACTGGGAAGACGTCGAAGCATCAATACGAACCACGGGCGCCTCAGAGACACACTCAGCGGAAGCCAGGCCGGGGGAGCGCAGCACAAAGGGCAGAGCGTTTTCGCCCTGCTCACAATCCACCTGCACACCCAGCTGACGCAGACCCTCTAGGACCGGACCCATCGGACGCTGACGGGCGTGCGGGTCACCGTCAAAAGCGAACTCACCCGGCAGAAGCGCCGCCAGGGCGGGCACAAAACGCATCACGGTACCGGCAAGACCGCACTCAATCGACACGGTGCGCGGCTGGGCGGAATTTGCCTGCGCGAAGCTCAGGGGAGTGACTTTTACATCCGGACCGAACGGCGAATCGGTCGGCACCAGCTCAATACCCGCACCCAGCTGGCGCAGCGCCTCAATCATCAGCGCCGAATCGCGCGAATGCAGCGGCGCACGCAAATACGAGGGGGAATCAGCCAGAGCAGCAAGCAACAGATAACGGTTCGTGAGCGACTTAGAACCCGGAATATGCACCAGCGCGTTCTTGCCAGCGGCTTCGCTGGAGGCGGGTGCCAGGGGAGCGGACCAATCACCGGGGGAAAGCTGCACTGCTGCGTCGCTCATACATCCTCTTCTGGTTCAAATTATGGGGAGGGCGCAGACTCAGAGACGCTGCGCCGGTTGACGTCTACCCCTATTCTACCGGTTGAGGGTTTGCGAGCCGCTGAGGGCTCCAGCGGTGAGATAGGCAGCGCGAACCAGACAGCGCGAACCAAACAATACGCGTAAAGGCGGCGCACCGTTATTGGTGCACCGCCTTCACTCATCATCAGATGTCTATACCCCCAGCGGGGTAAGAGCCTGAGGCAGCTTAGAGGTTAGCCTCGGCGCAGAACTTCTGCACATCCTGCAGCAGACGCGCCTTCAGCTGCTCGGGCGCCTGCTGAGCGCACGAAGAACGCATCTTCTCACGAATCATCAGCTCAAAGTCCTTCACATCCGCGCACTCGGGGCAGGCATCCAGATGCGACTGAACCGTGCGCAGCTGCTCGGGGCTCAGCTCCCTATCGAGGAATTCGTAGAGGCGCTTGAGGGCCGCCGAGCAGGGCTGGCCGCCGCAATCCTCCAGCGGCTCAGAAGCCGCGGAGGCTTCAGGGACAGAAGAATTCTTGTCTGTGGTTGACATCGGGGTTCCTTTCACACGGAAGGTATAAAGCGTTAGGGGAGTCTAGCCCCAACCTCATGGGGCTAGCTCACGTGTAGAAGAGCGAAGCTAAGAATCCGCAGGCGCCTCGGAGCCAGAGCCCGCCGGAGGGGACTTTACGCCCTTGGCCGCCTTAGCGCCCTTGGTAGCCTTTGCAGGTTGCGCCTTAGCGCTCGCCTTTGCAGCGGCTTTCGCCTCAGCCTTCGCTTCTACCTTTGCGATGGTTGACGGGCGCAGACCGTTCTCACGCGCATAATCGAGCAGCTTCTCACGCAGAATACGGCGGCCACGATGCAGGCGAGACATCACCGTGCCCAGGGGGATATCCAGAATCTCCGCAATATCCTTGTACGCGAACCCCTCCACATCGGAGTAGTACACCACCATGCGGAAATCCTCAGAGAGCTCGTTCAGAGCCTCACGAACCTCCGTATTCGGCAGGGCACTCAGCGCCTCCGCCTCGGCAGAACGCAGACCCACCGCATCATGCTCACCGGCCTGAGCCAGCTGCCAATCCTCCACCGTCTCACCCTGAGACTGCTGCGGCTCACGCTGACGCTTACGGTACAAATTGATGTACGTATTCGTCAGGATGCGGTACAGCCACGCCTTCAGATTCGTACCCTCGGTGAACTGGTGGTACGAAGCAAAAGCCTTCATGTAGGTTTCCTGCACCAAGTCTTCAGCATCGGCAGAGTTGCGGCTCATCCGCAGGGCGGCAGCGTAGAGCTGATCCACATACTGCATAGCGTCCGCGGTAAAGCGTTCGCGTAGCTCGCGGGTATCCGCCGCGGTGTTGGTTTCAGCCATGTTTCTCCTCTACAGGAACGCGCCAGGCGTTCACTTCCATAACGTAGAATTCTTCTCTTTATTCCGCAGAATGCGCACAAACATCTGCGGGTAAAGCAAAACCCCGGGTCCGAATAATATCCGAAACGCCGGGGTTTTAAAGTGTATGCAAGATACCTTATGCGTTGGGGCGCTTACCGTGGTTTGCGCCGCCCTTACGACGGTCCTTGCGCTTACGACCGCGCTTGCTCATCAGAGCCTCCTTATAGTGTTCATGGATGCACGCCCCACCTTCGCGGTGCGTGCTCCCTATTACCTGCCCTAGCAGAGGCGGTCACCGAAACCGGTGGTCCACGCTATAAGGGCAACGCCGTCTATTTTTTCATAGAAACGGCATGATTGCATCTTGGAACCGGGATATGAGCTAAAAAACACGAACTTTCTTCGCCTCAACTCACCGTCCCAGCCGGGGGAGCGGGCTCTTAGCCGTGCTCAGGAATGTTCAGCCAGTTGTACCAGCCGCGGTGCAGAACCAGCCACGCCATCAGACCGTAACCGGACTGACCCGGGCGGCCGTCATTAGCGGCAAGGTCGTTGCGCCACTGCTCATGGTGAAGCAGCGGGTTGAACGTATCCACGTACACGTGGTTACGGCGGGTCACCACATCCGCGTACGCCGCCGACAGGTCAGCGATACGGCGGTTACGCTCAGCGTCCAGGGTCGGCGGAGGACCAACAACCAGAACCTTAATATTGTTCTGCGACGCCATGTCCACAATGTTCGCCAGGTTCAAACGCGAACGAGCGCTGGTCAGACCCAAATCAATGTCAAAGGTCGACGGAGCAATAATGAGGCGGTTATCAGCCCCGGGAACGAAGCGGCGGCGCGCCTCCTCGAACCAGCGTGCATTCAGCTGCTCGCTACCTTCATTGGGTGCGGCAAGGTTATATGCCGCAATGGATGCAGTGGTCTGCGGGGTGCGCGCCATAACACGGCCAAACCAGCCGAGGGTACGGGGATCGCCAACACCGGCGAGCAGGTCATCGCCGACTGCCACAATTCGAATATTGCGTTGCTCCACGGAATTCTTTCTTCTGCAGTATGCGCCCGCCGTGAGAGGCGGCAAGGCACGTGAGTAATAGTCTTTATATCTAGGATAAGCGCTTACCGGCCTCTTTTCGAACTTAATACCCTATCCGGCAAGTATCCGAGACTAAAAAACCCGTCTTCCCGCCAGAAACATCTGACGGGAAGACGGGTTTTGAAGAGCTAAATCATGAGCCGATCAGCTATAGAAGACCTTAGCCTTCGAAGACCTGCTTGAGCAGAGCCTCAGCCTCAGCTGCGTGCAGCTTACCGGTACCGGCAGCCGGGGAAGCAGCTGCGGGGCGGGAAGCCAGGCGCATACGGCGGTCAATCAGCGGCTGCAGGTTGAGAGCCATGAACGGCCACTGACCCTGGTTAGCAGGCTCGTCCTGAGCCCACACAACGTCGGTAGCGTTCGAGTACAGAGCCAGCTGCTCCTTAATCTCCTGCTCGGGCAGCGGGTACAGCTGCTCCACCGAGACAATAGCAGTCTTGGTGTCGCCGCGGCGCTCGCGCTCCGCCTCCAGATCGTAGTAGAGACGACCGGATACGAAGACCACACGCTCAACCTGAGCCGGGTTAATACCCGAACGGTCACCAATCACCGGCTGGAACGAACCCTCGGTGAAGTCCTCGATGGAGGACGCAGCAGCCTTCAGGCGCAGCAGCTGCTTGGGGCTGATCACCACGAGCGGCTTGTACGGACGGTGCTGCGAGTGGCGACGCAGCAGGTGGAAGTGCGAAGCCGGGGTCGAGGGGCAAGCCACAGTCATGTTGTTCTCAGCGCAGAGCTGCAGGTAACGCTCAACACGAGCCGAGGAGTGGTCAGGACCCTGACCCTCGTAGCCGTGAGGAAGCAGCATGACCAGCGAGGAGCGCTGGCCCCACTTCTGCTCGGAGGAGGACACGAACTCATCAATGATGGTCTGAGCACCGTTCGCGAAGTCACCGAACTGAGCCTCCCATACCACGAGCGAGTCGGGGCGCTCCACCGAGTAGCCGTACTCGAAGCCGAGAACGCCGTACTCAGAGAGGAAGGAGTTGTAGATGCGGAACTTGCCCTGGTTCTCAGAGAGGTGCTCCAGCGGCGACCACTCTTCATCAGTGATGTGGTCGTGCAGAACAGCGTGACGCTGAACGAAGGTACCGCGCTGAACATCCTGACCGCTCATACGAACGTCGGTGCCCTCCATCAGCAGCGAACCGAAGGCGAGCAGTTCACCCATACCCCAGTTCACGTTGCCGGTGCGGCCCATCTCAACGCGCTGCTCCATGAGCTTCTTCAGCTTCTTGTGGATGGTGAAGCCCTCAGGAGCCTTGCCGAACGCATCAGCAATGTGCTGGAAGGTCTCCAGCGAGATGGCGGTCTTGCCAGCGTGAACGACCTCGGTGTTCTGCTGAGCAGCCGGCAGTTCCAGACCGGAAACGTGCGGAGCAGTCGGAGCCGGTGCCGAAGACTGAGTCTCGACGAAGATAGCGTCCAGCTTCGAGTGGTAGGAATCCAGAACCTCGTCTGCCTCCTCCTGGGAGACATCGCCACGACCGACCAGGTCCTGTGCGTACAGGGTGCGGGTCGAAGGCAGAGCGTCGATGTCCTGGTACATCTTCGGCTGGGTCATCGACGGATCATCAGCCTCGTTGTGACCGCGGCGGCGGTAGCAAATCAGGTCAATGACAACGTCGCGACCGAAGCGCTCACGGTACTCGAATGCCAGGCGTGCGGCGCGAACCACTGCATCCGGGTCATCAGCGTTGACATGGAAGACCGGAGCCTTAGTCATACGCGCAATGTCGGTAGCGTGGGTTGCGGTGCGGCCGTCGTTGGGCAGGGTGGTGAAGCCAATCTGGTTGTTCACCACAACGTGTACGGTGCCGCCGGTGGTGTAAGCCTTCAGGTCAGCCATCTGCAGGGTCTCCATGACGATGCCCTGGCCAGCGAACGCTGCGTCACCGTGAATCAGGATCGGCAGGACCGGGTGGCCCTCAACGCCCTGCTCGCGGTAGACGTCCTGCTTAGCGCGGACGATACCCTCGAGCACGGTGTTTGCAGCCTCAAGGTGCGAGGGGTTAGCGGCAACGTACACCTGGGTCTGCTTACCGGAATCGGAGGTGAAGACACCCTCGGTACCGAGGTGGTACTTCACGTCACCGGAGCCACCCTCGTAGGGTGCTGCGGTGCCGGAGAACTCACGGAAAATCTGAGCGTAGGACTTACCAGCAATGTTGGTCAGCACGTTCAGGCGACCGCGGTGTGCCATACCAATGGCAACGCCCTTCAGGTCGTTGTTAGCGGCCTTGTCCAGAACAGCGTCCAGCAGCGGAATCAGGGACTCGCCGCCCTCCAGGGAGAAGCGCTTCTGACCCAGGTACTTGGTCTGCAGGAAGTTCTCGAATGCCTCAGCCTCAACCAGCTTGGAGAGAACACGCAGCTGCTCCTCGCGGGTGGGCTTAGCAGCACCGCGCTCCAGGCGCTCCTGGAACCATGCACGAACCTCGGGGTCCTCAGAGTACATGTACTCAACGGACAGGGAACCGGAGTATGCCTCGTGCAGGCGCTCCAGGATGGTGCGCAGCGGCAGACGCTCGGAACCGCCGAAGCCACCGGTCGGGTAGACGCGGTCCAGATCCCACAGGGTCAGGCCGTAGTTCTCCAGCTTCAGGTCCGGGTGCGAACGCATCTTGTAACCAACGGGGTTGGTTGCTGCGGTCAGGTGGCCGTGCACGCGGTACGCGTGAATCAGCTGCTGGATACGTGCAACCTTGGAAATCTCGTGAGCGTCATCGACGTGGTTGTCGCGTGCCCAACGAACCGGCTCGAAAGGAACCTTCAGATCGCGGAAGATTGCGTCGTAGAAGTCGTCGCCGCCGAGCAGGTAGTGCTCAACCAGCTTCAGGAACTCACCGGAACCTGCACCCTGAATGACGCGGTGGTCGTAGGTGCTGGTCAGGGTGATGATCTTGGACAGACCCTGCTGGGTGATGAGCTTCTCGGACAGGCCGCGGAACTCAGCCGGGTACTCCAGAGCACCCACACCGATGATGGCTGCCTGGCCCTTAGAAAGGCGGGGCACCGAGTGGACGGTACCAATACCACCGGGGTTGGTCAGCGAAACAGTGGTGCCGCGGAAGTCCTCAATGGTCAGCGCGCCGTTACGGCCACGCTTAACGATGTCGTTGTACGCATCCCAGAACTCGCGGAAGCTCAGCTGCTCAGCACCCTTAAGGTTCGGAACCACCAGGTTGCGGGAACCGTCGGGGCGGGGCAGGTCAATAGCCAGACCAAAGTTCACGTGCGCGTTGTGGATTGCAACGGGCTTGCCCTTCTCATCCACGCCGTAGGTTACGTTCATCGAGGGCATCGCTGCCACTGCGCGAATCACAGCGTAACCAATGATGTGGGTGAAGGAAACCTTGCCGCCGCGGGTGCTTGCCAGGTAATTGTTGATCGCTGCGCGGTTCTCGATGAGCAGCTTTGCGGGGACCGCACGAACGGTGGTTGCGGTGGGGACAGTCAGCGACTCTTCCATGGTCGTGACGACTGCCTTAGCAGGGCCGCGGAGGGGGACAATCTTGTCTTCAGCAGGTTCCACAGTTTCAGCCTTCTTGGTAGCAGCGGGAGGGGTGGGGGTAGCAGGCGCAGCCGCAGGCTTCGGTGCCGCGGGAGCGGGAGTTGCAGCAGGTGCGGCAGGTGCAGCCGGTGCGGCGGGTGCCGCAGCAGGAGCTGCACTAGCGGTACCGGCACCTCCCAGCGCCTTGTCGATGGTCTCAAAAATGGGCCACCATGAAGGGTCCACGAGGTTCTTGTCCTTCTGGTAACGCTCGTACTGTTCTTCAACGAACCATTCGTTACCGGCAAATTCCTCAGGCACCAGATGTTCTGGCAGATTTGGCACGTTAAACGCCTCTTCCAATTAGTGTGAATTTATCCGTCGCGTCCGGGACTCTCCCCGGCATAGACGACCCGCGTCTTCGAGGGGCGAATCATCACGCTGAGCATGTGCGCATCGCCTATGGTGGTGGCCGTATGTGCGGGGTGTGCACCGTACAAACCTGCCTAGCGTGCCGTGAACGTCGGAGTTCATCCGCTTGCATGGCGGCACACTCATGCTCCTATGTATAAGTGTAAAGAGAATCACGGTGAACTTTCCAGCTCATCGCGCCATATCCGCAATGCAATTTTTCACTGTACGCGGTTCAAAGGGTGTTGAAGGTGCACGCGGCCCACGCGTGTGCCTGTGAGAGGGCACCCTAAGACGGGGGATAAGGGCGAAACCTTCGCTAAAATATTGGGTATGGATGACCCTTTGAGTAAGACCCTGAATACTAGTCAACGCAGAATACTGCCCGAATACTCGGCGCTCCGTACCGTGATGTTCCGTGCAGCTACCCGTGAAAACACCCCGCTTTCGAGTGCCCAGCATCTGGACACCTCCCGCGCGGTGGTGCTTCACCAGAACCGAGTCGCCGCACACCAGTCGATGGAGGCGGTGGCTGAGTGGATCTAATCCTCCTGCTCATCGGCCTACTCCTCATCCTGGGAACGGGCTTTTTCGTTGCCGTAGAGTTCTCCCTCGTGGCGCTCGAAACCGCCACCGTGCAGCAGGCAAAGGACTCCGGTGATAAAGCCGCCGACGCCGTCCTGCGCTGCCTCAAGACGCTCTCTACTCAGCTCTCCAGCTGCCAGATTGGTATCACCATCACCACGCTGCTGACCGGTTACACCCTCGATGCCGCCATCAAGGCGCTCACCACCGGTGCCATCAACAGCTTGGGTCTGCCCACCAGCGTGACCGACGTGCTCACCCTGGTACTGGCGATGCTCATCGCAACCCTGCTCTCTATGGTCGTCGGTGAGTTGCTCCCCAAGGGCCTCGCCATTGCCGAACCCTACGACGTGGCACGCCGAGTTGCCCCCGCGCAGCTCGCCTTCACCCGCGTCATGTCCCCGCTTGTGCGCGTCATGAACGGCTCCGCCAACTGGATTCTTGGACGCTTCGGCATGGAAGCCAAAGAAGAACTCTCCGCGGCACGCACCCCCGAAGAGCTCTCCTCCATGGTGCGCCGCTCCGCAGAAGAAGGCACCCTCGACTCCGATGCGGCACGCTTCGTGGACCGCACCCTGCGCTTCTCCGAGCTGACCGCTTCCGAAGTGATGACCCCGCGCGGCCAGGTCGCCATGCTCGAAGACACCGCACCCGTCACCGAGGTCATCGAACTGGCACGCTCCACTGGCCACTCCCGATTCCCGCTCTACAAGGGCGACCACGACAACATCGTGGGCGTCGTGCACGTGAAGAAGGCAGTCGGCGTACCCCCGGAAGTTCGAGAAACCCTCGAAGCCGGAGCCCTCGCAGAAGACGTGCTGCAGGTCCCCGAAACCCTCCACCTGGAC
Organism: Rothia mucilaginosa; assembly: GCF_964210535.1. Classification (GTDB taxonomy): domain Bacteria; phylum Actinomycetota; class Actinomycetes; order Actinomycetales; family Micrococcaceae; genus Rothia; species Rothia mucilaginosa_F. The sequence continues at coordinate 11,521 of NZ_CAXOMR010000016.1, forward strand.
GCGCTGCTCACCCAGCTACGCCAGGGCGCACTGCAGCTCGCCGTGGTCCTCGACGAATACGGCGGAACCGCAGGCATTGCAACCCTCGAAGACCTCGTTGAAGAAATCGTCGGCGAAGTCTCCGATGAGCACGACCGCGGCCGCACCGAACGCCCCCTGCGCTACGGCAATGGCGACTGGGTGTTCTCCGGCCTGCGCCGCCCCGACGAAATCAACGCGCTCATCCCCGGACTCGAGGTTGAAGAAAGCCCCGAATACGAAACCGTCGGCGGCTTCATGATGGAACGGCTCGGCCGCATCCCCGAAGTCGGCGACAGCGTCCCCGTACCCGGCGGCACCCTGCGCGTCGATACCCTCGAAGGCCGCCGCGTCGACCGCATCCGATTCACCCCCGCACCTAGCGCACAGGAACAGACCGAGAAGGGAGGCAACGCATGAACGACTGGGTAGCCATCGCACTGCTCGTCATCCTGCTCGCCGGAAACGCCTTCTTCGTCGCCGGTGAATTCGCCATCATGTCCACCCGACGAGCGCAAATCGAACCGCTCGCCGAAGAAGGCAATAAGCGAGCGCAGACCGTCATCTACGCCCTAGAGAACGTCTCGCTCATGCTCGCCACCTGCCAGCTGGGCATTACCATCTGCTCGTTGCTGATTCTGAACGTCTCGGAGCCGGCGCTGCACCACCTGCTGGAAGTGCCCCTGCATCTGGTCGGCCTGCCCCACGCCATCGTGGACGTGCTCGCCTTTGGCGTCACTCTGATTCTGGTCACCTACCTGCACGTGATCTTTGGCGAGATGGTTCCCAAGAACGCCGCAGTGACCCTCGCCGCTCGCGGTGTCGCTCTCTGGATTGTGCCGACCCTGGTGACCTTCTCCAAGATTTTCGCCCCCGTGGTCGCCCTGCTGAACAACCTGTCCAATAAGCTACTGTCGCTCATGAAGGTTGAAGCGAAGGACGAAGTCGCCTCCACCTTTACTCTGGGTGAGCTGCAGACCATCGTGGCAACCTCAACCGCGGAAGGCACCGTGGAAGACGACGCCGGCGTGATTGAAAGCGCCCTCGAATTCACCGAGAAAGACGTCTACGAAATCATGGTGCCCGGCGATAAGCTCGTCACCCTGCCCTTCGGCTGCACCCCCGCCGAACTGGAACGTGCCGTGGCACGTAGCGGCTACTCCCGCTTCGTCATTACCGATAGCGACGGAACCTACATGGGCTACCTGCACGTGAAGGACGCCCTCGCCATCGCCCCCGAACGGTTCGAGGAGCCCTTCCCCTGGTACAAGCTGCGTTCCCTGGACACGCTCACCCCGACCACCGATATTGACGATGCGCTCGCCTCCATGCAGCGCAGCCGCACCCATATCGCGCAGGTTATGGACGAGCACGGTACCACCCTCGGCGTGGTCTTCCTGGAAGACGTGCTGGAGGAGCTCGTCGGCGAAATCAACGACACCACCCAGGACGCGGTGCGTGAGCGTCTACGCCGCCAGCAGGCGCGCGAAGCGCAGTAATAAGCCCAATAGCCGCATCGTGAGATATTCCGAGTAAATCAAGGAAATCTTGAGGCATACAGCCCGCCCGGTGCCCTCGTCAAGGAGGGCTCAGGGCGGGCTGTTTTGCGGTCAAAAACGGCTTATGGATGCACCCCAGGGGCACTCTCAGACGGCGGGATGAAGCGGCAGTATAAAGTAGCGGTGGGGGAGCGCAGTAGGCTGAGCTAACTATCCCTGTTGCATAAGCTACTGACAGGGAAAAGGGTTGCCTAACAGCACCCAAATGACACCAATAAAGAGTTGTTTATACGGGTGTGCGCATGATGTAGTTAAGGAACCTACAGACTAGAACGAACCGAAAGAGAGCCCTCATGTCGCACCCGAAGATCACCCGCAAGCACTTCCTCACCGCAATGGGCTCACTCGCCGCGTCCTCCCTGCTGCTGGCAGGCTGCGCAACCGAGAACAAGACCTCCTCCGGTTCGTCCTCCTCGGCTGGCTCCAACAACGGCAAGGTGAAGGTCGTCGCCTCCACCGACGTCTACGCAGACATCGCCAAGCAGGTCGGCGGCGACTACATTGAGGTCACCGCGCTCATCTCCTCCACCAGCACCGATCCCCACTCCTACGAAGCCACCAGCGCCGACCGCCTCAAGGCAAAGGACGCATCCCTGATCGTCATCAACGGCGCAGGCTACGATCTGTTCCTCGAAGACCTCGCCGGCAAGGACAACGCCTCCCAGAAGATCGTGAACGCGGTCAAGGTCAGCGGCAAGCTCACCGACGCCGAATACACCCACCTGGTCGAGGACCACCGCGGCGGCGAACACCACGAAGACGGCGGCGACCACGCCCACGCACACGAGTTCAACGAGCACCTCTGGTACGACTTCGAAACCATGAAGAAGGTCGCCCAGAAGATCGCTGAAGAGCTCGCAGGCCTCGACTCCGCACACGCTGAGGCATTCCGCACCAACGCATCCACCTTCTCCAAGGAACTGGACGCACTGGACACCACCGCCAAGGCAATCGCCGGTGAAGGCAAGAAGTACATGTCCACCGAGCCCGTGCCGGACTACCTGATCTCCTCCACCGGCGCAGAGAACGCAACCCCCAGCGAATTCGCTGAGGCGGCAGAAGCCGGCAACGACGTTCCCGCCCTCGTCCTGAAGGAAACCAAGGACATGGTCACTGAGAAGAAGGTCCAGCTGCTCGCCTACAACGAGCAGACCTCCACCTCCCAGACCAACGAGGTGCTGCAGGCAGCTAAGGACGCATCGGTGAACTACGTATCCTTCACCGAAACCCTGCCCGAGAACACCAACTACCTGGCATGGATGAAGACCAACGTCAGCAACCTCGAAAAGGCGCTCTCCTAAGTGACTGACAACAATAACGGTGCCGCCCCCGCGATTTCCATTCGCGGGGGTAGCCTCGCTTTCGGGGCCCGCACCCTCTGGAAAGATCTAACCCTCGACATCGGCGCAGGCGAATACTTCGCTGTGCTTGGCCCCAACGGCTCCGGCAAGTCCACCTTCCTCAAGGTCGTCCTCGGCCTGACCGGACTCAACGCCGGCGAAATCTCCGTACTTGGCAAGCCCGCACGCCTGGGCAACGCCGGCGTCGGCTACGTGCCGCAGCAGAAGTCCATCCCCACCTCCACCCCGATGCGCGCCCGCGACCTCGTGGGACTGGGCGTGGACGGGCACCGCTGGGGCATCCGCCTGCACGGCAGAAAGTACCGCGCCAAGGTTGACGAACTCCTCGAAGCCGTCGGCGCGACCGAGTACGCGAACGTGCCGGTGGGTCTGCTCTCCGGTGGCGAGCAGCAGCGTCTGCGTATCGCTCAGGCGCTCGCGAACGATCCGAAGATTCTGCTGGCTGACGAGGCGCTACTCTCCCTGGACCTGAACCACCAGTACGCGGTGGCTGAGCTGATTCACCGTTTCAACCGTGAACGCGGAGTAGCGGTGGTGTTCGTGACCCACGAAATCAACCCCATCATCGAGCATGTGGACCGCGTGCTCTACCTGGCGAACGGTCGTTTCACGGTCGGCTCGGTCGAAGAGGTCATGACGAGCGAGACCCTCACCTCCCTGTACGGAACCCCGGTGAGCGTGCTCAAGTCCAATGGCCGCTACGTGGTGGTGGGTGAGACCCACGCCAGCGACCACTGCCATATTGAGGGCACCGACCAGAACATTCACGGATCCCACCTGAAGTCTGGCCCGTCCGAGACGCAGCGCACCCTACACCTTCCGGGAGGAACCACTCGATGACCATTCTTGCTTCCCTCCCCGCTCTGGCACCGGTTGCCGCCGCGCAGAATGATTTGCTCTCCCGTATCTTCGTTTTTGACCGCTACGGCGAGCTGCTGCAGATGCTGCAGAACTCCATTTTTGCTGGCGCTGTTCTGGGCCTTATCGGTGGTTTCGTCGGTATTTTTGTGATGATGCGCGACCATGCCTTTGCGGTGCACGGCGTCTCTGAAATGTCTTTCGCGGGTGCCGCCCTTGCCCTGTTGCTCGGCTATGACGTGGTGACCGGCTCCATGGTCGGTTCGATTGCCTCGGCTCTGCTGATTGCCTTTCTGGGCTCTAAGGCGAGCAATTCGAACTCGGTCATTGGTGCGCTCATGCCGTTCGGCTTGGGCTTGGGTATTCTCTTCCTCTCCCTGTACCAGGGCCGTAGCGCGAATAAGTTTGGTCTGCTGACCGGTCAGATTGTGTCCGTGGATGCCGACCAGCTGCACACCATGATTATTGGTGCGGTGGTTATTATTTCCCTGCTGGTGATGGTGTGGCGTCCGCTGAGCTTTGCTTCCCTGGACCCGGAGGTCGCGCGCGCTAAGGGCGTGCCGATGCGCTTTTTGTCCCTGGTGTTCATGGTGATTCTGGGTATTGCTGTGGCGCTGTCTGTGCAGGTGGTCGGTTCGCTGCTGGTGCTGGCGCTGCTGATTACTCCGGCGGCTGCGGCGATGCAGGTGACTGCCTCTCCGGTACGCACCCTAATCCTGTCGGTGCTGTTCGCGGAGGCGTCCATTGTGGGCGGTATTCTGCTGGCTCTTGCCGGTTCGCTGCCGATTAGCCCCTACGTGACCAGCATTTCCTTCCTGATTTACGTGGTGTGCCGTGTGATTGGTGGCGTGAAGCGCCGCCATAGCGCGTCGGGCCGCCAACTGGCTGAGAAGGCATAAGACCTATAGAAAGAGCCCCACCTCGGGAATGAGGTGGGGCTCTTTCGTTGTCGTGCTGTGTTAGCGCTACGGGTCATGTACCCGGTGCGCAATGCGGGCTCAACCTGTGTGGCGTTGTGTTGCCTTGTCCAGATGCCCTGTGTGTCGTGCTGTAGCGGCGTCGAAGATTTTTGAAGGCGCCGTATCCTTCGTTGAGAAGGTTTTCCCCGGTGGGGGGAGAGCTCCTCAGATTGAGGGGCTTAGAGGTTGCGGCTTAGCCTGCAACGTTAGCGTGCAGCGCCGCCCTGCGATTCTTCCTCGCGACGTGCCAAAGTGCAGTCCGGGCAGTAACCGGTCACTTCAACCACGTGCTCCAGCTCCGAGAAGCCGTGCTGCTTACCCATCGCCAGTGCCCAGTCCTCAAGGGCGGGTGCTTCCAGCTCAATGGCGGTGCCGCATCGGCGGCAGAGCAGGTGGTGGTGGTGATCTTTCACCCGGCAGTGGCGGTACAGGGTCTCACCCTCAACGCCCTTGACCGAGTCGAGCTCACCGGCGTTAGCCAGCGACTGCAGCACGCGGTAGGTGGTTGCGAGAGAGACCTGTTCCTTGCGGTTCGCGAGGGTCAGGTGCAGATCCTGTGCTGAGATGAAATCGCCGAGCTCTTCCATGGTCGCCTTGATGATGCGACGCTGGCGGGTATTTCGGGCTTCGGCGGGCTTCGTAATTCTCCGTACGGGAATATGAGTGTCCATTGCTGAACCTTTCGGGGCGGAAATCCGTCCCATTGTGTGGTCGATCTTGTCTTACGACTTTACACTAGAGGCGTTCAAAAGGTGGTTGATTTGCGCTTTATCTCAAAAATTGAAGTCATCAACAGGCACGAATGAGGGTTAACGGTAGACTAAAACTATGAAAATGACGAAGTACACCCACTCATGTATCCGCCTTGAGAATGAGGGGCGCACCCTCGTTCTTGACCCCGGCAACTTTGCTGCAGAAGGCGAACACGCCACCGCGCTGGAAGGCGCCGATTACCTGTTCGTGACCCACGCGCATCCGGACCATTTTGACGGCCCGTCGGTGCTGCCGCTGATTGCTCAGCGTGCCGAGTCGCAGACCCCGTTGAAGATTTGGGCTCCCGAGGCTGTTGCCCAGGTCATTAAGGAGGCTGTGCCCGCTGCCGAGGTTACCGTTGTTTCCTCTGATTCTGAGTTCAGCATCCCCGGTTTTGAGGTGAAGACCTACGGCGGTCAGCACGCACTGATTCACCCGCTGATTCAGACCATCGCCAATGTCGGTTACCTGATTAACGGTGCCTTGTACCACCCGGGTGACTCGCTGGTGGTTCCTCACCGCGTGCGTGCGAATACCGTTCTGGTGCCGATTCACGCGCCCTGGTCGAAGGTTCAGGAAGTCATTGATTTTGTGATTGCGACCGGCGCTCAGCGTGTGGTTCCGATTCACAATGGCATGATTAACCAGAACGGCACCGGCATTATTGAGGGTCTGGTGACGAACTTCGGCGCGAAGTACGGCACTGAGCTGAAGCACCTGAACCCCGGTGAGAGCATTGAGGTTGAGGCGTAAGCCTGACCACTGAGCTTCAAACGTGCCGGTGACGGCGCATGAAGGAGATTATTGTGAGCACGATTTTTACCAAGATTATTGAGGGTGAGATTCCCGGCCGCTTCGTCTGGAAGGACGAGCACTGCGTCGCCTTCCTGGACATCATGCCCCTGTCGGAAGGTCACCTGCTGCTCGTTCCCCGCGCAGAGATTGACCGTTGGCCCGACCTGCCGGCTGAGCTGGCGGCGCACCTGTTCGCTGTGGCGCACAAGATTTCTGGTGCCCTGGATCAGGCGTTTGATAAGGACCGTGTGGCTCTGATGATTGCGGGCTTCGACGTTCCGCACACCCACATCCACCTGTTCCCGGCTGACGGCATGGCTGACTACGATCCCGCTAACGCGAAGAAGGATGCTACCGCCGAAGAGCTGGATGCGGCTGCTGAGAAGGTGCGTGCTGCCCTGCGCGAGCGCGGCCACGGCGAGTTCGTGCCGGAGGCATAAGCGCCCTTTACAGCGTGTATAAACACGACAGCGCGTATAACCACGAAGGAGCCGCCCTCTACACAACAGTAGAGGGCGGCTCCTTCGTTGCTATATCCCGTTGCTATGTTCCGGCGGGAAAGAAGCTTAGTGCTTTTCAGCCTTGGAGATCTGCTCAGCCAGGTCCTCGGGGGAGAGGTTAGCGGAGGAGAACTCGGGGGTCAGCGGCAGGTGCAGCTGCAGGCCGGTACCGGGGCAAATCTCGACCTTTGCCGAGCGCAGCTTGAAGTCGACCACGTGGCCGCCCTGAACGCGCTCATCATCGATAAAGTGGGCGTGGCAGCCGGGCACCGAGATGCCCTGCTCGTAGATCGGGGTGCGGAAGCCAACAATCGTGCCGGTCACGTTATCGAACTGGACAATGTCCTCGTTCTCGGTGGCCGCAACCATCTTCGGGTAGGGCTTCTCCTGCTTGATGACGGTGCGGGTGCGGACCCATTCGAACTCGCCGTAAATCTTGATGGCGTACATGTAGTTCTTGGAGACGGTGAAGTCATCCAGAATCTGCGAGGCAGACTTACGGAGTAGGTTATGCGGTAGTTCGCGCTTAATCATGGGCACGAAGTTGGTGACCACGGCGTAGGGGGTCTGCTGGCGCAGGTCGGGCAGGGATACGGAGCCGTCGTGGCGCACCTGGTAGCAGACGCCGTCGAGGACGACCATTTCGCCGTCGAGGCCGTTGAAGGTACCCACACCGAAGTTGCCGTGGCTCAGAAGCTCACCGATGGTCATCTCGCCATCGTAGATGCCGTCCAGCAGCTGGGACATGAGGCCGGTCTGAAAAACTTCGTTACGGAAAACAGTTTCACCGTTTAGGATGGTCGGCTGATATGCCATGAGATTTCTCCTCGTTACAGTGGATGCGGCGTCAGACGGGTCGGTCGGTCATCGGCGATACTCGCCCTAGCTGATGCTAAAAAGGGGAAGGGCGGCGGGGAGAACACGGCGTTGTGATGTCGTTTCTCGCGGAATTCGTAGGTGCCGCCGGCCGGGCGCACGCACTTTCATTGTACGCCCGTGCAGGAAGAACCCCGGGACTAGCGGGTACGACATCTTATGATGTGACCCTTGAACGGATCACCCTGGCGTGAATTACCCAAGTGCGGCTGACTTAGCGCGGCTGATATACCGCAAGCAACGCGAGGGCATAAAAATAGACTGGCGTTCCCTCCGGTTGCACGACAAAAAGGGAGGGAACGCCAGCACCAACAGCTTAGCCCTTAGAGCCGCTCTAAGCGCAACTAAGGCACACGAAGCTCAACAAGGCAGAAAAATATTAGACACGAACCGTCATCAAAATAGTCCGGTGAGCCTGCACCCCGTAGAAACCCTGCAGACACCCAGCAGAAAACACAACAACGGCCTATACGCTCCCAAAGGAACGTATAGGTCGTTGTGCGCTATCTAGAACTTGCCCCAGAACCCACCCCGGAATTTACCTCAGTGCGGGTGCGGGGCAAAGCCCAGAAGGAAAGATGAGACGCCAGCGAATTAGACGCCAGCGAATTAGACGCCAGCGAATTAGACGCCAGCGAATTAGACGCCGTAGTACAGCTGGTACTCAAGCGGGTGCGGAACCAGCGAGAGCGGCTCCAGCTCGTTCTTACGCTTGTAGTCAATCCAAGCCTGAATCAGGTCCTCGGTGAAGACGCCGCCCTCGAGCAGGAAGTCGTGGTCAGCCTCCAGAGCCGCCAGCGCCTCCTCCAGGTTAGCCGGAGCCTTCTTGATGTCCTTAGCCTCTTCAGCGGGCAGCTCGTACAGGTCCTTATCGATCGGTGCCGGCGGCTCAATGCGGTTACGGATACCGTCCAGACCAGCCATCAGCTGAGCAGCAAACGCGAAGTAGGGGTTAGCGGAGGGGTCCGGTGCACGGAACTCCAGACGCTTAGCCTTCGGGTTGGTGCCGGTAATCGGGATGCGGATACCGGCGGAACGGTTACCCTGCGAGTACACCATGTTGATGGGAGCCTCGTAGCCGGGAACCAGACGCTTGTAAGAGTTCACGGTCGGGTTGGTGAACGCCAGAACAGCGGAGGAGTGCTCAATCAGACCGCCAATGTACCAGCGTGCGGTGTCAGAGAGGTTAGCGTAGCCGCGTTCGTCGTAGAACAGGGGCTCGCCGTTCTGCCACAGCGACTGGTGGCAGTGCATACCGGAGCCGTTGTCACCGAAGACGGGCTTGGGCATGAAGGTTACGGACTTGCCCCATGCGTCAGCGGTGCCCTTGATGACGTACTTGAACTTCAGCAGGTCATCGGCGGCCTTGGTGAGGGTGTCGAACTTGTAGTTGATTTCTGCCTGGCCGGCTGCGCCCACCTCGTGGTGGCTACGCTCAACCTCGAGGCCAACCTCATCCATGGCAACGCACATGGCGTCGCGCAGGTCAGCCTGCTTGTCGACGGGGGAGACGGGGAAGTAGCCGCCCTTGACGGGGGTCTTGTTGCCCAGGTTGCCGCCCTCTTCCTTGCGGCCGGTGTTCCAGGGAGCCTCGTCAGAGTCAATCTTGTAGAACACAGAATTCGGCTCAACCTGGTAGCGGACGTCCTCGAAGACAAAGAATTCAGCCTCGGATGCGAAGAACGCGGTGTCTGCAATGCCGGTGGACTGCAGGTATGCCTCGGCGCGCTCAGCAACGCCGCGGGGGTCACGGTGGTAGGGCTCACCGGTGCGGGGGTTCACGATGGAGCAGATGATGACCAGGGTCTTCTCAATGCGGAAGGGGTCAACGTATGCGGACTGAACATCGGGGATCAGCTGCATGTCGGACTCAGCAATGCCCTGGAAGCCGCGAATGGAGGAGCCGTCAAAAAGCTGGCCGTTGACGAAGAAATCGTCATCAATCGCCTTGGCGGGCAGGTTGAAGTGCTGCTGCACGCCGGGCATGTCGGTGAATCGGATATCAACGAAGACTACTTCTTCGTTCTTGATAAAGTCGAGAACTTCCTGGGGGCTGGTAAACATGAGGACTGCTCCTTGTTCGACTGACGGTGCAGGAGGGTATCTTCCCTCATCACATTCAGTCTTTGGTTTAGTTTTTGGCCGCGGGCAAAACCCTGTGACATATCAAGCATAGTGGTTATTTTTTGCGCGTGCGTGACTATCGTGTTTCGGTAATGTTACAAATTGTGGAAAGGGGCTACATCTGTGTTGCCCACCGCGAAGAAGCGGAGGCGCCCGCGCCGCCCTCCAAACCGCATACCGCCCCTCACGCCGCGTGCAGTCACCTGACGCAGGCACACAAAAAGGCCCCGGCCCTCCCCACACGGGAAGAAGCCGGAGCCTTCAAAAGCTTATATCAGCGCCTCGTTTAGCGGCCGCGCATCGCACGACGATCGGGGCGTGCACGCATCGGGTCAACACCCTTCGGCAGGCCGTTCATCGGGTTACGCATAGTGTTCAGGGTGCTCAGACGGCCCGAAACAACCTGCATCTCCTGCTGAGTCAGAGCCTTCGGAAGCTTGTTCATGGTCTTCACAACGTCCTTGAGCTCAACCTGACCCTCATCGTGACCGGTCTCAATCACGTGAACAGGAACGCCAGGAGCCACACGAGCCAGGTGCTTCTTCTCAGTGTTCACCAGCGAGTTCACACGGCTGTGAGGGCCCTCGGTCACCAGCACAATACCGGGACGGCCCAGCGCACGGAACACCAAATCCTGGTGGCGGTTCGCCGCAACGGGCTGCTCCTCAACAATCCAACCGCGACGCACCGAGTTCATCGCCGCACCACTACGACCGGGCTGATTCTCAATCTGAGCAAAAGCCGCAGTCTGCGCGCGGCGACCCAGCAGAAGCATCGCCACAATCGCGGCAACACCCAGACCCAGAATCAGGAAAGTAATCCAGTTATTCAGGGCAATACCGATGAGGAGGAAAACCAAAAGGGTACCCAGAGCCGACAGACTCAGAACCCAACCAATATTCGGGTCGGACTTCTTGGTCATCTGGTAGACCTGCTTCATTTGGGCGAAAGTGCCCGGAGTGCGTTCCTTCTTCTTTTTCTTCTCTTCGCGCTTATCTGCCACGATTCTTCCTCGGCTGGTTCTTCCGCGGCCCCGAGAAGCGCCTCAAACGCTCACGGAACCATAGTGACGTAACGATGCAGTGTATGCCTGCAATTTTTCTAGTTTACCCTACCCGCACAAGGGGCGGGTATAAGGGGAGGGGTATAAGGGGAGGCTCCCCGAACACCGGACGAACACCGGGTTCGAGGAGCCTCAACGCTCTCAGAAAGATTCTGAAAAGGCTTAGTAGCCTGCAGCCACCAGGGAGGAGGCTTCCTGCAGAGCAGCGCCCTCACCCTCAATGTGAGCCAGGTTCTCGGGGATCGGGTAACCGTTCTTGCGCATTGCACGAGCCCACAGGCGACCTGCACGGTACGAAGAACGAACCATCGGGCCCGCCATAACGCCAGCGAAACCAATCTCCTCAGCCATGTTCGCAAAATCCACGAACTGCTGCGGCTTCACCCAACGCTCAATCGGGTGGAAGAGCGGGCCGGGGCGCAGGTACTGGGTGAGGGTAATGATGTCACAGCCAGCATCGTGCAGATCGCACAGCGCCTCGTAAATCTCGTCGTCGGTCTCGCCCATACCCAGAATCAGGTTGGACTTGGTGACCATGCCGCCTTCCTTAGCCTGGGTAATAACATCCAGGGAACGCTCGTAACGGAACGCCGGGCGAATCTGACGGAAGATACGGGGGACGGTCTCCAGGTTGTGCGCGAACACCTCAGGCTTAGCGTCAATCACCTTCTGAACATGCTCGGGAACACCCTTGAAGTCGGGGACGAGCATCTCAACGCCGGTGTTCGGGCACATCTTGTGAATCTGGCGGGTGGTCTCTGCGTACAGCCACGCACCGCCGTCTTCCAGATCGTCACGAGCCACACCGGTCACGGTGGCGTAACGTAGACCCATGACCTTTACGTTCTTCGCAACCTTGAACGGCTCAGCGTAGTCAACAGCAACGGGCTTACCGGTCGCAATATTGCAGAAGTCGCAACGGCGGGTGCACTCGGAGCCACCAATCAGGTAGGTTGCCTCACGGTCTTCCCAGCACTCGTAAATATTGGGGCAGCCAGCCTCTTCACACACAGTGTGCAGACCCTGACCGCGAGCCAGCTCGCGCATCTCGTTGTATTCGGGGCCAACAATAGCCTTGGTCTTAATCCAGTGAGGCTTCTTCTCAATGGGAACCTCAGCGTTGCGGGCCTCCACACGCAGTAGCTTGCGTCCTTCAGGTGCGGTGCTCAAAAGTCTTCTCCTTGGTCTCGGTGTGCCCTCTGTGCAGGTGGGCCACCTTCTATTTTACGCCCGCTCAGGCGTAGGTGAAACTGATTTTCGTATATGACGAACGAACCCGGATGCGCGGTGCGCGGCTCGTTCAGCGTCTAGTTCTGCGCTCTAGCCCTGCGGCTGGTCTTGTGCTTAGTCCTGCGTCGCGACGGGCTCGAAGGACTCCGCCAGACGGTCCTGGTACTTCACCAGCTCCGCCTCCAGCGGCTCCAAAATATCGGCGGGGGTCACCGTGCGACCCAGCTGCTCCGAAATGGAGGTGACACCCGCATCGCTAATACCGCAGGGAATGAACTGCGCGAAAGGCGCCAGGTCGTTGCAACAGTTAATCGCGAAGCCGTGCATGGTGGTGTTACGCGAAACGCGCATGCCCAGGGCGGCAATCTTCTTGTCTTGAGTGATGCCATCGCCCAGAATCCACACACCGCTACGGCCCTCAACGCGCTCACCCTTAATGCCCAGACCGGCAAGGACATTAATGATGATCTCCTCAACGATGCGCACATACGCCACCACGTCAATGGGCTCGGGCAGGCGCAGAATCGGGTACGCGGTCAGCTGGCCGGGGCCGTGCCAGGTCAGCTTGCCGCCGCGGTCAATCTTGACGACGGGGGTGGACTTGTCTGCGGGGTACTCGTGGTCTTCGGTGCGTTTACCCGCGGTAATCACGGCCTCATGCTCAAGCAGAAGAATCGTATTCTGGCGGGTGCGGTTAGCCACCTCATCGTGGATGCGGTACTGCTCATCCAAGCACTCAACATAGTTCACATAGTTCGGGGCGAAGCCCACGCGTTCAATCGTCACAGACATACTTTCTACCTTAGTACTGCCGGTGAAGGGAAGAAAATTAGGGCGCCCTGAATCACGTGATGAGCGAACATGTAGGAATGTTACGGACGGGTGTGGTGGGTTGATAGGGCGAATATTTCGGGTGTTGATTTTAGGGTTGCATGGTTTATTTATGGTGTTTTATTGAGTCTAAACATATTGTTTGATGTTATTTGATAACATGATGGTATGAGAAGCAAAGAAGCACACGTTCTGGAAAGCATCGCCAACCCGGCACTGCCCACCCTGCAGATTGTCGAGTACCGGGGTGGAACCACTGAGAGCGCACCCTCCGTAACTCCCGTATCCCCGGCAACCTCCGTGCGCCCCGGACGCTACACCCTGCGCACCATTTCTGCACCCGAGGGCGCCGCTCCCTCCGCGCCCACTCTGCGCGCGGCAGCCAACGGGTACGGATTCGAGGAAAGCACGGATGCATCCGCTCACGCCCAGACCCCGCAGGTAGCCGCCGCCCTGCGTAACGCGCCCGGACTCGCCAAGCTCCACGCCGTCACCAGCGAGGAACACGACAGCAAGCTGTGCCTCTGGTACGAGCCCCTCGACGCGGGCACCCTCGACAAGCTCCTACGCGCTCGCACCCTCAACCCTGCCGAACTCATGACCCTGGCACGCACCCTGCACCGGGCGCTCGGCAGCCTTAAAAAGGTGGGGGAGGGGCGTGCCGAGCTGAGCTCCGAATACATTGCCCTGAGCGCCTCCGGAGTGCCCAAGCTCCTTCTGCCTGACGTTCTCTATTGCGAGGCGGATACTCTCGACGCTGAACAGCTCACAGCCGCTTACGGTGACTACGCACGTTCCGCCGCCGCCCTGCTCTGGCGTGCCGCCTGCGGCCACAAGCCGGAACCTTCCGCCGCCCGTGTACCCCTCTCGCTGCGCATGGGCGCCACCGGCACCGTCACCGATGGAGCACACAGCGCTGAGTGGATTGAACGCCTCGGCAGAGCCCTCGAATACCTGCTGGATGCACCCGCCCAGGAGGCGGCAGCTGCTGGACTGAGCTCCGTGGTCGCGCTCGCGGAGGAGGTGCCGCCTCGCCCGCTGAATGTGTACCTGAGCTGTTCCGAACGTGCCCGCGCCCTAATTCCCGCTGCAGTAGATCCCGCGCCGGTGCAGAAGCCCTCAAAGCTCCAGAAGACGCAACGCTATCTGGCAGAACGTTTGCCTCGCGTGAGGAAGCCGGTAGCTACCGTAGGCTCTAAGCCGTTGAGCCCTGTGGCGAGATTAGCAAAGAGCGCACCCGCCCCGAAGAATGCAGATGCCGCAAAGAACGCAGAAGCGACGGGTACATCCCGACTGGCGGCGCTACGCGGTGCGCTGAGCCGCCCCTCCGTACGCCTGGGCGTAGCCGCGCTCGCCCTGGGGACTATCGCCCTGCCGCTCGGATTCACCGTCTACGGGCAGAACGCCCCGGCAACGGCACAGCCCGTATCCGCGCAAGCCGCGAACGCAGCGGGGGAGCAGGCACCCGACGGCGCGGAAGAACAGAATCAGGCTGTGCAGAGCGAGCAGATTCTACGCGCCCTCATCGACCAGCGGAACCAAGAACGCCGTGCTCGAGGCGGTGCAGAGCTAACCGTCGACACCACCGAAGAACTCAGCCGCGACGGCGAGAACATCCGCGTCATGGCGGTAGTCTCCGCACCAGGCTACCGAGCCGACAAAACCGAGCAGGAAGCCCGCAAACTCAGCGAAGACAACGGCGTCACCCGTCAGAAAGTCATCTTCGACCTGCACCGCGGGGAGAAAGGCTGGGAGATAGCTCGCGCCGAACCCGTCACGGCATAACCACGGTACACGCTCCGCACCATGGAGCATTCAACGGACATAACAAAAGCGGCGGCCCCACCCACCGAAGTGGATGGAACCGCCGCCTTTATGCTCACTGTCCGGGAAACCCCGGAGAGCTACGCTCGGTTACCCGTCAGGGTACCGCCACAAGGAAACTTCCTTGAATCTATGCAGGTCTTAGAGGCCCAGCTCAGACTCGAAGTTTGCCTCCTCCAGGCGGGTCTTGAGGGTGTGCAGGAAGCGACCAGCGTCCGCACCGTCGACCACGCGGTGATCGTAGGTGAGGGACAGGTAGCACATGGAGCGGATAGCGATAACGTCGTTACCGTCTGCATCCTGGATAACCATGGGGCGCTTCACGATGGAACCGGTACCGAGGATTGCAACGTTCGGCTGGTTGATAATCGGGGTGTCGAACAGTGCACCGAAGGAACCAATGTTGGTGATGGTGAAGGTCGAACCCGACAGCTCCTCGGGGGAGATGTCGCCGGTACGTGCGCGGCCACCCAGGTCGCCAATAGCCTTTGCCAGGCCAGCAATGCCCAGGTCGGAAGCGTTCTTGATGACGGGAACCAGCAGACCCTTGGGGGTGTCCACAGCAATAGCGATGTTCTCGGAGCCGTGGTAAGTAATCTGCTTGTAGTCCTCGGTCATGGACGCGTTCAGAGCGGGGTGCTGCTGCAGAGCCTCAGCGGTTGCCTGGACGAAGAAGGGCAGGAAGGTCAGCTTTGCGCCCTCACGAGCAGCGAAGCCGTCCTTAGCCTTTGCACGCAGCTGAACGATGCGGGTCACGTCAACCTCGGTGACCTGGGTCAGCTGGGTGGAGATGTCCAGGGACTCACGCATGCGCTTTGCAATAACCTGGCGGATACGTGCGGTCTTCTCGACGGTGCCACGCTTGGGGGAAACCTCGAAGGTGTGCGGTGCCTTTGCGGAACCAGCAGCCGGAGCAGCAGCTGCAGCGGGTGCAGCAGCGGCGGGAGCAGCGGAACCCTTAGCAGCGATAGCAGCCTGAATATCCTGCTTGCGGATGCGGCCACCAACACCGGTGCCCTTGACGGTGGACAGGTCGATGCCGTTGTCCTTAGCGAGCTTACGGACCAGCGGGGTCACGTATGCTTCACCCTCAGCAGCTGCCGGAGCGGCAGGTGCAGCGGGAGCTGCAGGAGCTGCGGGTGCAGCCGGAGCAGCAGCGGGTGCTGCGGGAGCGGCAGGAGCCTCAGCAACCGGAGCGGGAGCTGCGGGAGCAGCCGGTGCAGCTGCAACGGAAGCGTCGCCGATGATAGCCAGAACCTGGCCAACCTCTGCGTCCTCATCCTCGGGGATGCGGATCTCGAGCAGGGTACCTGCTACGGGGGAGGGAACCTCGGTGTCAACCTTGTCGGTGGAAACCTCAACCAGGGGCTCGTCAACCTCAACCTGCTCGCCAACTTCCTTCAGCCAGCGGGTAACGGTGCCCTCGGTGACGGACTCGCCCAGTGCGGGCAGTACGACCTCGATGCCTGCAGCAGCAGCTGCGGGAGCAGCCGGAGCAGCGGCGGGTGCTGCGGGAGCAGCAGGAGCCTCAGCAACCGGAGCGGGAGCTGCGGGAGCCTCAGCAGCTGCGGGAGCAGCAGGAGCAGCAGCGCCGGAACCGTCGCCAATGATAGCCAGAGCAGCGCCGACCTCGACGTCCTCGTCCTCGGGGACGAGAATCTGCTCAACAACGCCTGCTACGGGGGAGGGAACCTCGGTGTCAACCTTGTCGGTGGAAACCTCAACCAGGGGTGCGTCAACCTCAATGGTGTCGCCGACCTCAACGAGCCAGCGGGTAACGGTACCCTCGGTCACGGACTCGCCCAGTGCGGGCAGTACTACGGTGTGGGACATAATCTTTCCCGTTCTCCTTGTGAATGCTTGAACTAGAAAAATGTGAGCGGTGACCCGGATACGCGTCGCATGCATCGAAGCACGTCGACGCGCATCCGGATAGGGGCGTTGTTCAGCGGATACGCCCGGCAACCGCTAACGACCAACGGTCGTCAATACTAAGCTGACGCGCTAACGCCAGTCAGCAAAATTTATGCGCTGTGCAGCGGGGTGCCGTTCAGGACCATTGCAGCCTCACCCAGGGACTCGTTCTGAGTCGGGTGTGCGTGGATGAACTTAGCGACGTCCTCGGGGAATGCTTCCCAAGCAACCCACATCTGAGCCTCACCAATCTGCTCACCCATGCGCTTCCCAATAGCGTGAACACCAACGATGGGGCCGTCCTTCTGGCGGACAACCTTCACGATACCGGTAGCACCGAGGATAGAGGACTTACCGTTACCAGCCAGGTTGTACTCAGCGGTCTCAACGTTCTCAGCGCCGAACTTCTCCTTAGCCTTGGGCTCGGAGTAACCAACAGAAGCAATCTCCGGGTCACAGAAGGTGACCTTGGGGATGTTGATGTCTTCAACGATGGTGGGGTTCAGGCCAGCGATTTCCTCAGCAACGAAGATACCCTGCTGGTAACCGCGGTGAGCCAGCTGAACGCCGGGGACGATGTCACCAATAGCGTAGATGTTGCCAACGCCGGTGTGCAGGCGCTCGTTAGCCAGGACGAAGCCGCGATCCATGGGGATGCCCTGCTCCTCGTAGCCCATGTTTGCGGTGTTCGGGCCGCGACCAACAGCGACCAGAACGATCTCTGCCTCGAAGACCTTGCCGTCAGCCAGGGTGACCTTAGCACCGTTAGCGTCCTGCTCAACCTTCTCGAAGAGGGTGCCGGTGTTGAACTTGATGCCGCGCTTCTTGAACGCACGCTCCAGAACCTTGATGATTGCCGGGTCCTCGTTGGGAACCAGGTTCGGCAGGCCCTCGATGATGGTGACGTCAACGCCCATAGCGTTCCACATGGATGCGAACTCGCAACCAATCACGCCGCCGCCGAGCACGATAGCGCTCTTGGGCAGGTAGTCCATCTCCAGTGCCTCAGTGGAGGTCAGCACGCGACCCTCAATGGGCAGACCGAAGGTCTTGGAGACCGAACCGGATGCCAGGATAATGTTCTTACCCTTGTACTCAACACCACCGACGGTGATGGTGTCCTGAGCGGTCAGCTTACCCTCGCCGGGGATAACCTCTACGCCCTTCATCTTCAGCAGGCCTGCAAGACCCTTGAACTTACCGGAGACGATGTTGTCCTTGTAATCGCGAACCTTGCCCATCTCGATGGACTGCAGCACAGCGTTAACGCCAACCTTGGACGCCTCGCGTGCCTCTTCAGCCAGCTCAGCAGCGTGCAGGTACGCCTTGGTGGGGATACAGCCGGTGTGCAGGCAGGTGCCGCCGACCTTTTCCTTCTCGATCAGGCCGACGGTGAAGCCTAGCTGGCGTGCGCGAATAGCTGCGGAGTAGCCAGCGGAACCGCCGCCGAGGATGAGGATGTCGAATTCTTGAGCCACGATATTGCTCCCTTGCATAGTTGTGGGGGCTAAAGACCCCTGCAATGAGTTCTTTACCAATTTATTGGTAGGTTTCCCCAGCATGCGCAGGAGGCCCGCGACCAACAAAAATCGCGCGCCCCTCCGCGTACGCAGAAAAACACTTAATACAACAATACCCCCGTTGAGGGTCGTTTAAGTTCACTCAGGGCGGTTTTAGCCGATTAATCACCCAAACAGCGCAAATTTTTCACCACGCAAGAAAAGAGGCGCGTCATAGAACAGCCAGATGACAGCGCCGGCACAGCGCTATTACAGCGCAGCATCAACGAGCGCACAGAATCGGTCAAGAACAGACAAAGAGGAGGGCTTCCCGGTGTGAAATACCGGAAAGCCCTCCTCTGAGAATCTCCATACCGGGCGGCTACGCGCCAGTGCTATACGCCAGCTAGGATGCGCGCCCAGCGAGATGACAGGCTACTTAGCGTAGGACTGGATGAAGTTCACCAGGGTAGCGGTACCGAAGCCGGTACCCTCCTTCGGGGTGAAGCCGTAGGGAGCCTCCTCGTTGAACGCGGGACCCGCAATGTCCAGGTGAGCCCAGGGGATACCCTCGCCCACGAACTCCTTCAGGAACAGGCCCGCGGTCAGCGCACCACCGTAGCGGGAACCGATGTTCTTGATGTCAGCGACCGGGGACTCCAGGCTCTTACGCAGGTAGGACTCCAGCGGCATCGGCCAGTAAGCCTCACCCGCAGCTGCACCGGCTGCAATCACGCGGTCGCGAATCTCCTCGTCACCGAGCAGAGCCGCAGTGCGCAGACCCAGAGCAGCCATAGCGGCACCGGTCAGGGTAGCGATGTCCAGGATGACGTCCGGGTTCGACTCGGAAGCCAGGGCGATACCATCAGCCATGACCAGGCGGCCCTCAGCGTCAGTGTTCAGCACCTCAACGGTACGGCCATCACGCATGGTGATAATGTCCTCCGGGCGCAGTGCGTGACCGCCGGGCATGTTCTCAGCCAGGCACAGGTAGCCGGTGACAGCAACCGGAACATCCAGCTCAGCAGAAGCAACCACAGCGCTCAGAACCGATGCCGCACCAGCCATATCGCACTTCATGGTCATCATCGAAGCGGCAGGCTTCAGCGAGTTACCACCGGTATCAAAAGTAATGCCCTTACCCACCAGAGCCACGTGAGCCTTCGGGTTCTCCGGAACGTACTTCACAACAGCAAGAACCGGCTTGCGGGGCGAACCCTGACCAACACCGGAAATGCCGCCGAAGCCCTCCTCAGCCAGGCGGTCGTGGTGGAACAGTTCAATCTCAACGTTCGAGTAATCCTCAGCGACCTCAGCCACGAACTCAGCGAAAGTCTCCGGGTACAGGTGCGACGGAGGCAGGTTCACCAGGCGGCGAGCATCCTTAGCGGTCTCGCCCAGAACCAGGGCGTGAACCAGAGCCTCCTCAGCCTCTTCCTGCTCAATCGAGGAAACAATCAGAATGGACTCGATCTCTTCCTTAATCGAGTCCTGAGTCTTGCCGCGCAGGCCCTCCTCAACGAAGTTACCCAGCACGGCGCCGTGAGCAATAGCCTCAATTTCCTCTACCGAAGAAACGCCGAAATCGAAAGCGACCTCCTCAGCAGAACCAACCAGCTGACGAGCCGCAGAACCAGCCGCGTAACGCAGAGCATCCAGGCGCTCCTGACCCTCAGCAGTATCAGAGCCCAGACCCGCCAGCGCCACAATGCCGGCGCCGGTGTCCTCAAGGCCGGGCAGACGCAGCAGCTGATCGGGGGCACCCGAGGCGCCCAGCGCCTCCAGCAGCTCGTTAATACCCTCAACAGACTCCTCAGACAGAGAGCTCGGCGCCAGGTAGGCACCGTCATCGCCCTTCAGAACGCCCAGAACCAGAACGTCAGCTTCGAGCGCTTCAAGGTCGGTGCTGTGAATAGACAGAGACAGAGACATCGTTACTCCTTTGCGTATGTCTTCTCGAAATAGTCGGGGCACATCCTCGCGCCCGAAAAACTCAACTGTAGGCCCTCGAAGAGTGAGGATGAATACCGCCGCGCAAAGCCGCGCGGACTACTGCTTCTACTCTACACGGATATGTAGGAGGGCGTGAGGTTCAGCTCTCACCCCGAGCCGCTGGAAGGGCATGAAAAACGTGCAAAAAGCCGAGCTGTAGCGTCTTAAGAACGTCGGTACAACACTCAACAAGTTCACCTACTGCGAGAAAACCCCGCACACTGTCGATACGGGGCAGTAGTGGCATAAAATGAAAGACTACGGAAAGCGTCAGATAACAGAAGACGCCCCTTCGCCCCAAGCCCAGAACCGTTTAGCTCAACAAGCCCCTGCGCGCGGCGCGAACCAGATAAAAGTGAGGAGGCACGATGCTCAACCCCGAAGATCTCTACTTAGCCAACACCAAAATATTGGACGACCCCCGGATGCACGGGCTGACCCTCGTCATTGCCCTCTCCAGCCCGCAGGACGCAGGCTCCACCGCAGGCCAGCTCGGACAGGTGCTGCTCAGCGAGCTCAAGAACATTGAAATCGTTGAGTTCGACAGCGACCAGCTGCACGACTACCGTGCCCGCCGCCCCTTCATCCGCTACGAAAAAGACCACTTCGAAAAGCCTCAATACCCGCAGCTGAAGCTCTACGCCGTAGAAGACAGCCTCAACAAGCCGTTCCTGCTGCTCACCGGTGCCGAACCGGACCTGCAGTGGCAGCGCTTCGAAAAGGCGGTGCTGACCATCGCCCAGCGGGTCAAGCCCTCCCTGGTCGTGCTGGTCTCCGCATTCCCCATGCCGGTGCCGCACACCCGCCCCTTCCCGATTACCGCGCACGGCTCCCGCAAGGACCTGATTCGCGGCATCTCCCCGTGGAAGCCCAGCGCCGACGTGCACGCCACCGTCACCAACCTGCTGGAAGTGCTCTTCACCGAAAACGGAATCGACACCGTCGGCTTCGGTGTGAACATTCCCCAGTACATTTCGGAGGCGGACCTGCCGCAGGGCACCCTCACCGCCCTCGAACACGTGGGCATGGCGGCGCACCTCTCGCTACCCACCGAGAACCTGCGCGAAGCCGCACGCCACGTGCACAGCCAGATCAACGACCAGGTCAAGCAGAACCCCGAAATTGGTCGCATGATCACGACCATGGAAGAGAACTACGACGAGAACTTCCGCACCTCCGACATTGCGGTTCCCCTCTCGCGACGCGACGCGCACAACGTGCCCAGCCGCGACGAGATTGGTGCGCTCTTCGAGCGGTTCCTCGACGAACAGTAGGGCGTGTGCAGTAAAGTGCGTGCAGTAAAGCGCGCACAGTAGGGGAAAGTACCCGGTGCGCCCTTACTCTGCATGACAGATTATGACGCGGCACCCCGCACCGCTGTGGACAAACCCCGGCGTACAAACGAACAATACGAATAAATCTGTGGAACCTTCGGACCTATGAACCGAAGTATCCACAGATTTATTTGTATAACCTGCGCACCCGTCCAAACCATGCCACCGTGAAGGCATGAACGCAAACAATATCTCCAACGGCAACACCCCCAACAGCAACCGCCTCAACAGCGACCACTTCAACAGCGGCAACTACGACACGCCCCCGCCCATCCGCAACGAATACGACGTGCTCAGCAGTGCCCTCCACCAGCACGGCTACTGGCCCGACCACTCACTCATCATCCTCACCGCAACCGAAGATACCCTCGGCCCCAGCCTGCGTGTCAACCTACCCGACGAACCCTGCACCCTGGCCGAACGCGCCGACTTCCTCCACGAAACCTTCGCCAAACTACCCACCTGCCACAACGGCGAAACCCTCACCCGCTTCTACACCGTCATCGTCGATGGCGACAACACCGTACGCCAACGCCAACTCAACCCCGACACCGCACAACTTGCCGCCATCGAAGAAATCCAACAGGACGTCGACACCCAAATCAACATCAACACCTGGCTCCACCTGCTCCACGACCCGCGCATCGTCAGCGAACTACGTTGCGAAGACGTCATCTACGCAGGAGGCGCCAGCATCTGGGCGCTCGACCCCGAACAGCAAGCGCTCACCCTCCTCGCACCCATCGAAGAAACCCTCCACAGCGGCTACTACACCTGGCTCACCCGCCAGGGCGACACCATCGCCCCCAACGCCCACCACAACTACGCCCACAGCCCCTGGGACACCGACCCCACCGGCAACTCCGAAACCCGCCACGACTGGGAAAACGCCGTAGAACTTTGGGACCACACCCGCACCAACACCGCGCGGGGCGACGACGCCCGCCGCACCAACGTCCACGCCATCTACCACCAAGCCCAAATCGACCTCTGCTACTGGGACGCCGCCATCAACGCCGCCGCCCACCTGCTCACCACCCACCAAGTCGACGACACTAACGCGCCCACCATCGGTGATGCGCTGCGCGACCTCATCCCCGCCGAAGTCGCCGGGCACCTACGCGCCTCCATCGCACCCGCAACCCTCAACCCCATCACCGCCGAAATGCTCACCTACCTCGCCGGCTACGGGCTCAACCACGCCCAAAAAGCGCTCGCCCACATGCACTACGCCGCCCAACACACCAACTACGCCCTCGGCGGTCCCCGACCCGTCGCCCTCCCAGACATCGACCCGCTCGAACCGCCCCACTACGGCACCCGCATCACCCGAAAAACCTACATGCCCGAAAGCTTCACCCGCATGCTCAGCACCGCACCCGGCGCCGACCAGACACACGTACGTGCCGTGCCCGAAAAATGCGTGCAATGGCAAGACTGGATCCGCCGCACCCACCGCGCTATTCAGCAAAACCGCAGCGTCCAACAAAACCGCGGCATCCAACAGGTCAACCTCGACCACTGGGCACTCCAAGAACTCAGCCCCGCCGACCTCGCCGTCACCACCGAACTCAACACCATCAACCGAGAAGTGCTCCCGCGCCTGCTCAAACAAAGAGACTCCAACGACCACACCGCCGCACGCAAACTCGAAGAGATCAGCCAACAAATCGACGACGCCTACACCAACAGCGAATACCTCGCCAACCCCAACCACCAAGCCGTCTACACCCACTACCTCGACGCCCTCAAAGGAGAACTAGGCAGCCCCCACTGGGAGCGCCTCAACGGGCTCGAACTACTCACCAGCCTGCTCACGCCCCACAGCACCGACGGCGAATACGCAACGCTGCGCAACACCCAAGCCTGGGCCAACTGGTACAAGGGATACAGCACCTACGCCCGCCTGCTCCGCCAAGAAGCCCACCGCCACACCACAGGAGAAGACCTCAACATCCTCGACGTACACCTCAACGCCGGAGGCCTACCCGCCTGGATCAAACACACCATCTGCGGCGAACCCGGCGCAAACCGCCAACCCATCAGCACCCTCAAACCACGAAAGGTCTAAAGCTCGGTACCCATAAAGCGAGGCACAAAACAGGGGAGGGGTGCGCCACCACTCGGCATGCCCCTCCCACACACCTCGTACAGGCCTCTCACACACAGCCGCACCCACCCAAAACCAAGCCCACAAGCCACCCAAACAGCGCGTCAAGTTGAAAGCAACCAAAAATCTGCAATACTTATATATTGACCCCGTACAGTCAATGCGCTATAACGCGCCCTCAAACCGCTCCACACAACGAGCAACGGAACCCTGCAAACCGCCCAACGCACGCGGAATAAAACCCGCCCCCACAGCGTTAAACCGGACAAACGCAGCAAACACCCCGACCGAGGACGCCAGCACAGACTTGACAGGGTCTTAGGTGTTTTGCAAACAAAACACCCCACCACAAGCCAGAAAGGGTTCTAGTGGCACCTGCAACCAGCAAGAAGACCGCGACCGGCGACGCAACCGAAGAAACCGTCGCAAAAACAACCACCAAGACCACCCGCACCAAGAAGGCAACCACCAAAGCCGCAGCGGCAACCGAAGACACCACCGGCGCAACCGCCGAAACCGGTGCTGAAACCACTGCCGAAACTACTGCCGAAACCGAGGCAGACAAGCCCAAGCGCACCCGCAAAACCACCACCACCAAAACCGCAACCAAACGCAAGACCGGTGGCCGCCGCAAAAAGAGCGACGACGAATTCGACCTCGGACTCGACGAAGAACTCGAAACCACCGACGGCGAAGACGAAACCGACGAAGAAGACGAAGAAACCGCAGCCAAAATAGAAGAAAAGAAGGCCGCAGAAGCAGTAGCAGCCAAGGGCTCCGGCTTCGTCCTCACCGCAAACGACGACGACGACGCACCCGCACAGCGCGTCGTCACCCCCGGCGCAACCGCCGACCCCGTCAAGGACTACCTCAAGCAGATTGGTAAGGTCTCCCTGCTCAACGCACAGCAGGAAGTCGACCTCGCCATGCGCATCGAGGCCGGCCTCTACGCAGAACACAAGCTCGCCGAAAACCCCGACATGGACAAGGACCTCAAGAAGGCCATGCGCTGGGTCGTCCACGACGGCAAGCGAGCCAAGAACCACCTGCTCGAAGCCAACCTGCGACTCGTCGTCTCCCTCGCCAAGCGCTACACCGGCCGCGGCATGCTCTTCCTCGACCTCATCCAGGAAGGCAACCTCGGCCTCATCCGCGCCGTCGAAAAGTTCGACTACTCCAAGGGCTTCAAGTTCTCCACCTACGCAACCTGGTGGATCCGCCAGGCCATCACCCGCGCCATGGCAGACCAGGCCCGCACCATCCGCATCCCCGTGCACATGGTCGAGGTCATCAACAAGCTCGCCCGCGTGCAGCGCCAGATGCTTCAGGACCTCGGTCGCGAACCCACCCCCGAGGAGCTCGGTAAGGAACTCGACATGACCCCCGAAAAGGTCATCGAGGTTCAGAAGTACGGCCGCGAACCCATCTCCCTGCACACCCCCCTCGGCGAAGACGGCGACTCCGAATTCGGCGACCTCATCGAGGACTCCGAGGCAGTCGTCCCCGCAGACGCAGTGTCCTTCACCCTTCTGCAGGAACAGCTCCACTCCGTGCTCGACACCCTCTCCGAGCGTGAAGCCGGCGTGGTCGCAATGCGCTTCGGCATGACCGACGGCCAGCCCAAGACCCTCGACGAAATCGGCAAGGTCTACGGCGTGACCCGCGAACGAATCCGCCAGATCGAGTCCAAGACCATGTCTAAGCTCCGTCACCCGTCGCGTTCGCAGGTACTGCGCGACTACCTGGACTAGGAAACATCACCTAGATTGAGCGGACGTAGCCGGTTCCCGCTCGCGGGGGAGTGCCCCCTCTGCGGCGCTGAGCGCCTTGAGGACGGAGCCCCCGCTCCGCGTGACCGGCTACTCCGTAAAGGCTTAGTTTTGCTAGTTCTAGCACATACAGAAAAGGCTCTCCGAGATACCGGAGAGCCTTTTCTGCGTATATAAATAGTTTGTATATGCGGCACGCGGGCGATGCTCGCGGCACCGTTCTGTATGGCCGGCTTGCGGACGATGCTCGCGGGGGAGTGCCCCCTCTGCGGCGCTGAGCGCCTTGAGGACGGAGCCCCCGCTACGCATGTCCGCTATGCCGTCAACGTTCAGTTCCACAGAGGCTGAGTATGTCAGGTTGGCTCTGCGGACAATGCTTGCGGCACAGTTCCGCACGACCGGCACGCGGACGATGCTCGCGGGGGAGTGCCCCCTCTGCGGTGCCCCAATAAGTAAATGGGCCAGCCGCCTTGAGGACGGAGCCCCCGCTATGCATGTCCGCTGCGCCGTTGAGGTTCAGCGCCGCTACAGGCTCAGCTGGCGCAGATAGCGGTCCGCCACCGCCTCCACCTGATCCAGCCCGCGCACACGACCCAGCGCCTCCGACCACGCATCAGCTTCACCGCCGCCCACCGGGAAACCAGCCGCCGCCCACAACGCCGCCGTCATCGCACCCACCGAATCCGAATCCGAATCCACCGACACCGCACGGCACAACCCCTCAAACAGGGCACCACGCACCGTCGCATCATCAGCATCAGCCGACAGACTCTTCACAGCATCCGCCGCGCACCAGAGAGCCACACCCAACAGCTCAGGCGCCGTCCAACCCGTACCAAAATGCTCCGCCACAGCCTCCGGCACCGGCACCGTACCGCCCTCCAGCAGCTCGACGGCACGACTCAGCGCCGCCGCCGTACGCGAAGCATCACCCGGAATCGAATCATCCGCCGCCACCGTGCCGCACCAGTCAAGCACACGGCGGGCAGAATCCAACAACGCATCAAACGAGCCAGCCGGAGACGCCAACAAATCACGAACCAACAACGCATACGCCGCCGCCGAAGCCAACGCCTCCGGATGCCCATGCGTCAACGCCGCCGCACGCACCGCCAACAAAACCACCGTACGCTCCTGCGCCACCGGCAACACACCCAACGCCGCCGAACGCACCAACGCACCACTACCCAAAGCATCAGGATTCAACGACTTCGACACCAACTGCATCTCACCCGAACCCAACGCCCGCAACGTCGCCGCACCCGGACCACGACGAGCCGTCAACTCCGACGAACCATCAATCTCACGATCCAACGAAAACGGCGCAGACTCCGGCAGAACCTCACCAATACCGCGGAACCACCGCAAATACGCCAACCACAGACACGCCAACTCATCCGCCGCCGCGCCCTCATTATTCCACTCCAAAACCTCCGTCAGGCCATCCAGAGTGAAACACATCAGCTGCGTATCATCACTGACCAGCAGCTCACCAAACGCCGACTCCCACGGCTTAGGGGCACGCTCCGCAATCTGCTCAGCCGACAACAACTCCAACGGATAACCCAGCGCATCACCCAACGCAGACGCACACAACAGGCCGCGCACCCTGCCCGCAAACTCAGCCGAAACCTCAGGTGCATGCGTGAACTCAACAGAAGAAAAACTCATAGGGCGATTATCCCACGGGTGCTTAGGATGCGTGGGGGATGTACCAGTCGACTTTGTGCTCAGGATGTGCGGGGGTACCAAGTGGCTTCGTGCTCATGCTCGCGGGGGAGTGCCCCCTCTGCGGCGCCGGGGCGCCTTGAGGACGGAGCCCCCGCTCCGCATGAGCACTTACGCCGCGGTAGGATGCCTACTCCGCGGATGGGGAGACACCGGGGAAGGA
This sequence comes from Rothia mucilaginosa, assembly GCF_964210535.1. GTDB lineage: Bacteria > Actinomycetota > Actinomycetes > Actinomycetales > Micrococcaceae > Rothia > Rothia mucilaginosa_F. The sequence continues at coordinate 38,781 of NZ_CAXOMR010000016.1, forward strand.
GCCCTCGCTCCGCATGAGCACCTACGCCGAGGATGGTTGGCTACTCTTCCTCGCCGGGAATGGAGAGGCTTAGACAAAAACGGCTTTGCACTCACGCTCGCGGGGGGAGTGCCCCCTCTGCGGCGCTGGGGCGCCTTGAGGACGGGAGCCCCCGCTCCGCATGAGCACCTACGCCGCTGTGGGGCTCCAACCCCTGAATGACGAACTGTGAGGCGCAAAACATGACGCAGTGCCATACTGAAACCATGAAGATTCTGCACACCTCCGACTGGCACCTCGGCCGCACCTTCCACCGCAGCCCCCTCACCCGCGAACACCAGCAGTTCATCGACGAACTGCTCGAATACGTGCACGCCGAAGGCATCGATACTCTCCTCATCAGCGGCGACGTCTACGACAGCACCATCCCCACCGCCGAAAGCACCACCCTGCTCGACCAAGCACTCACCCGCCTCATGCGCGCCGGCGTGCAAGTCATCCTCAGCTCCGGCAACCACGACTCCTTCCGCCGCCTCAGCTACGGCGCCGCCTTCTTCGAAGCCTCCGGCGTGCACCTGCGCACCAGCCTCGAAGACGCTACCCGCCCCGTCGAACTCACCGACGGCACCTTGCGCGTACACGTCTACGCCATCCCCTACCTCGCGCCGCGCCTCCATGCCACCGCCCTCGGTGTAGATCCCACCCACCACGCCGTCCTCGGCGCCGTCACCGACGCCATCCGCACCGACGCCGCAGAACGTCACGCCCGCGGCGAAGGCGCCGACCGCATCATCGTCATGAGCCACGCCACCGTCAGCGACACCGCCAGTAGCGCTGATACCACGCCCCGCAGCGACTCCGAACGCGACATCAGCGTCGGCGGCATCGACTGGGTACCCGCCTCCCTCTTCGACGGCTTCGACTACGTAGCGCTCGGCCACATCCACAAGCGCTACCCCGTCACCCACACCATCCGCTACAGCGGCTCCCCGATCGGCTTCTCATTCAGCGAAGAACACAACCGCAACGGTGCCTACCTCATCGAACTCAACCCCGGCGAAGAGCCCGCCATCAGCAGCCACGAATGGGCAACCCGCGTACATATGAAAACCCTGCGCGGCACCATGGAGCAGCTACTCAACAGCCCCGAACACACCGACTACGAACACGGCTACTACTGCCGCATCGAGCTCACCGACGAAACCCTACCCGTCGGTGCCGTCGACCGCCTGCGCAGCCGCTACGAAACCATCTCCCACTTCAGCTACCGCAGCACCCAACCCGCCGCCGACAAACCCGCCGCCGCACAACCCACCCGCGACGCCGACCCCGTCGACACCTTCGACCAATTCCACCAATACGTACGCAACCGCCCCCTCACCAGCGAAGAACGCGACGTCATCACCACCCTCAGCGACCACATCAAAAGCCACAAGGACAACGCATGATCCTGCACACCCTCGAATTCGAAGCCTTCATGGCATACCCCAAGCGCCAAGAAATCAACTTCGACACCCTCAACAGCGCCGGCGTATTCCTGCTCAACGGCCCCACCGGCGCCGGTAAAACCACCATCCTCGACGCCATCTGCTACGCCCTCTACGGCGAAACCAGCAGCGACCGCGAATCCGCCAAACTGCACTCCACCTACGCGGCACACAGCGGCACCAAACCGCGCGTGCTGCTCGACGTGACCCTCCACGGCAAGCGCCTGCGCATCGACCGCACCCCCGCCTACAACAAGCCCATCACCCGCGGCGCCCGCAAAGGCCAGATGCGCGAAGAAAGCGCCAAAGCAACCCTCGCCGAACTCGCACCCGGCGCCGACCCCGCCGACGAAAAAGCCTGGACCCCCATCTCCAGCAGCGTCGCCGAAGTCAACCGCACCATCGCCGAACGCACCCACCTGACCAAAGAACAATTCCTCAAAGTCGTACTCCTGCCGCAGGGTCAGTTCGCGCAATTCCTCAAGTCCAAGCCCAAAGAACGCAAAGAACTGCTCAAAAAGATGTTCCCCGTCGAACACTACGAACAGCTCTTCGCCGCACTCACCGAAGAAGCGAAAACCGCCCAGCAGGAAGTCGCCCAGGACGAAAACACCCAGCGCGGCTACCTTGAACGTGCCCGCGTAGAAATGCTCGCCCTGCAGGCGCTACTGGATGTTGCGGATCCGGACGCTGAAGATGCTGCAGGGGAGGGCTCCGCTACCGAAGACCCTGTGGAGGCGGAGACTTCCGAACAGCTCACCGCTGAGAGCGTCACTGCCGAGAATGTCACTGCCGAAACCCTCGACGCATGGATCGCCGGCGGGGTAGAACGCGCCCGCGAAACCTCCACGCGCGAAAAGCAGGAACAGCAGCGCCTCACCGACGAAGCCGACCGGAACACTCGCCTACTCGCCGAACGCGCCCAGCTGCAGGCCGACTGGCGCGAATACGAGCAGCTCTGCGAGCGCCGTACCCGCCTGACCGAACGCGCCGATGAGCATAAGGCGCAGCGTGAAGAGCTGGCGCAGGCGCGTGCTGCCGCGCCCCTGCACGCGCAGTACGCGCAGGTCCATGCCGAATCGCAGGCGCTCGCCGCCCGGGAACAGGAACATTCGGCGTGTGCTTCCGCGCTGGAGGAGAACGGCCGCGCCCTGCTTGCGGCGCTCCGCGATGAGGAAACCGCGGAAGACGTCACCTTCCCCGAAGAGACGACCTTCGCCGCGCTCCCGGATCTCGAACCCGCCGAGCAGGAAGTCCAGCTCGAAGCGCTCCTCGACACCCTGCGCGCCCTGCAGAAGAAGGACGCACAGCTTACCGACGAGGAAGCTGCCGTTGCCGCCCTGCTGAAGCAGGCTAATGCCCTCGAGCAGGACAAGGCGCGTGCCGAAAAGACCCTGAGCGACCTGACCGCCGCCGCCGAGCAGCTTGCCGAAGAACTCGCCGGCTACAGCACCGCCGACGAGGAGCGTACCCTCGCCGCGCACCTGGTCACCGAGGCGCAGCAGAAGCACGATGCAGCCCAGCAGATGCAGCAGAAGCTGGATGCCGCCTCCGCCGCGGTTGCTGCGGCCCAGAAGCAGAGCAAGCGCACCGCCACCGCCGAGCAGAAGGCACAGGAAAAGTGGCAGGCTTCGGCTCAGCAGGCGCTCGCCGCTACGGAGGAGTTCAAGAACCTGCAGGTGCTGCGCCTCGCCCAGGCGTCCTCCCTGCTGGCGCGCGAGCTCAAGGACGGTGAACCCTGCCCGGTCTGCGGTTCAGTGGAGCACCCCGCTCCGGCGCGGATTGCCGAGGGTGAGCAGCTGGTTGAGCGTGCCGACCTGGACGTCGCCAAGGAGCGTGAAGACAAGGCCCACAAGCAGGCGCGTACCCACGAACTGGCTAAGGACCGGGCAACCAAGGCACACCAGGAAGCTTCCGAGGCGCTTGCCGCCGTCCGCACCCAGTACGAGACCCTGGCTGCCCAGGGCGAATGCGATGTTGAGCAGACTGCCGCGCAGCTGCAGGAGGCGCAGACCCGCCTCACGCAGGCTCAGTCGCGCGTGACGGCGCGTGACGGCGTGCAGGCGAAGGCTGAGCGGGTGCGGGTTGAGCTGCAGAAGGCTCAGGAGGCGCTACGCACCATCGAGGGCGCGGCGGTTGAGGCTCAGACTCGTCACCGTGACGCTGCGGCGCGCTGTGAGGCGGCTGCGGCGCAGTTGGCGCCTGCGCGTGCGGCGGTGGGTTTTGCGCAGCGTGTTGAGGCTGTGGAGGGCTACCGTGCGGCGCATCAGCGTCTGGCGCGTGCGGTGTTGCTGCTGGGGCAGGCGCGTGAGCGTCACGCCCTGGCTGCGGCTGCGGCGGAGCGTCTGTTGGGCGAATCTGCGTTTGAGAGCGCGGAGCTGGTTCATGCGGCGGTGCGCACCCCTGAGCGCGTCGACGCCCTGGAACAGGCTGTTGCCGCGTATGAGTTGGAGCATGCCCGCCTCCTTGAGGGCTTTGGTCGTGAGGCGATTGTTGCGGTGGCGGCTCGTGCCGCCGCTGGTGAGCAGGCACCGGATGACCTGCAGGGCGTGCGTGAGCAGGTTGAGCAGTTGCGCGCGGCGGTTCACCGTTTGACTCTTCGTGAGGGTGAGCGGGAGAGCCTGCTGCGTTCTTTGCAGGCACTGCGTGGTGAGTATGCGGCGTTCCGTGCGAAGACGGCGCAGCGTTATGACCGTGCGCAGATGTTGGCGAACCTGGCGGCGGCTGCCCGCGGTGATACGCTGGGCGGTTATGAGCATCAGGTTGACCTGGTCAGCTATGTGCTGGGTGCCGAGTTCGAGCGGATTCTGCACTCGGCGTCGCTGCACCTGGACCGTATGAGTGAGGGCCGCTACGGCATGGTGTTTAGCGATCACCGTGCGAAGGGTAGCCGTTCCGGCGGTGGCCTGAACCTGGAGATTACTGACACCTGGACGGGCGAGCCGCGTGAGGCGTCGTCGCTGTCCGGCGGCGAGTCGTTCTTGGCGTCGCTGTCGTTGGCGTTAGGTCTGGCGGAGGTCGTACAGGCGAATAACGGCGGCATCGAGCTGGACACCCTGTTCATTGATGAGGGCTTCGGCACGTTGGACGCTGAAACTCTGGACATGGTGATGGGCACGATTGAATCTCTGCGTGATAGTGGCCGCACTATTGGCCTGATTTCGCATGTGGAGGAGATGAAGAACCGTATTCCCGCCCAGATTGTGGTTGAAAAGGGTCAGAACGGCTCGTCGGTGAGGGTAAACTCCTAGTAGGCATAAATTCGCTTCCGGGCTGCTGTTATGGCATGTCCGGCGGCTTATACGTGAAAGAGATGATGACCTCGACACCTCAGGACAGGGCACCGAATTCAACGTATCGTGTGGAACCTTCGGCTGATGCGCGCGCTAACGCATCCGCGCCGGAGGTTCCTCCGCGCACCATGAAGGTGGCACCCGCCTCCGATTCGCCGGATAAGTCGTGTGCTTCGGGCACGGGTATTCCAACGGTTCCGGGTACGTCCTTGACGGATGTGGTGCGCAGTAACGACCACGTGTTGCAGGAGTTGCCGCCGCGACCGGTTCCTACTGCGGATGAGGTTAATACGAACGCCTCGGTGCCGGATATTTTGCGTCAGCATTGGGCGTTGTTCCTGCGTAACGGTAAGGAGCAGCGTTACCATCTGCGCGGTGTGCTCCGTGATGAGGGCTTTGCCCGTAATGTGTTGACGATTCTGTTCCATATTCCGGCGGCTTCTTCGGCGTTTGCGCTGTATATTCTGTTGGCGAGCCACCTGGGTAGTGTGCATGATGGCGGCTATGCGGTGGCGGCGTTTGCTGGCGCGTATTCGGTGCAGATTATGCTCGGCCCGATGCTGGTGCGTGCCCTGGGTTTGAGGGCGTTGCTGGCGATTACGTCGGTGCTGAATATTGCTGCGGTGCTGAATATGCTGGTCATTGGTTGGCGTTTGACGGTTGACCCGAATAACGTGAGTACGACATACCATGCGCTCTCTTGCGTGGCGATGGGTTTTACGACTCCGCCGTGGACGCCGTTTGCGTTGGAGTCGCTGTACCGCCGCAACTATAAGTACAGTGATGTTCGCTTGTCGACAGCTGTTTCTTGGGGGACGACGGCGAACCTGTCGATGTACCCGCTGGCTGCTCTGCTGGTGCGGCTGGGCGATGCGTACCTCACCCCGAATCATGAGTATGCGGGCTTCTGGATCACGATGATTCTGGATGCGCTACTGTTCATTGTGGTTCTGGCCGCGCCGATGTGGCTGCCGGATATTTCGCGTATTCGCATGTCTCCGCCGAAGAATCTGGTCCGTCCGAATAAGCAGACGGTGGTGTTGATTCTTGGTCTGGTGCTGCTGGGTGCGTGTATGGGCGCGGTCGGTTCGGGTCTGCTGGGCTTCTCGCTGATTCACGGTTCGATGAACCTGTTCATGGCGATGGTTGCGACCGGTACCGGCGCGATGGTGCTTGTGTCTTTCCCCGTGGTTTTGGGTGCCCGTTCGGTGAACCCGTGGCATGGTTGGTTGGTGAGCGGCGTTCTGCTGATTATGGGTGCCCTGTATTTGCCGGCGAGTGATGATACGTCCACGATTTTCTATGCGTTGGTGCTGTGTGGTGCGGTGCTGGGTGTGGCGTTTGGCGGTCATGAGCTGTGGCTGAACCGTTCGCTCAAGCATATTCCTGATGCGCAGGCGAGCTTCTTTACCCGCTCGATGCTGGGTATTGGTCTTGCGATGGGTAGTATGTGGGGCGGCTATATGGGTGACGCTCCGTATTACCGTAATGCGTTTATGGTGCCGGTGATTATTGCGACGCTGTATTTTGCGTTGGGTCATTTGTACGGCTACCTGTGGCGTTCTGAGCATGAGGAGCAGCTGACTCCTCTGTCTGAGACGGCACGTAGCTAGTTCGGCGTGTGGCTAATTCAGTGCACTGCTAATTCGGTGCGCGGCTCGACCGAACGCATCTGAGCTTGAGCGTTGTGAGCGCATACTAAAGGCGGATGCCCCGCCACCTTCTGCAGGTGGTGGGGCATCCGCCTTTTTGTGTACCGGTTTTTACGCCTCAGCGTGAGGCTACAGGTTTAGTGACCGCGCTTGATCCATGCGGGAAGCTCGGGCGCCTCCAGACCGATGCCGGTGCTGTCGCCGTGGCCGGTGAGGACCGCGGTGGACTCGGGCAGGGTCAGCAGACGGGTCGAGATCGACTCGATGATGGTGTCGAAGTCACTGTAGGAGCGTCCGGTTGCGCCGGGGCCGCCGTTGAAGAGGGTGTCGCCGGAGAAGACGACGCCTTCGCTGTTCTCCCAGCTGAGGGTGGGTGCGTAGAAGCACACGGAGCCGGGGGAGTGGCCGGGGGTGGCAAGTACGGTCAGCTCGGTCTCGCCGATGCGCAGCACGTCGCCGTCAGCGAGTTCGTGGTCGAAGTCCCAGGAGGGGTACACCATTTCCCAGAGCACACGGTCCGCGGGGTTCAGGTAGACGGGTGCGCCGAAGCGTTCTGCCGCCTCCTTGGCGCTACGGATGTGGTCGTCGTGGGCGTGGGTCAGCAGAATCTTCTCCACGGTGCGGCCTGCGACGGTGCGGGAGATCTTGTCGACGTCGTGGGCGGGGTCAATGATAATCACGGAGGAGTCATTGCCGATAATCCAGACGTTGTTGTCGACGTCCCAGCAGCCGCCGTCCAGCGAGAAGGTGCCGGAGGTGACGACTCGTTCAATACGTTCGCTCACGTTACGCTCCTAGAGTTCCACGACCGAGCGCAGCACGCGGCCGGTCTTCATGGTTTCGAATGCTTCGTTGACGTCTTCGAGGCTGATGCGCTCGGAGACGAAGCCGTCCAGGTCGAGGCGGCCGAGCAGGTACTGGTCCACGAATTCGGGGAAGTCGCGGGAGGGCAGGGTGTCGCCGTACCATGCGCTCTTGATGGAGCCGCCGCGGCCGAAGACCTCGTCCAGCGGGATGTTCCAGGTGGTGCCGGGTGCGGGCACGCCGACGAGGACGACGCGGCCAGCCAGGTCGCGTGCTTCGAATGCCTGCTTGAAGGTGGGGGCGATGCCGACAGCGTCGATGACGAGGTCTGCACCGAAGCCGCCGGTGAGTTCCTTGATGGCCTCGACGGGGTCGACCTTGGAGGAGTTCACGGTGTGGGTTGCGCCGTGCTCGCGTGCACGTGCCAGCTTCTCTTCGTCGATGTCGACGGCGATGATGGTGGTTGCGCCACCGAGCTGTGCGCCCGCGATTGCTGCGGTGCCGACGCCGCCGCAACCGATGACTGCGACGGACTCGCCGCGCTTGAGTTCACCGGTGTTCAGCACAGCGCCCAGACCTGCGGTGACGCCGCAGCCGAGCAGACCGATTGCTGCGTACTGTTCGGGGCTGATGTCGGCGGTAATCTTGGTGCACTGACCTGCCGCGACGAGGGTCTTCTCGGCGAAGGAGCCGATACCCAGCGCGGGGGTGAGTTCGGTGCCGTCCTCGAGGGTCATCTTCTGGGTTGCGTTGTGGGTTGCGAAGCAGTACTGCGGCTGGCCCTTGCGGCATGCACGGCACTCGCCGCAGACGGCACGCCAGTTGAGGATGACCAGGTCGCCGGGGGCGATGTCGGTGACGTCCTCGCCGACAGCCTCGACGATACCTGCAGACTCGTGGCCGAGCAGGTAGGGGAAGTCCTGGCCGACGCCGCCGGTGACGTAGTGGTGGTCGGTCTGGCAGACGCCGCAGGTGAGGACATTGACGAGTGCTTCGCCCTTGCCGGGGTCGGGTACGTTGATGGTGGTGACGGTGACGGGTGCGTCCTGGGCGAGGGCTACAACGGCCTTGACCTTGTGCATGCTGTTCCTTTGTTTGGGGGAGCGCGGTTGAGGCTCAACCGCTAGATAAAGGTTTTTTGATATGTTCCCATTCTAAGAGCTAAGGCATACCTGACGCACCCCGGGGCTGAGCGTGAAGCCCCCAGGGGAATATGACGATTTATGACGTCGCCGCCGACCCCGCTTCTACCTCTGCCGCGAAGGCGAGCGCACCGCGTCGGAATGCACCCGAGGTCAGTGCGTTCACGTGGTCGCGGCCGGGCAGGGAGATGAAGCGGTTGAGCGGGTTGTTGCCGCGCACCATGTCGTAGAGTTCGGCGCCGTCGGCGGCGATGGTGTCCGCGTCACCGAGCACGACAGCAACGGGTGCGTGCGGATGCGCGCCCGGGTGACCGGCAGGTAGGTTCGGGGATCCGGTACGCAGGGCGGGCACGTCGAAGAACGGGCCGAAGGGAATCCGCACGAACTTCAGCAGTGCGTCGGGCTGAATGGGGGAGTTGTCAATAATCGAGGTGAAGGAGGCAATCGCCTCGTCGGTGGAGTCCGCCGCCGGGGTTTCACTATCCGCCGTGACGCTGGTTCCCTCGTGCGCTTCGAGCATGGAACGCAGGGTAATGAGGTGGTCGTGTAGGGGCAGGCCGCCCAGGGTGAGGGACGCGACCGCCTCCGGGTGGGTGAGGGCGAGCTCCCAGCCGACGCGGGCGCCGAAGGAGAAACCGATAACGTGCGCGCGGGGCTCCAGTTCAACGCCGAGGTCGTTCTCGGTGGCGACGGTGCGCAGCAGCTGGGCGAGCAGATTGGTGAACAGGTGCATGGGGGTCAGCGGCTGACCTGCAGCGTCGACAGGGGGCACCGAATCGAACGGAATTGTGCGGCTGCGCACGCTCGTGTTGTCGGGGAGCTTGCAGTCGATGGCGTGCATGGATTCGGGGTCTTTGAGGTATTCGTCTGAGTGGTAGGGCAGGGTAACGATCAGCACGGGGTATCCGGCGCGTAGGTATTGGCGGATCCAGCTGGTGCCGCCGTAGAGCTGTTCGCCGCGGGTGGCGAAGCCGTGAATCATGAGGGCGGGGACGCGGCTTTTGAGTTGCTGCGGCTGGTATAGGGTGTACTCGAGGTCGGGCATGGTAGTGCCGGGTACAACAGCATTTGGTACGGCAAAGGGCGCGGGAGAGAATTCTGCACTGGTCATAGTTCTATCTTAGTGACCAGCGCAGGGTTTCTGTCCTGCGCCCTTTTCTATCTCGTGCCCTTTTCTGTCTCGCGTCCTTGATACTTTGAGGCGGTACGCGCTCAGCTGAGCTGCCGCTTAGTTCTTCTGTGCCGCATCGGTTGAGTTATCGGTGCCCAGGTCGAAGAGCGCCTCCTGCTGAGGTTCAGCCTTTGCGCTCGCTTCTGCCTTCGCCGCGGTTGCCTCAGAAGCCTGAGTTTCGGTGGCGTCTGCCTTCGCCTGCTTCTGCTGCAGCTGTTCCTTGCCGTTTTCGATGCGTTCCTTACCGTCGGCAATGAGCGTGCGAATCATGGTGGTGTTGGTGTCCACCGCCTTCTGCACGCGATCCGCAATGGAGGGGCCCTTCGGCTTGGGGAGCATGCCCTGGCCTGCCGCCTGCTGCTGCAATTCGCGTCCGGCGGACATGAGGCGTTCGCGCTGTTCTTTCATCGCACGGGATGCGGTGGTGCTGCGCGGCTGAACCTTCAGGTGTCCGTGGTCGTCTTCGCCGGCGAGTACCTGGCGCATGAGCATGATTTCTGCGTCCAGGTGCGCACCGAAGAGAAGCATATTGTTCATAATCCAGATGAACAGCAGCATCACGATCACACCACCAATGAGGCCGTAGGTGGCGTTGTACTTGCTGAAGTTGTTGGCGTAGAGGGTGAAGCCGAAACCGCCCAGGCCCATGCCGAAGAGGGCGAGCGCCGCACCGGGGGAGAGTTTCCACTGTTTGAAGCGGCGCACGTTCGGGGTGGCGGCGTAGAGTAGAGTGATCAGGGCGATTGCCATGAACAGAATCAGCACCCAGCGGCCGTTCAGCCAGATGAGCTTGATGAGCTCCATATCCACGGTTTCGGGTACATACCGACCGACCATGTCCAGGACGGTTACACCCAGCAGCATCATGAGCATCATGAGTACCACGAGGATGATAATCACGGTGGTGACGAAGACGTTCAGCGGCTTGAGAATCCAGCCGGGGCGGCCTTCACGCACGTTGTAGACCGTGTTGAGAGCTCGGCCGAAGGATCCGGTGTACCCAGAGGCGGACCAGAGTGCACTGAGGATACCGGTCAACAGCACCAGGCCTGCGCCATGGTCGCCTGTAATCTGCTTGATGGGGTCTTCCAGAATGGCGTACATCTGGGCGGGCGCGTTGTCCTTGAGGAAGGCGAGGATGACGGCGGCGCTTTCCTCACCGTGACCGAATACGCCCAGTAGGGAGACGATTGCCAGCAGGGCGGGGAAGATGGACAGCACGGTGAAGTAGGTGAGTGCTGCCGCCATGTCGGTGCCGCCGTTTGCGCCGAATTTGTAGATGGCACGGCGCAGAATGTAGAGGATGCTGCCCTTAGGGAAGTCACGCAGTTTCACGCTTGCGTACTTGGGGGCTGCGGGCTTCTTCTTACGGGAGAAGAGTCCGCGTCGAGCTCCGGCGGGTACCTGGGTTGAGGAGGTGTCCGTGGAAGAGCCGGTGTGTGCAGCCAATGGGGCTCCTTGAATGAGTGGGGTGTACACAGTGGTGCGCCTATGAGCTTCAGCGTGTGGGCGCACAGAAGGGGCGAGGAGAACAATGAGCTGTCCTTCCCGCCCCTGCGGTGACATTATAGGGTTTTCTAACCCTCCCGCATTTTTCTGCGAGTGCAGATAGCTGACCTGTCGGTCAGTTAGAGAGGGTCACCGCCCAGAAAAGCCTCAAAAAAGGCTTGTCAGCTAGGGTATAAAGCTACCTGCTGAGCCTAACTGAAAACTAGTTGTGAATACCCAGAACCTTAGCGGTGTGAGCCATCAGCTCATCAGCCAGATCCGGGTTGTCGTTGAGCTTCACGCCGTAACCGGGGATAAGCTCCTTCAGGCGAGGCTCCCAACCGGCAATCTTGGAGGGGAAGCACTTAGCCAGCAGGTTCAGCATAATCGGAGCCGCGGTGGAAGCACCGGGGGATGCACCCAGCAGAGCCGCGATAGAGCCGTCCGCTGCGGAGACAACCTCGGTACCGAACTGCAGGATGCCGCCCTTCTTCGCGTCCCTCTTCATGATCTGGACGCGCTGACCAGCCTCGATGAGCTCCCACTCGCCGCCGTCAGCCTCGGGGTAGTACTGGTACAGCGACTCCAGGCGTGCGTTCTTGTCCTTGACCAGCTCGGAGAGCAGGTACTTGACCAGGGAGAGGTTGTCGATGCCTGCGCGGGTCATCGGGTAGATGTTGTGCGGGCGCAGGGACAGCGGCAGGTCCAGCAGGGAGCCCTGCTTCAGGAAGTTGGTCTTGAAGCCAGCGTAGGGGCCGAACATGAGGGCGCGCTTGCCGTCCACGTAGCGGGTGTCCAGGTGGGGCACAGACATGGGAGGTGCGCCCACCGAAGCCTGACCGTACACCTTAGCGTTGTGCTGGTTTGCGGTTGCCTCGTGGGTGTTGCGCAGGAACAGACCGGAGACGGGGAAGCCGCCGTAGCCCTTGCCCTCTTCAATGCCGGACTTCTGCAGCAGGTGCAGAGCGCCACCACCGGCACCCAGGAAGACGAACTTCGCGTTGATGGTCAGCGGCTCTTCCTTGTTGATGCGGTTGAAAGCGTCAACGGTCCAGGAGCCGTTGGACTCGCGGTTCAGGTTGGTCACCTGGTAGCCGTAGCGAACCTCAACACCCTTGGTCTGCAGGTAGTCAATCAGCTGCTGGGTGAGGGCGCCGAAGTCAACGTCGGTACCTTCGGGGGACCAGGTGGCGGCAATCGGGTCGTTACCCTTGCGGCCGTTGACGGTCAGCGGTGCCCACTCGGCAATCTTTGCGCGGTCGGTGGAGAACTCCATACGCTCGAAGAGCTTCTCCTTGCGGAAGGAATCGTAGCGTGCAGCCAGGTACTTGGAGTGGTCCTCACCGAAGACCAGGGACATGTGGGGGACCGGGTTGATGAAGTCTGCGTTGCCCAGGATCTTCTCTTCAACCAGGGATGCCCAGAACTGGCGGGAAATCTGGAACTGCTCGTTGATGTTCAGCGCCTTAGCTGCCGAGACGGTGCCGTCGGGGCCAGCGGGTGCGTAGTTGAGTTCGCACAGTGCCGAGTGGCCGGTACCTGCGTTGTTCCAGGGGTTGGAGGATTCCTGAGCGGCCTTGTCGAGGCGTTCGAGCAGGACGATGTTCCAGCTCGGTTCGAGTTCCTTGAGGAACACGCCGAGGGTGGCGCTCATGATGCCGCCGCCGACCAGGACGACGTCGGTTCGTTCAGTACGTGCTGCCACTGAATTCTCCCTTAGGGGTGCGGGTGCCCGGCCTGGGCACAGTGAATGTGGGGTACATCATCTAGCCTACTCCTTTTAGCGGGGTTGGCATAGTCAGAATCCACAAAACGAGAGAGAGTGTTGCAGTTCATATCAATAAATCTCTTAGAGTCGAAAAGACCCGTAATCGCGTGCATTTGCTACACTCGCCGGCAACAACCCAAAAACGGCTCCAGAAACACCCCTCCACCGGCTACCCTAACGCCCCAAACGCGGCGAAAGGGGCGCATCCCAACCGGGATGCCCCCTTTCCACAAAAGCTAAAAACGCAGGCTACGACTTACGCAGCTTACCGAACAGCTCAATCGCATTCTGCTCCGTCTGATAGCCCTGAACCTCACGGCTCACCGCCACCTTCGACGTCACATTCAGCAACGGAACCGCCGGCATGAACTGACCCAGCTGAGACACAACCTTCGCGTACAGTTCACGCTGCGAATCCACCGAATCGGCAGAATCCGCGGTGCGAATCGCCTCCAAAATCTCCGTAAAACGAGGCGACGGCGCCACAGCCACAGCAGTAGGCTGCGGCGAAGGAGTCGCCGAAGGGCTCGGCGAGGCAGAAGCCGAAGCCTCCTCCTCAGGCGTCAACGGATCCGGCGAATAGCTCGGCTGCGGGCTCGGAGTCGCAGAAATCCGCACATTCGAATCCGAACCACCCGACGAGGGTACATCAGAACTCTTCTTCGTCAAACCCGTCGTCATATCTGCCGGCGCGTTAGCAATCAACGAACGCACCTGATGCTCAGCAATTAGCGGCGCCAACACCGGACCAAAGAACGCATACGGGTCACGGTACATGCCGTAGAAACCAGCCAGAGTAATACCGCGCTCCGACGAAACCTCGCGGCTCTTCGGCAGATACTCAGCCCACGGCAGAGGCACCGGCTTAATATTCAGACCCACCTCAATCAGCGAAGCCACCATCTCCGAATACACCTTCTGCGGAGTATCCATCCACGGCAGAGACACATCGGCAGGGTAGTAGCACTCAATCACCTGATTGTCGTACCCAGCCGTCGCCAACAGCGAGCGCGCCGTATCCTGATTGCGGTCCGTGTAATCCTTCGCGTCATCAGCCTTAATACGGAACGACGGCGAAATCAGCGTCTGCGCATCCGAGGTGCCCTGCGGGTAATACTGACGTAGTGCACCACGATCCACCGCATGCGAAATAGCGCGACGCACCGAAATATTCTTCAACACCGGATGCGCCGTATTCAAACCCAAATACACCAGCGAGAACGGGTCACGGCCCGGAGTCTGATAACCATCACGCGCCAACTGACCCAGATCAGAAGAATTCACCTGATCACACGCATCAATATGACCCTCCATCAGCGCAAAATAACGCTTATCCGACGAAGTGAGGGTCGAAATCTGAATCTCATCCAGCTCAGGTGCCTGACCGTCAAAATGAGTATTCTTCAGCAGACGCACCGTGCCGTCCTTGAAAGAATCCACAAGGAACGCGCCCGTACCCACCGGGTTACCCGTCAACTTCTGATCAGAACCAAACAGCGACGGATCAATAATGCCAAACGCCTGCTGCGTCAAAATACGCGGGAACGCCAACGAAGGACGCGACAGCGTCACCACCACAGAGTTACCCTTCGCCACCACCGACGAAACCAGTGGCAAGAATGACTGCACCGCAGACGACTGAGTTGCACCCGCCTTCGGTGCATTCTTATCACCCGGTTGAGCCGGTTCAGAAGCTACGGCAGAAGCACTAGCCGAGGCGGTAGCCGACGGGGTAGCGGACGCACTCGCAGAAGCACCCGGAGTAGCCGCACCCGACGGAGATGCCTGAACCGGCGCAGGCTCCACCGCCGAAGGATCAATAGAACCCGGCTTCGGTACACCAAAACCCCACGCAAACAACGGCTGAGCAGGCACCGCCAAAGCAGCAGTACCCTCACCCGTAGCCAACGCCTGCCACCTCTGGAAATTCTGCACCACAGCATCCGCAGTCAACGCAGCACCGTTACTAAAATGCGCCTCACGCAACACAAACGTATGCACCAAACGGTCATCAGAAACCGTCCACTCACTACACAACGAATCCTGAACCTCAGGATCACCCGTGTAATGATTCGCCACCAACAACGTCTGCAAAACCTGCGCCGTCACCTGATACGTACTCGCCACAGGAAACAACGCCGGATCCAAACCCAACGGCGCCGCACCCTGCGCAAAACGGAACACACGACGCGCATCAGCAGAGGACTCGCTCGCACTCGCAGACGAACTAGCAGGCGAACCAGAAGAAGACTGACCAGAACACGCAGAAAGCGCCAAACCAGCACTAAAAAGCGCGCCAAAACGCAAAACGGCGCGTCGACTCAAGCCACTCGAGCCAGCAGTGGCTCGCAGCAGCGCATCAGAATTGCCAACAGCTGACGATGCATGAGGCTGATGCTGCACGGGAGGGTCCTCTCTTCCGTCGCGGATGCTTATCTCTCAGGATAACGGTTCAACACCCATCCGGGCGAGACACCCCACCCGGGCAAGATACATACAAGAGGACCCGCCGCCACGACAACCGTGACGGCGGGTCCAATGTAAATGTGT
>NZ_CAXOMR010000017.1:0-49977 GCF_964210535.1 Rothia mucilaginosa
GCTTTAGGACTCAGCCTACCGGCTGCCGCCGAGGTAAATTGTCGCAAAAAGTAGTTCCCAAAAAAGAGAACTGTATTACAATGTATATATAGTCTTTAGGAACGAGGTACCAACTATGGAAAACCTAGTAATTTCAGTCTTTAACACCGAAAGCGAAGCTTATCAGTCCTTTGCAGATTTGAAGGCTTTCCGCCAAACTCAGACGACCAAGGTTGCTCAAATCGCCCTGGTCAAAAATGAAAACGGTCATATCGTTGAAAAAGAACGCTATGATTTTGAAGATTCAACGACGGATGCAACCCTAAAAGGTGGCTTGCTCGGTGCAGTTATCGGGCTTTTGGGTGGTCCTATCGGCGTCTTGTTTGGTTATAGTATTGGTAGCCTCAATGGTTTGGTTGCTGGTGCTACCGTTGATACGGCAGAAGCTGGCCTGATTGACGTTGTTTCTCAAAAATTGACTAACGGTGAAACAGCCGTTGTTGCCTTGGTGCAAGAAGACAACGAAGCAGTCATCGATGCTTACTTCACCAAGTACGACACCCAAATCGTGCGTTGGGATGTAGCAACCGTCGTAGCCGAAATCGAAGCAGCTCTGCAAGTCCAAGAAGACCTCTACAACCAGGCGCGTGCACAGATGAAGGCTGAACGTAAAGCCGAACGCAAGGCTAAGCTTGAAGAATTCAAGGCGAATGTCAAAGCAAAGTTTGACAAATTGAAAGCGTAAGCACCCAAGCATCTCATAAAAAATAGGCTATCTACTTCTGGTAGATAGCCTATTTTTTTAAAAACTAGATTTTAGAAAGAGGAAGTGAGGATTTTGGCTCAAGATCTTGAACAAATCAAGGAAGACAATGGCAAAAATACCAAACTCAAGGTGGGGATTTTAGCCATCTCTCTTTCTCCAGGTGAATGTTAATGCCGGTGGTGCCGTTGGGGTTGCGGAGGGGAAGCTGGGCGAAGGACTCGGTGATACGGTCGAGCTCTTCTTCGCTAGCGAGCAGACCGGGCATGTAGTCCATCTCCACGAAGATGTCCTTCTTCAGCGGGTTGGCGCCCATGCCGGGGTAGTCCACATCGATTTTGCCGTCGCCGTCGGCGTCGTAGCCCTTCATTTCCCAGGTGTTGGGAATGCCGTCGCCGTCAATGTCAGGGTTGTACGCCTGTGCTGCGGGGGCAGCAACAGTGCCGAGCACCAGCAGTGCCGCCGAAGCGAGCGCGGTACGCACTACGCGATTTGAGGTCAGAAAAGACATAGGATCTCTCTTCGTGTCTTGGCCGCGCGTTAGATTACTTCATCTGACGTTGCGTACGGTATGGGTCGTACGGGCCCGGTCCACTGGTAGGTATAAGTGTCAGACGGTAGCCGCGCGGTGCAGTGGTCATGTGTGTCGCTGCCGCCGGCATGTAGCCGGCATGCCGCAAGTGAGCACGGCGTTTAAAAGACAGCGGGTCACTGCCGAACCCTCCGATGGAGGAAAAGGAGCCATTCTTGGTTCTCTTCTGTTCGACGGTGACCCGCCTCATCATACACAGAGTGCATCTAGTTTGTCCCGGTATTTGCACCGCATCTCAAGTTATGCACCGTTTATGACGTAAAGCGCTCTGATAAGCCTTCTACTTAGTGGCCTCCACCTCAGCGTTCTGTGCGGCGCCCTTCGCTTCGGAGGTCTTCTTGGAGGCGTAGAACAGGCACACGACCGCGCCCACCGCCGCGGCGATCAGGGGCAGCATCATGGCATCAGCCATTGCCGCCGCGTAGGGTTCACGCAGGACCTGCGGAAGCACGCCGCCTCCAGCACTGCCGTGAGAGCCACCGCCCGCTGCGGCAGCCGGACCCAACGCGGACAGGTGCGAGGTAATCGCAGAAGCCATAATCGTCGTAATCGCAGCCGAACCAAGCACCGACGCCATCTGGCGGGTCTCGTTGTACACGCCCGAACCGGCACCGGCACGCTGCGGCGGCAGGTTACGGGTCGCAGACACCGACAGCGGACCCCAAATGCAGGAGTTCGCCGCGCCCAGAATAATCATCGGACCAACCATCAGCCACAGGTTGCCGTCCGCAACCATCGTCGGGCGGAGCAGAGCAAAACCAATCACCAGCAGCGTAAAGCCAATCACGGCAATCCACTTCGGATCGTTACGGTTCAGGCGCGCACCCACCACCGGCGCCAACGCACCCGAGAACAACGCCATCGGGGCGGTCATCAACGCGGCCTGGGTCGGGTCCAGACCCTCCACCTGCTGCAGGTACAGGGTCAGTGGGAACGCCATGCTGATAGCGACCACACCCATAGCGGAGATAGCCACATTCGACACGGAGAAGTTACGGTCACAGAACAGGCTCAGCGGAACCAGCGGCTCACGCGGATTAATAGCCTGCCAACCGATGAACAGGCCCAGCACCAGAATGCCGGCAATAATCAGACCCCACACGCTCACCGCAATACCGGTGCCCAGGAACGAATCGGTCATGATGCCCCAGTCGTAGGTGGCGCCTTCCTGAATACCGAAAACCAGCAGGAACAGGCCAACCGCCGACAGCACCACGCCCAGCCAGTCGAAGCTGTGCTTCTTCTGCTCGAACACCGGCACGTTACGCCACGCCAAGAACAGGCCCAGAATGCCGACCGGAATGTTGATGAAGAAGATCCAGCCCCAGCTGAGGGTATCCACGAGCACGCCGCCCAGAATCGGGCCAATCAGCGAGGCGACACCCGCAGTCGCACCCCAAATACTCATCGCAACACCACGCGCATTCGGCGGGAACATCAGCGTAATCAGAGACATGGTCTGCGGGGTCATCAGCGATGCACCCAGGCCCTGCACCACGCGGGCAGTAATCAGCGACTCAACGCTCGGTGCCAGACCACACCACAGGGAAGCGGCAGTAAAAATAGCCATGCCAATCATGTACAGGTTCTTCTGGCCGAAGCGGTCACCCATACGGCCGGTAATGAGCAGCGGCACCGCATACGCCAGCAGGTAGGCGCTCGTCACCCACATGCCCGCCGACAGCGACGCATCCAGATCCTGCAGCATGTGCGGTAGGGCGATGGTGACAATATTGCCGTCCACCAGAATCATGAAGAAGCCAACAACCAGGGACCAGAGAGCAGGCCAGGGCTTGTAGGGCGCCTTCGCCGGGTTACCGATGAGGGGCTCTTTCTTGGGGCGGGAACTCATGATCCTCCAGTAGATGAGCGTTGCGGGTACAGTCTGTGTGTTCAGCGTTGCCGCTGGGAAAGCATCACCCCATCTTACTCCCCTTGTGGGCACGGCTCCGGTTGCTCTACCCTAATTCAGCTGTTCACGACGCGTGCGCGAGGCAACCGGACAACAGGCGCCCTGATGCCACCCCGAAGCGCTCTGAACCCTCTAGACTGAAGCTATAGAAACTGACAGGGCGCCGCCAATGCTGGCGCGCCCCCATCAGACCACCCTCAACGAGACGACCCCGGGAGGACCCATGGGTTTCTTTGATTTCTTCACCGACCGCACCCCGGCAGAGCCCGCCGAAATCCGCCTCGTCGCTCACGTGGACGGCAAGGTGCAGGGCGTGGGCTTCCGCTGGTGGTGCGCCGGAACCGCCAAGCCCATGGGCCTGACCGGGTACGCCGAGAACCTCGACGACGGGCGCGTCAAGGTGATTGCGGAGGGGACGGCAGCCTCCTGCGCTCGCCTGGTGGATGTGCTACGCGGTGACGACACCGCGGGCCGTGTGGATGAGGTGCTCGTCGAGTGGGAGGAGCCGAGCGGCTCGTTCCGCGGCTTCGGCATTCGGTAGCGCAGTTTAGCTAGCCAACCTAGTTAGACCAGAGCGCCGCGAATTGTGCGCGGGTCATATTGGCGCGGCGCACCCGGTGCTGCACCGGGTGGCCGTTCTCGTCGGGGCGGCCGGAGTTTGGGTCAATATCGTCGTAGATGCCGGTGAAACCCGCCTTAACCGCCACCCGTTCGGAGGGCTCGTTACCCGCCAGGGCAGTCCAGCGCACGGTCTCCAGACCCAGCCCGAGCGGGTCGAAGGCGTAGCCGAGGACGGCTCGCAGCGCCTCGGTCATGTAGCCCTTGCCGCGCGCTCTCGGGGCGGTGTAGAACCCCAGTTCGGCGCGGGTTCCGGGGCCTTCGGGGGTGCCATCGGGCAGGCGCAGTTCAATGGTTCCGGCAAACACGCCGGAGGCGTCAATCGCCCAACGCTGAATCTGCCCGGCGGCAATCTGGCGGGCGGTGGTGAGCAGGTAGTCCTCAGCGTCGGCGCGCGTGTAGTTCAACGGGAGGCGGGTGTAGCGGAGGGTTTCTTCGTCGAGGCAGGATTCCACGATGTCGGGGATGTCCGCCTCGCGCATGTGGCGCAGGGTGAGGCGCTCGGTGATGAGTTCGGGCTGGCTGGGCTCTACGTGTTCGCTGTGCTCAGAAAAGTCGCTGTGTTCGGGGGTCATGGTTCGAGCTTAAACCCTCGGGTTTGTGCGTCGGAAAAGCTTTTGTGAACATCCCAGAATATTCAGTGATACAAATCACGACTTAATACTCGTGTTTTCACCCAACATCACTTGATTATTATGAATTATTCATAATAAAATAGTTATCAAGCCCGCCCAATGGGCACCACTAGAACAAGCGCCGCGCAACGAATCCGCGCGGCACGAAGCAGAAAGAAGAACACCATGGCAGTTCTGACCATCGGCGACCAGTTCCCCGCATACGAGCTCACCGGCGTTGTCCCCGGTAAGCTGGCTGACATCGAAGCAACCAAGCCCGAAGACTACTTCACCACCGTCTCCTCCGAGGGTCTGGACGAAGACACCTGGCGCGTCGTCTTCTTCTGGCCGAAGGACTTCACCTTCGTCTGCCCCACCGAGATTGCTGCATTCGGTAAGCTCGCTGACGAGTTCGAGGCACGCGACTGCCAGGTCATCGGCGTTTCCGTCGACAACGAGTACACCCACTACGCATGGCGCCGTTCCCACGAGGAGCTCGTGGACCTGCCCATCGTCATGGCATCCGACCTCAAGCGTGAGCTGACCAGCGCACTGGGCATCCTGAACAAGGACGGCGTTGCAGACCGCGCAACCTTCATCATCGACCCCCACAACACCATCCAGTCGGTCTCCATTACCGCTGACTCCGTCGGCCGTAACACCGACGAGGTGCTCCGCCAGCTGGACGCTCTGCAGTCCGACGAGCTGTGCGCATGCAACTGGAAGAAGGGTGCAGCAACCATCGACGCATTCAAGGAGATGAAGTAATCCATGAGCATCGATAACCTGCGTTCGGCTCTGCCTTCCTACGCGAAGGACATGAACCTCAACCTGTCCTCCCTGCCCCGCATCACCTCCCTGTCCGAGCAGCAGCTCTGGGGCGCAATCCTCGCAACCGCAGCAGCAACCAAGGTTGACTCTGTCGTTGTTGAGATTGCTGCAGAGGCTAAGGAGCACCTGAGCGACACCGCTTACGAGGCTGCTCTGGGTGCTGCATCCATCATGGGCATGAACAACATCTTCTACCGCACCCGTGGCTTCCTGAACGGTGCATACGATGACCAGCGCGCAAACCTGCGCATGCAGATCATCGGCAAGAACGGTGGCATTGAGAAGCTGGACTTCGAGATGTTCGCTCTGGCAGTGTCCGCAGTCAACGGCTGCTCCCACTGCGTTGAGGCTCACGAGCACACCCTGCGTGAAGAGGGCGCAACCAAGGAGCAGGTCAACGACCTGATCCGTATTGCTGCAACCCTCGGTGGCGTGGCACAGGGCATTCAGCTGGCTGAGGCACTGGGCTAAACCCACTAAGCGTTAGAGCTTACACAGAAGCGGCGCATCCTTCCCCTTTCGGGGCGGAGGCGCCGCTTTGTTTTAACTACTTTTGACTGTCCGCAGCGCCAGTGCGCAGGGCTGCATCCCAGCTACTCGCCAGGCGCGTCGCCGCGGCAACCAGAGACGCCAAGTCCTCGGCGTACACCGGGGTCGAGCGCACGCCCGCGCACCAGTCAATCGTGCCCAACCCCAGCCAGGGCTTACCCGGAAAGAACTCGCGGCGTAGCGCCACGCGGCGCTTACCTAAGGCGCGGCGACCCGGCACGTACCCGCCGCGGCTGATGAACAGCGCCTCGCGGCCCTCGGACTCCACCAGCACCTCCAGGGCCCTCAACGCAGGAACCCAGTTCGGCTCCCCCACGCTCGCCAGGTCGGCCAGCTCCGGGTACTCGCTCTCGTGCTCCGCCACGCTCACGCCCAGGATGTATTGGTAACGCACCTGCCCCAGCTCCTGCGGCAGGCCGCGGTCAGCGGTCTGAATCGTGCCGCACAGGTGCCGCGCGACCGGCTCACCCTCGACGTTCACACCGGCCAGGGGCAGATCGGGACCGTCCAGATAGAGCCCCACCGCGCCGGTACCCGTAATGTTGGGGCGCACCGACCAGCCGGGAAGCGCCTCCTCCAGACGGGGTATAACCCCCTGCAGGACCCCGAAAACTTCGTCGCGCGATACCGCCACAGCGGCTCCTTTCACCTTACGCAGATTTCGTCTAGTCCCAGCTTAGCGAGCGTTCCGGCTACGCGAGGGCAACCACACCATGAGCGCCGACAGCGCCGTGCCGGCAAGCATCATCACCGTCATGGACTCCACCGCGTTCAGGGGGCTCAACGCCAGCAGCAGCGAAGAAATGATGCCGCTGCCGTACTGGAAAGAACCCAGCGCAAAAACAATCATGACAGCATTGGGGGTGGAGATTCACTCATTCTACGCCAATCTTTTAGCGCGCCCACAAGCTTCTTGATTCCATCTCAGAGCTCGTCATGAGCACCTTTCAAATAGGAGTAGGAGCGGCGGCGGGTCTACAATGAATCGGTGCCATTTCAGGTACGCGCACAGGCCAACAGAGCCGGATGCGGTGATAACGTCGTCACCCGACCCTCCGTGCGCGCCTCCCCCACAGGCACTCCGATACCCCCTCAGGTGCCCCCTCGCGGGCGCCCAAACGCAGACGCACATACGCACACACGCAGGAGAACGCCCATGCACGAGCTCTTTGACCCGGATCAGGTATTCCGCATCGTCGACATTGCCGCCGTTGTTGCTAACGGCCTGCTCGGCGGTGCTGTGGCGCGCGCTTTCCGATTCGACATTGTGGGCTTCCTGCTGCTCGCTATTGCCTGCGGTATGGGCGGCGGCATGATTCGTGACGTGCTGCTGAACTCGGGCCTGCCCGTGGCGCTTACGGACGGCGGCTACTGGATCGGTGCGATCGGTTCGTCCATCCTGGCGTACAGCATCGACTTGAGTGCCCGCTGGGCAACCCGCACGCTACTCGTCGTGGACTTCGTGGGCATGGGATGTTGGGCGGCAACCGGCACCATCAAGTCCCTGAACCTGGGTCTGCACTGGCTGCCGGCTATCGCACTGGGTATCACCACCGCAGTGGGTGGCGGCCTGATTCGTGACATCATGGTCAACCGTATTCCCGCGATTTTTGGCGGTAACTCCCTGTACGCGACCGTCGCCCTATTCGGTGCCGCAGAAACCGCTCTTGTAACCGGCCTGTTCCACCGCCCGAACCTGGCGATGGCGCTGTCCATCATCCTGTGCCTGGTGTTGGGCGTGCTCTCCCACACGAAGAATTGGCAGCTGCCCACCACCCCGGGTGGTCTGCGGGTGCACCGCCCGCGCATTCTCACGTTCTTCAACCGTGAGGAGAGCGCGGTGCACAACGAGGGCTGGTCACCGGGTGAGCCGCTCACCGACCAGCTGCAGGTGATCAGCCCCGAGCAGCTGGACGAGTACCGCCGCGCGAAGTCCCAGGCGAAACCCAAGAAGGATTAGACGCAATAGAAGGATGGGCCGGTCTCCCCAGGGAAACTCCCCAGGGGAAACCGGCCCATCCTTCTGTTATAGGCTCTGTTGCAGTGCCGACTAGATGGTGTACTCGGTGCTGTCGTACACCGTCAAGAACTTGCGGATACGCTCATCGTCCGAAGCGAAGAAACCGGTCGGCTCGCCGTTATAGCGCAGGGTACCGTTCTCCAAGAACACGATACGGTCCGCGACCTTCTTCGCGAACGCCATATTGTGCGTCACGATGACCAGGGAGCGGCCCTCCTTCGCCAGCTGCATGAGCACGCGGATTACCTCTGCCTCCAGCTCGGGGTCCAGGGCGCTCGTCGGCTCATCAAAGAGCAGGTAGGAGGGTTCCAACGCCAGCGCGCGGGCAATCGCCACACGCTGCTGCTGACCACCCGAAAGGGCATCCGGGTAGGAATCCACCTTATCGGCAAGACCCACCTTCGCCAGCAGCTCGCGGGCACGCTCCTGCGCCTGCTGAGCACTCAGGGTGCCGTTGAGGGTCGGGGCGAGCGCCACGTTCTTCAACGCCGTGTAGTTCGGGAACAGGTTGAACTGCTGGAACACCATCGCCGAACGGGAGCGAATATCACGCACCTGCGCGTCGGTGAGCTTCTGGCTGTAATCCACCTGCGCGTCGTCAATGGTGAGTGTGCCGGTCTGCGGGGTTTCCAGCAGGTTCAGGCAACGCAGCAGAGTCGACTTGCCGCTACCGGACGGGCCCAGAATCACCGTGGTCTCACCGTCGGGGATGTCCAGGCTGATGTTCTTGAGCACCTGCGTCTCGCCGAAGCTCTTCGACAGGGAATCAACGCTAAGCATTGTTGCTCCTCACGTAACGGTTGCTGTACTTCTCCAGCGCGGACTGCGCGGCGGTCAGCAGAGTGAAAATCACCAGGTAGATGATGGCGACCTCGGAGTACATTGCCAGCGGCTCGAAGGTACGCGACGCAATCTGTTTACCGGTCTGGAACAGGTCAACCATCGAAATGACCGACACCAGCGAGGTGCCCTTGATCAGATCGATGAAGTTGTTGCCCAGGTTCGGCAGCGCAATACGCACCGCCTGCGGGATGACCACGTGGCGCAGGGTCTGCATGCGGGTGAAGTTTAGGGTTGCCGCCGCCTCAAACTGGCCGCGCGGAATAGCAGCCACCGCGGAACGGAAAGTCTCCGCCACGTACGCGCCCGTGTGCAGGCTCATCGTGATAATTGCGGCGCTCCACACGTCCAGGGCGATACCGACCTTCGGCAGGCCGTAGAAGACAATGAACAGCTGAACCAGCAGCGGGGTGCCACGGAAAACCCAAATGTACAGCCACGCCAGCCAGTTCACCGGCGCAAAGCGGCTCGTGCGCGCGCCGGCGGACACGATGCCCACCAGCAACGCCAGCACGAAGGAGATGAGCGATAGCGGAATGGTCACTGCCACCGTTGAGGCCAGCAGCTGCGGCAGTGATTCTGCCCAGAGGTTGAGGTAGCGTTCCATGCGCGGAACTCAGCTCCTTATAAGAGTGTTAGTTCTTCGGGGAGAGGTCTTCGCCCACGTACTTTTCGTAAATCGCCTTGATGTCGCCGTTGCCCAGGTGCTTCTTCAGCGACTCGTCGATAGCGTTACGCAGGGCGTCCTGACCCTTAGCCATCAGGATGGAGGAGTTGCTGCCGGTGCCCAGGTCGCCGGAGAGCAGGCGCAGGTTGGCGTCCGGGTGCTCCTTGAGGTACTCAGCGAAGGACACGGAGTCGTTCGCGGTCATCTCTGCGCGGCCCGAGAGGACCTGCTCGATAGCCTCGTCAAAGCCGGAAACAACCACGATCGAGGCGCCCTTCGCCTCCACCATCTTGCGGAAGTTCGAAGTCTCAGACTGTGCCGAGGAGTGGCCGGAAATCTCGCTCACGTTCTGCAGGGAAGAGTCCTTCTTCACGGCAACCTTCGGCTCCGAGTACAGGTAGGGTACGGAGAAGTCGTACTTCTGCTTGCGCTCGTCGGTTGCGGAGACGTTGTTGATGACGATGTCGTAGCGGTCAGCATCCACACCGGCAATCAGCGAATCCCAGGGGGTCTCGACGAACTCTGCGGTCACGCCCAGGTCCTTAGCAATCAGGTCGACGATTTCCTTCTCGAAACCGACCAGAGTGCCGTTCGAGTCGTGGAAGGAGAAGGGGCGGTAGGTGCCCTCCAGGCCCACACGAATCTTGCCGGCAGACTTGATAGCCTCCAGCTTGTTGGTGCTGGATGCGGAGGTGCTGCTGCTGGACGAACCGCACGCTGCGAGCAGTGCAGCCAGGCCGGTGAATGCGGAGCCTGCGAGGACGGTGCGGCGGTTAATCATTGCGGACATATTGTTCTTCTTTCGTGTGGTGGTTGATGCTCTTGTAGTTGCGGGTTGTCACCCTGCGGTAACCGGGGGCATCATGCGGTGTGCCCCTCTCTGCGGGTGCAACGCTGGCTATCGTACAGCTATTCCCGGTCGGAAAGAATTCAACGTAACATTCCGTCACAATCTGCGAGAGAGGAAAACCCGGCGGTCGGTACGCGTGTGTGCTGTGTGCCGGCCGCCGGGCTCCACACTAGGATACCGGCTTACGGTGCGAAAGCGTAAGGGTAGGTTTACCTTAAAGCTGAACCGCCCTCCACAAGGGGTGATATTGCGCCCTCAATCCCGCCCAAAACGCGCCGGACACCCTGCCGGATGCCCTGCCGGGCACTACATAGGGCATAGCAGGAGGGGCGTGCCCGGGAATTACCCCGGGTACGCCCCCTTCCGCTCAAACGCTTACAAGCGCCTGATTTTTGTAATTACAAGCCACAGCCGCGGCTTAGCAGGCCGCTACTTGGACAGCACCTGACGCTTCGAAGAAATCACGCCCGTGTTGAAACCAGCCAGGTGCAGGCCACCGTGGAAACGCGCGTGCTCAATCTTCACACACTTATCCATCACCACGTTCAGGCCGGCAGCCTCACCAATCGCGGCGGCCTCCTCGCTCCAGGAGCCCAGCTGCATCCAGACGGTCTTCGCGCCCAGGTCCACAGCCTCCTGAACCACGCCCGGCAGGTCCTCATTACGACGGAAAATCTCCACCAGATCCGGGACCTCCGGCAGATCCTGCAGCGACGGGTACACCGGCTGACCCAGCACAAGCTTGCCCTTCGCCGCCAGAATCGGGTTCACAAAATACAGCTTGTACGGCGAAGCCGACTGCAGGTACGTCGCCACGAAGTAGGAGGCGCGCGAAATCTTATCACTCATACCCACGATCGCAATGGTGCGGGTATTACGCAGAATGTTCAGACGCTCGGGGGCGGAAGGACCCACCCAGGTACGCTTCTCGGTCATTACTTTTCCTCCTGAGCGGTAGCGGCGAGCAGGGAGCAGGATGCGCCAGCAACAGCTTCAGCGGCGGCAGCGTCCTCGGCGGCCTTGGCGGCGGCAACCGCCTCCTCGGCCTCCACAACCTTGTCTGCGCTGGACTCGCCCACACGCTCACCGGCGTGGTTCAGGCCGGTCGCGTAGGTCAGCGCCTGGTCCAGGTCCCAGATGATGTCTTCCACGTCTTCCAGACCCACAGAGATGCGGATCAGGTCCTCGCCCACGCCGGCAGCTTCAAGCTGCTCGCTCGAAAGCTGCTGGTGCGTGGTCGAACCCGGGTGCAGAACCAGGGTGCGGGAGTCACCGATGTTCGCCAGGTGGCTTGCCAGCTGCAGCGCACCGATGAACTCGCCGCCGACCAGGCGGTCGGAGGCCTTCTCGGTCGCCTTCACACCGAAGGAGAACACGGAACCGACGCCCAGCGGCAGCAGCTTCTTCGCGCGCTCGTGGTGCGGGTGGTCTTCCAGGCCAGCGTAGTTCACGTAGGCGATACGCTGATCCTCAACCAGCCAGGCGACAACCTGCTTAGCGTTCGCCAGGTGCGCGTCCATGCGCTGCGGCAGGGTCTCAACACCCTGCAGCAGGTTGAACGCGGCCTGCGGGCTCAGCGACGGGCCGAAGTCACGCAGCTGCTCAGAACGCAGCTTGGTGAGGAAGCCGTACTCGCCGAAGTTACCCCACCAGGACACGCCATTGTAGGAGGGAACCGGCTCGGTCATGGACGGGAAGTTGCCGTTGCCCCAGTTAAAGCGGCCGGACTCGACGACGATACCGCCGAGGGTGGTGCCGTGGCCGCCCAGGAACTTGGTGACCGAGTGAATGACGATGTCCGCGCCGTGCTCGAGGGGGCGAATCAGGTAGGGGGTGGAGATGGTGGCGTCCACGACCAGCGGGATGCCGGCCTCGTGGGCGACCTCTGCCAGGCCCTCCAGGTCGGCAACCTCGCCGGAGGGGTTGGCGACAACCTCGGTGTAGATTGCCTTGGTATTCTCGGTCAGGGCCGCCTTGTAGTCGGCAGGGTCGGTGCCGGCCACGAAGGTGGTGTTGATGCCGAAGCGTCGCAGGGACACGTCCAGCTGGGTGACGGTGCCGCCGTACAGCTGCGAGGAGGCGACGATGTGGTCACCCTGCTGGCAGAGCGCCGCGAAGGTGATGAACTCGGCGGCCATACCGGAGGCGGTGGCCACCGCACCGATACCGCCTTCGAGGGAGGCGATGCGCTCCTCCAGCGCGGCGACGGTGGGGTTCGACAGGCGCGAGTAGATGTTGCCGTACTTCTGCAGGGAGAAGAGGTTCGCGGCGTCGTCAGCGTCTTTGAAGACGAAGGAGGTGGTCTGGTAGATGGGGACCGCGCGGGCACCGTGTTCAGCGTCGGGGGTGCCGCCCGCGTGCAGTGCGCGGGTGCGGAAGCCGAAAGTGTGTTCAGCCATTGGTTTGCTCCTGGTGTATCTGCCCGCCTGTGTGCGGGGAGTCGATAGTGGCTCGACTTTATACTGTGCCACCGGCGGCGGGGTGCACCAAGTGTGGGTACCTATATGTCGTTTATTGCGGATTATGACGGGGCATCATATCAGCTGTCATAACAGAAGTTGTTATGACGGTTGTTATGATGCGCGCTCAATCAGCGCCGATAAAATACCCGGTTTTAGCCTGCAATTCCGGGGATTTTAAGAATCAAGGCGCGAGGAAAATACCGCATCATAACAACATCATCGCAGGATCATAACAGCATCATGACAAGACTTGTCATGATGCTGTTATGACGTTGCGAAGAATAAAATTCACAACGTTCCTGCATAAAGTTGTACCGCTAATTTTTAGCCGCAAGCCCACTCAAAGACGACCTGCGAGAAATCGCGGGCGGCAAGCGCCTCCGGGGTAATCAGCCAGTTCGCCGCACCAGCGTCACCCCACATCACGTACACGCCTTCCTCAGCGTCCTCGCCCCACTCCGATTCGATAGTCAGCAGGTTCACCGTGTGGCCGCGCAGCTCCTCAAACTCATCACGCGGGTCGTTCTGCACGAACGAAGGGTAGCCGCCGATATGCGAGTAGTCCCGCTCCTCCGATTCGAAAGGACTAACCTCTTAGGACAGAGAAAATAATAAAAACTTGAAAAGGAGGTAATTCTCATGTCAAATACGAAAAGAACAGGACAAACGGCACTTTATGAGCGTTTAAATCGTGATAATGAAATGCAAGGAGAAAGCAATTCCATCACCAATCAAAAACAGCTGCTTGAAAGCTATGCGAAAAGAAACACAGTTTTGTAAATATCTATCACTATACCGATGATGGAGTAAGCGGAACGACCTTTGATAGAGAGGGATTTCAAAAGATGATAAAAGCAGTAGAAGAAAACAAAGTATCTACTGTGATAGTAAAAGATATGAGCAGGTTTGGCAGAGATTACCTCAAAGTAGGCTTTTACACCGAAATACTGTTCAAAGAAAAAGGAGTGAGGTTTATCGCTATCAATAACGGAATAGATAGTGAAAAACACGCAGGAAATATACAGACATTGAGGAACTTACAGCACCAATAATAAATGAGTATATAGAAAAAGTTGTAGTATACGAAGCAACAGGAGGAAGGCAAAGCGAAAATAGAAAGCAACAAGTCGATGTGTACTTTAACTTTACAGGCAACCGTCAAGTGGCACAGAAAGCTGATATTTAAAAAATGCCTTAAAAATGGTATAATATTACTGATTATTGAGAGAGAAAAAATTGAATTTTGTGAGGAGGCAAGGCTTCTTGAAAGAATATATTATGAGTTTGGAAAAAGAATTTTCTTTGATAGAAAATGGTTTTAAAGAAGAAGAAAAAAGAGCCTTTATAGATTATAAATCCAACGATAATAAATATGTTAAGAAGTTGGCATTTTTAGCCTATAAATCTGATACCTATCAAGTAAGAATGTACAGTGTATTTCTTTTTGGATATTTATCAGAACAAGATGATATTTTAGCATTTATGCGAGATGAAGTTTCCAAAGATGATAATTGGAGAGTTCAGGAAGTATTGGCAAAAGCATTCGATGAATTTTGCAAGAAAATAGGATACGAAAAAGCACTTCCAATAATTGATGAATGGTTAAAAAACAATAACCCTAATACAAGGAGAGCTGTTACGGAAGGACTAAGAATATGGACGAGTAGACCATATTTCAAAGATAATCCGAATGAAGCTATTAGACGAATTGCTGCATTAAAAGAAGATACGAGTGAATATGTTAGAAAATCGGCAGGAAATGCTTTAAAGGATATTAGTAAGAAATTTCCAGAGTTAATTAAAATTGAACTTAATAGCTGGCATATAGAAAGCAAAGAAATAAGTCAAGTCTACAGGTTGGCAAGTAAACTTATTAAATAACTCATAAAAACAATAATATAGCAACTTACGAAACAGTAAATCAAATTGGTTTACTGTTTTTTCTTTGCTTAAAAGCAGAAAGGAGGACTTATGAAAGAAGAAAAAAGAGAAATAAAAACACCACCACATAAACAGTTAATAATGGATATTGGAAAGACAAAATATACTGTAAATCTACATTTCAAGCAAGGTACAGGCGAAACATACAAAGATACAATACTAAAGTTAATCAAGAGAGAAACGGAGAAGGTATAAATTTGTCAAAGAAATTTTGTTTATGTCCTTGATAGATCTTCCCAAAAGGCTCCGTCAACTCGTAGAGAGCTTCGCGGCGAGGCTGTTTCCACGACATATATCCAAGAGCATTGGGGTCAGGGTGCTTCACGTACGTCCATTACGAATGACCTGCGCCGTCTTGTGGATGCGGAACTAATTGTTCCTACGGCTCCGCCGCGTAGCAAGAACCGTAAGTATCGCGCTGCTTAGAAGCACCCGATAAAAGGTACACGAAAGGGGAGGAAAATAGAGCGGTTATTCTCTATTTCCCTCCCCTGCGGCTATTCAGCCAAGACCCTATTTAGCCGCAAGCCCACTCAAAGACGACCTGCGAGAAGTCGCGGGCGGCAAGCGCCTCCGGGGTAATCAGCCAGTTCGCCGAACCGGCGTCACCCCACATAATCTCAATCTCCTCGTCTTCGTTCTCCTCATTCTCCGACTCAGAGACGATAGTCAGCAGGTTCACCGTGTGGCCGCGCAGCTCCTTAAACTCGTCACGCGGGTCATTCTGCACAAAGTACGGGTATCCGCCCATGTGGGAGTACTCTTCATCCGATTCGAAAGGCTCCGTCAGCTCGTAGATGGCCTCGCGGCGCGGCTGGTTCTTGTACGGGTTCTCGTGCGCCTCGGGCAGCTTCTCATCCGGGTAGGTTTCATCCCACTTCGCGCCGAAAACGTCGTAGTAGTCGTAGCCGGAAGCGGTCACACCCTGCTCACGCACCTCAAAGGTCACGCCGTACTCAATCTCGAGCGGGCCGCTCTCACAGTCGAAACCGCCGATGGGCCAGCCGCCCTCGTCCCAATCCACGTTCGGGAACGGTGCCTCAGGGTTCGGCTCGCCCAGCGTCTCGTAGTAGATGACGCGGTGATTCTTCTGCGAAAGCGGATTCTCGTAGTCATAACCCCACATGCACTCGTCATCGTTCGGGTTAATCCAAAACTGCAGCATGCCCGTGCTCGGGAAAAGGTCATTCTCGGGCAGGTCGGCGCAGTTAATCTGCGCAATCATGCCCAGCGGTTCGCCCGCCTCATTGGTCGGCGCGGACTCGCCGGCGGGCAGGTACGGGCGGCCACCAAACTTGGAGGCGGTCTGCGGCAAGGGCTCGGCGGGAACGAAAGGCTTCAGGGCGATAGCCTTCTTACGGGCGCCCTCCTGGTTGAGTAGGTCAATAACGTGCTTCGCCTGCTTTTCGATGTCCTCGAACGGCTTGTTGTCAAACATTTTAGGGTCTCCTCATTGATGATGTGGCGGTGTGAAAGTAGTACAGTGTCTAGCCGCAAGCCCACTCAAAGACGACCTGCGAGAAGTCGCGGGCGGCAAGCGCTTCCGGGGTAATCAGCCAGTTCGCCGCACCGGCATCACCCCACATCACGTACACGTCCTCCTCAGCGTCCTCGCCCCACTCCGACTCGATAGTCAGCAGGTTCACCGTGTGGCCGCGCAGCTCCTCGAACTCGTCGCGCGGGTCATTCTGCACAAACGAAGGGTAGCCGCCAATATGCGAGTAATCCCTCTCCTCCGATTCGAAAGGCTCCAGCAGGTTATAGGAGGCGTTATCGCGTGCGTTCGGCTCCTCGGGAAGCTTCTGGTCCGGGTACATTTCATCCCAGGCGTCAGCGAACTGGTCGTAGATTTCGAAGCCGCCGTCCAGGAAGCCCTGCTCCCAGGTCTCGAAGGCGAGGGCGTACTCGGTGGTCGCCTCGGAAACGCCCTCGCCCTCGGGGCCCAGAGGCCAGCCGTAATCACCCCAGTCAACGGTCGGGAGGGGAGTCGAGAACGGCGCATCCGGATTCGGCTCGCCCAGAGTCTCGTAGTACACCACGCGGTGATTCTTCTGCGAGAGCGGGTTCTCGTAGTCGTAACCCCACAGGCACTCTTCGTCGTTGGGGTTAATCCAGAACTGCAGCAGACCAGTCGCCGGGTACAGGTCATTTTCGGGCAGGTCGGCACAGTTAATCTGCGCGATCATGCCCAGCGGCTCACCCTTCTCATTGGTCGGCGGCAACTCGCCGGCGGGCAGGTAGGGGCGGCCACCAAACTTGGAGGCAGTCTGCGGCAGCGGCGCTTCGGGGCAGGTCACCTTCAGGCGGATTGCCTGCTTGCGGGCGCCACGCTCGTTGAGTGCGTCGATGACGCGGCGTACCTGCGCCAGGGTCTCTTCGGAGGGCTTATTCTTCGGCATTACGTGCTCGTTTCGTCGGTGAATTATTCGGTGCGGAAGATTCCGGTGTGAAGGCGCGAGGCAACGGTACCGCGGCGCCTTCTACCCCCATTAGACCCTATTTCGGGCGGGCGCGCACCGATTCCGGTCACGAGTGCATCCAGTGGGTAAAAAAGCAGGTACACAGCACGCAGAAAACAAGTACGTGCGCACAGAAAGCCCCGCCTCCTCACCCTCATGCGCGGGCATGAGAGGTAAGAGTGCGGGGCTTCAGTGATTCTTAGTGGAACTCAGCGATTCTCTATAAATCTCTACGAGAGACTAGAACCTTTAGAGCGCCTTCTCGATGGTCTCCAGAACACCGAGCGCGGCAGCCGGGCCAGCGTTCAGGAAGAACATATCGGCGTCCACGCTGTGCGCGTGCTTCTCGGTAACAGCCTTGAGGGTGCTCCACAGTGCCTCACCGGTCAGCTTGGACTCGTCGCCGCCCTGCACACCGTAGAACAGGTAGTCGCCGTCAGCCTGGTCAAGCTGCTCGGAGCTCAGGTCGATGGAGGTCTTCTCAACCTGCGCAGCTGCGGGACGTGCCAGGGACGCATCCGCGCAGATGGAGCCCACGAACGAGGACTTCGCGAAGATGCGGGTGCGGTCAGCGGAAGTGTACAGGAAGGAGAAGGTCTTCTCGCTGCCAGCCTTCTGACCGACCGACTTCGCCTTGGTGTTGTACTCCTCCATGAGCTTCTCAGCCTTCTCAGTGGTGCCCAGCGCGGCGGCAATCAGCAGGAAGTCCTGCTTCCAGTTGACGCCGGTGCCCTCGGTGACCACGGTCGGCGCGATCTTAGCGAGGGACTCGTACAGCTCGTCCTTCTTGTTGGTGTTGTTAATGAGGATCAGGTCGGGCTTGAGGTTTGCGATGGCCTCAACATCCGGGTCGGTGCGCTTGCCGACCTTGGCAATCTTGTCGAGCTCTGCGGACTTATCGGAGAACTTGGTCTTCAGGTAGGTGGGGACCAGGTCGGCGTCACCGGCAGTTGCCGCGCCGACGGGTACGATGCCCAGGGAGAGCACGCCGTCGAGCTGACCGGTGGAGAGAATCACGACCTTGGAGGGTGCGGATTTGATGGTGGTTTCACCGCGGAAGTGCTTGACGGTGCGGGGGAATTCGCCGTCAACGGTGGTGGTGCCCATGCCGGAGGGCAGGGCGGAGGGTGCCACCTTCTTACCGGTCGCAGAAGCAGACGCGGAGGAAGAGCCGGAAGTGTTGGAGGAGCCGCATGCCGCCAGGGCGAGGGCGCCGAAGGAACCGAGTGCGAGTGCGCCGAAGGAGCGGCGGGTGATCTTGTTCGTCATATTTGCCATAATTATTAGGATAACCTCATATATGCATATGCGATACTTAATACTCATCTATTGATACGTTAAGCATCCTCCGTCCGCACGGGAGCGCACCGCTCCCCCACCACCTCCAAAGCCTATGACACCACAGACCACCACCTCTTCCGGACCCGCCATCAGCGAAGGACCGGCCGTCAGCGAAGCTTCCCTGGCGAAAATTCGTGCCCTCTCCGCTTCTTCAGACGCCGTATCTGGTGCCTCCTCGGGCGGTAAGGGCGGCAAGTCCATCTCGCGTCTGGCGGTTGCGCTCATTATTGGCGGCGTTCTGCTGGTTCTGCTCTGCGCCCTGTCGTTCGCGGTGGGTTCGCGCATGTTTACTCTGGACCGCTCGATTGACGGTTTCCTCCACCCGGAGGCGAACACCATCGAATCGAAACTGATTTGGGCGAAGCGTGCCCCGCGTACCGCCGCGGCGCTGCTGGTTGGTGCCGCGTTGGCGGTGTCGGGTGTGCTCATGCAGGCGCTGAGCCGCAACCCGCTGGCTGAGCCGGGCCTGCTGGGTGTGAACTCGGGTGCTGCCGCCTCCGTGGTGGTGGGCGTGGGCGTTTTTGGGGTGTCGTCTCCGTTCGTGCAGTTGTGGTTGGCGTTGGCCGGTTCGGGTCTGGCGGCGGCGCTGGTGTTCGTCATGGGCCTGGTGGATTCTAAGCCGAACCTGGATTCGACGGCACGTCTGGTGCTGACGGGTGTGGCGGTGAACGCCTGTCTGGGCACGATTACCGGCATTATCACGATGTTTAATTCCAAGGCTTTTGATTCGCACCGTTTCTGGGTGGTGGGTTCACTGGAGAACCGCACCTTCGAGCAGGTGCTCTCGGCGCTGCCGTTTGTGGCGGTAGGCCTGGTGCTCTCCTTCATGCTGATTGGTCCCCTGCGTGCCCTGGCGCTCGGTGAGGATGCGGCAGCCGGCCTGGGTGTGCCGGTGACGATGGTTCGTGGCGCGACGATTATTGCGATTATGGCGCTGTGTGGTGCGGCGACTGCGATTGCGGGCCCGATTGGTTTTGTGGGTCTGGTCGTGCCGCATGTGGTGCGTCTGCTGGTGGGCTCCGATATTGCGCGTGTTCTGCCGCTGTCGCTGGTGTACGGCCCAGTGCTGGTGCTTGCCTCCGATATTTTGGGTCGCGTACTGGTCATGCCGAGTGAGCTTGAGGTGGGTATTGTGACCGCCTTTATTGGTGCCCCGGTGCTGATGGTTCTGGTGCTGCGGTTGAGTACCGGTGCGCGCGGTGCGAAGAAGAGCCGCATGGGCGCGAAGGCGCAGGCGCACGATGAGGCGGGTCCGGCTCACGTGTCGGAGCACGGAGCGCATCATGCTCACCGCCCTGTTGTGCGCGGCTCGGCTGGCGCGGCTGGCTCGGCTGGTTCATCTGGCGCGTCTGGTTCGTAGGTCCCGGTTTCTGAGAGGTTTTATTGTGAGCGTTATGTCTCGTTCTGTTGCCGGGTCTATTGCCACCGGGCCTGTGCGTATCCCCGGGCGTTACCGCACCCCCATTCCGCGTACCCTGCTGGTGGTGGCGGTGCTTGTGGTGGCGGCGGTCGCCTCCCTGGTGTTTGGTAGTTATCAGATGAGCCCGGAGCAGGTGTTCCGCCTCATCTTCAACGGCGAGGGCACGGAGATTGAGCGCCAGCTGGTGCTCAATCAGCGCCTGCCGCGCATGCTTGCCGCCGTGGTGGTGGGTGCAGCTTTGGGCTTGTCGGGCGCTATTTTTCAGTCGGTTTCGCGTAATGCTCTGGGTTCGCCAGATATTATCGGTTTCACGGTGGGTTCGGCGACCGGTGCCCTGTCGGTGGTGCTGATTGGGTCGTTGAGTTCTACCGGCGTGGGTATGGGCATGGGCGCTATTATTGGCGGTTTTGCGACGGCGGCTGTGGTGATGCTTCTGGCGGGTGCGCGCGGTGGCGCGACGATGGGTCAGAAGATGGTGCTGATTGGTATTGCGGTCAGCGCGATGCTCAGTTCCGTGAATGATTACCTGATTACGCGCGGTGATTTGGAGAAGGCGGAGGCGGCGAAGACCTGGCAGCACGGTTCGCTGAACGCTATCTCGTGGAATCAGATGTCGGTGCAGGCAGTGCTGCTGCTGGTAGCAATTCCGCTGGTTCTTCTGCTGACGCGCCGCCTGCGCACCCTGGAGCTCGGCGACGATTTGGCGGCGGGTTTGGGTCTGCCGGTAAAGAAGACCGTGAACCTGCTGGTGGCGGCTGCCGTGTTGCTGGTGGCTGTGGCGATTTCTGTTGCGGGTCCGATTGGTTTCTTGGCGCTGGTTGCCCCGCAGATTGCGCGTCGCCTGTGGAATACTCCGGGTACGGCGATGTGGCATTCGGCGTTGCTGGGTTCGGTGATTTTGGTGTTGGCTGATTTTGTGTCGGCTCGTGCGTTGGCGCCGTTCCAGATTCCGGTTGGCCTGGTGACGGGCGCGCTGGGTGGCGTGTACATGCTGTGGTTGCTGTACCGTCAGCGCTAAATCTGCCTCTTATTCTGTGTGCGTGGCCGGGTGTTCCCCACTGTGGGGGCACCCGGTTTTCTGCGTTTCACGGGGTTTCATGAGCAGTTTCCGCGGACGGTTTCCAGGGGCGGTTTCAGATTTTTTCAGAATTTTCCCAGTTTTACCCCGGGGTAGATTAAAAACTGCTTATCGTGTCAGGGGTCGCTCATAGAGTGTAGGTGTTGGAAGGGACGATCCTTCCGACCGGGCACACCGCCTCCTCCGGTGTTGCCGCTAGGTTGATTCAGCACCTACGGAAGGAACGGTCATGGAAAACACCACTCACGAGAGCCAGTACGCAAACGCAGAGATTTCCTGCACTGCGGATGAGCAGCTTCGCCGTGATGCGGAGTTCAACCTGCTGATGCAGTCCGGCACCATCGTTCGCATGGAGCGCTTCAACGTTGATGAGTTCCGCACCGTTCTGGAGCAGCTGGTGACTGAGGGTTCGTGCTTCCGCACCGCGCCGGTGTCTTCGACTATGGGCCGTGTGATGCGCCAGCTGACTCAGGGTGCTTCCGGTTACGAGGCGAACCTGGCTGAGCTGCGTGCGGCGGCGCAGAACGCTCTGCTGTTCGTGTTCCCCCTGGAGAAGGACCTGGAGATGTGCCTGCGCTTTGAACGTGTGCAGGGTACCGGCCTGGCGCTGACTCGCCTGGGCGTGAGCCCGGTCAATGGTGACCTGTGGACTCAGCACTGGGCGATGCGCGCGCTGGAGTGCACCGGCGGCGTGTTCGCGGTGGAGTCCGCTCCGGGTGCCTGCAACTTTGAGCTGCGCAGCAAGGTGTTCTACGCGATGCTGTCGCTGGTTGAGCTGTCGACTTTGGGTCTGTCGGCTGAGCCTGAGGACTTCTACATGTTTGCCGATTCGGAGGCTGTGTGTAAGAAGTTCAAGCGTGAGCGTCGTGATTGCCGCCGCGCTATGCGTGCCCAGTACGACCGTGCCGCATAAGGTATATCGTGTATGCCTTATGCGGCATACGCGCATATCAGAGCCATTTATTCTTCTTGAAGAACCAGTAGAGGAGCAGACAGGAACCCACCATAAGCAGCAGCGCGGCGGGGTAGCCGAACTCCCATTTGAGTTCGGGCATGACCTCAAAGTTCATGCCGTACACGGAGCCAACGATGGTGGGCACCATGAGCAGCGCCGCGTAGGCGGAGATTTTCTTGGTGTCGTCGTTCTGCTGCTGGCCGAGCAGGGTGTCGTGCACTCGCAGGGCGTTTTCGAGGGAGCTACGAAGGTCCTCGAGGCGTTCTTTTGTTTGGGTTACGTGGTCGAGCACGTTGCGGAATTGCCGGGCGAGCTCGACCGCTTCTTCGTTCTTTTCTTCGTCGGATGCGCCCGGGTAGGGTGAGGGGTCGAGCGCACCGGTGCGCATCCCTTCGATGATGCGGCCGATCATGGATTCGAGGGGGCGGCAGGCACGCTGGAAGTCAATGACCTGGTTGAGCAGTTCGTAGATGCGCTGTGCGAGGGAGTTGGCGTCTCGCCGCTCGCTGGTGGAGAAGAGGATGTCTTCGATTTCGTCGTTGTCGTTTTCGAGTCCGTCGAGCACGGGTGCGTACCCGTCGACGGTGCTGTCGAGGATGCGGTGCAGAAGTCGGGCGGGGGAGGCGTCGGGGGTGGCGTAGAGCAGGTTGAACTGGTCGTTGATGCTACGGTCGTTGCGCTGTTCGTCGCGGACGAGGGCGAGGGTGTAGCGGGGGCCGGTGAAGAGGTGCAGTTCGCTGAGGCGCACTTCTTCTTCTTTGTCGAGGTAGACGGCGGGGCGGATGACGGTGAAGAGAGAGTCGCCGTATCGTTCGAGTTTGGCGCGCTGGTGGCCTCGTCCGGCGTCTTCGATGGCGAGTTCGTGTAGGTTGAAGGTTTCTTGCAGGCCGTGCAGTTCGTGGATGCCGGTGTTGGCGTATCCGAGGGCTACGGCGGTGTCGGGTGATTTGTAGGCGTTGAGGGTTTCTTCTTCGGGTGCGCCCACGCGGATGCGGTCGCCGCTGGGGTAGATGGCTCCGGTAATGTAGGTCATCGTTGTCCTCCTCTGAACGCTGTGGCGCCACGTGTTCCAGGCGCTCTTTCCAGCATACGGTATGCGCCCCGCCCGGTCATTCGCGCCGCGCGTGCACCCGGCATACGAAAAGCCCCCGGCGGGTACCTTACAGGTACCTTCCGGGGGCTTTTGCGTATTGAGCTTTTGAGCTTAGTCCTCGTTGATGAGGTCGCGGACCACGATGGTCTGGTCACGATCCGGGCCCACACCAATCGCGGAGATACGGCAGCCAGAAATCTCTTCCAGCTTCAGCACGTACTTGCGGGCGTTCTCGGGCAGCTCATCCAAGCTCTTCGCGTCCGAAATGTTCTCGGTCCAGCCGTCGTAGTACTCGAAAATCGGCTTAGCGTGGTGGAACTCAGTCTGAGTCATCGGCATCTCGTCGTGGCGCACACCGTCAACGTCGTAAGCCACGCAGACCGGAATCTTCTCCAGGCCGGTCAGCACGTCCAGCTTGGTGATGAACAGGTCGGTGAAACCGTTGATGCGCACAGCCTGACGCGCCAGCACGGCGTCGTACCAGCCGCAACGACGCGGACGGCCGGTGTTCACGCCGAACTCGCCGCCGGTGGTGCGCAGGAACTCGCCCATCTCATCAAACAGCTCGGTCGGGAAGGGGCCAGCACCCACGCGGGTGGTGTACGCCTTCTGAATACCAATCACGCGGGAAATGCGGGTCGGGCCCACACCCGAACCGACACACGCGCCGCCGGAGGTCGGGTTGGAGGAGGTCACGAACGGGTAGGTGCCGTGGTCAACGTCCAGGAAGGTTGCCTGGCCGCCCTCCATCAGCAGGGTCTTACCCTCGTCCAGTGCCTTGTTCAGCAGCTGGGTGGTGTCCACAATCATCGGCTTCAGACGCTCAGCGTATGACATGAAGTACTCGACGATTTCGTCGACCTCAACGTGGCGGCGGTTGTAGACCTTCACCAGCAGTTCGTTCTTCTGACGCAGTGCGCCTTCAACCTTCTGACGCAGAATCGACTCGTCCAGGATGTCCTGAACACGCACGCCGAGGCGGCCCACCTTATCCATGTAGGCGGGGCCGATACCGCGGCCGGTGGTGCCGATAGCGCGCTTGCCGAGGAAACGCTCGGTCACCTTGTCCATGGTCTGGTGGTAGGGTGCGACCAGGTGCGCGTTAGCGGAAATCTTCAGGCGGGAGGTGTCAGCGCCGCGTGCCTCAAGGCCGTCAATCTCAGCGAACAGAGCCTCAGGGTTAACAACCACGCCGTTACCAATCACGGGGACGGCGTTCTCGCTCAGAATACCCGCGGGCAGCAGCTTCAGCTCAAACTTCTGACCGTTCACCACCACGGTGTGACCGGCGTTGTTACCGCCGTTGGGCTTGACCACGTAGTCTACGCGGGGGCCGAGCAGGTCGGTTGCCTTACCCTTACCCTCATCGCCCCACTGGGCGCCCACAATCACGACAGCTGACATTTTGTGCTCCTTGAAAGCCTTGAAGATACGCACCGGATTTCACGGCACGGCGGCGACCTACCGCCTCATGTTTCGGGTAGGCACACCTCTTCTAATGATACCGTGCCCGCCCCTTTAAGTCCCGTGTGACGGGGCGGTAGGCGTGCCATACCGGGCACGCTAACGCCCCCATCCGATATTCGGACGGGGGCGCTACCGGTATGAGCCGTGAAGACTACTTGATGATCTCGATGAAGGTCATCGGGTAGGTGTACTGCTCACCGCGGTTCGCAGCCATAGCAGCCATGCTGTGGAAGATAACCATCAGGACAGTCACGACCGTCGGGACAACCCACAGGATGAGGCCCAGAATACCGAAAGTCAGCACAATCAGCAGCCAGGAAGCCATGCTGACAACCCACAGGGAGAAGTTGAAGTTGAACGCGCGGCGTGCCGATTCCTTAGTGAAGCCGTAGCCGGGCTTGTCCTTGTAGATGAACCACATGACCAGCGGCGCAAGAATACTTGCGGTTGCGAAGGACAGCAGAGACAGAATTGCAGAAGCCAGGTGCGCGAGCATCGCCATGTTCTGGTCATCCTTGGAGGAAACCATGTAACCGTTGGGCTGCTGACCCGGCGCCTGCGAGTAGGAGGGTGCCTGCTGAGAGTACTGGTTGTACTGTTCAGGGTTCGGGTTCTGGGACATCGTTCTTTCCTTAATCTATCGATGAGTGGATACAGCTAATCGTTGAGGTGCGGCGGCAGGCTAACTCGCCGTTTTCGGCGGGTGCCCGCCTCGCTCTGCTTGGTCGCAACGCTCGTGATGGTTTCACCCTATCAAAGCAAGGTAAATGGAATATTAACCCTCGCCGGACAACAGACGAAGAAACCCGAATATGACATGGAATGAGACGCCCCTGCCCCTCCACGCGGTGTTAGGTGCGTGGAGGGGCAGGTCGTTATACAGTGTGGGTTGGCTTGGGGTTAGTCCTGTTTCTCTTCATCGGCGAGCGCAGGATGCGCGGCGGCCTCGCGCGGTGCTACAGCCTCGTGTAGCTTTGCGTGTTCCTGCTTTTTCAGAAACTCGTACACCGAGAAAGAGTCCTCTTCTTCCTTCGTGTAGCCGTTAACGCCCGTGTAGCCTTCCGGCAGGCGGTTGTACACCAGGTAGTACCAGAACTCGGTGGGCGGGGTCTGCCCCTCCTCGATGAGGTCATTTATCTGATTCCGGCGTTTGAAGGTGCGAACTATGCCCATGATCCACAGAACCGGCACCACAAAAAGTGACCCCACGCC
This sequence comes from Rothia mucilaginosa, assembly GCF_964210535.1. Lineage (GTDB taxonomy): Bacteria > Actinomycetota > Actinomycetes > Actinomycetales > Micrococcaceae > Rothia > Rothia mucilaginosa_F. The sequence continues at coordinate 25,664 of NZ_CAXOMR010000017.1, forward strand.
GATAACCACGAAAATGAACGCGATAATAAACCCGTATTCGGGGTCTACGATGCTTGCCAGAGGGGCCAACACGAAGGGGTTCACTATCAACAGGGCAGCAAGCCCAATGTTCGAGAGGGTGAGTTCCTTCTTCAGGTCTTTAACGCTGTACCTTGTCGGCGGTCTATTCACGGGAACGTAGCCCACCGGTTGCAGCATTGCCGCCCGCGATATGGAGTTCTCCTCAGCCTTGACCGGGTTCAGGTGGGCAGCGCACGCCTGCATGGGTGCGGGCTCATCCTGGGAGCGGTCGAGCAGGCGCATTTCGATGAGTTTTGAGTCGGGGGTGCCGAAGAGCGGGTCGGGAATGACCGGCAGAATAGCGCCCGGGCTCAGGCCGAGGGATTCTAGCCGAACGTACTCGCCGTAGGCGTACGTCGTCTGAGTCTGCATTGCCTGCGCCTGCATAGCTTGCGCCCGCTCACTGGCAGAGAGCACAGGCTGGGCGGACCCAGCGGACTGGGTGGAGGCGAGCGCTACCGGGCGGTTTTCTACTTCGTTTTCGTGAGTATCTTCTGAGGTGTCTTCCGGTTCGTTGCTGTTCTCGGAGTTTTCGTGCGGCTCAGCGTCTTCATTTTTCTGCGTCTCCTCGCCCATGAGTAGCGTCATGTATTCCGGGATGGACTGGTCGGTGTCCCAGAGGGGCTGGTACGCTTCTTCCTTCTGTGCAGCGGGGCGGTCTGCCATGGTCGTCTCCTTCGCTCACCAGACATACTCCTAGTGGCACCACCGTACCAGCAGGCACTGGATAGTCCCTTGAAACCTGCCTGATAAAAGCTGAGAAAAAGCCCCCGACAAGAGCCAACACGCACGTGTTAACACTGCCGGGGGTTCAGCACTATCGGAGGCGGGAGGCGCCCAAAAGAAGCTACTCCGCCGACGCAGACAATCCCTCGGGCTCCCCCGCTTCGTCCGGGTGGGCACCCTCCTGCAGGGTGCGGTCGTACACCGGGTGGTACCAGAACGCGCCGTACGTTGTTGCCCGCGCCACCGCCTCCCGACGCTTCTGCGGGAACTTCACCAGCGAATAAATCATCAAGCCAAGCCAAATAAAGGGCACCGTGAAAAACGAATACAGCCCAACAAAGAAATAGGCGCCAAAAACCTGCCATGCAGCCTGGTCATCCACCATATACAGCAGGGGTAGCACAAGGAACGGGTTAATCACCTGCAACACCACGCACAAAACCAGCCACCACACGTACCCGAGACGAGCCTTAGCCCAATCCACGGTGGCTTCCGGTGTACTTGCGGGGATGTAGCCAACAGCCCGAGCTTCGCCGGTGTCTTCCCCCGGTGCAGACAGACCCGGTGCAGACAGAGCCACAGCGGTGCCGGGCTGATTCTGCCAGCGCACAGAAGCCACCTGCGTGGGTCCGGCATCCTTCGACAGCACGCTCAGTAGCTGCATGGGTTGCAGATTCGGGTCGGGGATGCCGTAGACAGGTTCCGTCGCCACCGGCAGAGCGGCATCAACGGTGAAAGAATCCATCCGCCATTGCAGGCTCTGCGGCCACGATCCACCGGTCATGATGCACCGCCCATGTTCGAGGCAGAGCCAAGGTTGGGGGCAATCGGAGGCTGAGGGGCAGGCGCCATGGAAGACATTGAAGACGCCGCGTCCAAGATTCCCTGCATCTCCTCAGCGTCCTTAGGCAGGCGGTCATACACCAGGTAGAACCAGAAGGACCCAAGCGGCATGGCTGTCTGCTTCAAATCCTGGTGCTTCCGATAGATTCGGACCAGTGTATAAGTCAGCGCACCAACCCACAGCAACAGGGGAAGCCCCAAAGTCACTGTGGTAAGCATCAAGAAGATGTATAAGAGATACCCGCCAGCATCACCAGCTAAGAGGATATAGGTGAGCGGGTTGAACACCACGCAAATGAAGAAGAGGGCGATGAGCTCAGGCCATGCCTGCCACCACAGATCTGACCCGCTCACCTTACCGGCAACCGGTGCCGCAGGGATGTACCCGATAGGTCGAGGCGCACCCTCTACTTTCTCGCCCAACCAGGCGGGGAACGCGGACGGCGCCTGCTGGTTTGCAGATGCACCAGTATCCGTGCCCATTGGGGACATTCGGCGCATCGTGGGGCCCGGGCGGCCATACAGCGGCCGGTTCAGCACCGGATGCCCCTCCGCCGAAGGGAAAAAATTCGCAGCCGGCACAGACGGCGCAGGAGCAGAAACCGCCAGAGCGGACGCATCAGGATTGGGCGCTGCAGGAACCGCAGAATCAGCAGGCGCGGATGCAGAACGAGCCTTCTGTATCTCCAGGACCTCCTTCACCGGCTCGGGAATCTCCCCGGTCGGCGCAGGAACCGGCGTTCCGTGAAGCAGCAAAGCCGAATAATCGGGGGCGGGCTGCTCCATATCCCACAGCGGCTGATACTCACTACCGCTCTTCTCGGTTGGGTTCTGAGGGTTCTTCGGTGCTTCGCTATGCTCCGCCACGGTAGCCTCCTCCAATGCTTGTCTGCTGTTACGTGTCTGTTGTGTTGTCTACATTGTGTGTTCGGTGCGTGGGGGCTCAATCCCGCAGCTGTTCTTTGAGCCAATGGCTAGTCCGTTTAAGCCTCATTCGCTTCGGCAAGCCGCGCAATGCTCATAATCCACGCCACAAACCAGATGATGCCGGGAATTCCCATGAGCCCTGCACTCACCTGATTCACCGCCATAAAGAGAGCTGCAACGAGTTCTCCCCGCCCGAACAGAGCGGTGACAGAGAGAATTATCGCCGCAATATAGGGGTTCAGCACAGAAACTCCCAAGAACAGAAGCCATGCCTTCTGCTTCTGGAACGAAGTGGGCAGGGGGCCAGGGTCCATCACCGGTTGGTCGATATCACCATAACGAGATGAAGCGTCGCCCTCCTGACCTCCTTCAGAGGACGGGGTGTACTCGTACACCAACCGGAACTTGATTCTTTCCTCGGTCTCGCGCTTACCGGTGGATTTCACCAACACAGCGAAGAAGTTGATAACAGCCCACAGTGAGAAGACGAGCAGCACCAACGGAAGAATGCCGAAGCTAAGCATCGAAAATCCTAGAGATGCCCCAAAAAGAGCTGCCAGGGTATTTTCGCCCAGGATAGGACCTCCCAGGATATAGGCGAATGGATCCGCCACGATAGCCAACGCCAGGTACGCCAGCGCCTCCACCCCAGATCTCTCTGAACTCGGCTTACCGTAAGGAACCGGCACGGGACTGTAGCCGACCAGCTCGCCACCGTGCTCCTCCGGCAATTCTTCCTCGGAGAGAGTCCCCTGAACGTCATCCGCGTGGATGTGCATCAGCTGCGGGTTGGGGTAACCGTAATACACCTGCGGTGCAACCTTCAAAACACGCTGATGAGGGGAAACGGGCTGATTCTTATCGGCGGTCATGATGCCTCCTCGGGGCTATGATGCGGTGATACCGCAGGTGAACTAACATCGGCCAGGGTGCACTCGTACACCAGCCGGAACTGAAAATCCTGCTGAATTTTGTGCTGCCTAATGAGTAGGCGCGTCGATTCGACGGCATCCCCAACAGCATTCAGAAACTTTCCTACGCAGAGGAGCAGCAACCAGATTTCTGCGACGAGACCGACAAAGCCCACAAGCAAAATCAGCGGAGGGAAATAAAAGAGCGGAATCAACAAGGCAAAGAAAATCATCGCCGTTTCCTCGCCCACTCCCCTGAAACCCAGGCTGAAAAGTACCGGACTCATCAGCACAAGAAAAAAGACCATCCAGAACACCATTCGAAGCAGCGGCCCCAACACATACCAGGTGAAGCCGCTCCAGTCGGTGAAGAGGCTCTTCACATCCAAGGTTTCGGGTGGCTTCTCCATGGGGGCGTAGCCTACCACCTCACCAATCTGCCAGGCGGATGAGCTGTACTCGGTGAGGATGCCCTGCACCTCTCCCCTATGGATGCGTTCCAACCGTGGGCCGGGGCGACCGTGCATAACCTGGGGTGACATCAGCAGAACAGAATCCTCAGTGGAAACGCGTCGTTTGACCATGGTTCAGCCCTCCATATCCCAGCATTTTTGATAGATGTTCAATAGATGGTTTTACAGTAACAACCGAACCTGAAAAGAACCTGAACCCGAGTGCAAATAAAAAGCATGAAAAAGAAAAGGGTTGAACATGTCCATAATTTGATTCATTTAGGGGTAATAAACGCTTCACAAGCCATTTTGAGGTGTATCCTAGTTCACATCTAGTGTGTTCAAGTTCAACTAGAACCCACCAGAACAACACCACAAGCCTCCCAGAAACACCCCGGGAGCCAAGCAAAGGAGCACCGTGACACACACCGCCTCCCCAAATCCCCGCGGCCGGTCGCATCGACGCCGAATCGGCAGCGGACTACTCACCCTCAGCATGGCGCTGAGCCCCCTCGCAGCACTGGGCACCACCGCCCACGCTGCAGAAGACCCCGACGCCGTCAAGCAGGTACTCAGCGAAAGCATGAAGAACGCCAGCGGCACCGTCACCGCCTTCGTCCGATTCAAAGGTAAGGGCGCCTTTGAACAGACCCAGCCCGCAGGCGTACGCGCCGGCGTGCAGGCACCCGTCAACACCAGCTCGCAGGTGCAGGCCATCGCCTCGCAGGTGCAGAGCCAGGCACAGCAGGTCAGCAGCCAGTCCGGCGCGCAGGTCCTCTACACCACCCACAACGCAGTACGCGGCGTGGCAGTACGCGGTGACGCCGAGTCCATCAAGGCACTCGCCAACCGCCCCGATGTGGAGAAAATCTCGCCCATCCTGCCCAAGTACCGCCAGAACGCGGGCGCCGCCATTGACGCAGGCTCCCTCGCCACCTGGACCGGCACCACCAACCCCGCCGGCGCGGGCGGATACACCGGCAAGGGCGTGAAGATCGCCGTCATCGACTCCGGCATCGACTACACCCACACCGACTTCGGCGGTAGCGGCAAGCTCGAAGACTACGAGAAGGCATCCAAGCTCACCGAGCTGCCCTCCGCAGACTCCGGACTCATCAACCGCACCAAGGTTGCCGGCGGTTACGACCTCGTCGGTGACAACTACGACGGCAGCAACACCGCCGTTCCCGACGGCAACCCGCTCGACTGCACCACCGGCGGACACGGCACCCACGTGGCGGGCACCGCGGCAGGCTACGGCGTGAACTCCGACGGCAGCACCTTCACCGGCGACTACAGCAAGCTCACCGCAGAGCAGCTCAAGACCATGAAGATCGGCCCCGGCGTCGCCCCCGATGCTGAAATCTACGCCTTCCGCGTCTTCGGTTGCTCCGGCAGCACCAACGTGGTCATCGAGGCGCTCGACCGCGCCCTCGACCCCAACGGTGATGGCGACTTCTCCGACCGTGTGAACGTGGTCAACATGTCCCTCGGTGGCGAATTCTCCCCGCAGGACGACCCCGAAGCCTACGCCGTTGACGCGCTCACCCGCGCCGGCGTGCTCTCCGTGATCTCCGCAGGTAACGCCAACGACTACAGCCTGCGCGGCGACACCTACTCCAACTCCGGTCACCCCGCCACCGCAGCCAGCGCAATCACCGTAGCTAACGCCTACGGCTCCACCCGCGCCGTCGATGCGGCAGAGCTGACCGACCCCGCCACCGGCACCACCCGCAAGGTACGCGGCGACTACAGCGTCTCCTACCCCTGGGCACAGGCAGGTAGCAAGGATTTCACCGGTGAAGTCACCGCGATCTCCGAGAACAACCGCTACGCCTGCAACGCCCTCAGCGCCGACGAAGCGGCAGCTGTAAAGGGCAAGTGGGTGCTCATCGACTGGGCTAAAGATGACGGTGAACTCGCCTGCGGCTCCAAGGTGCGCTTCGACAACCTGCAGGCGGCAGGCGCCAAGGGCGTACTGCTTGCAGGCAACGACGAGGAGCCCGGTCTGGGTATTGCCGGTAACGATACCCTGCCCGGTTTCCGCTTGGCAGCATCCGCCGCTAAGGACCTGCGTGCACAGATCACCGCAGCAGAAGCGGCAGGCAAGCCCCTGACCGTGCGCCTCGGCAACGAGCTGAAGTCCTCCCTGCGCGTGGACACCGATAAGCTGGATCAGCTGAACCCCATGAGTGCCCGCGGTTTCCACGGTAGCTACGGCTACACCAAGCCTGACATTGCGGCACCCGGCTCGTACATCACCTCCGCGGCGGTGGCAACCGGTAACAACTCTGTGACCTTCAGCGGCACCTCCATGGCGGCACCCTACGTGACCGGCTCCGCCGCCCTGGTCATGCAGAGCCACCCGACCTACACCCCCGCACAGGTCAAGTCCGCCCTCATGAACACCGCAACCCACGATGTGCGCACCGAATCCGGTGCCGCATACGCGGTGGACCGTGTGGGCGCCGGACGAGTCGACACCCTCGCTGCCGTGCAGTCGAAGTCCCTCGTCTACAACGCTGACAAGAGCGGCACCGTGTCCCTGAGCTTCGGCGTGCTCGAGTACGCACCGGATGCTGGCGTTCAGACCCTCACCCGCGAGGTGACGGTCGAGAACACCGACTCCGTGGCACACACCTACGCCCTGTCCTACGCTGAAAGCACCAATATTCCCGGCGTGGAATACTCCTTCCCCTCCGCGGTCACCCTCGCACCCGGTGAAACTAAGAAGTTCGAAGTCACCGTTCGCATCGACCCATCCAAGCTGGAGAAGACCCGCGACGCGGCAATGGACACCACCCAGAACGCAACTGACTACTACACCGGCAACGAAACCGTTCCCGAACAGTACCGTCAGTACATTGCCAGCGCCTCCGGCCGACTCGTCCTCACCGAAGACGGCACCAAGGCACTGCGCCTGCCCGTTCACGTGGCACCCAAGCCCGTGAGCACCATGCACGCTGCCGAAGACACCGTCACCTTCACCCAGAAGCCCTCCAGCGACGAGGCTCAGAAGGCAGACACCGGCTGGACCAAGTCCCAGATCTCGCTGCGCGGCACCGAGGTCAACCAGGGCGGCTACCGCTCCCTGCTCGGCGCGTTCGAGTACGGTGCGAGCGTGGACCGTGTGGCTCCCACCTCCCTGTCGCTGAACAGCAACGTTAAGGCGAACCTGCAGTACGTCGGTGCTTCCTCGGATGCGCCCGCGCTGAAGGCAGCCGGCGGCAACGCTGATGACGGCACCCTGCGCTTCGGTATCTCCACCTGGGCGAACTGGGATGTTGTCTCCTACGAGAACACCTTCACCGTAGAAATCGACACTGACGGCAACAACCGAGCCGACTACAAGCTGGTCACCGACCGCGCTAAGGGTCTGGACTACCCGCTGGTTCGCCTCTACGGCTACAAGAACGGCAACCTCGTCGAGCTCGGCTACTACCCGCTCAACGGCGCCTGGGGTGATGTGGACACCAACATGATGGACACCAACACCCTCATCATGGGTGCACCCCTCAAGGACCTGGGCCTGACCAGCGCAAACAACCCGGACATCCAGTACCGAGTCAGCGCAACCACCCAGTACGAGTGGGGTAACGTCAGCGAAACCGGCTGGATCAAGTACCGCCCCTTCAGCCCCAAGCTGTGGTTCAGCGGCGACTCCTCCGCCGTGGCTGGCCTTCACCCGGATGCCTCCACCACCACCTTGACGGTGCACCGCTCCGCTGACGCAATCCCCGCGCTCGGCGAATCCGGTACCCCCGCCAAGGCGCTGCTGCTGCACCTGCACAACGGCACCGGCGACCTCTCCGGCACCAACGGCGCCAAGGGCAACCGCGCCGAGGTGCTGAACATCAAGGAGCAGCAGACCGAGTACATCACTCCGTCCCGCTTCACCGATGTGAAGAGCACCGACCAGTTCTACACCGAGATCTCGTGGCTGGCTCAGCGCGGCATCACCACCGGCTACCCGGACGGCACCTACCGCCCGCTGGAGTCCGTGGAACGTGGCGCAATGGCGGCGTTCTTCTACCGCATGCAGGGTTCCCCGCAGTTCACTGCCCCCTCCACTCCGAGCTTCAAGGACGTGCCCACCACGCACCCCTTCTACAAGGAGATTGAGTGGATGAAGGCTCAGGGCATCACCACCGGCTACTCGGACGGCACGTTCCGCCCCTCCGCACCGGTGAACCGTGACGCCATGGCTGCGTTCTTCTACCGTGCAGCGGGTTCCCCGCACGTGGACCTGCCCGCGACCAGCCACTTCAGCGATGTTTCCACCGATAACCAGTTCTACCGTGAAATCACGTGGCTGGCTTCGAAGGGCATCAGCACCGGCTGGCCGGACGGCACCTACCGCCCGGTGACCCCCATTGCCCGCGACGCGATGGCGGCGTTCATCTACCGCTACACCGAGAAGGTTGCTAACCAGGCCGGCCGCTAGACGGTAGCTAACCGGTAGCGAACAGTTCGGGTCCCCTCCCACCTCCTGCCCCCTCCTACCCCTACATGGAGGTGGGAGGGGCACCCGGAACCGGCAGGGTCCGGGGCCTGAAATCCCGGAACCTCTCAAGTTTTGGTGGCGGTTTCACCGGCGGATGCACTCACTCGTCGTCTGCCGGTGGGGCCGCCTCCGCGTATCACCGATACACAACCACAGAGCACACAGCACTATCGAAAAATAGAAAATCCGAAGGAGGATTCCATGACAACGCCTCATGCGCCACGCCGCAGAATGAAGGCTGTCGGTGCGACCGGTTTGAGTGCAGCTCTTGCCCTTACTCTCGGCGTTCCCGCCACTTTCTCTGCAGCTCACGCTCAGAGCCCCCAGCAGGTCGAAGGAAGCACTGCGAGCGCATCCGGTGACGCTGCCTCGCGTATCAGCCCGGGCCTGCAGAAGGCTGAAGGCCAAATTACCGTGTATGTGCAGTTCAAGGGCAAGGGTGCGTATGAGCAGACCCAGTCCGCGGCTGTTCTGGCACGTAAGGAGGCGCCGGCGAACCGTCAGGCGCAGGTGCAGGCTATTGCAGCTCAGGTGCAGTCGCAGGCTCAGTCTGTGGCGGCTGCTTCTGGTTCTAAGCTGATGTACACCACGCATAATGCGATGCGTGGTGCGGCGATTACTGGTGATGCTGCGCAGATTCGTGCGTTGGCGGAGCGCCCGGATGTGGAGCGTATTTCGCCGATTATCGCGAAGGAGCGTATGAACTCCGGTAGCGAGATTGATACGAAGACTCTTGCCACGTGGACTCGTGAGAATACGGGGTACACGGGTAAGGGCGTGAAGATTGCGGTTGTTGACTCCGGTGTTGACTATACGCACGCTGATTTTGGTGGCCCCGGTACGGTGGATTCGTATCTGAAGGCTAAGGCGATGACGGAGCTTCCGTCCGCTGATTCGGGTCTGATTGATCGTAATAAGTTCATTGGCGGCATTGACTTGGTCGGTGATGACTACAATGCGTCGGTGGCTGAGAAGTCGACTCCGCAGCCGGATAATAACCCGCTGGATTGCCGCCCGGATGGTTTCGGTTCTGGCGGTCACGGCACGCACGTGGCGGGTACTGCCGCCGGTTACGGTGTGACGGCGAACGGTACGACTTACCGTGGCGATTACAAGAACCTGACGGAGGAGCAGCTGAAGGGCATGTCTATTGGCCCCGGTACTGCTCCTGATGCTCAGATTTTGGCGATTCGTGTGTTCGGTTGCTACGGCAATTCGAGTGTTGTGATGAAGGCGCTCGATACCGTGATGGACCCGAATGGTGACGGTGATTTCTCTGACCGCGCCGACATTGTGAACCTGTCGCTCGGTGGCGAGTTTGCCCCGGCTGACGACCCTGAGTCGTACATGATTAATACGATGGCGCGCCAGGGTGTGTTCACTGTGGCCGCTGCCGGTAACGCCAATAACTACAACGGTGTGGGTGACACCTACTCCGATTCGGGTAGCCCGGCGAATGCGGCTGCGGCGCTGTCGGTGGCGAACGCCTACGGCTCCACTCAGCCGATTGACCGTGTCCGCGCAACCACGAAGACTGGTTTGGAGTGGTTGCAGGGTGATTACTCGGTGAACTTCGATTATTCGAAGGCATCCGCTGATCAGCTGCGCGGCGAGGTTGTTGCCGCGCCGAAGCGTAACCGTTACGCTTGCGAGGCTTTCACCGCTGAAGAGGCGAAGGCTTTGAAGGGTAAGTGGGTTTACTTCGAGTGGGATCAGGACGATTTGACGTTCCCGTGCGGTTCGAAGGTGCGTTTCGATAACGTTCAGGCTGCCGGCGGTCTTGGCGTGGTGATGGCCGGTAAGGCTGAGCGCTACACGATCGGCATTGGTGGTAATGCGACCATTCCGGGTCTGCGTCTGACTGCTTCTTCGACGAAGGACCTGGAGAAGGCCCTGGCTGCCGGTCCGGTGACCGTTGAGATGAACCTGGACTACAAGGCTTCGGGTCGTAGCACCCACTCGCACGCTTTTGATCTGAATTCCTCGAGTGCTCGCGGTCAGCACGGTTCTGACGGCTTCATTAAGCCTGACCTTGCGGCACCGGGTACTGAGATTGTCTCTGCCGCTGTGGGTATGGGTAATAAGGGCGTTTCCTTCACCGGTACCTCCATGGCAACCCCGCATGTTGCCGGTGTTGCCGCTCTGGTGATGCAGGCGCATCAGGATTACAACCCGCAGATGATTAAGGCTGCGCTGATGAACGGCGCGTCCACCCCGATCAAGAATGAGCAGGGTACGCAGTACGCGGTGGATCGTGTGGGTACGGGCATGGTGAATGCTCGCGCCGCCGTGGACGCGAAGGTCATTGCGTACGATGCGAAGACCCCCGAGCGTGTTTCGACCGCGTTTGGTGTGCTGGAGTACACCCCCGATTCGGGTATTCAGACTGTTCAGCGTGAAATCGTGCTGGACAACACCGATTCGCAGGCTCACACCTACACCCTGAGCTACGAGGCAAGCACGACCATCCCGGGTGTGGAGTACTCCTACCCGCAGCAGGTGAGCGTGGGTGCCGGTGAGCGTAAGAACGTGACCGTAACCGTGCGTATTGACCCTTCCAAGCTGGAGAAGACCATGGACCCGGCGATGAGCGCCGACCAGGTCGCTCAGGACTGGACGACCGGTAAGACTCTGGCTGCTGGTAAGCGCCAGTACATTGCGAGCGCTTCTGGTCGCCTGATTTTCTCTGAGAATGGTCGCGAGGCGATCCGCCAGTCGATTCACGTGGCTCCGAAGCCCGTCTCGAAGATGCGTGTGGATGCGTCCCGTATTGATTACAAGGGCGTCTCCGATAAGGAGTCCACGGTGACTCTGCGCGGTACGACCCTGAACCAGGGTGGTTACCGTTCGCTTCTGGGTGCGTTTGAGCTGGGTGCGATCAGTGACCGTATTCCGTCCGGTCAGCTGAAGCTGCCGTCGAACCAGTCTGTTGACCTGCAGTATGTGGGTGCCGCTTCGGACGCTCCGGCGTTGAAGGCTGCCGGCAAGAACCCGAACGATGGTTCTCTGTTCTTCGGTATTTCGACCTGGGGCACCTGGGATAGCATGCACTGGGGCCGTCAGGTACAGGTGCAGATTGATACCAACAACGACTCCACCGCCGACTACGTTCTGGAAGTGACCCGCGAGAAGGGTCTGGACTACCCGCTGGTGAAGGTCTGGTCCATCTCCGGTAACGCATCCACCGTGGTGGCACGCTACCCGCTGAACAACGCCTGGGGCGATACCGACACCAACATCATGGACACCAACACCATGATTCTGGGCGTGCCGCTGAAGGACCTGGGTCTGACCGCTGAGAAGGCTCAGAGCATCAAGTACACGGTGCAGACTGACACCTGGCACAACGAGGGTAACTCCTACGTGGACACCACCTCGGCTATCGAGTACTCCCCCTTCAACCCCGGTGTTTGGTTCACCGGTGAGGAGTCGGGCGTGCCCGGCCTGTTCGTGGACCGTGACGGCGGTCAGCTGACCGTTCACCGCAAGAACAACAACAAGGAGCGTCAGGCTCTGTTCCTGCACATGCACAACGCGACCGGTGACCTGAGCGGCCGTAAGACCGCTAACGGTGTTGCCGCTGGCGACCGTGCACAGGTCGTGAAGGTGGCTCGCACCCTCCACGATGCGCGCTTCACCGACGTTCCGGCGGATAACCAGTTCTACCGTGAAATCACGTGGATTGCTGCCCGTCAGATTGACCGCGGCTACCAGGACGGCACCTTCCGCCCGCTGAACAACATGGACCGCGCAACCATGGCTGCGTACTTCTACCGTATGAGCGGCTCGCCGCAGTACACCGCACCGTCCACCCCGAGCTTCTCTGATGTTCCGCTCAACCACCCCTACTACAAGGAGATTGAGTGGATGAAGGCTCAGGGCATCACGACCGGCTGGCCCGATGGTACGTACCGTCCGGAGGGTTCGGTGAACCGTGACGCGATGGCTGCGTTCTTCTACCGTTACGCTGGTTCGCCCGAGTACACTGCCCCCGCGCAGGCTCGTTTCACGGACGTTCCGACCGACAAGCAGTTCTACCGCGAGATTTCGTGGCTGGCTGAGCAGGGCGTGACCACCGGCTGGCCCGATGGTTCGTTCCGCCCCGTGGAGCCGGTGCACCGCGACGCTATGGCGGCGTTCGTGTACCGCTACAGCACGGGTGTGCTGAAGGAAAGCCCTGAAATCTAGGGTTCCGGGAGCTAAGAACCTATAGGTTCTACCGAGGGAGCCGTACCGCTGCAGTTTATCTGCGGTGGTGCGGCTCCCTTTTTCTGTGGTCGGGTGCTTTGTTATTTACGCGTAATGTTCCGTAATACGAGTCTGACTAGGTTATATAAAGAATCGTTGAGACAATAAGTGAAGGTTTCTTCACCATCGGCATGAACCTTGACGTTCACGCCGCATGGGCACACTGGAGGCGCACTGGAAACACAGTGCAGACGCACCGTAGCACTCTCGGTGCAGAACCCTTGCCGTACAGCTCTCCGAGTAGAACTCTCGGCGTATAACTCTCCGCGCAGAACCTCGGTGCAGAAACCGCTAAGAAACGCACCATCACTAAAAAGGAGCATTCAGTGGCAACCTTCCCTGAAGCTACCCCCGCGCGAGCCACCCGGCACACACAGCCGGGTCGCCTCAAGCAGCTGGCACGCGGCTGCGGCGCACTCGCCCTGGGGCTCACCCTCGGGCTGACCGCCCTGCCGTTCGGTACCGCCGCCTACGCGGCACCGGGCGTAGTACGCGGCGCAGACCGGGACGCACCCCACCAGAACACCGGCACCGGCGAGAACAACAACGAAGTTCTCTCCCCCAGCCTGGACGGCGCCACCGGCGAACGCGCCGTGTTCGTCCGATTCAAGGGTCAGGGTGCGTACGCCCAGACCCAGCCGGACGCGGTCCGCTCCCGCGCGCAGGCACCCGTCAACGCGCAGGCACAGGTGCAGGCAATCCGCGCCAGCGTGCAGCAGCAGGGTGCCTCCGCGGCGAAGGAATCCGGTGCGCAGGTCCTGTACACCACCCATAACACGATGCGCGGCGTGGCGCTCTACGGTAACGTCGAGCAGATTCGTGCGCTCGCGAACCGCGACGATGTGGAACGCATCAGCATCATTGAGGACATGGCACCGCAGAACAGCGGCACCCTCATTGATACGGACACGCTCTCCGTGTGGGCGAAGAGCCCGGCGAACCCCGCCTCCACCGGCTACACCGGCAAGGGCGTGAAGATTGTCGTGCTCGATACCGGTATCGACTACACACACGCCGATTTGGGTGGCCCCGGCACGCAGGAAGCCTTCGAGAAGGCGAAGGCATCCGACACGATTCCCGAGGGCACCTACGATCCGAAGAAGTTCCTCGGCGGCTACGACCTGGTCGGTGACGACTACAACTCCGGCAAGAAGGAAACCTCCACTCCCCACCCGGATAACAACCCGCTCGACTGCGGCGGCCACGGTAGCCACGTGGCGGGCACCGCGGCAGGCTACGGCGTGAACGCGGACGGCAGCACCTTCCACGGCGACTACTCCAAGCTCACCGAAGAGCAGCTCAAGGACATGAAAATCGGCCCCGGCTCCGCACCGGACGCCCAGCTGATTGGCCTGCGCATCTTCGGTTGTAAGGGCACCACCGCGTTCGTCCCCAAGGGCTTGGACCGCGTGCTCGACCCCAACGACGACGGCGACTTCTCCGACCGCGCCGACATCGCGAACCTGTCGCTCGGCAACGAGTTCGGCGTGTTCGATGAGACCGTGAACTACGCGGTCGGTTCCCTCTACCGCGAAGGCATCCTCTCCGTGGTCGCGGCGGGTAACGCCAACAACTACAACGCCGTGGGCGACACCTACTCCAACTCGGGCGGCCCCGGCACCAGCGCCTACGGCCTGACCGTGGCGAACTCCATCGGCTCGACCCAGCTGGTGGACCGCGTGAAGATTCTCGCCCCCGCGAACGAGGCGGACACCTACGGCGACTACTCGGTGAACTTCGACTACGCAAAGGCGACCGAGGAGCAGCTGCGCGGCACCGTGGTGCGTGCCGCCTCCCGCAACCGCTACGCCTGCGAGGCATTCACCGAAGAGGAAGCCGCAGCCCTGAAGGGCAAGTGGGCTCTCATCGACTGGGCGGACGCTGACGGCACCGCACCCTGCGGTTCGAAGGTACGCTTCGACAACCTGCAGGCGGCTGGCGCAACCGGCGTGGTGCTCACCTCGAGCACTGAGGTCGGTGACACCGCTATCGGCGGCAACTCCTCCATTCCGGGCGTGCGCCTGGCAAAGAGCCAGGTGGAGCGCCTTTCCGCGCAGATTGATTCGGGTGAGCTGACCCTGCAGCTCGGAGAGAACCTGCGCGACTCGATTCGCGTGCCCAACGGCAAGCTGGATCAGGCGAACACCTCCACCGCGCGTGGCATGCACGGTTCGCACGGCATCACCAAGCCGGACGTTGCGGCACCGGGTACGAACATTTCCTCTATCGAGGTTGGTAGCGGTACCGGTTCGAGCGTGAAGACCGGTACGTCCATGTCCACGCCCTTTGTTGCCGGTGTTGCGGCGCTGATTATGCAGGCGCACCCGGAGTACGGTCCGCGCATGATTAAGACCGCTATCATGAACACCGCGGACCACCACATGCAGGACGCCTGGGGCAACCCCTACGCGGTGGACCGTGTGGGTACCGGCCGCATTAACACGCGTGCGGCGGTGGCTGACCGCGTCATGCTGTTCAACGCGGCACGCCCCGAACAGGTTTCGGATACTTTCGGCGTGCTTGAGTACACCCCGAACGCCGGTGTGCAGACCCTGCAGCACCGCGTGAGCGTCGAGAACACCGACTCGGTGGCGCACACCTACACCCTGAACTATGAGGGCAGCACGAGCATCCCGGGTGTGGAGTTCTCCTACCCTCAGTCCGTGTCTGTGGGTGCCGGCCAGAAGGCGACGTTCACCGTGACGGTGCGCATTGACCCGTCGAAGCTGGAGAAGACCCGCGACCCGTCCATGTACCCGAACCAGGATTCGGTAAACTACTCGACCGGTACGGTCACCATTTCGGGTGCCCGCCAATACATTGCGAGCGCTTCGGGCCGCCTGATCCTGACCGATACTGATTCCTCGGCTGCGGTGAAGACCCTGCGCATGCCGCTGCACGTGGCACCGAAGCCTGTCTCCGCGATGCGTGTGGCTGGCTCCGATATCGCCTTCGATGCTGAGGGGTCCGGCGCGACCGAGCAGACCCTGACCCTGCAGGGTACCGCGGTGGATCAGGGCGGTTACCGCTCCCTGCTGGGTGCCTTTGAGCTGGGCGCTTCGAGCCCGCGCATCCCGACCGCGAAGCTGGGTGTGGGTTCGGATTCCCGCATGGACCTGCAGTACGTGGGTGCCGCCTCGAACGTGGCGGCGTTGAAGGCTGCCGGTGCGGACACCTCGCAGGCGCAGCTGTCCTTCGGTATTTCCACCTGGGGTAACTGGCAGGAGGTGACCCCGCGCGGTACCTACTACGTGTTCGTTGACACCAACAAGGACGGCACGAGCGACTACCGCCTGCAGACGGTGCGTGAGAAGGGCCTGGACTACCCGCTGGTGAAGGTTTCTAAGCGCAGCAACGGCAAGTGGGTGGCGATCGAGAACGCCCTCTACCCGCTGAACGGCACCTGGGGTGATACGGACACCAACATCATGGATTCGAACACCCTGGTGATGACTGTTCCGCTGAGCGTTCTGGGTCTGGACCCGAACGCCGAATCGACTGAGATTTCGTACTCGGTGACCACCTCTAGCGCGTTCGCGCCGACCACCGTGGTTGATACGACTGATTCGGTGGTGTTCAACTATGCGGCGCCGAAGCTGTGGTTCAGCGGCGAGTCGGCAGGCGTGCCGAACCTGTTCGTGGATGCGCCCTCCGCTCAGCTGGTGGCGCACCGTAACGGCGACGCGAAGAACGTTTCTGCGCTGTTCCTGCACATGCACAATGCGACTGGCGACCTGTCCGGCGTGAACGGTGCGGCGGGTGAGCGTGCACAGGTTCTGCGTGTCTCGTCGAACTCTGAGGATACCGCGGCGAGCGCACACTTTACGGATGTTCCGGCGGATTACCCGTTCGTGAACGACATTAACTGGCTGGCTCAGCGTCGTATTACGACCGGCTACCCGGACGGCACGTTCCGCCCGAACGGTTCGGTGGAGCGCGGCGCGATGGCGGCGTTCTTCTACCGTATGGCGGGTTCGCCGCAGTTCACTGCACCGTCCACTCCGAGCTTTAAGGATGTGCCGCGTGATCACCCGTTCTTCAAGGAGATTGAGTGGATGCGTGCCCGCGGTATTACGACCGGCTGGTCGGATGGTACGTTCCGTCCGAATGCTGCGGTGAATCGTGATGCTATGGCGGCGTTCTTCTACCGTTTTGCGGGTTCGCCGGCATATTCGGCTCCGGTGGCTTCGCCGTTTAGTGACGTGTCGGCCGGTAGCCAGTTCTATCGTGAGATTTCGTGGTTGGCTGATCAGCGTATTACGACTGGTTGGGCTGATGGTTCGTTCCGTCCGGTTCAGCCGATTGAGCGTGGCGCGATGGCGGCGTTCTTGCACCGCTATAACGTGCGTGTGCTGAATAACCGCTAGTCGGATGCGGACGTGAGGGCCGTGTCGGGGTGGAGTTTCCTGCCCCGGCACGGCCTTTTCTGTGGGCTGTTATGTCTGCGGCGTAGACTTAACTTATGCGTGAGTTACAGGTTCAGAACGGCGAGGATGAGACGCTGTCAGCTATCCAGGATGCCCTCAATCAGGAGGAGCTTCTGAACGCGGCGGCGGACTTCGTTGATCGCTATGAGAGCGTCTTTGAAAATCTAAGCCACTGATATTCCTTCGAAAGAAATACCCCCGGTGGATGCTGTACGCATCTACCGGGGGTATTTGCTTGCCTCGCCCTGCCCGAGGCGGCCTAGTTAGCGTTGGCGGGCTTCTTTACGGTTGAGCTTCTCAATGGCGGCTTCCACCTTGGACTTGCGGTGATTCAGCTTCCAGAAGCTGAAAGACTGCGTCAAGACACTCTTGCCCATCTCCACGAGGGAAGGCAGCCCCTGCCGGATGAGTGCCTCATTGATTTCTTCCTGGGTGGCGCCCTGCTCCTTCATCTGCTCGACGAGGATGTTCGCCTCCGCTATTTTCCCGGAGGTGAGCGGGTGGTTTTCGAGGCTGGTTTCGATGTCTACGAGCTCGTCGTAGAGTTCAGTTTTTGTTTTTGCCATGGTGCTGTCTTCACCGTCCTTGGTTGACGTGTTCTGTGGCGTAGCGGGTGTGGGGGCGTTTTCCCTCATCACCGGCTGTTTTGAACGGTATTTGAACCGTATGTTCATGCTAACAGCCGCACGGGTTGTCGCACAGGGTTTTTACCGGTGAGTATGCTGTGTATTTTCGGGGCTGAAACGATACTGAACCCGCCGTGTGCGCCGCGCTGAACGCACCGTGTGGAACACTACCTCGCCTCCCTCGGCGGTTCACCACACGGGCTATAAGGTGGAGCGTACACTTAAGTCATGCGTGAATTACAGGCACAGATCATCCGTGAAATGGGCGTCAAGCCCAACATGACCGAAGAGCAGGCACGCGAAGAAGTGGAGCGCCGCATCCAGTTCATCTGCGACTACCTGGAAGCCACCGGAAGCCGCGGCCTGGTACTGGGCATCAGCGGCGGCATTGACTCGACCCTGGCCGGTCGCCTCTGCCAGCTGGCGGTGGACCGCCTCAACGAGCGTGGCCGCGCCACCGAGTTCGTGGCGGTGCGCCTGCCCTACCGTGTGCAGCACGACGAAGAGGACGCGCAGGAGGCGCTGCGTTTCATCCAGCCCACCCGCTCCCTGACCTTCAACATTGCGGAGGCTGTCGACGGTTTCGACAGCGCCTACGTTGCCGCGACCGGCGAGCAGATGAGCGACTTCAACAAGGGTAATGTGAAGGCGCGCGCCCGCATGATCGCCCAGTACGCGGTTGCTGGCGGCCCCGGCTACCTGGTGGTGGGTACCGACCATGCGGCGGAGTCCATTACGGGTTTCTTCACGAAGTTCGGTGACGGCGGCGCGGACCTGCTGCCGCTGTACGGCCTGAATAAGCGCCAGAACCAGTTGCTGCTGCGTGTTTTGGGTGCGTCTGAGCGTCTGTGGGCTAAGCCGCCGACGGCTGACCTGCTGGACGGCGTACCCGGCCGCACCGATGAGGATGAGCTGGGTCTGACCTACCCGCAGATTGATGACTACCTGGAGGGTAAGGAAATCGACGAGGCGGCAGCTGCGAAGCTGGAGCAGATTTACCTGCGTAGCCGCCATAAGCGCACTACTCCGGTGACGATTTTTGATTCCTGGTGGAAGAACTAGCGCCTCAACCGGCAAATGACCTAACGTAAAAGCCCCAAACTCCCTTGGTGGGAGTTCGGGGCTTTTACTATGCTTTTGCAGACCGAGGACTATGCCTTCTGTTCGGGCTGTGCGCCAGAAACCTGGGCAGCCTGAACGTCCGAATCCTCAGAACCTTCAGCCTCAACCTCAGCTTCAGCGGGCGGTACCTTCGCGCCACCCGTGGCGAGGAACAGCACCAGGCCCAACGCGCAGGCGAGCACCTGGGTGAAGGGGAACGCCCAGGTCAGACCCTTAAAGCCGAACCACATGTTGCCGAAGTACACGGCGGGGAAGAACAGCAGAGCAATACCGAGGGTCATCAGCATTGCCGGGCCGCCCTTACCGGCCGCCTGGAACCAAGACACAAACACGATGCTGACCGCGTTGAACACGGCGGCGAGCATCAGCGCAACCATAATCTCCTCGCCGGTGTCGATGAGGCTTGCATCGCCAACCACGGCGAGCAGTTCACGGCGGAAAATCAGCACCGGAATGGTGATGATCGCGGAGGTCGCCACGGACAGGATCGTTGCGGTGCGCAGCGCCTCCTTCACGCGGGCGCCGTTGCGGGCACCGTACGCGTAGGCGTACAGCGGGATACCGCCCATACACAGGCCCATGCACAGCATTTCGGGCACCATGTTCAGGCGCATTGCCAGGCCGAACGCCGCGACGGTGTCGTCACCGTAGGAGGCGGCGAGGTTGTTCAGCAGCAGGGCGGCGAAGATCAGGTTGAGGCTCTGAATGAGCTCAGCAGCACCGACCGCGACCACGGGCTTGATGATAGCGGGGTCGAGGGAGAAGTCGCGGATGTTCGCGGAGAAGTTCTCGCTCTGACGCATCAGGAACAGCAGGTAGTACAGCATGGATGCGCCGTTCGCCAGCAGCATCGCCCAACCGGCACCGGCGACGCCCATGCCCATGATGGCGATGAACAGCACGTCGAAGATGCAGGTGACGACGGTGCCGACGATGATGCCGTACATGGACTGCTTGGCGTAGCCTTCGGATCGGACGAGCTGTTCGAGGGTGAACATGCCGATAGCGAGGGGCGCGCCGAGGAACATGAGGTGCACGTAGATGCGGGTCGGTTCGTAGGAGCCGCCGGATGCACCCATGATGCTGGTGATCGGGTCGGCGAGGATGAAGCCGATAGCCGCCGCGACGATACCGGCACCGAGCGCCGAGTAGAGGGCGAAGGAGGTGACGCGGTGAATTTCGTGGGCGGGCTGGCCTTCACCGAGCTTGCGGGAGGCGAGGGTTGAGGAGCCCAGGCCGAACAGGCCTGCGATCGCCATGATGACGCCGAAGACGGGCACGCCGTAGCTGGTGGCGGCGAGGTCTTCGGTGCCGCCGTAGTGGCCGACGAAGTAGGAGTTCACCACGTTGTAGATGCTGGTGATGGCGAGGCCGAGCGCCATGGGCACGCCGAGGGAGAGGAGCGCCTTGAGGATGGGGGCGTCTTTGAGCAGGTAGATGTTCTGCGGGTCTTCGCTTGCGCCGTGCGGGCCGTGTCCTGCGGGTGCGCCGTTTTTGGGCGCGTTGTTTTCAGTCTGCTGAGGTGCCATAGATTCCTGTGGTTCTAGTCTGTGTTGTGTCCGGTGCGCGGTAAGAAGCGTGGTCCGCACAAAAAACGGGCTAGTGTATTGTACCGTCTACACGTAGGGGTGGGTCTAGAGGTTTGGACATAAAAGTAACGAGGCGCCCCTCCCCCGCTGTTCGGGGTAGGGGCGCCTCGCCTCATACGTATCGCATGTAGGAGTGTGAGCTATTCGAGCTCAACCGGACCAAGCACGCGAACCTCCTCAATATCCAGGATTTCCTGAATCGCGTGGAGCACATTCGTGTCGATTATGCGCTCATTACGCAGGCGCTTGAGCACGCTGCGTTGCTTCTCCCAATGCCGCAGGCGCAGCTCTTTCTCAAGGTCGCCCGCTTCAATAATGCGGCGGGCTTCTTCCGGCGCATTCGCACCGTCTTTACGAACAGTGTGCAGGTTGCGGTGTATACTCGCGTTGTACATCTGTTCGTCGGCAATGCGGTCGATAATCCACTGTGGTGCACCAATTTCCTGGCCGATCTCAGCCACAGAGTCGAAGGACTCGGCAATGATCGTGCGGATTGCTTCATTAATCTCATCTTCTTCGGTGGTATCAACCGGAATTTTCGCCCACCTAATAACGAGCGGCAGGAGCATCCCCTGAACCACCATCGACAGCAGAACCACGCCCGCAACAACAAAGATAATAAAGTCACGCGCGGGAACATCAGTCGGCACGGAGAGAGCCACCGCGAGGGAAACACCGCCGCGCAGTCCCGCAAAGGTACTCACTACACGGCCACGGAAAGTTGTGCGCAGCTGCTTCTGCTTTTCTGAACGGTCAAGGGCACGAATAATACCGATCGAGACGTGCAGGAAAATAAAACGCGCCGCAATGGAAACAAGCCATGCCACCACAATCACGGCGAACGTCAAAGCCCACGCATAGTTGTATTCACGAAGAACATCATCCACAGGCGCTGTGGCGCTGGGCAGCTGAACACCCACGAGCACGAAGAGCGCACCGTTCATGACATAGGAGACAAACGACCAGATGGGCAGACCGTAGAAACGGTTTTGGGGTTTGATGGTATCCGGTCCGCGATAGGTCAGGTAGAAAGCGGCGACCACCACAGCCACCACTCCGGAACCTTTCATGCCCTCAAAAGGCTCGATCTCTTCAGCCAGGAAGAAAGCAATAAACGGCACGGTAAACATGAACACGCTGAAGTTCATGGGGTTGCCGATGTGCGCACGCAGCTTATCTACACCCCATCCGACGGCCAGGCCAACGAGAGTTCCAATCAGGAACGAGAAGAAGAACATTCCGGATGCAGTCCCCAGGGTAAGTTCATGACCACCCGCAAGCTGCAGGGCGAGTGCGAAAAGAACTAGGGTGGTGCCGTCGTTAATGAGTGCTTCCGCTTTAAGGGTGGTGATGGAAGATTTGGGGAGTTTGCCGTTGAGCGTTGCCACGGCCACAGCATCGGTGGGGGCGAGCGCCACACCGATAATCAGCGCCACATGCCACAGGTAGACGCCCATAAATGTGTGAAGCACCCAGGCGATAACGAACGCCGTGAAAATTACGAGCACCGTGCCCGAGAGCAGAATGCCGCGCAGACGAGCGCGCGCTTCACGCCATGAGGTGTTGCGGGCTTCCCAGAAGAGCATGATGGGCAGGAAGATTTCGAGGATGACGTGCGGCGGCAGGCCGATACTCTGAACTTCGTGCAGTTCGTGGGCGGGCATAATGCCGATAGCCAGGCCAATGAATATCAGCACAATGGCGGGGGTTATCCGTATTTTATGGGCGAGGATATTACCCAGAAGAATCGCCAGCGATAGGGCAATGATGACTTCGAGCATGCTGTTCCTTTTCTTGGGCACAGGGGTACTGGACGCTCGGGTGCTGCTTGGGTGTGCCCGGGCGCAGTTCCTGGTGCGCTACATGGTCTGTGAAATGTGTTGATGGTTGCCCTGCGGGCTTTTGTTCTAGGTGGCGTTTACGACGTGGTGAGCGCCTACCCGCGGTGCCCGTGTGCAGGTTCTAGTGGGTTAAATAGTATACCGGCGGTTTTATTCCCTGGGCTCGCTGGCGGGGCTGTCCAATTCGTGGGTGCGGGCACCTTTCATGACGTTTTGTGTCGTTCTGACGTGAACTTGGGGTCGTACTGTGTCAGAGAACAGAAAATCCGCCCCTGTGAGTGCGCGCGAACACTCAGAACGTGAGAAGATAAGGTCATGACTGATAACAACACCGTAACCGGCAGCCCGCTTGTTAAGCGCGGCCTGGCCGACATGCTCAAGGGCGGCGTCATCATGGACGTCGTCACCCCCGAACAGGCTAAGATCGCTGAAGATGCTGGCGCTGTTGCCGTCATGGCTCTCGAGCGCGTTCCCGCGGATATTCGTGCGCAGGGCGGCGTGGCTCGTATGTCTGACCCGGACATGATTGAGGGCATCATTGATGCTGTTTCGATTCCGGTCATGGCGAAGGCACGCATCGGCCACTTCGTTGAGGCTCAGATTCTGGAGACCCTGAAGGTCGACTACATTGACGAGTCTGAGGTTCTTTCCCCCGCTGACTACGTGAACCACATTGATAAGCACCAGTTCAAGGTGCCTTTCGTGTGCGGTGCTACCAACCTGGGTGAGGCTCTGCGCCGTATCACCGAGGGTGCCGCTATGATCCGTTCGAAGGGCGAGGCTGGCACCGGTGACGTCTCTGAGGCGACTAAGCACATCCGCACCATTAAGCGTCAGATTGCTGAGCTGCAGGGCCTGTACAACACCATGCCCGACGAGCTGTACGTGAAGGCTAAGGAACTGGCTGCACCGTACGAGCTGGTTCGTGAGGTTGCTCAGACCGGTAAGCTGCCCGTGGTGATGTTCACCGCTGGTGGCGTGGCTACCCCCGCTGACGCTGCAATGATGATGCAGCTGGGTGCTGACGGCGTGTTCGTTGGTTCCGGTATTTTCAAGTCGGGCGACCCGGTTGCTCGTGCGAAGGCTATTGTGAAGGCTACTGCTTTCTACAATGACCCGGAGAAGGTTGCTGAGGCTTCTCGCGGCCTGGGTGAGGCTATGGTCGGCATTAACGTTGCTGACATTCCGGCACCGCACCGCCTGGCGGAGCGCGGCTGGTAATTCGTGCGCGCACCCCGCATTCGGGGTGAGTGTTTGATGAGGGGGTGGGGTTCGCTGAGGCGGGTCCCACCCTCCTTGTGTTTGTTGTGTTTGTTGTTTTGTGAAGGGAGCGGTGATGGTTGAGAAGGTTCAGCCTACCGGTGTTTTGCCGGGTGAGGGTTTGACGGTTGGTGTTTTGGCGTTGCAGGGCGGCGTGAGTGAGCACGCGGAGATGCTGGAGTCCTTGGGCGCGCAGGTGCGTTGGGTGCGTACCGGTGAGCAGCTTGAAGGGCTGGATGCGCTGGTTCTGCCGGGTGGTGAGTCGTCGACGATTGACCGTCTGACCCGTATTTTTGGTGTGCGGGAGCCGCTGATTGAGGCGATTTCTTCGGGCCTGCCGACCCTGGGTACGTGCGCGGGCCTGATTATGCTGTCGAAGCGTATTGATGATCCGGCGCCGGGTCAGCAGTCGCTGGGTGTCCTGGATGTTTCGGTGGGTCGTAACGCGTTTGGTTCGCAGGTTGATTCTGCGGAGGTGCGTCTGCCGTGGCTGACTCCTGCCGGTGATGAGGTGGTTATTGATACGGCGTTTATTCGTGCGCCGATTGTGACCGGCACTGGTGAGGGTGTGCAGGTGACGGCTCGTCACGAGGCGAAGATTGTGGGTGTGCGTTCGGGCAACCTGATTGGTATTTCTTTCCACCCGGAGGTGACGGGCGATACGACCGTGCATGAGGAGCTTCTGGCTCTGGCACGCGAGGTGAAGGGCAAGTAGCCCCTCCCTCCCCCCCCCCAAAAAAAAGAAAGCCCGGTAATGACCGTTTAAAGAGTTGTGGCG
>NZ_CAXOMR010000018.1:0-48027 GCF_964210535.1 Rothia mucilaginosa
GCGTCCAGGCACTCCCAGGGGGCGAGCATGTCGAGTACGACGCGGTCGACGCTGCCGGGCTCTTCAACCTGCGGCAGGGTGTCCTGCAGGTCGCCGATGCTCAGCTTCCACGCCGGGTGGGGGCCACCGAACATGGTCTCGATGTTGCCGCGGGCGACGTCCGCGAACTCTTCGCGACGTTCGAAGGAGTGCACGCAACCGTAGTCACCGACTGCACGCAGCAGGGCGATGGACAGCGCACCGGAACCGACGCCTGCCTCGACGACGCGTGCGCCGGGGAAGATGTCTGCCTTGACGATGATCTGGGCGGCGTCCTTGGGGTAGACGACAGCTGCGCCGCGCGGCATGGAGAGCACGAAGTCCTTGTAGAGGGGGCGCAGCGCCTGGTAGAGGATGCCGTGAGTGTTGGCGATGACGGTGCCTTCGGGCGCGCCGATGAGGTCGTCGTGCTTGAGGAAGCCCTTGTGGGAGTGGTATTCGCCGCCTTCGGCGAGGGTGATGGTGGTGATGCGGCCGCGTTCGTCAGTGATTTGGACGCGCTCGCCGGGGCGGAAGGGGCCGCGGCGGTTGATTGCGCCGGTGGGGGTGGGGGTGCCGCTGCTCACGGGGTGATTCTCCTCGGGTTTGGGTCAGTCTGTGCTGTTCGCCGTCGCGGCGAACTGTGGACGGAAAAAGTCTTTTTCTATTTTAGCGGAGTCTGCAAATCGGCTGTGGAGTGTTACCCCGCAAGCGTTAGTGATAGCCAGCGGGCGCAGAAAAGCGCAGGGCGGCAGCCACGGCTTTCACACCGTAGCGCCGATCCTGCGCTTCAAAAATGTTTTCAGAAGCCCTACGCTTCCTTCTGCGCCTCGTACGCGCGCACCTCAGCTAACATCTCTGCGGCGAGCGCATCGACCGCCTCACGGTCATACGGGCGGAAAGCGTACAGTTCCTCCACGACCGACGAAGCCATCTTAGAGGACCACACCCAGTCGTGCCGCCAGGATATCGCGCACCAGCGCGCCACCACCGACGGTGGTGTCCACCAGAGCCTTCACAGCCCACGCATCCACAGCCGCCAGCGCCGCCGGAGCGTTCAGGTCCTCACCGAGCGCCTCACGCACAGCGGCCAGCAGCTCAACAGCCGCCTCATCGGTGACGCCCTCGGAACCCTCACGGTCCTCAGCCACCGACACCGCATGACGGTAGGTGTCCAGGCGAGCCTTCGCATGCTCCAGCAGCTCATCAGTCCAGAACCAATCCGAACGGTAATGCTGACCCATAATCGCCAGACGCACCGCGTTCGCATCCTCACCTGCCGCGCGCAGACGCGAAACCAGCACCAGGTTACCGCGGGACTTGCTCATCTTGTGGCCGTCCAAACCGACCATGCCGGTGTGTGCGTAATGCTTAGCGTGCGGGCGTGCAGACACAGCCCACGAATGGCCCGCACCCAGGTCGTGGTGCGGGAAGGTCAGGTCGTTACCACCAGCCTGAACGGTCAGCGAACCATCCACAAAACGGCGGGCAATCATGGTGCACTCGATGTGCCAGCCGGGGCGGCCTGCGCCCAGCTCGCCGGCATCCCAGCTCGGCTCGCCCTCACGCTTCACACGCCACAGCAGCGGATCCAGTGCGTCACGCTTACCGGCACGGTTCGGGTCGCCGCCGCGCTCAGCGAAAATCTCCAGCATCTCATCACGGGTCAGGTGGCAGACCTCGCCCGGCGCCCACGAGTAGCCCTCAGCGTTCGCGGGCAGCTCACGCACAGCCTTCAAATCCAGGTACACGTCGCCGTCAGGCTGCTCAACGCCCTGCTTGTCCGTGAAACCGGGCACGCGGTACGCCAGGCCGCGGCGCAGCAAATCCTCAATCAGCGGGAACAGCCACTCAATGGACTCCACCACACCCACATAGTGCGCCGGCGGAATCACGTTCAGCGCCTTCATGTCGGTGCGGAACAGCTCCGTCTGATCCTCAGCCAGCTCACGCCAATCAACGTTCGTGGCGGTCGCACGCTCCAGCAGCGGGTCGTCCACATCGGTCACGTTCTGCACGTAAGTGACCGGCACGCCCGCATCCAGCCAAGCGCGGTGCAACAGGTCAAAAGCAACATAGGTGGAGGCGTGACCCATATGCGTCGCGTCGTACGGGGTGATACCGCAAACGTACAGGCTCGCCGCCTTATCCTCCTGAACCTGAACAATCTCACCAGCCGCGGTATCAAAAATACGCGGCAGCGCAGCCTGACCGGGCAGAGTCACAGAGGCGGGGGCATCCCAAGCTCGCATGGGTTTCCTTTCCGTAAAAACGCCCACAACCGGTGGACGCGCCACACCCGCCGCCCAACCCAGGCACATGCGGGTGCCAAAAAATCTACTTAAACAAGAATACCCGCCCGTGAGAAACTCACGGACGGGTATGTCATATCACGCTGAGGGCTAAAGCCTTAGAACGCCGAAGAAGTAGCGTTCAGAACGCCAGTGCCCAGACCAACGAAAATCAGGATACCGAGCGCAATGCGGTACCAAATGAAAATGCCGTAGGACTTCGTAGACACGTACTTCAAGAACCAGCCAATCATCAGGTAGCCCACCACGAACGCAACCAGAGTCGCAACGATAGTCGACGGGATACCGTAGTAGCCGGTCGCCTCCTCGCCGGTGACCACCTTAAAGGTCTTGTACAGGCCGGACATGAACACGGCGGGCATCGCCAGAAGGAACGAGTAACGCGCCGCAGCCTCACGGGTGTAACCCATGAACAGACCCGCGGTAATGGTACCGCCCGAACGAGAAACACCCGGAATCAGCGCCAGCGCCTGCGCGCAACCGTACAGCAGACCGTGACGGAAAGTCAGGTCCTTCAGCTCACGCTGCTCACGACCGAAACGGTCCGCAAGACCCAGGAACACTGCGAAGACAATCAGCATGGTCGCCACAATCCATAGGCTACGGAACTGGGTGTCAATGTAGTCTTCCAGCAGCAGACCCAGAACGCCGATGGGCAGGGAGCCAATAATAATCAGCCAACCCATGCGGGCATCCGGGTCGTTACGCGGCACGCGGCCGGCAAGAGCACCGAACCACGCCTTCAGGATGCGCACAATATCGCGCCAGAAGAAAATCAGAACCGCAGTCTCAGTACCCAGCTGGGTGATTGCGGTAAACGCGGCGCCCGGGTCAGCCTTCTCCGGCAGGATCTGGCCAACAATGTTCAGATGCGCCGATGAAGAAATCGGCAGAAATTCGGTAAGGCCCTGAACGAAGCCCAAAATAATTGCTTGAATCCATTCCACGCATTCAAGGATACAGGAGGGGCGCCTAGCCAGGGCGGTTCCCGGAGGGTGATGTGGGACTTCCGCAAACCTGCCCGTCCACACTGTGAAACGCTCGGGGCACCGTTTTGGGTGGTGCACCGCGGTGCAACCGGGGCTTATCCACGGCTCATTTACGGTTCAAGGAGGCCGCGCAAACACCTCAAAGGCACGCTCTCCGGCGCGGCGAAGGCGCATCAGCGGCGCGTTCTCCGGTGCAAGCGTACTAGCCACACGACCAGTCAAAAACACCAGTCTCAAAATCAAAAACAGCGCTACCGCACCCAAAATTCAGCACATCAAACTCATCGAACTCAATATAACGAGCCGTCAGCCCCTCCGGCAGAGCCTGCGCATAAAAATGAGTGCCACCCAGGTGAGTACCCACCGCAATCAGCGGCTTCGCCCACTCAAACCACGCCGAATCCTCAGCATCCCAATCGAAAGGACTCAGATAACCAGTCTGCGGGTCCACATTCTCAAACACATCACTGGGGACCTTACCGGCGTTCGGGTCATCCGTCGGAACCCACCCCACCAGAGCAGGCTTACGAGCCAGCGGCGGCTGCTGATCCGCCAAAGCCCAGGCGCTGAAGCTCTCCTCCTCACCACGATGCTCACCGGGTCGGCGCACATCCTGCGGCGGCTCCGTACGGGACGAGAACTCCTCCTCACTCAGGTACAGCACCGCAAACTCGGCATCCAAAATATCACGCAACAACAGCTGATACGGATGCACCCGCGCCTGCGCATACTGCACCTCAAACGGGTCATCACTTGCAGCGTTAGCAACGCCCTCAGTCGCATCATCCTCAGCGAACTGACCATCACCGGCAAAGAACGAAAACGCCACCACGCCCGGATACTTCTGCGCGTCCGGCAGGTACTCCCCCGGCAGCCTCACCGTAAAAATATGCTGCATCGGCAAACCAGTAAACGTACTGCGCGGCCACTGATCCTGCTCAATACCGGGACCGGTCGAACCCACCCAGCCAGCCTCCCACACCTCGGGGGAACCGGCAGGCAGAGCAGTATCATCACCACCGCTCAACTCATAATTCCATGCACGAGCAGAAGAATCGGTGCCCGCCGCATCAACGGGGCTAAACACCATCGCGTAGCTTTTCATGAGAGTTCCTTCTCTGCAGACTATTCGCCTAATCCGTCCCGCAGTCCGCCAATGCGCAACACCAGCACGCATTAACGCGTAAGGGCGGGATACATACTCCCAGTATGCATCCCGCCCCCGCATCATGCACGGTTAACGGTCACCAGCCAGCGACCACCCGCAAACCTGCACGAAGCATCTACGGTTATCGCTTATGCCTGACGCTCATCACGCAGCGCACGGTTCACAGCCGAAATCATCGCCTTCAACGCCGCACGAGTCGTCGAGTTGTCCACACCGATACCCCACAGCACGCGAGAACCAACAGCAGCCTCAACATAGCAAGCAGCGTTAGCAGTCGACGAAGACGACATCGTGTGCTCCGAATAATCCATCACGCGAATATCCACGCCCTCACCCGACAGGATGTTCTGCAGAGCATCAACCGGGCCGGTACCCGAAGCAGAACGAGTGTACGTATGACCATCAATATTCAAACCAACACGCAGAGTAGTCGCACCGGTATCAGCCGAATCAATGTTAATCGACTCAATACGGTACTTACCCCAACGCTTTTCAGGATCAGCAGCGGGCAGGTATTCATCCGCGAAGATGTTCCACAGCTTCTCGCTGGTCATCTCGCCGCCCTCAGCGTCAGTACGAGCCTGAACAATCTTCGAGAACTCAACCTGAGCACGACGCGGCAGATCCAGACCGTGATCCTGCTTCAGCAGGTACGCCATACCGCCCTTACCGGACTGCGAGTTCACACGAATAATCGCCTCATAAGTACGACCCAAATCGCGAGGATCAATCGGCAGGTACGGAACCTCCCAGTACACCTCATCCACAGTCTTACCCGCCTCAGCAGCAGTACGCTCCAGAGCCTCAAAGCCCTTCTTAATAGCGTCCTGATGCGAACCAGAGAACGCAGTGAACACCAGGTCGCCACCATACGGCGAACGCTCGTGCACCTTCAGCTGGTTGCAGTACTCAACAGTCTTACGGATACCGTCAATATCAGAGAAATCAATCTGCGGATCCACACCCTGGGTGTACATGTTCAGACCCAAAGTCACCAGGTCAACGTTACCGGTGCGCTCGCCATTACCGAAGAGGCAACCCTCAATACGGTCAGCACCCGCCAGGTAACCCAGCTCAGCAGCAGCCACGCCGGTACCACGGTCGTTGTGCGGGTGCAGCGACAGCACGATGTGCTCGCGGTGGTTCAGGTGGCGGTCCATCCACTCGACCGAGTCGGCGTACACGTTCGGGGTAGCCATCTCAACGGTAGCGGGCAGGTTCACAATCAGCTCGCGGCCGTTCTGACCAACCTCCAGCTCCTCAGCCACAGCGTTCACCACGCGAGCCGCGTACTCAAGCTCGGTGCCGGTGAAGGACTCGGGCGAGTACTCGTAGATGACCTTAGTATCAGAAATCATCTGCTCTTCGTACTTGCGGCACAGGCGTGCACCCTGCAGGGCGATGTCCAGCACGCCCTCCTGGTCCTGCTGGAACACCACGCGGCGCTGCAGCACGGAAGTCGAGTTGTAGAAGTGCACAATCGCCTGCGGTGCACCCTCAATCGCCTCAAAAGTACGGGCAATCAGGTGCTCACGCGCCTGCACCAGAACCTGAATGGTCACATCCGAAGGGATGTGGCCGTCCTCAATCAGGGTGCGCACAAAATCAAAGTCAGTCTGGGACGCCGAAGGGAAACCAACCTCAATTTCCTTGTAACCCATCTTCACCAGCAGCTTGAACATCGCAAGCTTACGGTCGGTGTCCATGGGGTCAATCAGCGCCTGGTTGCCGTCACGCAGATCCACTGCGCACCAGCGCGGAGCCTTCTCAATGACCTTATCCGGCCAGGTGCGGTCCGGCAGGTCAACAACAATCTGCTCGTGGAAAGGGCGGTACTTGTGTACCGGCATGGGGCTGGGCTTCTGGTGGTTTTTCATGATGAATTTCCTGTTGGTTGGTCCGTCTCGCTCTACCCCAATTGTGGGGCTCGTACCGTGCCGGGTATCGGTCCCCGGCAGCCGTGGTCAAGGCGGTGCATCAGAAAGGATGCAAAGGTGAGATGCCGCGTCAAAAAGCCGGAACGGTCGCGGCAGATTCTAGTGTGCCCCGTTCCGGCGAATAAGCAGCAGGTTCACTGCCTGGCGAGTAACCCCGCGCATGCTCTCACCGTCAATAGTCATGCCTCCACGCTATCACAGGGGTCGGAGGCGGCGGCAGGGCACACGGGAAGCCGTCCATCATCTGGAAAGAATTAACGGCAAAGGGGCGCAGCCACCATTTCTGGCGCTACGCCCCCTCACTCAAAATTCACGCATCTGCGCTATGCCCTAGCTACAACCTAGTAGGCGAAAGCAGTCTGACACTTGTTCTGATCAGCAGTCTGACCGGTCGCGTTACCCGCAATCGCAGCCTCCTGCTTCTCCATCGCCTCACCGGACGGGAAGTCAGTACCGATAGTCACCGACACGCCCTGAACCTCTTCGGTCGCCACCACGCGGGTCACGTTCAGCTTCGCGGCGATTTCCTTCGCCTCCGCCTCGTAACCGGTCGAGTAGAACACCGTGGTGAAGTTCGTCGGGTTAGCCGAAGTACCCGGAGTAACATTCGTGTAGCCCAGGCCCTCAATCACCGAGGCGATCGTAGCCGAACGGCCATCCAGACCGGTCGCGTTGTACACGCTCACCGGAACCGTACGATCCAGCTGAACCGGAGCGGCAGAAGTAGCCGGCGCCTCCGGAGCCTTCTCCTCCTTCAGCGACTTATCGTCACGCAGACGCTGGAACACGTTCGCAGCATCCGCAGAAACCTGCAGACGGTTCTCATCCTGGCTCCACGGCTCAGTCGGCACCGTCGCAAACACAACGTTCGACAGGTCCACGCCACCAAGAGCCGCACCAACACCCACCAGAGTGCTGATATTACCCAGGTTCTTATCCACCGTCACGTTCTGAGTAATCGCCTCAGCCATGTTAATCAGACGGCCCGGATTCGACAAAGTACCCTCGCTCTTCACCTTACGCAGCAGCGAAGACAAGAAGCCCTGCTGAGCCTGAATACGACCAATATCGGAACCATCCGAGAAGCCGTGGCGGCTACGCAAGAACGCAAGAGCCTGCTCACCCTCAACAGTGGAAGTACCCGCAGGAAGCTTCAGGCCGCTGTACTCGTCATCAATCGGAGCATCCACACAAACCTGAACGCCGCCAACAACCTTCGACAGCTCCTTCACAGCGTTAAAGTCCACCAGCATAAAGTGGTCAATATTCACGCCGGTCAGCTTACTAATGGTCGCCACAGTACAACCAGCACCGCCACGAGACAGAGACTCGTTAATCTGAACGTTCTCCTCAGCCGGGTACACGGTGCCGCTCTCAGGGTCAGTACACTGCGGCACGTCAACCATCAAGTCACGCGGGAAGGACAGAACACTCACGTTCTTGCGGTCCTTGCTGATCTGCAGAAGCATCATCACGTCCGCGCGAGCCTCAGAATTGCGGTCATCCTCATCACCGTACGCACCGTTATTACCTTTACGGGTATCGGAGCCAATCACGAGAATGTCCAAAGCGCCGTTCTCCAGGCCGTCCTTGTAATTGCTGATGTTCAGCTCCTGAGTATGCAGATTATTGCGCATACGCAGAGCCAACACGCCACCAAAGCCAACAACAATGACGAGCATGCAAGCAGTAAGCAGAGCAATCCACTTATTGCGGTTTGAAGTCATCACCGTCGTGCGCATATGACGACCGGTGCTTCGTAAACGAGGTGCCTGGGGCATACCTTTTCTCTTTCTGCCGGTGAGCAAGTGCTTTCTCAGAGTAACACTCTTCCCTATGAGCGCCGAATGAGAGTGAAAAGTTTCACCCGGAGGCATGCACATATTTCTGCAAGCCACCGGGTGAAAATAGGGATGCGCGACCGCCCCCAAGGACAAACCCCTCTGGGCGATGCGCTCAGGAAAGCTACTAGAATCCCAGGCGGTTCAACGCACGCGCGTCAGACTGCCATTCCTTCGCAACCTTCACATGAATATTCAAATAAACGCGGGTACCGAGCATCGCCTCAATCTGCTCACGAGCCTTCGTGCCAATCTTGCGCAGGTTCGAGCCGCCCTTACCGATAATGATGTACTTCTGCGACTCACGCTCCACATACAGGTTCACGTGCACATCCAGCAGCGGGTTATCCTCCGGGCGGCCCTCACGGAACTCCATCTCCTCAACCGTCACAGCAATCGAGTGGGGCAGCTCCTCACGCGCACCCTCCAGTGCCGCTTCACGCACCAGCTCCGCGATGAGGGTTGCCTCCGGCTCATCGGTCAGCTCACCCTCCGGGTACAGCGGCGGCGACAGCGGAGTGTACTGCGCCAGCAGGTCAGCAACCGCATCCACCTGGAAATGCTTCACAGCAGACACCGGGATAATCGCAGCCCAGCCACCCTTACCGTCAACCGGCATCGGCTCAGCAACCTCACCGGCACGGCGCTTAGCCGCAGGACCCGAACCCTTCGCGAAAGGCACAGCATCATTCTTGCCGCCCTTACCCTTGGGGCCCTTACCCTTCTGCTTCGCACGATGTGCGGCACGCTTAGCACGAGCCGCACGCTCAGCGCTCATGACCTCCTCGCCGAGCGCCTCAACAGCCAGCAGCTGCTCACGCAGCTCCTCAGAGCTCACAGTGTCAGCCTTCGTCACAATAGCAACCACCGGCTTATTGCTCGACGCCACCAGCTGCGACGCAATGTAACGGTCACCCGGACCGATCTTCTCATTCGCCGGAATGCAGAAGCCCAGCACATCCACCTGCGAGAGGGTGCTAGCGACCAGGTCGTTCAGACGCTCACCCAGCAGAGTGCGGGGGCGGTGAATACCCGGGGTGTCCACCAGAATCAGCTGGTACTCGTCCTTGTGCACAATACCGCGGATCGTGTGGCGGGTCGTCTGCGGACGGTTCGAGGTGATAGCCACCTTCTGACCGACCATAGCGTTCGTCAGAGTGGACTTACCCGCGTTCGGGCGGCCCACCAGCGACGCGAAACCCGAACGGAAATCCTTCGGGTAGGTCGGCAGCGGGGTGCTCAAGTCCAGAGTGCTCAAATCGAGCGGGGTGTACTCCTGGTCCATGTGTTTCTCCTTGTTAAATCCCGGGGTCAAACCCCGGGCGGGGTGTATGGGGTGCCAGCCTCATCTGCCTGCGCCTTCCGGGGCGGGGCGGCCGACTCAAAGTGTGTTAGGGAAAATGCGGCGTCTATATTCGATGTCTAGCGGTTGCCGTGCTGATCGGTTGCCGGTTCAGCCTCTGCAATATCTCCCGGAAGATCCGGATGCGCGTGCGGCTCAGCCACAGCGGGAGGCTCGGTATCCACGGTGAAGATGTCAGCAACCTCCGCGGAATGAGGCTCCGAGGAAGACGTAGCGGAACCTTCAGCGTTCTGCTGCTCATCACGAGGCGGCTCATACCACGCCTGCAACATATCCACCTGGTGGCGGCGGCCCGACGAACCAATCGCACGAATATGAATACCGTCAATCTCAATCTCAGAACCGACAATCGGCACCATGCCCAGATGCTTAGCGAGCAGACCGCCCACCGTATCAACATCTTCATCGTCGAGTTCACGGCCGAAAATCTCGCCCAGCTCATCAATACCCAGGCGGGCAGAGAGACGGAACGTGCCGTCATCGTTCAGCGTGTACTCGGGGCGCTCGTGATCGTACTCGTCAGAGATGTCGCCGACCAGCTCCTCGATCAGGTCCTCAAGCGTGATCAGACCGGCGGTGCCGCCGTACTCATCAACAATGATCGCCACGTGCGTGGACTCGCGCTGCATCTCACGCAGCAGATCCATGGCGCGCTTCGACTCGGGCTCAAAACGAGCCGGGCGCATCAGCTCAACCACGGTCGGCAGGGCGGTACCCTCGGGAGCCTCGCCGTGCAGGATGAAGGCGCGCATCGCGTCCTTCAGGTAGAGCACGCCCAGAATCTCATCGCTCGAATCACCAATCACCGGCATACGCGAATAACCCGAACGCAGGAACAGGCTCAACGCCTCACGCAGAGGGGTGTCACGGCTAGCGGTGAGCATGTCGGTGCGCGGAACCATGAGCGAACGGATGCGGGTATCGTCCATCTCAAAGACGGACTGCACCATCTGCGCCTCGTCATCCTCGATGGTTTCAGCGTCGGAGGCGCGGTCCAGGAACTCGCGCAGCTCCTCCTCATCGAACACGCCCACAGGGGCCTCAGCCGAACGTTCCGGCGCCAGGCGCACACTGAGCTTATCGAGCAGACCGGTCGCCGGGCTCAGCAGAACCGACAGGTAGTGCACCGGGCGAGCCAGCACACGAATCGACGCGACCGGGCGGTTACGACCCAGAGCACGCGCCAGCACATGCAGAATCGGGTAGCCCACCAGCGCAACAATCACGAGGGTCAGCACGACGGCGAGCGCGTGCACCTCGACCAGGTTCAGCAGGCAGGTCATGGTGGCGAGCACCGCGGCAGCTGCCGCAATGAGGCGGGTCAGGCGCAGCGGGTGCGTGTATGCCTCGGAGTCACCGTCGAGGGTGCGCTGCAGGACACGGGCGCCGAGGGTGTCCGGGTGCGCCTCCACGGCTTCTTCCGCCTCGTTGTGCGGCAGGTAGGTGAACGCGGTTTCGGCGATTGCCGCAACCACGGTCAGGCAGAGCGCGAGAACGGCGAGGAGGGCTGTGAGTAGAATGTCCACGCCGCTCCCCTAGTGTCGGGTTTCGACCGGTGCCGGGCGGCCCAGGAACTCTTCGAGGATGGAACGCTGAATGCCGAACATTTCAGCTTCCTCTTCGGCGGTTCCGTGGTCGTAGCCGAGGCAGTGCAGGATGCCGTGGGTGGTGAGCAGGCACAGTTCGTCAAGGGTGCTGTGGCCCGCATCTGCGCCCTGACGTGCGGCAACGGGCGGGCAGAGGATGATGTCACCGAGCATGCCGCTGGAGGGGTTTTCGGGGGTTCCCGGTTCCAGCTCGTCCATGGGGAAGCTCATCACGTCGGTTGCGCCGGGCAGGTCCATCCACTCGATGTGCACGCGCTCCATCTCGTCTTCGTTCACGATGGCGATGGACAGGTAGGTGTCATCGGCAAGGTGCATGCGCTTGAAGGCGTGCTCGACGAGACGGGTCAGCACCTCGGTATCTACCGCTTCGAAAGATTCACGGATGAAGGCATCGGTTGCCGGGTCGGCACCGGTTGCGGGTTCTTCACAGTCGAATTCAATCTCTGCCACCGTTTAGCGTCCTTCCGGGGTGGTCTGTGCGTTGTTTTCTTCGGCGTTCTTCTCAGCGTTCTTTTCGGAGCCGCCGTTAATACCGGCGCGGTCCAGCAGCTTCTCGGCCGCCGCCTCGATGGTCGCGCGCTTGACCTTGCGGTTGCGCTTGCGTTCCATAGCCTTCTGGTCCTCGCCCCACTGATCGTAGGCGGACACAATATTCGAAACCAGGGTATGGCGCACCACGTCAGAGGATTCCAGGATGCTGAAGTGAATATCCTCCACACCCTGCAGAATGTTGCGCACCTGCTTCAGACCGGAGGCGGCACCACCGGGCAGGTCCACCTGGGTGATATCGCCGGTAATGACCATCTTCGAGCCGAAACCCAGGCGGGTCAGGAACATCTTCATCTGCTCGGCGGTGGTGTTCTGCGCCTCGTCGAGGATGATGAACGCGTCGTTGAGGGTGCGGCCGCGCATGTACGCCAGCGGTGCGACCTCGATGGTGCCCGCCTCCATGAGCTTGGGGATGGTTTCGGGCTCGAGCATGTCGTGCAGCGCGTCGTAGAGCGGGCGCAGGTACGGGTCGATCTTCTCGTTGAGGGTACCGGGCAGGAAGCCCAGACGCTCGCCGGCCTCCACGGCGGGGCGGGTGAGGATAATGCGGTTCACCTCGTGGCTCTGCAGCGCCTGCACAGCCTTCGCCATGGCCAGGTAGGTCTTACCGGTACCCGCCGGGCCGATACCGAAGATCACGGTGTTCGCGTCGATGGCGTCCACGTATTTCTTCTGGTTAATGGTCTTGGGGCGAATCGTGGTACCGCGGGTGGAGAGGATGCTGGTAGACAGCGAGTGCGCCGGGTTGCTCAGCTCCTCACCGAGCATGCCCATGAGGCGGTGGATCACCTGAACGGTAATCTGCGTGTCGTGGCTGGAGAGCACGCGCAGCTCGTTCAGCAGCTTTGCGGCGGTGTTGACGGCCTCGGAGGGGCCGGTGATGAGCACGTCCAGGTCCTTGGGGCGCAGGCTAATCTGCTCGAAGTAGTCCTCGATAATTGCCAGGTGCGCGTCCTGCGGGCCGAGCACGGCAATCATCTCTGCGGCGCTTTTGAAGGATACGGTGCGTGCGGTCGACAGCGGTCGGGAGGTAGTCATATGGGCTCCTTGGCTAGTGATGTATTTACAAGTATAGATGTGCGTGATGCGTCACGCCCCGGTGAGATAGGCGGCGGGTACAGGCGTGCAGCTTGGCTGAGTAGCGTTCTACCAGCGGCGCTTTTACCAGCGACCGAGCACCACATTCAGGGTGCACATGGCGGCAGAACCCGCGGTGGAGGAACG
Organism: Rothia mucilaginosa; assembly: GCF_964210535.1. Classification (GTDB taxonomy): domain Bacteria; phylum Actinomycetota; class Actinomycetes; order Actinomycetales; family Micrococcaceae; genus Rothia; species Rothia mucilaginosa_F. The sequence continues at coordinate 13,009 of NZ_CAXOMR010000018.1, forward strand.
CAACACCTCGTCACCCAGCAGTGCCAGCTGAGCGCCGGCGTCGGTGAAGAGCTGCACCTCGCGGTCGCTGATGCCGCCCTCGGGGCCGACGAGCAGGTAGATTTCTTCGGGCAGGTTCTCCGCCTCCACGAGCTTGCGAGCTAGGGCGCTGAGGCGTTCGGTCGCCTGCTCGTGCAGGATGAACACGGCGGCGGACTGCTCGGAACCGGCGACTTCTTCGATGAGTTCCACCAGGTCGGTGGTGCTGTACAGGTCGTACACCTCGGGAATGAGCGCGCGGCGCGACTGCTTCGCCGCGGCGGTGACGGTGTTCTGCCACTTGGTGTGTGCCTTGGAGGCGCGCTCCCCCTTCCAGCGCACGATGGAGCGGTCCGCACTCCAAGGAAGCACACCGTACACGCCCAGCTCGGTCGCCGTCTCGATGGCGAGCAGGTCGCGGCCGTCCTTCGCGAGCGCCTGCACCAAGTAGATGGAGGGCACGCTGCGTTCTGCGCGCAGCTCCTGCACCTGCACGCTCACACCGTCCGCGTTAATGGAGGCGACCGTACCGAGTGCGCGGCGGCCGGTGCCGTCACCCAGGTCGATGCGTTCGCCAAGCTCAAGGCGCTTGACGAGGGCGTGCTTGCCTTCGGAGCCGCCGAGCGCGTGGACGGCGCCGGGGGTGAGTGCGTCGTATTCTTCCGTGCTGATGTAGAAGATGGGGGCGCTCATGGTTCTCCTTGAGGGGCGGCTACAGGTGCCGGTAGTGTGCGGGTGACGTGTGAAATAGGTGTGCAGCGTAGCGCGGGCGCATGCCGCGCAATGCTGAATAAGAAAAGGTGCTGACAGGAAAGCGGCGGGTGCGGGTTGAGTACCGCACCCGCCGCATCCTGAGCTTGGTGTAGGAATCCTACTTGAACTGGTCCTTCAGGCGGGAGAAGAGACCGCCGCGCTGCTTAACCTGCGCGCCTTCGTTCAGCGGCTCGTTGCGCAGTGCCGCGAACTGGCGCAGCAGCTCGCGCTGCTCTTCGGTCAGGTCGGTCGGGGTGACCACCTGAACGCGTACGAGCAGGTCGCCGCGTCGTTCGGTGCCGAGCACGGTTGCGCCCAGACCGTTGAGGGTGATTACGTCGCCGCTCTGAGTGCCGGCGGGAATGTTGACTTCCTGGTCGCCGTCGAAGGTCTTCAGCGGAATGGTGGTACCCAGTGCCGCCGCAGCCATGGGGATGTTGACGGTGGTGACCAGGTTGTCGCCCTCGCGGCTGAAGTACTTGTCACGCTTGACGTTCAGGTCAATATACAGGTCACCGTTGGGGCCACCGTACAGGCCTGCTTCGCCCTTGCCGCGCAGGCGGATACGCGCCTGGTCGTGCACGCCGGCGGGAACGTTGAAGGTCAGCGGAACGTCTTCGCGTACGCGACCCTGGCCGTGGCATTCGGCGCAGGGAGTTTTGATGACGGTGCCGTAGCCGTGGCAGTCGGGGCATTCAACCTGCTGCATGACGGTACCGAGGATGGACTGCACACGGCGCTGCATGAAGCCGTGGCCGGAGCAGGTGGTGCAGGTTTCGGGCTGGGTGCCCTCTGCGGTGCCTTCGCCGTTACAGGACTTACAGGTCACGGCGGAGCGACGCTCAATGGTCTTCTCAACACCGAACACGGCTTCTTCCAGGGTGATGGAGACGGTAATCAGGTCGTCCTGGCCCTGGCGGGTGCGGGATGCGGGGCCGCGGGCACCTGCCGCGCCGCCGGTGAACATGTTCAGCAGATCCTCGAAACCACCGAAGCCGCTGAATCCGCCGCCCGGGTAGCCACCGCCTCCGGGGTAGCCTGCGCGGCCCTGTTCGTCGCCGGTGGTGTCGTAGTTGCGGCGCTTTTCGGGGTCGGAGAGCACCTCGTAGGCGAGGGTGACGCGCTTGAACTCTTCGGCTGCATCCTCGGAGGGGTTCACGTCGGGGTGCAGCTGGCGTGCCTTCTTTCGGTACGCCTTCTTGATCTCTTCGGGGCTGGCGTCTTTCGATACGCCGAGAGTATCGTAGTGGCTCATGCGTTTCCTTCCTCTCGAGACGATGGCGGTGCTCGATGAGTGCACCGCCAACAATGGTCGTATCAATTCTAGGGGATACTACCCCCGACCCGATACAATGGCTAGGCTGAATGGGGGTCGCTCCCGCTATCCGCTTAATCTGCGGCGCGCGTGCCCCTGAAATCGGCTCCGTAGCCCTACCGTATCTGTACCCCTACCGCCTGCGAAGATTGCCTCGAAGGAGAATACGTTGAGTACCCACCACTCCCCCTACGGCTGGGGTGCCCAGGATCTAAACGCCGCCCGCATGAGCCGCCAGGCGCCGCCTCCGCGTAAGGTGCCGCTGCAGCGCGGCCTGCTGATTGAGGATATTAACGGCTGGGTGGGCGAGGTCGTGAAGGCTGAGCGCATCGGCGGTGCCCTGTTCTTCGGCCTGGAGGACGCGAAGGGCCGCGTAAAGAATTTTCCGCTGGGTCCGGGCTACCTGATTGAGGGTGAGCCTGTTGAGATTATTGCCCCGGTAGCGGCGAAGGAGCCGAAACGCACGATTTCTCGTTCCGGTTCTATTGCGGTGAAGAACGCCCCGGCTCGGGTGGCGCGCGCCTCCCGCATCTGGGTTGAGGGTCTGCACGACGCCGAGCTCGTCGAGAAGGTCTGGGGCCACGACCTGCGCGTTGAGGGCATCGTGGTGGAGCCGCTGCACGGTGTGGACGACCTGGCCGGCGCGGTGCGCGAGTTTGCCCCGGGCCCGGGCCGCCGCCTGGGCATCCTGGTGGATCACCTCATTGAGGGCACGAAGGAGCAGCGCATCGTCGCGGAGGCGCTGGCTGTGCCGGGTGCGGCGGGGCACGTGAAGATTGTGGGCCACCCGTTCATCGATATTTGGCAGGCGGTCAAGCCCTCGGTGCTGGGTTTGAAGGCGTGGCCGCAGGTTCCGCGCGGTGAGGACTTCAAGAAGGGTACGCTGCGTCGTCTGGGTCAGCCGCACGAAACGCAGGCGGATGTGGCGCAGGCGTGGAAGCACATCCTCTCCCGCGTTGACTCCTACGCAGACCTGGACCCGACCCTGCTCGGCCCGGTCGAATCGCTCATCGACTTTCTGACCGAGCCCGGCGCGTAGCCGCACCACCCCCGAATGTGAGTTTGCTCAGAACCTTGCAATCGGGGGCATTAACCGGCGGCAGGCACTGCCCGAGGCGGTACAATGGTTGAGCATGTGGCATTGCCCCCGCGGGCTGTGCCGCGACATCACTACACTCTAGGTCGCCACCGCTCAAACGATTCACCTCTTCAGAGGGCAAATCCACCGGCCTCGGTGATCACCACAAGAAACTTCTATCGAACTAGGATTTTCGTGACTAACGATGTTCGCCCGGCAACCGGGCCCCAGAAAACCCGCAAGATTAGCGTGATTCAGGACCGCAACCGCGCAACTCTCGCGCACTTCGGCGGTATTCTCGGCATCATCCCGTCCGCAGCGGTTTTCTACGTCAGCCGCAATAACGCGCCCTTCGCTGAGCAGGAAGCTCGCGAGGCAATGAACTTCACCCTCCTGCCCTCCATCGCTCTGGTGGTGCTGTGGGTTGTGTCGTTCCTGCCCGGCATGGGCAACATTGCCATGGTTCTGGGTGCGCTCGTGTGGCTGTTCATGGCTATTGCGTCGCTGCGTGCCGGCATTGAGGTGAACCGCGGCGAGCCGTACAGCTACCGCCTGAACCCGCGTCTGCTGGACCACTTCTACTCCACCGAGAACGCAGAATCCGCAGAGTCCTAAACCGCGCTGTCTCAGAACCGCGCTGATAGCTTTTACGTTTGAACGCCCCGTACATTGTGTGCAGGGCGTTCTACGTTTAAGTACTGCTGTTCTAAAGGCTGCTGGCGGAGGCGGTAACCCGGTGGGGTTGTAACTGCTCTACCGAGCTTCTTTGCCTAGTGCGCGTGAATTGCCGCAAACTCTACCGAATGGTGCTGTACATAATCGTTGTTAAACGATCGTGGGCCCCTGTTACCAGGAGCCCACAACCGTATTCACTCAACTTCAGCAAAGACGAGAACACGCTGTTAGACATATACCGTCCTGCCATGACCTATTATGGCACAGCGTAACCTTCAACCACAACTTGAAATTGGGTGTTTTGGAAAATTTTTTCTCAGGAAAGTATTCGAAAAATAAGCACTCCGAAAGCGGCATGAACGAGCGGGAAATTCTTTCAGCTAGTCCAGCACAAATGCGAACAATTAGCACGCTGGTGTAAGGTCTGATGCTCTCCTCGCACTCCCCCAAACAGCCCCGAAAATTTTTTTAAAAATTTTTCTGAACCCGCGAAAACACCCCGAAATCACCGAAATATTACGGCAATCCCGGGGTGCACGCCGCACGCAGGCGGCGGCAGAGACGGCACCCAAGTGGCACTGCAACAGACCAGAACCGGAGCGCCGCTCAGATTAAAAAGCCCCTTATCACGCAGGTATTTCTTAGTGCTCCTCGTGCTCTTCAGTAACTTCCGGGAGTAGCTCGCGCGTCACAGCATCGCCCAGCAGGCGGCCCTTGAGGGTCAGGCGCACGTGAGCTTCAGGGTCAGGTTCAGCCTGAGAGGTCAAAGCATCAGGCTCAATCAGAGCTTGAGAAACCAGCCAGCGCAACGAGGCACCCAGCTGAGCCTCATCGTGCACCGCAAGCAGCTCGCGCATCGCCAAACCCTCGCGCACACGAATCATGAGCATGATCATCTCGAAGGCGCGGGTCGAAGCGTCCAGCACCTCACGTGCCGCCGCCGGGGACTCCCCCGCACGCACCTTCTGCGCGTAGGGCACCGGGTGCTTCACGTTCCACCAGCGGGTGCCATTCACGTGCGAGTGCGCGCCGGGGCCGATGCCCCACCAGTCCTGGTTGCGCCAGTAGGCGAGGTTGTGGTCGCTGCGGGTGTCCTCGCTGCGCGAGTAGTTGGACACCTCGTACCACTGGTAGCCAGCTTCGGTGAGCAGCTCCTCGGCGAGCAGGTACATGTCCGCCATAAGGTCTTCATCGGGCATGGTGTACTCGCCGCGGCGAATCTGCGCGGCAAGCTTGGTGCCGTCTTCGACGATGAGCGAGTACGCGGAAATATGGTCCGGCTCGTAAGAGATTGCGGCCCGAACGCTCTGCTCCCACTGCTGCAGGCTCTCCCCCGGCGAACCGTAAATCAGGTCTACGGACACCTGCAGGCCGACCTCCTTAGCCCAGGCGACAACCTTCGGCACATTCGAGGGGGTGTGGGTGCGGTCGAGCACCTGTAGCACCTCGGGCACGACGGACTGCATGCCGAAGGACACGCGGGTGAAACCGCCGTCCTTGAGGGTCTGCAGGTCCTCAAAGGTGACGGAATCGGGGTTGGCTTCGGTGGTGACTTCTGCGCCCTCGACGATGCCGAAGACGTCGATGGCTGCCTGCAGGATGCGCACGAGGTCGCGGGCGGGCAGTTTGGTGGGGGTGCCGCCTCCGAAGAAGACGGTATGCATGGGGCGTTTTGCGACGCCGGATGCTTCGAGGGTGCGTGCGGCGAAGAGGATTTCTGCGATGGCGTCGTCGGCGTAGGTGCCGAGGCCGATGCCGTCGCCGAAGTCTTCGGTGGCGTAGGTGTTGAAGTCGCAGTAGCCGCAGCGTACGGAGCAGAAGGGGATGTGTACGTAGAGGCTGAAGTCGCGGTTTTCGCATCCTGCGGCGCTGGTGGCGGGGATGCGCCCGTCGCGGGGTGCGGGGTCGCCGGTGGGCTGGGCGGGCATTCTGCCTCCTGGAACTAGGTGTACGAGTAGTGAATCAACAATACGGGCACCGCGTATGCGGCTACGCGGGCGGCATCAACAGACAGCGTGCAGAGAACCCGGCGGTACACGGGGCACCAGCCGGGTTCTCTACACAAACAGGTCGGCACACAGCCGGAAAAGCCAGGAAACGGCGAAGGCTACTTCTTCTTTTCCTTCTCCTCGCTCGAAGACAGTGCCGCAATGAAGGCTTCCTGAGGAACCTCCACACGACCGACCATCTTCATGCGCTTCTTGCCTTCCTTCTGCTTCTCCAGCAGCTTACGCTTACGCGAAATATCGCCACCGTAACACTTAGACAGAACGTCCTTACGCATCGCGCGAATATTCTCGCGGGCAATAATACGCGAACCGATAGCCGCCTGAATCGGCACCTCAAACTGCTGGCGAGGAATCAGCTCACGCAGCTTAGAAGTCATCATCAGGCCGTACGAGTACGCCTTATCGCGGTGAGTAATGGCGCTGAACGCATCCACCTTCTCACCCTGCAGCAGGATGTCGACCTTCACCAGGTCAGCCTCTTCCTCACCGTCGAACTTCCAGTCCAGCGACGCATAACCGCGGGTACGGGACTTCAACTGATCGAAGAAGTCGAACACGATCTCCGCCAGGGGCAGGCGGTAACGCATCTCCACACGATCCTCGGAGAGGTAATCCATGCCGCCAATCTGGCCGCGGCGAGCCTGGCACAGCTCCATGATTGCGCCAATGTACTCGCTCGGGGCAATAATCGTACACGCCACCATGGGCTCGCGAATCGTCGCGACCTTACCCTCGGGGAATTCGCTCGGGTTGGTCACGCGCTTAGCGTTGCCGGCCTCGTCCACCACGTCGTAAATAACGTTCGGTGCGGTCGAAATCAGGTCCAGGTTGAACTCGCGTTCCAGACGCTCACGCACAATCTCCAGGTGCAGCAGACCCAAGAAGCCACAGCGGAAACCGAAGCCCAGAGCGGCAGAAGTCTCCGGCTCGTAAATCAGCGCGGCGTCGTTGAGCTTCAGCTTATCCAGTGCGTCACGCAGCGCCGGGTAGTCCGAACCGTCAATCGGGAACAGGCCGGAGAACACCATCGGCTTGGGGTCCTCGTAACCGCCCAGGGACTCCTGCGCAGGCTTCGCGGCGGAAGTGACGGTATCACCCACACGCGACTGACGCACGTCCTTCACACCGGTAATGAGGTAACCCACCTCGCCCACGCCCAGGCCCTTCGACGGGACAGGCTCAGGGGAAATCACACCGATTTCGAGCAGGTCGTGCTCGGCGCCGGTGGACATCATCTTAATCTTCTGACGCGGCTGCAGGCTGCCGTCCACAACACGCACATAGGTGACCACGCCGCGGTACGAGTCGTACACCGAGTCAAAAATCATGGCACGCGCCGGGGCGGATGCGTCACCCTGCGGGGCGGGAATCGCCTCCACAATACGGTCCAGCAGAGCCTCAACGCCCTCACCGGTCTTACCCGATACGCGCAGAACCTCGTCCGGCTCGCAACCAATCAGGTTCGCCAGCTCCTCAGCGTACTTATCGGGCTGAGCCGCGGGAAGGTCAATCTTGTTCAGCACCGGGATGATGGTCAGGTCGTTCTCCATCGCCAGGTACAGGTTTGCCAGGGTCTGAGCCTCAATACCCTGGGCGGCGTCCACGAGCAGAAGCGCACCCTCACATGCGGCCAGGGAGCGGGACACCTCATAGGTGAAATCCACGTGGCCGGGGGTGTCAATCATGTTCAGCGCGTAGGAGGTGCCGTCAACGTCCCAGGGCATGCGCACAGCCTGAGACTTAATGGTGATACCGCGTTCACGCTCAATGTCCATGCGGTCCAGGTACTGCGCCTTCATATCGCGCGGGGCAACCACGCCGGTGGCCTGCAGCATACGGTCTGCGAGGGTGGACTTACCGTGGTCAATGTGGGCGATAATGCAGAAGTTGCGAATAATCGCGGGGTCGGTCGCCGCCGGAACGGGCGGGTTCTTCGACATGGGTGCCAATCACATCATCCTTTCGAGATGCTGGGCGCGGGTATGGGCATAGTTACCTATCATTTTCCCATACCCGCGCCATATGCGCGAACGGACCTAACGTTCCGAAGAATCCTCCGCGGAATCCGCACCATCATCGGCAGGATTTACGCCCTCGGAGGCGCCGCTGAGGGAATCCAGGTAGCCCTCAATATCCTCGGCAATCACCTCGCCGGAGACAGTGCGCAGAGTCGAATCCATCTTCTGCTCAATCTCACGCACCAGCTCAACCTTCTCGTAGTCCTTCGCCATTTCTTCGGCGAGCTCCGCCTCCCACTCATCAGCGTGGGTGCGCAGGCGGTCGTATTCCTCAGACTCGACCTTAATGCCGAGGATGACCTCCAGCGCCTCGATCAGGCTCACGACCGCGCGCGGGTTCTGCTGGTCAAAGCTCAGATACCCCGGGATGCTCATACGCAGCATGACCGAGGAAGACAGGCCGTGCTCGGCGGCGAGCGCAGACATCGCCATCGTCACCGAGGTAGAACCGGTGTAGTCCTCGTGCAGAATACCGGGGATTGCTGCTAGCTTCTCCTCGTGAGTGGTCAGCGTGTACGGGTACGGGCGGGTGTGCGCCACCTCATCCTCGAAGGTCTCAACGAAGATCGCGTGGTCTACGTGGAGTTTCTTCACGTACTTGAAAAAGCGGGTCATGAACCGCCGCAGGCACAGGCTGGGAGCGGGGCCGGTCACCACGAGCAGGCGCAGGCGACGCTCCGGGATAGTGACCATGTTGTAGAACATCTTGGGCCACACCAGAACCGTGGAATCGGAGTCGTCGCTGTTCTGCAGCTGCGGGGCGACGGAACCGTAGTCGTAGAAGTCGTCCATGTCGAAGCCGGGGCTCTCATCGCACGGGTCGAACGCGCGGTGAATCACGTCGAGGGCGTCCTCACCGTTGCCCGGGGGTTCCTTAGCGGAGTTGAAACCGACCAGCATGACGGTCGTGTAGTTGTCTTCCTCGGAGGATTCGCTCAGGCGCAGCTTGCCGAGCAGTCCCTTCTTCGCGGGCTGTTCTGTGGAGGCGGGCTTGGCGAAAGCGTCAAAGAGTCGGGCGGGAGGGAAGTTCGGCTGGCTCATCGTTGTCCTTAGCTCGTGGTCGGTTCACCGGGTACATGGGGGGGTGTATGGAAAGTTGCCGGTGAACTGTCGGTGGTTGTGTAGTGTGTATCGGCGATGCTCACTCCCCCACGCTATATATATGGTGCGGGCGGTGTGCGGTACCGCCGATAGTTCCCACTATACGGGCTCCCGCGCGACCCGCAAGCGGTTTCGTCACCGGGCGGGCACCTCCCCCCCCCAAAAAAATCCGGGCGTCATAAAACCACAGCGTGCGGGCATAGCAAAAGGCACCCTGTCACTTAGCAGGATGCCTTTCACATGGGACCTAACGTAGCCTGCAAATAGGTTTGCCCCAAGTAATTTCACATCTTCCAGATACGGACACATGATGCTGGCCGGTTTCATAGGACATCAGAATATGTGATTATCCTGATCAAGCTCCGTTTATTGGGGGAAACGGTGGAATTCTCTCTGGGATAAGAACCTCACCAGCTGCGGTACGCTCGTCATACTCGCGTGCGATAGTACGCATTGGAACATGCGACCCCCGCTTAAAGCGCTCCTCAAGAACCCATTGGCGTTTCATGGCTTCAGCCTTATTAGCTGGTGCCGGCGGCGTAATCTTAGTTACGCAGAAAGTGATAGGGTCGCTCAGCGTCGGAGGGATTTTTTCAGGTTCCATGTGAGTATTCTAGTCTAGCTTCTTACTGAGCTCTGTTGGCATGGTACACATGCACCGCATCTTTAGGGTTCCTTCCGGACATAGCAAAAGGCACCCTGCCGCTTAGCAGGATGCCTTTCACAAAAGTTATATGGAGTTAACCGGTGGTGCCTCCGGTGTCTTCTAGACCGAAGCGTAAAGCCGCGGCCGCCCAAGCGTTATTGCCGCACCAATAGGTGAGGCTCAGGGTTTCAGAGGGGTCGTTTAACTCCTTGACCCCAAGTATACATGAAAAAGAAACCCCCTGCGTTCCCCTTAGAGGAGGGGGAACACAGGGGGTCTCTGCCCTTAAACCAGAGAGGTACTCACGTACCCCGCAAGTTTTAGAAAGCCTTGTTTATGAAAAAGCCTGACTTCCTTGATATTCCGGGGTAGAAATAGGGTGAAGTTGGGGTTGGTCCCCATTTACTCCCCACTTTGACGCACTTATTCGACTTCTGAAGAAGCTTCTGAAGAAGGCGCCTTGTCGCTGTACAGGCTCGGGTCTGTATTGAAGTACGCAAGCGCGGTCGTGACAGTACAGATAATCGCACCCGCTACCGCGGCGGCCTGCTGCTCAGTAACAACACCAAATGTGGTGAGCAAGCCAGAGATTACAGGAGCCCACGCATACAGCGACTTACGAAACGCCGCTGCCTGAGATGCGGACATCTTACGCATTGTTGTCAATCTCCTTGCCGAGCTCGTCTACTACGTTCTGCAGCTTCTCCCAGGACGCACGCAGGGCCGAGACCTCCGCCTTGTCCAGCGGCGCGGGGACATTCTCAACGCCGCGCTCAACCTTACCCTCCTTGATTGCGTTCACACGATCAATGAGGCGGTCCAACTGGTCATACCAGCGCCCCGGGCAGGCAGTATTGAAGAAATCCTTATGCCCATGCACATAGAAGCTCTTGCCGTAGTAGGTTTCGATATCGGCGATGAGCTGGGCGACGGTCTCGAAGTCTTCGTTGCTCATCTCGGGGCGGCACTCGATACCAATCGAGCGCTGGTTTGCCGCCCAATTGCCCGCATGCCAGGCGATGTCCTTGAACTCCACAAGCTGGGCGCAGCGACCCGATTCCACCACAAAATGTGCGGAGGTGCCGGGGCCGCCGGCGAAGAAATTACAGACGTCCTCGAAGCGCTGCCCGTCGTTTCCCCAATGATGGATGACGATGGTGTCGATGTCGTTGATAGTGCGATTCGCTGCGGTGAACGAAGTCGCATCGTACTCGGTGATGTCCTGATACTTCATTGTTTTCTCCTTTTAATTAATGGTGTTGTTGATTTCCAGCTTCACAGCCACGCCCATGTCGGTGGCGCGGTGCGGGGTGGGGATGTCCACGGTCATGTTTGAGGTGCCACTGATGTCGTGAGCCCACTTCTCGACGGCGACACCGTACTTCGCGGATTTGCCCTTGTACTCTGCCTGCGCAATGTTGTTCGAGAAGATGAGGTGATGCGCCCAATTCGTAACGAAAAAGTCCGCCGCCTCGCTGGGCTTAGCATCACCGCTGACACAGTCATGCCAGGAGCTCGAAGCAGAACGGCACCCGGTGACCTGCGAGGAATGACCGACCAGCACGAAGCCGTGACCGCCATTCTCCTGAGCAGTACACGCGGTGAGGATGTTGCGTCCGCCGCGGATGAAGAAGCCTGCGCCGGCGGCGGTGAAGCGGTGCATGTTGGAGGTGTCCCAGATGCCTGCCGGCTTGCCGTCGATGCCGTGGATGCTTCGTCGGTTGTACCAGCTCTTGCACGAGGTCAGGGTGGTGTTGGTGGCGTAGATTTCGAAGCCCGCCGACGTGCCGCCGGCAATGTTGGCACCCGATACGTCGACAGCGTCGAGAATATTGTCTGCTGCACCGATTTCACGGCGACCAGCCGTCACGGAGGTGATGTGCTCCGGTGACTTGCCGATGACGACGCCGGGCCCCAGGGTACGGCGGACACGGATGTTCCGCAGCTGGCATCCCTGATCATCCAGACCGAGGACTGCTACGCCGAACGCGGTGTCCCAGATGAGGACGTTCTCGATGCGGTGGGCTCCGTCAGGCTCGGGAGGGTTGTCCCCCAGCTCAGTGTGTAGCAGGATGCCGCCGATATTCGGATGCATCCCGTCCTGGCCGGGGCGCGGAGTCATCGACGAGACGTGTGACGGGCGAGGATGCGAGCTCTTAATCCAGAGGTCAGAGACACCCATCAACAAATTGTCCTTGCCGACACGCGGGGTGAACCAAGTGCCGGCGTGGATGATTGCCGTCTTCTGCTCCGAACCGGCACCAGTGTCCGCAAAGATGATGGTCGACTCGCGACCAGCACCCTGCAGATGCACACCACCAAGCAGCTCAATGAACGGCGCGGACACGCGGTACGCACCTGCCGGCAGGTGCACGGTGCCGCCACCAGCCTCATGCACACGGCGAATAGCCGCGTTAATCACAGCGGTAGAATCCTTCACACCGGTCGGGTCTGCACCAGCGTCCACCACATTCACAGTGCGGTGGGTAGGCGCTACCGCCGCCTGCTCTGACTGCGGCTGAGCCGACTGACCCGGCGGCGCCTGTTCAGCCTCAATAACTTCTACGAGATACCTCATCGCTCCCTCTTCTTAAACGTTGAAGCCCCCATGTTGGGGGCTAATCTTCCTTCTTCATAGCGCGGGCAAAAGATGAGCTGCCTCGTGTTTCGATGGCAGTAATCCTGTCCTCGCTGGCATCATGGCGCTTGCGCGCATGCCGCATCTCATCCCGCAGCCCACCAATATCTTTCCGGAAATCGGCGTGCTCGGCGCGAGCTGCAGTAAAGTCCTCGGCGATGACATCCAGTTGCTTCATCACGTTCTGCATGGCGGTGTTCGTCTCGGAGTTCATCTGTTCCAGCGCCCCACTCACCTGCTCCACCTGCGCGAGAACCTTATCCAGGTCATCGCGCAGGTTCGTCTCGTGGCTATTGTTGGTCTGCTCCTTGATGGAGCTCACCCTGGAATTCAGGCGCTCCCATTGAGGGGCGCCCCACTTATTCCAGGCAACCAGCAAGGCGAAGAGCACGGCTCCAACTGAGACTGTAGCTTGGATGATGCCGTCCAGCACCGGGTGCCCGATGCGGGGAATCTCTGGCAACATACCGCTCCTATTCGCTCATGGCGGGGGCTTCTTCGGCGTTGGGCGCCTTGAAGAGAACTCCGATGGCGTGCATGATGTACTCATCCGTCACACGAGCCGGGTCCGCACCAGGAGAAGCGAGCGCGGCACGCTTGGCGTCCAGTTCGGCCTGCGCCTCATTTAGTGCTGCCACTGCCTTGGCGTGCTCAGTGACGGCGTAGGCGTGTTCGTCTGCGATGGTCTGGGTGGAGCCTGCCCCGGCGGGCAGGGAGACGAGTAGCCCAATGTTTGCCTCGACGGAGTACTGTGCGTTGGGGATACGCTGGCGCTGGGCGGCCTGGGTGGCGCGCTTGAGCAGGTCGGCGTCCTGGGAGGCAGCGAGTTCTTGTGCGATGGTAGCCATGTCTGGTTCCGTCCTTTCTAAGTGAATAATTTTTTGGGTGTTCCCGCGCCACGTTTAGGCTGGGGTGCCCGGCAGCACGGTCGGGAACGTATCGTAGGCTGGGTAGATGAGCAGGCCACACCGCAGGTTGCTGCGGTTTTGTGGGGAAAGGTCAAGGGTCCCGCGGCGCCAGGTAATCCGGTTACCGTCGCCCCTTGAGTGGAGGAGAATGATACCTCGGGGTTCTCCCGTGTCTGTGACCACGGGGGCTAGTACAGGATTGTTGGATTGCCACCCGGGTGGAACGTTGTTGCTGAGACGTATCTTTTCGCCCCTGTCTTGGTAATTCAAATCTGTGATGTCGGGGCGGTCGTGGACAGTGATAGTGTCCCATGGGCCGCCGCGGGCGGCGATGATGCACCAGTCTCCGACGCGACGGTAGAAGAGAGCTCCGGCGGCAAGGGCTGGGGACTCTTCGCGGCGCCAGCCAGTATCGCGCGGGGCTGCCCCGGAGGCGAGGCGTTGCACAAGTGCGGCGGCTTCCGCGTCCAGTCCGCCAGGGTCACCCTTAGGACCCTGCTCGCCACGCTCGCCACGTTCACCAGGGTCGCCCTTGGGTCCGGGCTCTCCACGCTCGCCACGGTCCCCACGGTCACCCTTGGGGCCAGGCTCGCCAGGGTCGCCCTTGGGGCCTCGCTCTCCAGCCTCACCACGCTCACCCTTGGGGCCAGGCTCGCCAGGGTCACCCTTCACCGGTACCGGCGCAGGAATCGTACTCTCCGCACCGGCGGGGGCAACCGTCGCCAAATCTAGCGTCACACCCGCGCGAACATAAATGCTCGGGTACGGCAGCTGCGCGGCACATCCCGCGACATCCCGTAGCTGCGTCTCCACACGGTACCCCCATTCAGAAGGCACCGCCCCCGGGCTCGGAGCCATCAGGCGCACTCCCTGGTTCCCGCCGCGCGGTGCGTCCCAGAGCACCCCGTCACGCAGCCACCCGGTCACCGGCGCAGGAACAAAAACTCGTTTCGTCTCAGCATCCGCAACCCGAGTAGTCGGGGTAAACACCACACGTCCCTGCACCGGCACACCATCCGCTTCATTACCCGCCGCGTGCTGGTGCGTAACGAACTTCGCCTTCACCAGCCCATAAGCAGGCACGAACCCGGACTCTGCCAGGTTGTCACTCACACCCATGCTAGTTTCCTCCTGTCATCGCTTGAATTTTCAACCTTGCAACAGTTAGCGTCTCCGCCGGAGCACCTACAGACTGGAGCACGGCAAGGTTCTGCCGCAGAATATCAACCTGGGTGAGGTAATCATCCAGCTCGCCCTTCGCCCATGCAATCTGCAACCTCCACAGCCACGCGGCAGGCAAACGATCGTACGGGTTCGCCGTCCTGGAACGTACTCCGTCCTTGATCTCCCAAATCGTGTCGTCTGTCAGATAAAGGATGCCCACGTTCAGGGTGTCCGCCAGGCGCAGCACTTGCACCGCCTGCTCAAACCCCGTGATGTCGTGGATGCAATGCCAGAACATCTGCCTCGGCTGCCCCTTATAGTGCTCCTGCACCAGGTACTTATCAGTCAGATACAGGGAGGCTTCTTGTTCGAAGGTCATCATGTGCCAGCCAGTGCCGACCATTCCGGCGGTGGTGTTCGCGCCGGGGTTCACGATTGTGGGCATCCACGGGTACAGGGCATTGAAACGGTCGGCGATGCGGTGGTGGAATTCCTCTTTGCCTGCCTGGTCGCCCCAGCCGTTATACGCTTCGTCCCAGAAGATGCCGTCCACGTCGTACCAGTCGATGTACTTGCGCACCTCATCGAACAGGGTCTCTAGGTCGCGTGGCTGCCCAATCGATGCACCCGTCCGAATGTAGCCGTAGATTTTCTGCCCGTATTCACCCCTGTTGAGCTTGAGCTGATTCGTGAAATCCTTGTGTTGCGGGGAGCCGGGGCCTTCTCCAGGGCCAGACGCCGGGTTGATGATGAGGAACGGGCAGACTTCGGATGCTTGCGCCATTGTGTGCCAGTTCTGCTCCGCGACCGGCTTCCAGTAGTCGGGGTAAAAATAGGTGGGCGGCACAATCGAGCGCATCCGTGCCCGGTAGGAGCGCTTCGCGTCCAAAATGCGTTGCTGCTTGTCTACATAGTCGCGTACCTCGGACATGTCCAGGATGGGACGCACCGTAGGCGCAACCGGGGCAACATGCTCTTCATCCTCACTACCGGGTTTATCCGGGCGCGGTACCGGCGCGGGAGCGGGTACTTCTACCGGACTGGACGCCCAGGAGGGGCGTGCATAGGTCTGCGTCGTGACAGTCTCCCCCGCCTGGACGAGCAGTGGTGCGTCCTGCAGCGTCACGGTACCGTCTCCGGCTTGGATGGTGAGACGCTGCACGGGCTGCCCCTCCAGCATCACGCCATCCCCGTCTTTGAGGTAAGCGACCACGTCATAGGACACTGCACCAGATTCTGGCACAGCCAGCTCGACCATGCCCGTCTCGGTGGCAGCCTCATAGAGTTGCTGCCCTACCCCGAGCCACCCGGCCGTCTCGGCGGTACCGGACTCGATGCCGGGGTGTGCGGGGATGAACGCGACGGCTCCGGTGGTGCCGGGCGGGTACCCGGTCTTGCCGAAGTTCACCTCGATTTTAGAGCCCATCGCCCACCAGCTCGCCCGGGTCGATAACCTCACCCACCACCGGCTCCGAATCAGGTGCCGGGGTGGTCTCAGGGGATTCTAGGCGGATGACACCGGCAAGAATCCGCTCATCCAGCAGCTCGCGCCGCAGCTTCTCGTTCTCTTGCTGAAGGTACAAGGCTTTAGCCTGCCACTGCTCCAAAGTCACTTCGTTTCTCCTTATCGTTTGATGGGCAGGACGACGACATCCACCCACGCATCCCGGATGAGCTCATTCGTCACGTTGTGCACAATCACCTCAACGTGGCTTCTGGAACTTGAGTAGACGTTCGACACAATCGGCCAGATCGAGTTGCCGGCTTGCGTGACCACCACAGGGAGCTGCACCTGCTCACGGAATGTGATGCGCCTCCGCACTGCAGAGTGGCGCGGGATCTCCAGCGGCCCAACCGCGATGAAGATGGTCGTCTCGGACTGCTCGATGAGGGTGCGCAGGTACATGCCCTGGTTCATAATCATGCGCCCCTGCACGGTCACATCTCCGTCAGGGAGCACCACGAGTCCCTTCACATCGGCGGGGTTCGTACCCGAGGGCTGCACACCGAGGGTGAGCGCGCCCTGCGGGTTCATGCGGACCACACCCGAGGGGGTGGTGGCATTGCTCGCGCCGGTGCGCATCTCGATGACCGAGTCTATGCTCCCCGCTGGGCCGCGACCGGGGGTGGTGTAAATCGATAGGCCAGGCTTGGACTTGTCGGAGGTGTGGAAGGTGCCGCGGAACTCATTCTCCACACCATTGGCGTCAATCTTTACAGTCTGTTCACCCAAGTGGTTGTATGCGGTGATGCCGGACGAGTTGATTTTCAGGCCGCGCCGCTCCGCATCCGTCGTCTGAAGCAGGCCGCTCGTTACGAGTTTCGCCGCGACCTTCGAAGTTACCAGCCCCTCGATAATCGTGGCTCTGTTCAGAATCGCGTCCTCGGTCACCACCAGGTTCTTCGTCTCCGCATTCATCGCGCGCACCACTTGCGCAGCCAACTCCTGCGTCACGTTCAAACGCCGCACATCAATCGTGCCGGGCACAATCATGTCCCGCCCAATCCACGGCTCCGACAAACCCTTAAGTCCCGCCACCGCCTTTTTGGTGATGGCGTCTTTGCTGGTCTGCTGCTCCACCGCCTGGATGCGGGACTCCGCCTCGACCAGCCCAAGCTCGGCCTTCTGAAGGGTTTGTCGTGCCTGCACTACGACCTTGCCTGCCTCGGACAGACGCTCATCGAAGTTCGCGAGCGTGTCTCCGTCCCAGCGGCGCGCCGAACCGGTGGAATCCAGGTACAGGGTCGCTTCGTTCTGGCGCGCGATCTTAATACCGTGCGGCGTAGATGCGGGCGTGCGCGCCCTAATGAGCTGCGCACGTAGCGTGTCCACCGCCTGCGCGGGCGTAGGGCGCTGGTCAATATAATCAACCACCGGTTACCTCCCTGTCTTTTTTATTGCCAGGATGCTTCTTGAAAATCCAGCGTCACCGACCCGGCGAGGGTACCGGTCATCTTGATAATGCGCATCTGCCGCGTCCCATCCGGCACCGACAGCCAACCTGCCAGGGTTACGGTGGCGGTATCGCCCACAAACCACGACCCGAGCGGTGCGCCGAGTCTGTCGGTGCCCATCTCAATGGTGACCTGGTCAATCATCTTTGCCCGCGCAGCCAAAGCACCCTCAGCTTTCTGCTTCAGCACGAACGTGTCGGCCTGATCTGCATCGGTAATGATGCCCTCGACAAACGGAGCGTGGTCGCGCCACACCTGCGAGAGGTTCTCCGCCCAGGCGATGGCGGTTCCTTCGCCTTCTCCTGCACCGGTGCACCAGATGCGGTGCGTGATGTCCTTGCCCGTGGAGGTCACCTTCACCTCAATGTCGGCTGCGGCGAGCGCGGTTGTGTCGAAGTCCGGCGTGAACTTCTGCGCGATGAATGGGTATTCCTCAACCCCGTGCATGAACACCCACTCAATATGAGTGTGCGCCTCACTCTTCCAGCGGGGGCGCAGCATGATGTCGGGGCCGTTGATAACCGCGGACAGCTCGCTCCAGCGTTTGCCGATGAGGTTGTTCGCGACGTTCCATCGCTCATAGGTGCGCTCTCGGGTCTGTGCCCCGAGCCCACCCTGCACGCCGTGCACCACCGGTAGTCCGCCGCCGGGGCGGTTCATACCGTGAACAGCAAGAGCCCAGGCAATCTCGCCTAGGCTCATGTTCTTATAGGTGAGGGTGTCCCAGATGGTGCGTCGCTCGAACAGCTCACGCACACCCGCGCACTTGAGTTCCAGGTTCGTGCCGGTCTCTGTGCCCCAATCGATGATGGGTCCGGCAATGAGCGGGTACTCGGTGCCGTCCTGCCCGGTGTGGGTGAGAAGCACGCCGCCTGTGAGCGGTTCATAGGTTGTGCGTTGGTGCTCTGCCAAGCTCCGCTTCGGAATCGTGAAAGTAAGTTCCTCGACCTTGTTCAGGCTTATCGCCCAGGAGCATGCGGTCACGTCCTGGATGGGGGAACCGACCGCACCGGTCACCGTATCCAGCCAATACAGCCTGAATCCCACAGCTACTCCTTCGCCACGCCCATATCGATAACCCGCAGAACATCCGAGGGGTACTTCGCTCCGAAGCCCTCATAGCGGGTGGTCCACTTCTCCCAACCCCACACACGCAGGCTCACGGTGTAGTGAATCGTGTGCGAGCCCTTCGGCAGCACCACCACATCCGAATAATCGACGGTGTCCCACACATTGGTGAAGACTCGCTCGCGGCGCAGCACCAACTTATTGTCAATATAAATGTCGTAGTTCACGCTGCCCCGGTCGGACGGGGAACTGGAAGCTGCGGAGGTGGAGAGTGTCCCCTTCGCAACGTTGGCGGCGACGCTTGAGATGGACGAGGTGAGTCGAATATCGAGGGTACGGTCGGTGGGCAGGAAGAACATGCCCTTGCCGCGCGTAATCACGCCGTCCGTCTTGTCGTGTACCGTATCCGTCTCGGTCTTGTGCGAGAAAAGCACACCGAGGGTGCCGCCGATAGGTCGGGCGAATGTCACGTTGGCGGTCTCGGGTGCAGCGTTCGTGCCAGTCATGCCCGCTTTGATCTCGCGTTTGGAGATTACCACCGCGTTGTCTGGCACCTGGGTGCCGACCGCGACTCGCGCGCTGATGGATCCGTTCACGGGCTGGGTCTGCTGCTCCACATAAATGTAGTCGGTGCGAGCGCCGGTCGCCGGCGCTGGACGCGTGGTGATGGTCTGCCCGACCACCGGCACCAGCACCGCACGGCTCGGCGCGATATGTACCACGACTGCGCCCGGGGCGATGACGTATTCCATGCTGGAGCGGGTGCCCACCGTGCAGCCGGAGATAATGCCCGGCTCGGGGTACTGCGCCGCGAGCACTGCCTGCAAGTCGTCAGGGGTGGTTCCGTTCCCCTGCGCGTCCGGCGCCATTCCAAAACCAACACTCATATGTTCTCTCCTAAATGTATGTTGAGCGTGCGGTTACATCGACCCAACCGGTTGCCGGCGCGAGCGCCTGCACAACCGGCACGAACCCGGCACGCGGCGGGATTTTATGCCACTCGCGCGACACCAGCTCACTCGTCCTGTCCACGCCACCAATCAGCAACCTGCCTCGGGCGCAATCGATTGTGACTGGCGCGGTTGCCAATACCGCGTACGGGTACTCGATAATCCGGTTCTCCGCAGTGATGCGGAACCCGCTAGACCAATCCCCACGCACTGTGTAGATCGGGTAGGCATCCACGTTGCCCTCGTTTACAATCGAAGTCGTCATCGGAGCCTGCGAGCCAAACGAGAGCACACCGCGTGTGGGTTGCTCAGGCACGAACAGCGGGAATCGCAAACCAACCCCCGCGCCGGCTGGGTAAAGCTGATAGGTGCGCGGTGGCGCGTACAGCCACGGCTCGGGTGCAAACAGGGGCACCTCAAATAGAAAGGCGGAATCCCCAAGGAACTCTACCTTCACGTCCCCATCCAACCGGACCTCTCCCGTTAGGTCGAGCGTGTCCGTGGCGACCCGGAGCGTGCCGAGTCGCCCATCCCACAGCAGGGATGAAACGAACCGGTCGGCAAGCTCGCGCACCTGCACGCCCGTGTTCGACACAGCGCTACCTTTGAGCGTGAGCGTGCGCCCGGTACGGCGCGCCGGGGCGTGAACCATGCCGTGCCCGAGCTTGCGCTGCGCATCATCAGACTCAACCCCAACGCCGCCGACCCAGCCCGCCAGGTCGGTTACCCACACTTCCAAGTCTCCTGCCGGCTCTTCAAAGGTTGTGAGTACCAGGGTGCCGTGCGCCCCGGTCAGCTCCACGCGGAGCCCATCCTTACCTATCAAAGCAACGCTCCTTCCAAACCGCTCAGCTGGTGCGACATGGCCTCACCAACACGCCGACCGAACCGCTCGGGAGCCATCTCCTCACCAGCATTCACATGCACATGCAACGCCCTACCAACAGCAGGGGTCGCCACAGCAGCGCGTGCCGAAGCGCGACCCACACCAGCGGCAACTCCACCGATGTTGAACCCGCCACTGATAGCGCCCGGGGTGAGCGCCATCGAGAGAGAACCCATCCCATCCTGTGCTGCCTCAACAGCAGCGTCCGTCATCGACCGCACCGCGTCCACAGCCATGTCGGATGTCTTGTCGATACCGGCGGCGATGCCCGCAGGAATCCACACGCCCACCTGGTCACGCATGACACGAGACGGCGAGTGAATTCCTAGAGCAGACTTCACGAAATCAGGCAGAGCGTTGACGACACTGCGGGCGGCATCCATCACCGCGCCGGCGGCGTTGCGGATACCAGATGCGATACCTCCCACGATGTCGCGGCCGATAGAGATCATTTGACCAGGGATGCCCCGCACCACGCCGATGATATCTGAGCCCATCGAGCGGAAGAATCCGACCACGGTGTTGATGCCTGCAGCCACGCCGTTCTTAATGCCTTCCCAGATGGTTGAGACGATTCGTCCGATACCGTTCCAGGCGGCATCCCAGATGCTACGAATCAGGTTCACAGCGTTCGTGATGATGGAGCTAACGATGTTGATTGCACCAACGACAATGCCCTTGATGACTTCCCAGACACCAGCGACAATCTGCTTGATGCCCTCCCACGCAGCGCTCCAGTCGCCCTTAATGATTGCGGTCACCGTCTTGATGATGCCGACGACGATATTGAGGGCGCCCTGGACAATCGGGACGATTGCCTGCACCACGGTCGTGACCACATTCAGGACCGCCTGAATTGCAGGCACCAGAATGTCAATCAGCGTCGTGATGAGAGGGACGATTGCCTGCACCACGGAGGCGAAGACAGGAATCAGCGAGGTCACGAGGACAACGACAACACCTGCCACCGCCCCCACGATTGCCGCAAGCACTGGCAGAAGGCTCTGAATTGCAGGCAGCAGCGCAGCGAGCACCTGAGTACCCAAATCCACGACTACCGCCACAATCTGACCAAACACCGGCACGAGCTGAAGCAACATCTCCCCCAGCTGACGGAAAATCTCCATAATCTGCGGGAGCATCGCCATGACCGCAGCTCCCAGCTGAGCGAGCGCAGGGACAAGCTGATTCATCAGCTGTTCTCCCACCGGAGCGAGCGCCTGCATGATCTGGGTGCCGAACTGGACAATCATCGGGAGCAGCGGTGCAAGATGCTGGCCAATCTGTCCCAGGGACGCCATGAGCGCCGCGATTGCCTGACCGATGAGCGGGATAAGCCTGTCAATGACTGGCTGGACAGCCTGGACAACCTCAGTGAATAGCTGGGTTGCCATGACTGCGAACCGCTGCAGGGCGGGGATGATGAGCTGAAGTGCCGGTTGCAGTGACTGGATGAGCTTCTCGCCCAGCTGGCCAATGAGTGGCAGGATTGTGTTCAGTGCGGGCTGGATAGCCTGCATCAACGATTCCCACGCGGCGCGCCCAGTCTCCGTCTGAGTAAAGAAGTAGGCGAGCGCACCTGCTACGATGCCGATAGCACCGACCAGAGAGGTAAAGGGATTAGCCTTCATCAGACCAAATGCTTTGGAGAGGTTGCCTGCGATGTTTGCGGCGGCGGTGTTGAAGGCGGTTTGTGCTGTAGCTGCTGCGCGGACTGCGACCTCGTAGACGGAGGCGGCGGTTGCACCCAGCTGGTAGTTCCTTCCGAGTTCTGCGATTTCTCGGGCGGAGCCTGCTCCGCTGGTTAGCATTTTGAATCCTTCGGCTACGCCCATGACGGTGTCTTTGGCCGACGAAATGGCGCCCATAGCGGTGTTGTAGGATTCGATGGTGCTCTTTCCCAGCCCGATTGCGGTTGTCACACCTTTGTATGCGGTGACGGCGGTCCCGAGTGCGAGGACGAGCCTGCCGACTCCCTGCTGATGGTTTTCGATGAACTGGGAGAGCTGGAAGAGGCCAGTTGAGAGTAGACGGATAGAAGATTCGAGGATATCGAATGCACTTGTTGCTATGTTTGCGCCGTCCCCTGCTCCACTGAAGTTAGGGAGTACGGATTTGAACGCAACCGCCAGGGAGCCCACCACTCGGATAATATTCAGTGCAACCGAGACGAAGGAATGCAGCAGAGGAGGTAAGACGGTCCCAAGGAATGCCCCTACCTTCTGGGCTACACCGACAATGCCCGTGCCTTGGGTCTGGAACGCGGAGGCAAACCGGGCAATCTCTTCACGGATAATCTCGAAGGTGACCGTGAAGCTCTTACCATCGCCCATGGTGGACTTGAAGCCCGCAGCAAAGGCGCTAATGGCTTCTCCAGCCTTGGTGATACCCGCCCCAATCTGTGCGCCGATAACCTTACCGAATGCTTCGACCGGCTTCATCCACTGCTGGAATGCCAGGAAGAATTTGGTGAGCGCGGGATATATGCCGGTAAGGATGTTTGCACCGAAGCGACCGAGCGCGGCCTGTGCGTTGGCGAACGCGCCAGGTAGCGTGTTGCCCATCTCAAATGCGACGTTACCGGCGGCGGCGGTCATCGCCTTCTCGAACTGCTCGAAGTTGATCTTGCCGTCAGAGGCCATCTTGAAAACTTCTTCTGCCGTCACGCCAAGCTGTTTACCCAATGCCTGGTAGATCGGGATTCCTCGGTCTGCGACCTGTGCGAGGACGTCATTCTGTGCCTTGCCGACACTCGCGACCTTAGCGTAGATTCCGCCCATTTCCTCCATGCTGGAGCCTGATGCCGCAGCCGAATTCGAGACGGACTTGAGCACAGCTTCAAGCTGTTCGCCCGGCTGGATACCAGCCGCCACCGCGCCAGCTGCGGCGGTTGCCGCTGCGTCCAGGCCGAAAGCCGTTCCCTTCACAGACGCGGACGCGTTCTGCATAATCACGGACACCGCGTCAGCGTCATTGCCCAAGCCTCGGAGCTTCGCCTGCGCCACATCAATAGCCTTCAGGCGGTTAAAACCCTTCGCAAACGCGGTACCAAAAACCGAGCCAATGCTGATGCCGCCG
This sequence comes from Rothia mucilaginosa, assembly GCF_964210535.1. Lineage (GTDB taxonomy): Bacteria > Actinomycetota > Actinomycetes > Actinomycetales > Micrococcaceae > Rothia > Rothia mucilaginosa_F. The sequence continues at coordinate 36,269 of NZ_CAXOMR010000018.1, forward strand.
ATAGCCTTCGCCACCAGCGGGGCAACGGAAGATGAGAAGATACGCCCGAACGCTGAGGACGCTTTAGTGCCTGCCTGCGAACCTGCACGGTCGCCAGCCTCACCAATCTCAGATACAATCTGTGCGCCCGCGCCCTTGGTCGAGGCGAGCACACTCACGTACGCCTTCGCAAGCTCATACCCGCCAGCCATATCATCACTTCCTCTATCCGGTTATTTGATTGTTTCTTGTCCCACCACTGCGCCACCACCGGCTCGCCGCTGCGCCAGCCAGTATTTCGCTTCGTCCAGGCTCATACTGCCCGAACCGACACGCACACCAGCGCCCTGCACACCGGGGCGAGGCAGAGGCTTCGGCTTGTTTCTGCCTTTCTGCCCGTCTGCACTGCGCTGCCAGTTCGCCTCCACCAGCCGGTCAAACACCCCGGCCAGCAGCTGGGCTTCCAGCCCCCAACCTTGCGCGTAATGCCGCATGGTCGCCGAATCTGGCGGCAGGTTCACGACCATCGCCGCCACCAACTGTGCCCCATACTCCGCGGCAAGGGCGGCGTACGGGGCATGGTAGTAGCGGATGAGGTCAATCTCCACAAGCTCGCGGTTTTCCCGCAGGAGAGCCGCGAGCTTTAGGAGTTTGGGTTCAAAGCGTTCATCATGTCGGTAAAGAACCCGGTGAACAAGGTCATGGGTACACGCCCCGTCTCAGGGTCGCGTAGCGTGTCGAACACGTCCTGCTTTGCCTCGGCACCGAGCAATGACTCCACCGCGGAGAACATGCCTTTGGGGTTGCCTTCGTCAATCGCGAGCAGCTGCTCCATCAGCTCCGCATCATCCAGCGCTGCGGGGTCTACCTGCCAGGTCTTGCCGCGCAGCTTCACCTTCACGACCGGCGCGCCACCTGCAGCCTTCTTATCGCTGGTGCGGGTAAACGCGTAGTTCTTCTCCGACATGAGGGGTTTCCTTCCAAATCAAAAGTATCGGGTAGGGTTTCGTAGGGGAAGCGAGCGCGGCACGCCCCCCATGGTGTGCGCAGGCTGTGGCTCCAGAAACCCTAAAAGGGAGCCAACCACAATGCCACAACCAGAAGAAGGGGGCGTGCCGCAAACCTAAACCAGCCTCTTAGAGCTTGGTGCCCAGGTGCTTGTACGCCTTCACACCCTGCGAGTCAGGGTACGCGGTGACGGTCACCTGGTAGCCGACAGCCTCGCCGTTCTTGTAGGTCACCTCGCCACGCTCGGTTACCTGACCGTCGGGGATGACGATGCGCAGAACCTTCTTGCCGTCCAGGACGTCCAGCACGAACGTCTGGTGCGGGGACTGTGCGCCGGTCATTCGCACCAGCGAGCCGTTCGCAGTGGTGTCCGCGTAGAACAGCTTGAGTACTTCCTCGTTCGTCTCAATGAGCGTGAACTGGAAAGTGACCTTGTGCGAGGTCTGGATGACACGCACCACGTCGCCGTTCTGCCAAGCCTTAATCTCACTGGTGTCAGAGTCGATGCTCTGAGTTACCCCGTCCTCGCTAATGTAGCCGAGGTCCTTCAGCTTCGCGTCCACCGGGGCGGTCGCGTTAGCCGGGGTTGCGGTGCCGATGGCACCAACGTAAACGCCGCCGGTAACAGCGACACGCACATTATCAGCAACAAGCGCCATAATATGCTCCTTCCTGCCCCACAACAGGGGCTATAACAGGTCTGTCTGTGCGTTCCGGTACGTCACCGTGAAGTTCATCCGGAATCGCGGGATCTTATCGTCAGGGTCTGGCATCCATACCACACCCCCCACAGGCTCCACACCGTAGACCAGCACGCTCTGTCCATTACTTACGAGGATTTCCTGGTTCACGATGGTGCGCAGCGCACCCCGCAACGTCTCCGCAGCGTTGTACGCATCCTGCGCGGTGGAACCCCACACATCGGCAATAAATGCTCGTTGCCCATGCGCCGGGGACCCCTCGGCACCACCCGAAGGGGTGAACACCGCGAACACACCGTCCGGGCGCGGGTTTGGCGGCTCCGCTACATACACCGGGGAACTCCACAAGCTTTTTGCCTCCTTGCGGAGCGCTGCGAACACATCCGGAGCATACAACCTGCCAGAACCAACCTGCGGTGTCATCGGTTCCACCCGCCCACGGCCTTGGACAGGGCACCGTGCTTAGCTTCCGCCCGGACACCAGCGGCACCGGTCGGGTAGACACGCGCCACCGCTGTTTTCGCGCCAGCTTTCGCGGAGGACGCGAACCCGGCTCCGGCGCGAGCCTGAACCTTCGCCGCCTCCGTGTTCAGGGCGGCAAGCATCTCCGGGCTGGTGCGCAGCCCATAGAACCCCGCCAACGTCAGCTTCACCTTCGTCTTGCCCATACTCGTCTGTCATCCTTCCACTCGTTTGAGATTGATACGGTACCCCGCCTCGAATCCGAAAGGGCCGTGCGTGTAGTCTTCTGGCCAGCCGACGCACTCGTACAGCACCCCGTCCACGGTTACCCGGTCGCGGGGGCGGGTGAACCCGGTTGGAGCGTACAGGTCAAGGTCACGGCGAACCCCGGTCGCGGTATCCCGAATCTCAGAATCCGCGCCCGGTGGAGCCCACCCAAACACCTCAACCTGCACTGCAGCACTCCAGCCTCGTGTAGGGGAACCCCAACTATCAGGTGTTTCTTCAGTCCAGGCCGAGTGTGAGACCGTGAACCGGGGTTTGAGCCACCCCATGCACTTCACCTCCCATCCCGCAACCGGGGGCAGGGAATAGGTCAATGGTGGTGGCGCGTTGCGACCCGATACCGAGCAGCTTCTTCTCAGCTCGGGATAGGTACAAATCCCCGTTCGGGTTTGCGAAGCTAACCTGTTGGTTAAAAGGCCCCGCCGTCTGCGTCAAAGATGACGCACCCTCCACAAATGCCCCTGCTGCCATGGCGCGCTTGACCATCCGGCACGCCACAATCGTGATAGCCTCTGCCGGCAGGTTGAACCAGCCGGGCGCTGCCGCACGGATGAGTACGCCCGCATCCTCAAGAAGGACACGAGCATGCTCTTCGGAGCCCGGCGGCATATCCGGCCAACGCGCCCGCAACGCCTCCACGGTGACCTCGGGAAAATCATCCATCATCACAGGTCACGCACCTCCCAGCCCAGGTTAGAGGGTGTACTTCACGAAGTGGGCGTTGGACTCGATGAGCCAACCGAACTCTGCCTCGGCGCGAATCGCGACCAGGTTGTTCTCCCACAGAGAGACCAGCTGGTTACCGATAGTCACGGTGGACTCGGTGGACACATCGAAGTTGATGCCACCCACAGTGCCCCACAGCGCCTTCGAGAAGTCACCACCGATACCGACCACCGAACCGGCAGTGGTACCGTTCGCCACGGTATCAGCGAACGAAGCAGGACGACCCAGCACGGTACCGGAACGCACAGCAGCGGTTGCCACGGTCGGCTCAGGCACGAACAGCGGGCGACCGTTAGCATCCACCGAGGCATTAAACAGCGGCTCAGCAACGTCATCGAACACGAAGCCGTTGAGCTTCTTCTTGTCCTTCACCAGCAGATCCAGACCCGAGTTCAGGTCGGCAAAGATACCGCCCTTGTTCGCGGGAGAAGTACCGAGCTTCACAGTCTTGCTGGTGGAGGCGAGGTTAGTACCAACACCGAACGGGTTCGAGGTGCCGTGAATAACGGCATCGTCGAACGCGCGAGCAAACGACTCAGCGATCTCCTGACGAAGGACTTCCATGTAGTTACCGGGGTTCGCACGGACGACCTCGGCGGAGACCACCGCGATGGCGGCAATCTTCTTCGGGGTCATGGTCTTCATGGTCAGCCCCGCCTGGGTGGTGGGCTTCTTAGCGCCTTCTTCCACCCAGGAGGCGGTGGGCTTCTCAGTCAGGACGGGGATAGCCTCACCAGAGACAGAGAGAGGCACCTGACGTGCCAGAGACTGCACCACAGAGGCCTTCTGAACCTCTGCGAAGTATGCCTGCGCAATCTCGGGGCGGATAAACCCGGCGAGGTTGCTGGTCTTAGTTGCGGCGGTAATAGCCATAACGGTTTTTCCTTTCCTAGAAGAGGATTAGCTAGATGCCGAGGACGCCCTTGAGCTTGTCCAGTAGCGGGTCGCCATTGAGCGCAAGCCCCGCACCTTCACCCTCGGTCTTGATGACGGTGCGGTTACCCGCCGCACCACCGGTAGCACCGCCGTGGAGCAGCTCAGACAAGAGCGCCGCGTGTTCGGTTAGCTCCTTCTGCGTCTCCCCGCGCAGGGCGGAAGCGGGAACACCGTACTCGGCGGCGGCGGCTTCACGCCATCCGCGCACCTTCTCCGCGTGCTCGAGCTCGGCTAGACGCCCTTCTGCCTGCTCGGCACGAGTGGTCAGCTCGTCCACGGTGGCTGCCTTCTCGCGCAGGTCGGCGTAGTCGGCAAACTTTGCACGTTCACGCTTGAGTCGCTCGGCGATAATGGTGTCAAGCTGGCGCTGCGAGGTGATGGTGCGAAACGCGGGTTCCTCCATGTGCTCGTGCTGCGCCGCCGCGACATCCGCGGGGGTTACCTGCGGCTGCTCGGAGGCTTCTGCCGTCTCGACTGTGGTGTTCTCACTCATAGGGTTGCTCCTTGCTTCGTTAAGCACCAACACCACCCGGTGCAGACGAAAACTCGTCTACACGGGTGGTGTTGTAAAAAATATGTTCTATATTCGGTTATGCCGCCCAAAACCCCGGGCGGAAAGGGAAACTATGTTAGAAAGGCAGAAGCGCCAAATCGTATGGAGTGCCAGCATAAACATCCGGCAACTCACCATTAGCTACCTTCTCACGATACAACCTGGTTACTTCGCTATATTTGAAGGGGAATTCCTTAGCTTCGTTCCTACGCTTAATCTCTGCTAAACCCCACTCATATTCGGCACCGGGGCGTGCCACCGGAGCGTTGAAAAAACGCCCTTTCAGCTCAGCACGCATCCACCCCTCCGGAGTATTTGCATCAGATATGGGCTTCGTAAAATCGAACGGGGCACGCCAATACTCAGGGTCTTCACGATAATCGTAAGCTTCTTCTGCGATCTCGCTACTCATGGGGAACCTCCTGATAATATGCAAAAACCAGCGGGGAACCGTCAGGCATACTCATGACGTCTATTATGTCTAGCATACCACCTCGTAACAACAGAATTTCTCGCTGGCCCCGATATTTCTCTGTGTGTGTCCAGACCGGCGCGAGCCCAGACCCCGCAGGAACGTACACGTGCATCTGAACTCGTCCACTACTAGTTTTTACCCCACTAGGTTTATCAGCAGCAGCGATATACGGTCTGTGCTCTATGAATGAGCCTCGAAGCGAGTATATTTCCTCAATCTTGCCCACACCGAAAGTCTCTAATGGTGCCCATCGCGATACCGTAAACGACTCTAAGACCACAGACCGGTCAATCGCGCTATCCAAGTCGTGACGAAGCTTTTTCAGCTCACGAGTCCAGGGAATCTCACCCAGAATCGCCTTCTGCAGACGCACATAATATGGTGTCCCATCTGGCTGTTTACCTTCTGCCCAGCGCTGCAACGCTTGAGCATCCTGCTTGGTATGCTTTGCCGCCACACGTGCAGCAACACCATCTCCAAGAGGGATAGTCTCACCCTCCCATGCCAGAGCCGCCGATTTACGGCCGTACACCTCGGGAAACATCGCCCCCATCTGCAATGCCACGTCCCGATCAACAAAGCGTGTTCCAGGCTTCGACTCCGCACGCAACGCTTCAACAGCCGCATCATACCGAGCCTTATACACGCCAGGATCGTAACCCTCCACCGGGTTCTTGCCCTCAAACCCGGGCACCACCTGGCAATCGCACTTGTAATGGAACCGCATAAACATACCGGCGCTTTTAGGGCTAGTGTAGACGAACCCGCGCGAAGCGAGCATCTCGCACCAGGTGCAGGTGGAGCCCACCGGCACACGCCCGAAACGCTTCGCCGCCGGATCTGCCACCGCAAGCTGCGTGACCTTCTCACGCCCGGCATGTTTGATGAACTGGTCGAGTCGCTCGGATAGCACCGCCAGTGCACGCTCCACATCCACGTTCGGCTCTTCTAGCCACTGCGAAGCCCACCAGACAGCAGAGCTCAACTTCCTGCGCTCCACCAGCGGCACCTCAACAGAAGGCAACCCTGCGGCCTCCCCCACAGCGAGCTCCCGCAGATACCGGTACCATTCCTCCCCCGAAGCTTCAGCCTGCACACGGTATCCGTCCACCAGTGAGATGAACATGCGGCGTGCTTCTTCACGCACCAGCTCCCACGGTGCACCCTGCTCAACAAGCTCCCTGATGCGTGCCTCAAACAGATCTGTAGCCTCCGCCACGATACCGTTCAAGCCTTCGGCGAGGTACCTAATATCCTGCATTTCCATACCGGGGGTACCTCGCTATCATTCCGTTATTCTGTTACTTCAAACTCACCCAGCGGTTGCTTCGCGAGCTTCTCCTGCCACTGCGCCTTCTCAGCATCCTTGCGTTCCTTGTACCGCTTATAGAACCCAAGAGCCTGGACGCCTTCGGCACGCCGCTTATCACTCATGAGCCGCTCCGCTGTCGCTGCACTGTATCCGAGCTTCTCCAACACCACGCCGGATTCCGCGAGCCACGGCATGACCTGCACCTGCTTCAGCACAGCATCCGCCGCAGCCGCATCCGAGACATGCACCGTCGGTGCGAAGTGCGCCTGTACAGTTGTTGCCTCCTGGGCGGTCTCCCACCCATGCTGCAAAGCCACCGTCAGCACAGCAACCTGACGCAACGCAGACTGGAACCCCCTGATACAGCGCTCCGCCGCCAGCCGCAACGGGTCGCGCTGCGACTGAATTGCTGAATCACTCGAAGGGTTATCAGAGGGAAAACCAAGCTCATCCAACGGGATAGACGACTCCGCCGCCAGCAACGCCGCCCACTGTCGCAACTGCTCAGTGTGCGGTTGCATCGACATCTGTGAGAACTGCTGAATCTGCGGCAACTCACCGTTCTCATCCCTGCTAATCGCGAGCATCTTCGACATGACTGCGTCCCACTTCGACGCTTCCAGCGCCTCCGGGTCTGCGCCCAAAATAGCGCGCTGCGGCGTCGAGAAAAACTCCGCCGCAACCTCGGAACGCACAATCGTACGCACCGCCGAATCCGTGAGCGACATGACCGCCCGCGTAATCCGCGAGCGCCCAAACGGGCGGCGCAGGTCAGCCCCCACCACCAGAGCAACCATCAAAGGACGCCCCACTGGGTTCGGCAGCACAACAGCGGTAGCCTCAGCACGCTCACCAGCCGCAGGGAACCCGAGCACCACCGTCTTATCCGGCAGGTACACGGTCACCTCACGTACCGTCACGTCCCCAAACTCGTCCGTATCCGTACGGGTCACAGACAACCCTGCGGCGAGCGAGCGCTTGCGCTGGTCCCACAGTCCGGTAGCCCAGTGAGCGCTACGAGGTAGCCAAAGGACCTCCGGCTCGCCCGCCTCCGTATCACCTTGGGTGACCGTGATGAACGCGCACGAATTAATCAGAGCGGAGGATGCCGCCTGGGCGAACACCTCCTGAAAATCGTTCTGCGCCACCAACTCATTCAAGCCAAACGGGTCGGTATTGCTCTCATGAGTCGAGATGAACTTCTCAAATCGGATACGGTCAGCAAGTACATCCACGGTCTTGGCAGGCCATCCGAGCACTGAATCGATATTCCGCAGCTGCGGAGGAATCGAGATGCCCAGATCTTTGAGTCCTACACGCTGGTCGTAATAGTTCTGTCGTACCCGGTTCCTGGCGCGCTTGGCCTGTAGCTGGTCTCGCATGAGCCGTAGCTGCGCCAACTCGGTGGGCGTAAAAATATCCCCACCATCGGCGGGGATAGGGAAGAAGTCACTCATACGCTAATCCTTTGTTTCCGTGCGGGGTTGCGTTTGGTTACGCGTGCGCCCCAGTAAGCCAGCGTGGCAGCTTCAAACATCGTGACGCTACCGCCTTCTGCAGCTTGCCAGCCGAAACCTCCTCGGTTGCCAATCTTTCGGCGGGTACAGGAGAGCACCTGCTGGGTTAGTTCAGGCTGGTTGCTGTGAGCGAGGTCCTTGCCGATGATTGCCTGCTCTACCGTTGCGTGCGCAACAATGACCTGGTCCAGTGATGGCTGCCAGATGAGCGTCTTGGATTTCACGCCTGCTTCACGGAGCGCGTTCGTAAGGTAGCCGATACCCGCCTTGCCGTCGATGACAATCTGGGCGGCGCGGGAGGCATGCGCGGCGAGGAAGTCTACGAGCCAGCCGGTGCCATTGGACAGAGGTTCAGATCGCAGGCCCTCGATGAAGATTGGGCCGCCAGTATCCGGGCGGCGAGCGACAGCGAGCGCGACTTCCATACCGTCGGGCGAGAATCGCACACCGAATACGGTGCGGCCCTCCTTGGGGGCTTCGCCCTCGCAGGCGTGCCAAGCTTCAGGGGTGAAGGCTGACTGGGTTGCTGTGGCTTCGTCCCAGATTCCGAGTGCCTCACGCCTGAATGAATCGGGAGTGAGGTTCTTGCGCATGCGTTCGATTGCGACGGCGCTGACTCGGGTCGGGAAGGACGGGTTGGCTTTAGCCCACTGCTTCTTATCGTCGGCTCGGGCTCCGGGGTCGGCAGCGCACTCGATATAAAGCTTGTCCTTATCCCCAGCGAGCGACTCGGCGCGGTGACGGGTGAACACCTCACTTGGGTCGGTCGGCTTCGGTGGCGTTCCCATCATCAGAACCAAGCCGTTCGGGGCGGCGTTGGTCGCAGGGAGCATGTCGTCAAGCGCTTTCTCGGTGAGAATCTGCGCCTCATCGAGAACAATGACGTCCACTTTTGCGAAGCCGCGACCAAAGCCAGATTCGCGAGCGCCGAAGAGAATTCGTGAACCATTCGCGAACTCTACGGCTTCCTGGCCGGCACCGCGGCGGACATGGGAGATGAACGGGGCAACCGCCGGGCGAGCCGCGATGCCCTGCATCGACTGAAAGGTTTCGTTGTGGGTGCGAGCGCGGTGCGCCGACCAGAGGACGAGCGTATTCGGAGAAGCGATGCATGCGGCGAAGATAAAGCCAGCAATCATGTGGGTCTTGCCGACCTGTCGAGGCAGGCTCAGTGCGGCGCCACCCACGCCTGCGGCGTAGAACCCGTCCTTGCGCTTCGCGAAGATGAGCTTGCCAATATCAATCTGCCAGGGGTCGAGTGGGTAGCTCATCTTCATGAGCTGCCGGGCAATGGACGGCCAGCCGGTCGCCACAATTCCAGTAGGTATCTTGAGCTGTGCGGCGACCTCAGAGAGTGGACGGGTCGAAGGGGGCATCTTCTTCATGATGGTGCTCTCCTTCAATCTCGGTCCCGTACTGCTGCTCTAGCTGTTCCAGCTCCTCGATGTCCTTATCGAGATCCTGGAATCGGCGTGCGAGCGCTGCGAGGTCACGGGCCAGCGTGTTTGGGTTGTCGATGTGCGCGGCGAGTTTGCTGCGCAGGGCACGGAGCCTGTCGAGGCGCGTGCCGGTTGCGGTGGCATGAGAAAGGGAGCCTTCCTCTTGGGTGGCTCCCTCGAAATCGATAGGTTCGAGTTGCTTAGGCTTGCCTTTACTCAAGGTATCACTCCTTGTCGAACCCGTATTATGTGGAAATTTGCTGTGGATATATCGCTATCGCCGGAGGGCGCGAACTCGTCCCCCGGGGGAGGGGGTACCCCCCTGGTCCTGTTTGCTCCAGGTGGCTTGCCCCGGTTGATAATGTCCCCCTTATAGCGGTGAGAGGTCACCGGCTGGGGTGTGTGGTTGGGGCTAAAGGATCAGCGTTGTTTTCGGTCGAATCGGTTCAGCAACTCTAATCGTCTTGCGAGCTTGAGAGCGTTTACCTCCAAGCTTTCCGCCGAGTCTCTGATTGCATTGGCGGCAGATGACACGGGTATTCTCCACAACATCTTTGCCACCTTCAGCGTGAGCTGTCACGTGGTCAAGCTCGGGACTATTCGGTTGCTTCGACCTGTGCCAATCATAGGCAACGAAACAAATAGGACAGCGCATGTCGCCGCGTTCAAAAGCTGCGGCGAGTTCCTGCTTCCGGAGGTTCTTCCAGCGGGCGGTTCCGGTGCGGCTAGTCGCCATACGCTTCCTCCTTCTTCCACTATTCATTTGTAGCTTGCGGGCTGGTACCTGGTGGGGGAGGCTATTGCTTTCCCTCCTCCCCCACCAGAGGAAGAATCCGACACGACTGAACATGTCTCCCGCATCATTACCACCCCCCTGCTAGGCAGAGGACACACCAGTGGTAAGCGGGATAGTCTAGCGTCATCATCCCCACCTGTGCAACCACCCCCGTTACACACCAGAGGACAGTCTAACCAGCGTCTCCTCCTCCTCATCGGCAGATAGCAGATTCCAGAGGAAAGCACGCGGCCAAATCGCAGAGCAAGCAGAGCACTCGACGCGCTGAACCTGCTCCCCCTCGATGTCCCAGACAGCTACCAGGCATGGCTTCTGCACCGTCGCCCCGAATTCATCTCGACAAATTCGGAGCTTCTGGTGGCAGACAGGGCACACGCGGTCTATCGGTGTACGGCGGGTAGGTTGCAGATACTCCTGAATCTTTGACTGCCACTCGCTCCATTCCTCGCCAATCCAGATCAGAACAGGAAGACTAGCATGAGCGATATGAGGCATGACGGCACGCATAGTGTCAGCTGGAGATTTCCCCGCAGGTACCCCCACAGCTGTCGCAGTCTCCGCAGCAGAACGACCCACCGCAGTCCACAAATCCAACGCCGCCACATCCAAGGGCGAGCGCGACCCGGCAGATGAAGGACCTTTCCCGTGCTCGGTACCCTGTTCAACCACAGCCTGCCGAAGCTGATCTAGCAACGCCATTTCCAACGGAGCATCTTCGAGCGCCTCAGCTGATGCCCCCATGTCCTCAGCTCGAACGTGGGCAAAGGCCAAGACATTCAGGGTGGCTCGCACCCGGCGGCGCATCTCAGCGACATCTTGCTCAGTCATTGACTCAGCTCCTTCACGATTGCTGTCCACATGTCAGGCCTCCACACTCCAGCGTCCTGGCCAGCTGAAGCGAGCGCATCGAGCCACTGGACTTGTGCTGCGGAGACTCGCCCCTTCATGGTCTTCAATTCCCTGAATAGGGTTCGCCGCTTGAGGGGGTGGACGAGGACCAGGTCAGGAAAACCAGCCGGCGACCGGCGGGAGTCATGGGTGTGGTAGTGCATCCATCCCAGGCGGGTTGCCAGGGTGATGATTGCTGATTGGAATTGAGCTTCAGTCATGGTTCGTGCATTGAGCATCAAATAGTCTTGTGCTTTCACTTCTACCTCTTGCTAGTTCGGCGGGGTCGAGCTCGGCGATGACGAGGACGTTTCGATTCTGAAGTGGTTAGGTTCTTATCGGCTTTACCGTCCCGACCCGACCCGGCGGATTCGAATCCGTCACCCTCATGATTCAAATCGATTCGGAGTAATTGGGAGGAATTCGCCGCCTGAGTCCCAGCGGAAGGTTCAGTTAGGGGGGCACTCTGCTCGCTACCGCGAGCGGTGCCCTGCCCGTTCCCGTCCCGTCCCGACCCGGCATATCCGAATCCGTCACCCTCATGATTCAAATCGATTCGGAGTAATTGGGAGGAATTCGCCGCCTGAGTCCCAGCGGAAGGTTCAGTTACAGGGGCACTCTGCTCGCTACCGCGAGCGGTGCCCTGCCCGTTCCCGTCCCGTCCCGACCCGGCATATCCGAA